>ONJX01000005.1 GCA_900318255.1 uncultured Prevotellaceae bacterium | reverse complement strand
ATTGATGTTGTGCTGTTGCTTTTTACTGAAAGCTGCTACTAACGACTCATAAATCTACCCTTAATCGTGTATTGGATGATAGTTGCGGATTTTAGGTATAAGAAAACAGTTTTCGCCATCCTCAATATGGAAGTCATAACTTATGAAAAAACCATCACGTTCTTCAAAGGGGATTTCGTTGAACTTCTTGAATCCGGCAGAATTGATTTCAAGCAACATTGCTTGCTCATCTTCAGGCACATGCTCAATATAAAACTGATAACCCAACTTCTTCATCTGCTCTGCTGTGTGACCACCAAGAAATAGTGGGTTACTTGCTACGTGAAGAAATTCGCGCTTAAAATAGTCAATCACATATATGCTTTGATAGGTGGCATTAGCCATTGCATCAACGGCACGTTTTAGCATCTCAACGTAAGAATATCGCTCATCATTAAGCTCACTCACGCTATTCTCTTCAAAAAAGAAGTCCTCGATTTTTACCATAATGGATAGTTTTGTGATTGCAAATTTACAAAACATTTCCAATCATTCAGCCATTTTCACAACCTAAAGTGTGAAAGTTGACTTTTTTCTCAAAATTGCTGCAACATTCACACTTAGTGTGCGTCTAATTCAAAAAGACCTTTCTATATTTGCACATAGAATAATATAAACCCAAAGACTATGGAAAAGAGAATTGTTACCTTCTTAATGCTCATGGTATGCGCCTTCGATTTAAGTGTTTCGGCTCAAGACTTTTCAACTCAACGTGATAGCGTGATGACTGATACTTTGCCCGAGATAATTGTAAAGGCCAAGGAGCGGATTGAGACGGCCGACAAGGTCATTCTCATGCCTACGGCATCTCTGCGCAAGCACTCTGCAAACGCGCTGGATCTAACGGGACTGATGGGCATTGCAGGACTGATAGTGTCGCCACAGGAGAAATCAGTTACCACACACACTGGCGCTGAGGCGGTATTGTGCATCAATGGCGTGGTAGCTCGCGCCGAGGATGTGGCCATGCTACAGGCACAAGATGTGGTCAAAATGGAGTATTTGCGAGCCCCATCGGGCAAATGGGCCGGCAAAGCGGCAGTGCTCAACTACATAGTCCGCAACTCGGGTGGCAACGTCTATCTCTCTGCCGACGAGGGGTTCATTTATCAGCGAGGCGAATATGTGGCAGCTGTCGATTACACCCGCGGCAAGACCAAACTACGGCTGGCTGCCATGAGCAAATGGGACCGCGACCATAGTTATGTTGAGGAGTCGGGGCTCTATACCTTTACTAACGGCTATCAGTTGACTCGCTACTACAACCCTGATCACGCACTCACTCGCCACCACAACGAAGATGTACGCTTTGAGTTGAACAACAAAGGCGATGCTCACCGCTTTAACCTTACCCTCGGCTTGGATGCATCAACCATGCCGACCCATGACATGACAACAGCTGTTATTTATCTCAACGACACAACATCTATGCATCGTCACGCGAACAGCAAGGCTCTGTCGCCCAATATCTTTCTTGAATATACCAAGTGGTTGCCGTCCAACCAGATTATACAATTTGTCGCTAGCGGTAGCTACGGTCACAACACCTATCACAGCTTGTATGAAGAAACCGGCCAGAACACAGTGACATCGCACGTTAAGGAGGACAACTTCGCACTGGCTGGGCAGGGACGTTACTTCAAGACGTTTACCAATCAACTGATGTTTATGCTTATGACAGGACATGTGCTCACCAACTACAAGGACCACTATAGCGGCACCTCAACCGGCTATCAGCACTTGGTCACCAACGTCACAACTGCTATGCTGCAGCTCAGCCGTTCGGCTGGCAGTCTGTCGTGGTATGCCACAGCTGGCGTGTCAAACTCGGCAGTGTCGCTAGGAGGCAAGCACTACAACTATTGCAGTCCCATCGCCTACTATGGCGGCACCTACGCTCCACGTGAAGAACTGTCGCTTTCGTTAAACGGCGTGCTGACCCACACGCTTTTCGACCCTAGCAACAAGAACAGTATGACGCTGCCCGTATCGTTCTTCGAGGCCACACAGGGGAACCCCGACATTGAGCCTCTAAGGGTGTTGAGCAACACGTTATCGCTTAGCAAGCAGTGGGGCAAGCATTCACTGGCGATCTCCTATATGAGCTACATCTACTTCAACAACATCGTGCATAAATACTATGCTGACCCGTCTGTCATCTATGACAAAAAACTGAATGACGGTAACTTCTACGGCAACATGCTCAGTGCGAGTTGGTCATTTAGCGCATTGAGCGACCGTCTGCGTGTGAGCCTAACTGGTATAGGCGAATACAACGCCGTGCGCGGTGATGTGTATGACCTGTCGCGGACCATCGTGCGCGGACGTGCCAACGTGACTTGGCTACAGGGAGACTTTAAATTTAGCGCAAATTTCAAAACCCCATCTACGCAACTCGACATACGCGAGCCGTTTCTGGTGCATGACCCTATGATGCTGGACTTCCTTGCGGGATGGAACCATAATGGCTGGAGCGTGGAGTTACGGCTTAACAATCCCTTCAACCGTTACTACAAGAGCCACGAGTGGATGGACTATGGTTGTTACGACATGGACCGCTGGCGCATGAACGAAACAGCAGGCCGCAGCGTAAACCTTAAGGTAACCTACACTTTCAATTTCGGCAAGAAGACCGACCACAGCGATGTGCAGTTCAACCCCGTCATTAACAGCGCCATCATGAAATCATTGTAACACCCTAAAGTGTGAAAGTTGACTTTTTTCTCAAAATTGCTGCAACATTCACCCATTGGAAGCATTTTCATGTCACTTTTTGTCTTACTTGTTCGTTATATATATGAGCGAGTTCAAAAGAGATAACAAAATCATTGTGTAACATAAAAATTAGTAATCATGAAATTTGGTGAAATGATTGTCTTTTTAGGATTTTTTGTTGTGCTTCCAATTATCATCGTGGCAATTGTAGCACGTACAAAGACAAACGCCACTAATAAACGCGCCCAAATTGCGCTGGCCGCAATTGAAAAGAACTCTGATGTGGATTTGGAAGCGTTCTTCAAGAAGATGAACCCACCGAGCCGAAGCATTAAAGAGAGGCTACTTGACAGGTTGCTGTGTGGCTGCTGCTTCACCTTTTTTGGTTTGTGCATATATGCTGCCCTGGCAATATACGGAATGGTCATTGACGAAGTTAATGCCGACTTGTTCATTGGCCTTTCTTTCGCCGCAGTACCGTCATTGGGTGTTGGGCTTGCTTTCCTTATCAATTACTTTGTGGGGCTAAGGGTACTGAAGCAAGAGATTGAGGCCGAATCCAGAAACCAGGCGTGACCCGCGAGCAATTCATAGAGATTATTAATATCGAGCAGGAACGGCTCAGACGTTTTCTGCTCGCACTCTGCTGTGGCAATCGAGATGAGGCAGACGACATCGCACAGAATGCACTGCTGAAGGCATATCTATCTATTTCCAAATACGAGGGCACAACATGGCTTTACCGCATCGCCTACAACCTGTTTATCGACACAAACCGCTGCCGCCGAACACTGCAATCATTGGAAACGCTCGAAAAACACGTTGATGCCACCTTCGATGCTGACCGCGATTTTCGCTACCAGCCACTTTACATGGCATTGGAAAAACTACCACCCAAAGAACGCACGGCCATATTGCTCTTCTATCTTAAAGGATATTCCATCAAGGAAATAGCTGATATTGTAGACGCAACTGAGGATGCCGTGAAGAAGCAACTCTCGCGAGGCAGAGTCAAACTTAAAAACCTTTTGAAAGATGAATGACGACATAAGACTACAAGAACTGTTTGACAGTTTCCACCCAACGCTGGCCGACAGCAATTTGTTCAACCAACGACTTGATAGGAAACTCAAAATGATTGATGAAATCAAACAGGCACAGACAAACCAGATACGCCATTACCGAATGGCAGTAGTTGCAGCATTCGTGGCAGGTATCATTTTCGGCAGTGTCATTTTTGCTATCATCCTGACAACACCGTCTGATGTGCCTTTGTTTTCTTTTGGCATCAATTTCTATCCGCTGATGTTAATTGAGCAAAACAGTCGCCTGATTTCCATGCTACTGACCTCATTGATAATTGCATTCTGCATCGTTGAAATGATGAACATCAATGAAATGGTAAACAAAATAAGGCCGCAGCATAAGCCTTAAGGTAACCTACACTTTCAATTTCGGCAAGAATACCGACCGCAGCGATGTGCAGTTCAATCCCGTCATTAACGGCGCCATCATGAAATCATTTTAACACCCTAAAGTGTGAAAATGATTATTTATTGCTTTACAGCTGCAACATTCACACTTTAGTGTGCGTCTAACTCAAAAAGACCTTTCTATATTTGCACATAGAATAATATAAACCCAAAGACTATGGAAAAGAAAATTGCTACCTTCTTAATGCTTGTGGTGTGTGCCTTTGGTGCGATGGCGCAGCAATATGGTGTGCAATGTCAAGTGGATGACAGCAATGGCGAAGGTGTTCCCTTTGCCACAATTTACATCTATAATACTAGTGACACAACTACGGTAGTGAGCAGCGGAGTGAGCGACGCCTTCGGCAAGGTCGACCACAAACTCGCAAGTCCTGGCAGTTACTTGATGCGCGTGCATTTTGTGGGCATGACACCACAAAGCCGAAACTTTGAGATTAGTGCATCGTCGCCTGTTGCAAAACTTGGCACAATAGTTCTCAATACTGAATCAACGATGCTCAAAGAAGTGACTGTTATAGCCCAACGCCAACTTGTGACCTCCGAGATTGATCGCCTCACCTACGACGTGCAAGCCGATGCCGACAGTCGCACCAGCAACGTGCTCGACATGCTAAAGAAGGTGCCAATGGTCTCGGTTGATGGTAAAGACGATATTTTAGTTAAAGGGTCATCGTCGTTCAAGGTGTATCGCAACGGCCATCCCGATCCTGCACTGAGCGGCCAAAACATGAAAGACGTTCTCAAGGCAATTCCAGCCAGCTCCATCAAGAAGATAGAAGTTATTACCGACCCTGGAGCAAAATATGACGCTGAGGGCACTGAGGCCATTCTTAACATCGTGACTGTGGGCGGCAGTGGTTCACTGATGCAGGGTGTGATGGGTACAGTAAGTCTGTCGGTCGATAACACCGGTAGCCCTAATGGTAATACCAACATCGTTACACAAATTGGAAAAGTGGTCGCCTCGGTAAACTATGGTTACACTAATAAGAATCGCCATTATGACCACAATATCATGGAGAGCGAGCACACCTATGCCACCACTGGCAACTTATTGCATAGCCACAACGAAACTCGCGGCTCTTTCAATTTCCACTATGGCAACCTCAGTGCCAGCTGGGAGCCAGACACATTGAATCTTGTTTCTCTCTCGTTTGGCGGCTACTATTATGACCATCGTTCCGATGGTCTCAATAACGCTCGCATGACCGACCGTGATGGAAACATCTTGTATAAGTACACAACTACAGGTTGTGTCCCCAAGAGTGGTTCCTATGACCTGCATGGCCGTATCGACTACCAGCACACGATGAGCAATCCTGGGGAAATGTTGACACTCAGCTACATGCTCTCTACCAGTCATAATAATCTAAAGAGCATCAGTTCATTCAGCGATATGCTCAATTGTCCGTTCCCCTACACTGGACAAACCACCGACACCAAAGAGACCTTTGCCGAGCACACCTTCCAACTCGACTGGACTCGCCCATTTGCTAAGTATCACACTATTGAGACAGGATTGAAGTACATCAACCGCTTCAATACGAGCGAAGGCACTTTTGAATTTCATGGTGCGCCCGAGATGGATAATACCACGCTCTTCAACCATCGCACCCATGTGGCAGCCGCCTACTTGAGTTACCGTTTCAGTAAGAACAATTGGGCGGCCCGGGCTGGACTGCGCTATGAGTATAGCCGCCTCAATGCTGAGTTCCCCGACGGCGTGCAGGACAACTATCACCGCAACTTGAATGACTGGGTACCCGACTTGAGTATGCGATATAAGTTCAACGATGCACATAGCCTCAAGATTAACTACTCTACAAGCATCCGTCGCCCTGGTATCAGCTATCTGAATCCTGCAGTTGAGGAAGATCCCACAAGCCGCAAGTTTGGTAATCCTCACCTCGGCAGCTCGCTCAACCATTCAATTAGTATGACCTACATGAAGATTGGCAGCAAGCTCACATTCAGCCTTACTCCAAGCATCTCGCTCAGCAACAACCGCATAACTGGCATTCAGTACACCGACGGCGATGTGCTGGTTTCAACCTACGCCAACACTCTCAAGATTCGATACTTTAACCTGAGTGGTTTCATGCAGTGGGCGATTGGCCCAACCACAAGTTTCACACTCAATGGCAGCGTGGGGCATTACAACTATGAGAGCAGTGACCTCAATTTGAAAAACAAACGATGGGTTGCGTTCTACTATGCACAACTCAATCAGCAGTTGCCATGGAAGTTGCGATTTGCTGCAACCTTGAGCGGCCGCAGTGGTGGCATTGTTGGACTCTATGGCCACCACACAGGCACTATGTATTATAACTTTAGCTTACAGCGCTCATTCCTCAAAGAAGACCGCCTAACAGTGAACTTGAGCACTGCAAACCTCTTCAATGCCAGTAAGTTCAATAAAATTACCATGTACACTACCCATGGCGACTACACAGGCTCTGACCGCTATTGGCAGTTTTTACGCGAATTCAGGCTCACTGTGACCTTCCGTTTTGGATCCCTCAAGGCTAACGTGAAGCAAACCAACAAGACCATTGAGAACAATGACCTCGAGGGTGGCTCTGGGCAAGGCGGAAAATGATGAGATAAGATGCGGAAAAAGAGGGATTCACTGCGTGCATCCCTTGCGCTCCCGCGGGGGATGCTAAAGCATTAAGGCTGGCACTTTGTGCTTATCAGTTTTTTATTTTTAGTTCTCATTCAAGTAAACTTGATGCAACCCAAAATAAAAAACTGGTTGAGAAAACTCAACCAGCATTAATGTTTTGCGGAAAGAGAGGGATTCGAACCCCCGGTGCCTCTCGGCACGCCGGTTTTCAAGACCGGTGTAATCGACCACTCTACCATCTTTCCGAAATTATCAGTTGCTAAATCACGTGTACTGCACTTGTCAAGCACGCCTTTAGCCACTGACGCCTCGTTTTGCGGGTGCAAAGTTACAACGAAGTTTTAAATCCTGCAAGAAAAATGTCGTTTTTTTCAATCTAAATCGCATTTTTAAATGATGTTGATAACTTAATAGCAGTTTTTTTCATTTACACATTAATAATTGAAAAATAATTTGTAATTTTGTAAGTTAAATTACAATGCACGAAAAATCAAAACACTAAAAAATAATAACGACGATGAAATTCAACATTCAAAGCAAACTGTTATTCACTCACTTGCAGGCTGTGAGCAAAGTGGTCAACTCAAAGAACACGATTACCATTCTCGACAATTTCCTGTTCAACCTAAGCGGTAACACGCTGGTTATTACCGCTAGCGACCAAGAAACAACGCTCACAACAAGGGTAGAAGTGACTAACGCCGAGGGAAGTGGCAAATTTGCCGCTGGCGTGAAAGAGCTACTTGACATGCTCAAGGAGATCCCCGATCAGGGCTTGGCATTCGACATCAATGACCAGAACCTTGCCATCAACATCGACTATCTTAATGGTCAATTCAACTTCATTGGCATCAACGGCAACGAGTTCCCCACCAAAGCCCAGAGCGAAGAGGAGCAGAAGACCTTTGTCATTCCCGCCGAGAAAGTGGCACGCGGCATCCAGCAGACGGTATTTGCCGTTGGCACCGAGTCGCTGCGCCCCATGATGATGGGTATCTACTGGGACATAAAGCCCGACGAGATCGCCTTCGTCTCTACCGACACCCACAAGCTGGTGCGCTTCCGTGAGTTGAACCTGAACACTGGCCTGGAGCAGTCGTTCATCTTGCCCACCAAGCCTGCCACCATCCTTGCCAGCATCCTCGACAAGCAAGAGGGCGACGTGCGCATCACCATCGACTCAAAGAGTGCTACATTCGAGAGTGAAGAATACACCATGTCGTGCCGCTTTGTGAACGGGCGCTATCCCAACTACAACTCGGTAATTCCACAGGACAACCAATACACGCTCACCATCGACCGCATGACCATGCTCACTGCCATCAAGCGCGTGTCGGTAACTGCCAGCCCTGGCGGACTCGTGAAGTTTGACCTCAAGGAGAACCAGATTCACCTCTCCACACAGGACATCGACTTCTCAAAGTCGAGCGAGGAGGTTGTTGCATGCGACTACAACGGCACTGAGATGCTCATTGGCTTTAACGACGACAACATCATCGACGTGCTCAACAACATTGGCCACGACATGGTGACAGTAGAACTGATGGATCCCTCTCGCGCCGGCATCTTCAAGCCCGCCGAGCAACGCGAGAATGAAGACCTGCTCGTGCTGCTGATGCCAATGATGGTGATGGCATGATGATTTTATAGTTCACTGTTCATAGCTTTATTTTTTAAGAGACTGATTTCTCATGCAGCTGAATTTAAAACGCCCCATCATCTTCTTTGACTTGGAGACCACTGGGCTCAACATCACTAAAGACAAGATTGTAGAGATTTCTATCATCAAGGTTTTCCCTGATGGACATGAGGAGGAGAAGACACGCCGCCTCAACCCCGAGATGCACATCCCCGAGCAAGCTAGCGCGGTGCATGGCATCACCGACGACGACGTGAAGGACTGCCCCACTTTCAAGCAAGTTTCGAAAAGCCTAGCACAAATTTTTGAGGGCTGCGACATAGGTGGCTTCAACAGCAACCGCTTTGACATACCTGTGCTCTCGCAGGAGTTTTTCAATGCTGGCATCAAGTTTGACTTTAACAAGTGTAAGTTTATTGATGTGCAGACTATTTTCCACAAGATGGAGCCTCGCAACCTGATAGCGGCTTACAAGTTCTACTGCGGCAAGGATCTCAAGGATGCCCACTCGGCAAATGCCGACACACGTGCCACCCTCGAGGTGCTCAAGGCACAACTCGACCGCTATGGCGACGAGTTGCAAAACAATGTGGAATTCCTGTCGAGCTTTTCGAGCCAAAACCGCAACGTGGACCTGGCGGGACGCCTCGTGCGCAACGAGCAAGGTGTGGTGGTGTTCAACTTTGGTCAACACAAGGGCGAGAGCGTGGAAGAGGTGCTCACCAAGACCCCTCAGTACTACGACTGGATCCAGAACCGCGACTTCGCCGAGGACACCAAGAACGTGCTGCGCGAGATTTACATCAAGATGAAGCAGCGCACCAGCACAGGGACTATACAATTTAAATAAAGAGCAAGGATTTTAAATCTGAAATCTATTTGAATGTTGAAAGGCAAGAACATAATAGTGGGTATCACTGGCGGCATAGCGGCCTACAAGACGGCGTCGCTCGTGCGACTGTTTGTGAAAGCAGGCGCGAGCGTGCAAGTGATCATGACACCCAACGCTAGGGAGTTTATCACGCCAGTGACACTCTCTACACTTAGCGGCAAGCCCGTTATCAGCGAGTTCTTTACTGCCAACACTGGCCAGTGGAACAGCCATGTGGACCTCGGCCTTTGGGCCGACGCGATGGTGATAGCGCCAGCTACTGCTTCGACCATCGCAAAGATGGCGCATGGCGTGGCCGACAACATGCTTGTGACGACCTATCTGTCGGCAAAAGCTCCAGTTTTTGTGGCTCCAGCAATGGACCTCGACATGTTCAAGCACCCCACCACCACCCACAACCTTGAGCTGCTGCGCAGCTATGGCAACCACATCATTGAGCCTGCCGCAGGCGAACTTGCCAGTCACCTCATAGGCAAGGGACGCATGGAAGAGCCAGAGAAGATTTTTGAGGTGATTGACCATTTCTTTGAGCAAGGTCAGGACTTGGCGGGGAAACGAGTAATGATTACTGCCGGACCCACCTACGAGAAGATTGACCCAGTGCGATTCATTGGCAATTTCTCATCAGGGAAGATGGGCTTTGCCATCGCCGAGGAGTGCGCCGCACGTGGTGCCGAGGTGACACTGATCGCCGGCCCCGTTGCCCTCAAGACCGAGTCGCCAGCAATCACCCGCATCGACGTGATGAGCGCACAACAGATGCACGATGCGGCAATCAAGGAGTTCGAGAAGAGCGACGTGGCAATACTTTGTGCCGCCGTTGCCGACTACGCTGTGGAGAATGTTACCGACCACAAAATCAAGCGTGAGAAAGACGAAATACCCGTTATACGTCTCAAGAAGAACCCCGACATTGCTCGCGCCATAGGCCAGAAGAAACGTCCTGGACAGGTGACAATAGGCTTTGCTCTTGAGACCGACAATGAGGTACAAAATGCCACAGGTAAATGCCAGCGCAAAAACCTTGACTTCATCGTCCTTAACTCTCTTCAGAACAAAAACGCAGGCTTCCAGGTAGATACCAACGTCATCACCATTATCACCAACGATGGAAAGGTGATGGAATACCCTTCTAAACTTAAAAGCGAGGTGGCAAAAGACATCATCAACGTGCTAGTCGATGATTATTTAAAATAATGACCTCGCATCATTCCACATAGCTTACTAAACCATGGCGGCGCCATGGTTTTTTATCAAATTAACACATTAAACATGAAACTACGACATCTAATATCGATTGCTGCAGCAATCATAGCAATGAGCGGTAACGCTCAAATGACCAAAACGCTTGAATTGACTAACTGGGAATTCAGCCGCGACGGCAACAGCTGGCAAGCAGTGAACATTCCTCATGACTGGGCAATAAGCGGCCCCTTTGACAAGAAATGGGACCTGCAAGTGGTCGCCATCAAGGAAAATGGCGAGGAAACGGCTACCGAGCACAGCGGGCGCTCAGGAGCACTGCCATGGATTGGAGAAGGACAATACAAGACCGAGATTCTGCTGCCAGCACTTCCAGGGCGAGCCGAGTTGCTCTTTGACGGTGCCATGAGCGAGCCAGTAATCTACCTCGACGGCAAGGAGATAGGGCGCTGGGCCTACGGCTACAACGCCTTCAGAGTTGACTTGACGCCCTACTTAAAAGAAAAGCCTAGAGCAGCAATCCTTGAAGTGCATCTCAAGAATGTAGAGGAAAGTAGCCGCTGGTATCCTGGCGCTGGACTCTACCGCCCCGTCAAGCTCATCACTAGCGGACGCGTGGCATTCGACACCTGGGGACACGACATCCACACCATGAAGGTGCAAAACGACACCGCATGGGTTGCCGTCAACTCCCAGCTCAACGGCTGCGTGGTTGGCGACCACCCTGTAGTCACAGTAGAAATCACCGACCGCGACGGCAAGGTCGTGGCAGAGACCCAGCGACGCATCGCAGCCGATGGCCACTGCCGCATGGAGCTGATGATGCCTCACGCACACCTGTGGTCGCCAGAGTCGCCTTATCTCTACAAAATCCACTCCACCGTGGCTCTCAACGATGAGATAGTGGATGAGCGCAACGACAACCTGGGCGTGCGCACCGTAGCTTTCAGCCGTGAGCACGGCTTCCAGCTTAATGGAGTGACTCGCAAGTTCAAGGGGGTGTGCCTGCACCACGACCTGGGGCCATTAGGAGCCGCCGCCAATAAAGCCGCCATGGCACGCCAACTCAAGATAATGAAAGACATGGGAGCCGACGCCATTCGCACCTCGCACAACATGCCCTCCACCTGGCAGATGGAACTGTGCGACAGCCTGGGGCTGATGGTCATGGCCGAGAGCTTCGACTGCTGGAAAGACCCAAAGGTGAAAAACGGCTACAACCGCTTTTGGGACGAGTGGTGGAAAAAAGACATCTACAACCTCATCATGAACCACCGCAATCACCCTAGTATTGTGCTCTGGAGCGTGGGCAACGAGATTCCCGAGCAATGGAAGGAGGAAGGTGCCGAGCGATATGCCGCTCTAGTGAAGTGGTGTCACTCACTCGATACCACCCGCATGGTGACATGTGGCATGGACAACCCCGATGCCGACATTAAATGTGGCTTCGCACAACAGGCCGATGTGCCAGGCTTCAACTACCGCGTGCACCGCTACGAGGACTGCGTCAAGCTGCTACCTCAAGGTTTTGTGCTAGGCAGCGAGACGACATCGACGGTTAGCAGCCGCGGCCAGTATTTCTTCCCCGACACATGCTGCATAGGCAAGGAATATCCTAACGGGCAATGCAACAGCTACGACCTCGACCACCCCTGGTGGAGCAATCTCCCCGATGACGACTGGCGACTGCAAGACGACTTCGACTGGACCATAGGAGAATTTGTGTGGACAGGCTTCGACTACCTGGGAGAGCCTTCACCCTACGACGCCTACTGGCCATCACGAAGCAGCTATTATGGCATCGTGGATCTCGCCGGGCTGCCTAAGGACCGCTACTACCTATACCGCAGTCACTGGAACAAGAATAGCCACACCATCCACCTGTTGCCACACTGGACATGGCCCGACCGCAAGGGCCTGGTCACACCAGTGTATTGCTACACCGACTACCCCACTGCCGAACTTTTTGTCAACGGCAAGAGCCAGGGCAAGATAACCAAAGACCCAACCACACGCCTCGATCGCTACCGCCTGCGCTGGCGCGATGTGGTGTATGAGCCTGGAGAGATAAAAGTTGTGGTATATGACGAGAACGGCAAGAAAGCCGGTGAGAAGACCGTCAAGACAGCTGGCAAGCCGCATCGACTGCAACTTGATGCTGACCGCACCACACTTAGCGCCGACGGCAACGACCTGGCATTTATCACCGTGAGCCTCATCGACAAGAACGGCACCATCCTACCCGATGCCGACGACGACCTTCAATTCACCGTAGAGGGTGCCGGCACTTTCAGGGGGG
The DNA here is from genome assembly GCA_900318255.1 of uncultured Prevotellaceae bacterium. GTDB lineage: Bacteria > Bacteroidota > Bacteroidia > Bacteroidales > Muribaculaceae > Sodaliphilus. The sequence continues at coordinate 89,752 of ONJX01000005.1, read as the reverse complement.
TATGTAATGGCGACGCCACCTCGCTGCAAGTGATGACCGAGCCACAGATGAAACTCTTCCACGGACAACTGGTAGTGGTGGTGCAAACGACCAAAACCCCTGGCGACATCACCCTGCGTGTGAAAGGCAAGAAAAGCTACCTCAACCGCACAATAAAACTGAGAAGCAAGTAGCAAGGAGTTTTGCGCCTTTATGGTAAAGTATGTTGCGATGGCATCGTAACACACACAACAAGTCACTAATTTGTTTTAATAATAACAATGAGAACAGTTTTAGGTTTTTTAGTGCTGTGGCTTGCAGTTAGCTCAGCAACTATTAGCGCAAAGGATTTTGACAAGCATTTCAGCGACTCAACGTTGCGCATCGACTATATCCTCAGTGGCGATGTGCATGGCCAGGCAATCTCGCTTGAGGGAATGAGTCGCATGCCAGGGTGGCACGGCAAGCGGCAACACTTCACCGAGATTCCAGTGCACGGCGCAGCCACCATCGAGATGCGACTGGCAGCAACTGGCGAGCTGATCTACCTGCACACCTTCAGCACGCTGTTCCAGGAGTGGCTCGACCTTGACGACGCACACCTGGCTCCTAAAGCCTTTGAGTGCGTGGAGCTGCTGCCCATGCCGCGCGACTCGGTGGTGGTGACGGTCAACCTCTACAACCATCGCCATGAGGTGACGGCAACCATCAACCATAAGGTATCTCCCACCGACCGCACCATTGTACACAAAGGCGAGACCGATGTGCCGCAATATGTCACCATCAACCAAGCCACTCGCCCCGAGCGAGGCATCAACATTGCCATGGTTGCCGAGGGCTACACACAAGAGCAGATGCAAGACTTCCTCGACGACTGCAACAAGGGGGTAGAAGGAATCTTCAGCTTTGAGCCATTCAAGAGCAACCGCGACCGCTTCAACATCATTGCCGTGCTCACACCATCGCGCGACAGCGGACCCTCAATTCCCAGCGAGGGAGTGTGGCACAGCACTGCCATTGGGTCGAGCTTCGACACCTTTGGCATGGAGCGATACCTCACCACACTGCGCATCAAGCAGATGCACGATGCCCTAGCTGGCACGCCTTATGACCACATCATCGTCATGGTCAACACCGACCGCTATGGCGGTGGTGGCATCTACAACACCCTCAACCTACTGATGACCAAGCACAAGCTATTTATCGAGGTGCTAGTACATGAGTTTGGGCACTCTTTCGGGGCTCTTGCCGATGAGTATGCCTACCCTGGCGAAGAGCCTAACGACTTCCCTCTCGACGTGGAACCATGGGCTCACAATATCACCACACTGGTGGACTTCGGCTCAAAATGGAAAGACCTGATGCCAGCTGGCAAAACCACAATCTCCTTAGCCGACGACAAGAACCTTGACACCACGACGATAGGCCTCTACGAGGGCGCAGGATGTGTGCTCAAGGGCGTCTATCGCCCCACTCCTAACTGCATGATGAAAACCCTCAAGGTGCCCGAGTTTTGCCCCGTGTGCAGCCGTTCGTTACAGCAAATCATTGACTTTTACACAAAATGAAAAGAATATTCTTCACAGGCTTGGCATTACTTATAATGCTCAACTGCCATGCCCTCGACATCGACTACAGCAACAACGGCAAGATTGCTGCAGGGCTCAAACTAGGCATGTCGCTGAGCCCATCAATCGACGCCGAGATTAACCTCGAGTACCGTCCTTTTCGCTACATCGGGGCAAACGTGGGCTTCATGTTCATCACGCCATTCAACTATAACAAAAATATCGTAAAAGACATTCCCGTCACGGGCAACCAGTATAGAGAAATTAAAAACAACAATGACTGCCTCTACCGAACGGCAGTGAAGGCGGGCCTTCAGTTCACCACTCCGGCAGTGATGCTCACTAAGGGAGAGATGGGCTTGTCGCTGAGGCTCTCACCCGGCATCATCATGCCTTTCCCCACCAATAAGAGAGTGAAAGTCCTCACGGGCGAAATGACAGATGTTCCCGAAGAGATTGAAAACAAAGATGAAACGAGCAACATTATAATCTCTTCAGAGGAATATCACGACAACTCTGGCGCAAAGTTTTGCTACTGGTACGCACGAGCCGAACTCGTGTTCGAGTATGAAGAGAACTGGGAATTTTCCATTGGCTACACCCACAGCAATTTCGACCTCTACGGTGGCGCCCGCAACATTCAAATCAACGACACACCCATCGTAATAGGCAAAAAAGAAAATTTCAAAAGCATTACATTAGGACTCACCTACAAGTTCTGAGACCAATAGTCAAGGATAGCAAATCATAATTCAAGTGTAGAGTGTGCCGGTATAGACCGAGTTGGGTTCAAAAAGATGCAGAATTAGGGACAACGCACGTCTAGTCCCTAATTCTGCATCTTTTAACCTCGGCAATCACCAAATTGCCTCAGTTATTTCTTGTCAATGTCAATTAAGATATAGGTTTTGCTACCGAGCCCTATCTTCTCGGCATAGTCGGTAATATAAGTGCCATGCTGGCGATTAATGCGCTCTATCAGAGGCTTGTTGTCATCGCCAGGACGCCCCTTGTAGTTAAACACCTTGTCGAGACACGCCTGATCTACCGCCACTGGGTCGAGACTGGCAAGGATGCCCATGTCTTTGAGCATGGGTGCTTCGGGTGAGCCGTCACAGTCGCAGTCAACACTCATATTGTTCATCACGTTGATGTAAAGCACGCGACCACCCATATAGTTGTGTACTGCTTGAGCTGCGGCAGCCATCGACTCTAGAAACAGGTCTTGAGTGGGGCCAGCAGCGATGTATTCTTTAGTCCAAGTGAGTTCAGGGTCATCGGTCTTGCCAGCACTATGAATGTAGGCCTTGCCAGCTGTCGATGCCACACCAATGCTTGCATTCTTTAGCACACCGCCAAAACCACCCATTGCGTGACCCTTGAAGTGCGCAAGGTTAATCATGAAATCATAGTTTGCCAGATGACCTCCCACGATGTCATATTTCAAGTGCTTCTTGTCCTGAATAGGGATGCGCATTTGATCATACTCATCCATGATATCTACGGCAAAGATTGAATCAAAGCCATGCTCGTGAATAGTCTGCCAGTGTTTCTTCACATCCTGACGTGAGCCGCCATAGGCAGTGCAACATTCCACGATAGTGCCATTAACCTCATCAACGAGGTTGCGGATGAGTGTGGGCTTGAGGTAGTGGTTGTTGCCTCCCTCGCCAGTAGAGATTTTCACTGCCACACGGCCAGTAGCCTCCACGCCTAATGCCTTATAGATTTTCACTAACCCCTCGGGGCTGATGTCACGTGTGAAATACACTTTGCTCTGTGCTTGAGCCATCACTGCTGCGAGCATCACAGCAATCAATAATAATGTCTTTTTCATTTTGCAAATTGTTTATTTGCTACAAAGATACTACAATTCCTGCTTTTTTTGTATTTTTGCACGACAAAAAAATAATATATGCGACAATTCACACAAAAACAGCTTGTTGAGCTCGAGAAGATGATGAGCGGTGAGCCTTACGACGCCACCGGCAACACCCTTCTGCTCGACATTCTACAAGACACTCAGGAGATGTGCCGCGACTACAACAATTTGAGGCCCTCTCTTCAAAAGGAGAAAGACACACTCATCAAGTGCATCCTCGGCAAGACGGGAGAGCGGCTCAAGGTGATACAGCCCTTCTTCTGCGACTACGGCTTCAACATCGAGGTGGGAGAAGATTTCTTTGCCAACACCGGCATGGTCATCCTCGACGAGGCACGTGTCACCTTTGGCAACCATGTGTTCATTGGGCCCAACTGCTCCTTCTACACACCATGCCATCCACTCGACGTGGCCACCCGCAACAAGGGTGTGGAGTGGTCACTACCCATCACCGTGGGCAACAACGTGTGGTTCGGAGGCAACGTCACGGTGTGTCCTGGGGTCACCATTGGTGACGGTGCAGTCATCGGAGCTGGCAGCGTGGTCACTCACGACATCCCTGCCGGCGTTGTTGCCGCCGGCAACCCCTGCAAAATAATCAAAAAAATATAGAAAGAAACAGCTCTCATCATCCCCCAAAATAATAGACCGACAAGGCACACCTTGCTCACCACAAGCAACAAACGGACAAGGCACGCCTTGTCCCTACTTAAAACTTAACACTTTAAACTTAACACTTAAAACTTAACACTTAAAACTTAATATTCTATGCTCTACCTGCTCATCGCCCTCGTGCTGGGCTTCTGCACACCACTCCAGACGGCTGCCAACTCACGCATGCGCCAGCTCGTGAGCTCGGCTCCGCTGGCCACGCTCATCTCCTTTGCCGTTTCAACCATAGTGCTTATCATTGTAGCGCTCATTGCATCCATTCCGCTCATGCCATCGCAGCAGGCACTGCAAGACGCACCCTGGTGGAGCTGGTTCATTGGCGTGATACCACTCATCACCATCACCATTGCCATTCACCTCTTCAAGGAGATAGGCCAGCTACAGGCCATGGTGATACCTATGTTCAGCCAGTTGCTCTTCAGCCTGTGCATCGACCACTTCGGGTGGTTTGGAGCCAGAGTGATGCCACTAGGCTGGCAACGAGCCCTCGGTGCAGCACTCCTCATAGTGGGCGTGACACTGGTGGTCATCATCCCTCGCCTCAACAGCAACGCCACCACTGGCAATGGCGGACTACGCCAGGTGCTGTGGCAACTTGCGGCGGTGCTCTCGGGGTGCCTCTCGGCGGTAGTCGGTGCAATCTTGGCATCACTGGGGCAAGTCATTGGTTCGGCAATTCAGGCCACGACCGTGCTTTTTGCCATCGCCACAGTGGTGATGATAGTCTATTGCTGCCTCGGCGGCAGCATTGTCAAGACGAGAAAAGCGTTCACCACCTCTGCACCATGGTGGATTTGGATGGGCGGCATCCTGGGCGCGGTCATCGTCTATGGCAACGCATGGCTCATACCACTCATTGGCGTGAGTGCCTTCATGATGGCACTGCTCATAGGCCAGCTACTGCTCAGTCTCCTCATGGAACGGCACGGCTGGCTCGGAGCTCCCAAGAAACACATCTCATGGACACAATATGCCGGCATCATCATCATGCTCGCTGGCGTTTTCATGATAAAGTTCTAGCGTGAGTCCACAACAAAAATGTCAACCGACGATACAAAACTATAAACAGTCAATCTTGCAAGATAGACTCTCGTCTTTAATAGCCCTACGGAGCTAATGCGTGGTGCATTACCGCACCACCTTTTCACTCGATCGCGAGCCGTCGCTGTAGGTCGTCACCCTGATGTTAAAGCCTTCAAAGGGGTTGTCGCTTGGCACGCCTTGAAGATTATAGAACTTAACACCAATCACCACCTTTTCACTAGCTGTTACTGTGGTTATGCCACTGCCATCTCCCCATTGCTTATCAAGCCACTTTACCTTGTGGTCGATCATGTCGAGATAGGCTTGTGGGGCATCGGCAGAGTGTACACTAGCATAAGTGCGCCAGCGCTTAGCATCTTGCTGCTCAGCACCATTGATTAACGTCCTCCATTGATGAGCATGCAGCTTTGCTTTCTGAAGGATATCTTTTTCATTAAATTCCTTCCATATTAAGCTCACCTCCTGCTCAAACCTCGGAAATTTGCATATCTCTTCAATCCAAAACAAATTGAAGTTGTCATACTGGTAAATAAACTTGCTGTTGGTCGTATTCATGCTGCTGTTGTCAAAGTCCCATACTGGCCCAAAATGAAACTTTTCATTCTCACCCCAGTCCTTATAGAGAAACAGACTGCCATCAAAGGCCTCGATATTGTCCATCACCTCATGTATCACATAAAACCTTGCCAGCGAGTTAATGTCAATGTATTGCTCCCATCCTTGGTCGGTTTTGTCGGCAACAAAAATGCAGCTGTCGGTTTTGCTAATGAATGAGGATATGTATTGCTGCTGCGCTTCGGAGAACAATTCTGGTGATTGAGATTCAAAAGCATAAAACACCCGTTGGGGGTCGTTATTCTCAAATTGCCAATAGATGGGATGCTCATAGCCCCTTGACTCCAAGAGCCAACCACCAGTGATATTATAGGGATTGGTTTCATAGTCCTCTTGCTCCACCACTTCTACCCTGCCCGACTCCACACGTATTTTCTCACATAAGAAATACAAACCTATATATTCTCCGTTGAGCATCACCTCAACAGGGTATTGCCGTGGCGTGTAAGGCATTTCTAAAAGACGGCTCACTTCAAATCCGGTTTCATTACGCAAATAACCGCTCCAATCTTGACAGTCGGGTTTCAGAATAAAATGCTTACTCTTATCAAGTCCCAAAGGAGATTGTTTTGTCGCAAATTTAATTTTATAAGGCTTCTTGTGCGATGTTACCCAAGTCCAGTTGCCGCGCCCTTTTATCTCAATGGCTAGTGGTTCCTGTTCACTCCCTAACGAACAGCAGTTTTCAATGCCGCAGTTATCAATCCATAGTGTGCCGGCGATGTATTGAATTTTGTCAATTATGGGGCGAGAATTCTCGGTATTAATATAAACAAGAGGAACACTCCTCGATGGAGTGATGCCATAGCTGTCGATTGGCCGCCAGTATCCGTCGCTATTGTTAATGTTGTAATCCGGACAGAAAACCCAGTAAGCATAAACATGTCCCCACTCGTCGGTCTCTTTGAGGGCGGTGTGCCTGAAACTGGAGCCCAATTCACACTCTAGGCTATCGATCAACTGAAGCGGTGAAAGGTTAATGGTGTCGGCACCCAAGTCTTGATTGATAAAGCCATAGAAGTCAACATCGTGCATCGCCTTTTTAAACGACGCTTTCCACAAATCATCATGCCCCATTGTGTCCATGTCGAGCACTATAGTGCGGCAATTTGTGGTGTCACCAACTATCATCTTCACAACCGGAAATTGCACCTTACTATTGTCAAAATAATAGTCCATAGCCACAAAATCAGTGGCACTAGATGTTATTGCGACAACCTGCAATAACAATATCACCAATAAGGCATTCAATGCTTTCATAAATTCTAATAGTATCAATAGCCTAATAAATAGAGTCTTAACAAACCATAATTACTCTTTATAGTAAAATTAATGACAATTCACTAAGCTTTATTTCTTATTGCGGCAACAAAGATAATAAGAAATATTTACACCCACAAACTTCAAGAAAAAAGGAGAGGCAATTGATGCTTCTCCTTATTCTTTTAGGGTGTGTTAATAGAGATATATATTATATCATCGTGAACACTTCGCCTGTTGTGGCGGCGATGTCACTCAGGCTTGTGTAGATGCAGCTCACTAGGCCAATGAGGATGATGCCCAGGGTGCAGATTATCAAACCTGCCTTCTCGGTCCAGTGCGAGCGCAGGGTGGGTATAACGCACTCGTCCTGACGGATGAACATTGCCTTCACCACCAGCAGGTAGTAGTAGAGCGAGATGATGGTGTTAATCAACGCTATGAGGACGAGCACATAGATTGCCACACTGCCCGTGTGAGCAGCGCCCACAAAGATGAAGAACTTGCTGAAGAAGCCGGCAAATGGAGGAATACCGCCAAGCGAGAACATGGCAAGCATCATCACAAAGGCAAGCCATGGGTTGGTCTTGAACAGGCCGTTGTAGTCGTCGGTAGTCACCTTGCCAGTGCAGCGCTCTATCACAGCAATCACGCCAAAGGCGGCGAGGTTACTGAAGATATAGACCAGAATGTAATACATCATCGAGGCCATGCCCACGGCATTGGCGGCAATCACACCAAGCATAATGTAGCCAGCCTGCGAGATTGACGAGAACGCCAGGAAGCGCTTGAGATTGCGCTGGCGTATGGCAAAGAGGTTACCCACAGTGATGGTGATGATAATCACGGCATAGAGCATCCACTGCCACACCTCGGCATAGGCCGAACCAAACACCTGCACCAGAATGATGAAGAAGGCAAATGCCGCCGAGCCCTTGCTGATTACCGACAGATAGCTGGTGACCATGGTGGGAGCACCTTGATAAACGTCGGCGGTCCACAGGTGGAAAGGCACCAGCGAGAGCTTGAAGCCAATACCGGCAATCACGAATGCCAGTGCAACGATGAGCAGCAATGACTTCTCACCCATCAGGAAGGTTGCCAGCTGGTTGAAATAGAGATTTCCTCCCGAGAGAGCATACACAAACGAGAGTCCCATAAGCAAAATTGCCGACGAGAACACCGCTGTTAGCACATATTTTGCAGCTGCCTCATGGCTCTCGTAGTGCTTCTTCTCAAAGGCCACAAGAGTGGCAAGTGGCAACGAGGCGGTCTCGAGACCAATGACAAACACCAGGAAGTGGCGGGCCGATATCATCAGGTACATGCCAAAGAGGGTGAGCAGGATGAGCTCATAGAACTCGCCGCGGCGCACTGCCACAAAGTCGCTATTAGCCCATTTCACCGCCTGCAAGAGCACGATAAAGGTGCCCATGTTGAGGATGTTCTTAATGGCCCATGTGGCCTTGTCGGCCTGGAACATGCCTTCAAATATCAAGCCTTCGTTAACAGGAAAGAAACCAAATATCATGAAGATGCCAAATGCTATGGTGGCAAAGAGTGGCAACCCCTGCTGAGTGGATTTTGGCATGAAAGTGTCATATAAGAACACGAGCAAGAACACTGCAAGCAGGCCCAACTCCTGAGGCATCATTAAAAACTGAGAATAATCTAAATTCATAATTATATCTTGTATATTTTTAATTCAACACTATTGTTACATAACACTTGTCAAAGCCTTCACCACAGGATCGAAGCTGTCGCGGATGATGTTGATGAAGAAATTGGGGAAACAGCCGATGATTGCCACACAAATGATGAGAGTGGCAGTAGAGATGCGCTCGGTGGCGTCGGCATCGGTGAGCGAGCGATGATGCTCGTTCTGCACCGCGCCATAGAGCAGCTTGCCCACAACGCGCAGAATATAGACCGCAGTGATGACAATCGACGTGGTGGCGGCAATGGTGAGCACGCGGCGGAACATATCCTGATGCTCAAACGAGCCAACGAATATCGTCATCTCGGCAACAAAACCGCTCAAGCCCGGCAGACCCAGCGAGGCGAAACCGGCAATCACATATCCCACGCCCAGGTAAGGCATGATGTGCATCAAGCCACCCATCTCGCGGATGTCGCGAGTGTGGGTGCGACCGTAAATCATACCAATCAAGGCAAAGAACAAGGCGGTCATCAAGCCGTGAGAGAGCATCTGCAACACTGCACCAGTCATGGCGGTGTGGTTAAACATCAGGATGGCAAAGAGCACCATGCCACAGTGGCTCACCGACGAGTAAGCGTTGATATACTTGAGGTCGGTCTGCACACAGGCACTGAAGGCGCCATACACGATGCTGATGCCCGTCAAGGTCAAGAATATCCATCCCAGCTGCTGAGCAGCAAAAGGCATGAGGAAGATGGCAATGCGGAAGCAGCCATAACCTCCCAGCTTCATGAGCACACCAGCGTGAAGCATCGACACCGCAGTGGGTGCGCTGGCATGACCATCGGGCGACCAAGTGTGGAACGGGAACATAGCACCCAGCACGCCGAAGCCCACAAAGGTGAGCGGGAACAGATACATCTGCCAGTTGTGAGGAATGGCATCGTTCTTGGCAATCTCAAGCAGGTTCATGGTGAGTGGCTGTCCCTCGGGAGCCGAGTGGAAATAAATGCCAATGATGCCAAGCATCAGGAATGCCGAGCCACCCATGAGCATGAGTGTGAGCTTCATGGCACTGTAGTTCTTGTTGCCACTGCCCCACACACCAATGAGCAGGTACATAGGGATAAGCGCCACCTCATAAAACATGAACATGGTGAACAAGTCCACGCTGATGAAGAAGCCAAACACGCCTGTCGAGAGCAAGAAGAACCACAAGAAGAACTGCTTGGGCAGTGGGTCCATCTTCCACGAAGCAAAGACGCCAGCAAAGACGATAAACGCCGAGAGCAGTATCATCACCACCGACACGCCATCCACGCCCAGTGCGAGTTTTATATTTAGTGGCTCATACCATGTAACGCTGGTCTGCAATATCATGTCGTCGGTATTGCCCAGCCCGCGAGCCTTGAGGAAAATATACACTAGATAAATAGCCAGGGCCACAAGTGCTGTGGCACCAGTCACGGCAACGGCCCTAATCGCATCAATGCCCTTGTTCTTGGTCAGCGCCAGGCCAGCAAGAGTGAGCACGGGGATTATCACGAAATAAATAAGTATATTAGAGAATATTTCCATAATCGTTACTGTTTTATTTAGAACCGTTGATTAAATGCACAGAACCACAACACCGGTGATGGCTGCAAGCAGCATCGCACCAATGATATAATACGAGACATAACCCTGCACGCTGCCCGACTGCATCTTGCGGATGCCCCACGAGGCACTGTTGGTGACGTTGCCAAGCAGATTGAAGAATCCGTCGATGATGGTGCGGTCAAACCACGCTATGGGCTTGCTGATACCCTGGAAGATAATCTTGTGGGTGATGAACTGATAAAGCTCGTCCATGTAGAAGCGCTTGTAGCTTGCGGTCCACAGGCCCTTGAACATAGTTGCCAGCTTGTCGGGAAGCGGGTTTTCCTTGCGATACATCACCGTTGCAAGACCTATGCCCACAAGAGCGATGGCAACACTGGCACCAGCCACCGGCCAGTTCATGTGAGTCTCTAGTGCCTGGCCATTCCAAGTCACCAGGTCGCCAAAGGGCACGAACCCTGCCACGCACGAGATGAGCGCCAGCACAATCAGTGGCACTGTCATGGTCCAAGGCTGGTCCTTTGGAGCGTGCTCACCGTGTACCTCATGCTTCTTCCAGAAGAATATGAGGTAGTAGATGCGGAACATGTAGAACGCTGTCATGCCAGCCACCATACTCATCCACAAGCCCCAGCCCAGGCCCTTCTCATAGCAAGCCACGAGTATCTCGTCCTTGCTGAAGAAGCCGGCAAAGGGAGGAATACCGGCGATTGCCAAGCAACCTATGAGGAATGCTATGCTGGTGATGGGCATGAACTTGTGCAAGCCGTGCATCTTGCTGTTCTCGTTGCTGTGAACGGCATGGATGATGGCACCAGCACAGAGGAAGAGCAACGCCTTGAACATAGCGTGGGTGAACAAGTGGAACATCGACGCCATGTAGCCCAAACCAGCCTCGTGACCGCCAATGAGCGCGCCATCGGCCGAGCTAACGGCCAGTGACGTCATCATGAAGGCAATCTGCGATATTGTAGAGAACGCCAGCGCACGCTTGATGTCGCTCTGAGTGCAGGCAATAGCGGCGGCATAGAATGCCGTGAACGCTCCCACCACGCAGATGATGTCCATGGCACCCTGCTCCAGCACATATAGCGGGAACATGCGAGCCACCAAGAACACACCTGCCACAACCATAGTTGCAGCATGGATGAGTGCCGACACGGGAGTGGGACCCTCCATAGCATCGGGGAGCCAGATGTGAAGTGGATACATAGCACTCTTACCGGCACCACCAATGAAGATGAAGGTCAACGCCCAGCCAGTCACCGAGCAGCCCATAAATGTGAGACCTTGAGCACTGGTGAACGCGTTCATCACTTCACCGCCATTCTTGCCCATGATATTGATGAAATCAAATGTCTTAGTATAATAAGACAGTATCAAGATGCCAATCAAGAAGAACAAGTCGGCAAGACGAGTGACGATAAACGCCTTCTTCGACGCATGGTTGGCAGGTTGCAGGCCATAGTAGAACCCAATGAGGAGGTAGGACGAAACACCCACCATCTCAAAGAAGATGAACATCTGGAAGATGTTGGTAGAGACAACCAGTCCGAGCATCGAGAAGGTGAACAAGGCCAAGTCGGCATAGTAACGCTGAAAACCCTTCTCAGGGTTGCCGTCGTGGTCACTCATGTAGCCCAAGCTATAGAGGTGAACCATGAACGAGACGGTGCAAATCACCACCAGCATCATCGCCGAGATGGGGTCGAGCAGCACGCCCAGTCGCACCACCAGCTTGTCGGCATAAAACGAGAGCCACGTCCAGTCGGTGGGCACTAATTGCTGATACACACCATCAATCTTCTGTGGCCCTTCACCAAAGAAATAAGTAAACGCTATGGCATAGGCCAACACTGTAGTCACAGCCATTCCCAGCACACCTATCACACCGGTAATCTTGCGAGGCATCTTGGTGCCCACAAGCCCCAAGAACAGGAACATGAACAGGGGTATGGCAAGAACGTAGATTGTACTATTTAATATTTCCATAACTGTTTAGAATTTCATTTTAGTAATTTGGTTAATATCCACCTTCTTAGCCACTCGATACACGTTGATGATGATAGCAATGGCCACAGCAGTCTCGGCAGCGGCAATGGCTATGGCAAAGAGGCTGAAGAACATGCCTTCGTGGCCATTGGGGAAGAGGTAACGATTGAAGACCGCAAAATTGATGTCAACAGCATTGAGCATCAACTCCAGCGATATCAACATCGCAATCATATTCTTGCGGGTGATGAACCCGTAAACACCGCAGCCAAACATGATGAGGCTCGGAATGAGATACATTAATAATGATAGTTTCATCTGTCTTCTCTCCTTTCTTCTTTTAACGTTTACGGGCTATAACTATCGCACCAATGATACATGCCAGCAACAGCACGCTCAGTGCCTCGAAGGGCAACAGATAGCCTTTGTTGCTAAGCAAGTCGGCGCCTAGCTGATTGACTGTATAATCGCCACTTGTCGCCAATTCCACGGCATCTCTTATCTTCATGAAGCTGAACAGCGCAGCTCCACACACCAGCACTCCCAGCCCACATGCCGTCAGGCCTAGGGCTCTGCGATGTGAGTTGAGCGCCTCGGAGTCCTCGCCCGGCTTGTGAGTGAGCATGATAGCAAACACAAACAGGACGACTATACCACCGGCATAAACGGCAATTTGTGTAGCACCCAAGAACTCATAATCCATCTGGAAGTAGATGCCGGCAGTAGCCAAAAGCACAAACAGCAGATAGGTTGCTGAGCGCAAAATCTTCTTCGTTGTCACTGCGAGCACCGAGAAAACGATGATCGCCAGTGCGAACACGAAATACATGATTACATTTCCAATTGAATCCATATTATTCTTCTTTTTTATCTGCGTTAGGTGACTGAACATCGGCGGCCTTAGCAGGTGCGGCGGCAGCGGGCTTGGCAGCGGGCTCAGGAGCGGGTTTCTCTTTCTCGGGCAGGTAATTGAGCTGCTTGACAAGCGCCTCGCGGCGGAATACCGCTTGCTCAAAGTCGTTAGAGAACTTGATGGCATCGGTAGGGCAGCTAGTGACACACAGTCCACAGAAGGTGCAGCTTCCCAAGTCATAAATATACTTGTCGAGCTTCATCTTCTTCTTGCCATTGGGCAGGTCAACCATGCGGGTGGTAATCTGGATGGTGCCATTGGGGCAGTTGCGCTCGCACGTCTTGCAGGCGATGCACTTGTGATAACCCTCCTCGTCATAGACGAACTGCAACGTGGCCCTAAATCTCTCGGGAATTTCAAGCTCTGCCCTATTCTCGGGATATTGCTCGGTAACCTTCTTGGTAAAGAGTTCTTTACCTGTCACCTCCATACCCTTGATGAGGCTGTGAGCACCCTTAAATATTGAAGAGAAATACTCCTTGATGTTCATAATTATGTTTTGTCGGTGGTGTGCCTACTTTCTAGACACTAATATAACTCATGCCTTAGGTTTATCTTGTGCGCCATAAGCGAACAGGCATGAAAGATTCGCTTCGTGGCACGTTTTATTATCTCGCTTGGGCTGCCCAGTGAGCTATCTCTCCACTTGGCCACCCAAGATGTCGAGCAGCTCGGTGGTGATACTTTGCTGGCGCAGCTTGTTGTATTCCAGGTTCAACTGTTCGAGCAAATCGGCAGCATTGTCACTGGCAATCTGCATCGCCATCACACGAGAGGCTTGCTCCGATGCCGAACTCGACACAAACACCTCTTGCATCGTGGCACGCAGGTGCAGCGGCAGCACGCTGTTGAAGATGCTGTTAGCATCGGGCTCAAAGATGCACGGGCTGCACGCCTCCTTCGGGTCGATGTCCTGAGCCAGCGCGTCGGCACTCAGCGGCAGCAGCTGCTCATGGTGCATGACCTGACGGCTTGTAGAGACAAATCTCATGTAAGCGATATCCACACGGTCAAACACATGGTCAACAAAGCCACTCCTCAACATCTCGGTGAAGTCAGAGAGCTGCTCCATGGTGCTGCGGGTGCTCATGTAGTCAACATTCTGCACCTTGATGCCGCCACCCTCTATCTTGGCTACGGCCTTGACCATCTTCTTGCCAATAGGAATAACGGTAATCGTCACGCCCTTGCCATAGAGCTTGCGCAGCTCGTCGATAGCGGTGAGCAGTTGCTTGAAGATGTTGATGTTATAAGCCCCACACAAGCCGTCGTCGCTGCCAAATACCACAATAGCCACCTTGTTGACATCGCGCGTCTCTATCAATGGCGAGGAAAACTCCTGGTCGGTGACAAGTAAGTGGCTGAGCACGTTGCGCACCATGCCACGATAGGGTTTGAGGCGCTGCACCATGCCTGTGAACTTGTGCATCTTGGCCGACGAAATCATCTTCATCGCGCTCGTGGTCTTCTCGGTAGAGGCTACCGAGCCAATGCGTCCTTTAAGTTCTCGAAGTGTTGCCATTAATAATCAACTTTTATCAAGCTTGATACTTTCCTGAAATCTCGGCCGCAGCATCCTTGAGCTTGGCCATCACGTCGTCGTCGATCTTGCCGCTCTTGAGCACATCGAGCACATCGGCTTGGTGCTTAGCGTGCAAGTACTGGATGAGCAGCTGCTCAAACTCTGCCACCTTGTCCATGGGCACACTCTCGAGCAGGCCGTTCACGCCACAGTAGATCACCGCAATCTGCTCCTCGACGGGAACAGGCTTGTATTGCGGCTGAACGAGCAGGCGCTCATTCTTGCGACCAGTGTCGATGGTGCGCGCGGTAACGGGGTCGATGTCGCCACCAAACTTGGTGAACGACTCCAGCTCGCGGAACTGCGCCTGGGCAATCTTCAACGTTCCTGCCACCTTCTTCATAGCCTTGATTTGAGCGTTACCACCCACACGCGACACCGAGATACCCACGTTCACCGCCGGACGGATGCCGTTGTTGAACAACGCCGTCTCTAGGTAAATCTGGCCATCGGTAATAGAAATCACATTGGTGGGGATATAGGCACTCACATCGCCAGCCTGAGTCTCAATGATGGGAAGCGCGGTCAGCGAGCCACCACCCTTAACCTTGCCCTTGAGGGCCTCGGGGAGGTCGTTCATAGCCTCGGCCACCTTCTGGTTCTCATTAATCTTGGCGGCACGCTCGAGCAAGCGGCTGTGCAGGTAGAAGATATCGCCAGGATAAGCCTCACGGCCCGAGGGGCGCTTGAGGATGAGCGAAATCTCACGATAGGCGACAGCCTGTTTTGAGAGGTCGTCATAGACTACGAGAGCATCGCGACCAGTGTCGCGGAAATACTCGCCAATGGCAGCGCCGGCAAATGGCGCGTAGTAGCGCATCGACGCCGAGTCGGCAGCAGTAGCGGCAATCACCACGCTATAAGGCATGGCTCCATGTTGGTTGAGCTGGTTGACCAGCGCAGCCACTGTCGAAGCCTTCTGGCCAATGGCCACATAGATGCAATAGACTGGCTTGCCCGCTTCGTAGCCCGACTTTTGATTGATTATAGTATCTACAGCAATGGCGGTCTTGCCAATCTGACGATCGCCGATGATAAGCTCACGCTGGCCACGGCCTATGGGAATCATCGAGTCGATAGCCTTGAGGCCGGTTTGCAGAGGCTGGTTCACAGGCTGGCGGAAGATAACGCCCGGGGCCTTGCGCTCCAGGGGCAGACGCACGAGTTCGCCCTCGATGGGACCCTTGCCGTCGAGCGGCTCGCCCAGCACGTTGATAACACGCCCTAGCAGTCCCTCGCCCACCGGAATTGACGCAATCTCACCGGTGCGGCGCACCTTCATGCCCTCGGCAACGCTATCTACCTTGTCCATCAAGATCACGCCCACGTTGCTCTCCTCAAGGTTCATGGCAACGCCAGTGACACCATTGTCAAACTCAACGAGCTCGTTGGCCTCAACGTTCTCGAGTCCATAGACATGAGCCACACCGTCGCCCACCTCAAGCACTGTTCCCACCTCCTCAAACGACACCTTGCTCTCGATGTCGCTCAGTTGCTGTTTCAGTATGTCGGATATTTCACTTGGGTTTATCATCTCACTCTTATTAACTTAGGAGTTTTAAACGCAATTTTTCTAATTGATTTTTCACCGATGCGTCGAGCACGCGCGAATCAACATCTACCGTGAAGCCACCAATTAGGTCGGCATCGACCCTCTTGGTCAGCTCAATGGTCTTGCCGACGAACTGCCCTTTCACCACATCGATGATAGCATTAATCTCGTCATCGCCAAGTTGCGTGGCAGTGACAATCTCGACCCTGGCGATGCCATTGAGCTCACGATATTGCTTCATGAAAGCTAGAGCGATGGCACGCATGAAGTCGATGCGGTTGTTCTTGATAACCAACTCCATGAACCGCGCCGATGTGCCGTCACTTGGTGCTCCCGATGCCGCACACAGCAGCTTGAGCTTGTCGCCAGTGGGCAAGAAGGGGTTGTTGACCGCCTTCTTCAAGCCCGCCTCGGCAGCATAGGCGGCAGCAAGCTGCTTCATCTCTTGGTAGATGGAAGCAGTGTCGCCCCGCTCCTGCGAGAGCTTATAGAGTGCCTTGGCATATCGGTTGGGAATAAGTCCGTCGTTCATCGTGTTGATTAATTCTTAGATTCAACCTCGTTAAGTAGCTTCTTCACCAGGTCTTGCTGAGCCTTGTCGTCGCTCATGTTGCGGCGTATCACCTGCTCGGCAATCTGGAGCGCATAGGCACCCACGTCCTGGCGCAACTGATGCTCACTCTCCTTGCGTGCCTGTTCTATCGACACTTGAGCGGCATCGGTCACTTTCTTCGCCTCGACAGCAGCCTCGGCCTTAGCCTGCTCGATGATTTCGGTTTTCATCTTGGCTGCGTCGCGCAAAATGTCGGCCTGTTGCTTGCGGGCGTCGGCAACGAGTGCGTCGGCCTGAGCCTTGGCATTGTCGAGTTGCGACTTTGCCTCCTGAGCATAGGCCACACCTTTATCTATCAAGCTTGCACGGTCGTCCATGCTCTTGATGATAAAAGGCCAAGCCCATTTTGCCAGGATGAAATACAGGCACGCAAATGCCAGAAACATCCAAAACACCAGGCCAAATTCAGGCTTAAACAGTTCCATCTAAAAACCTTGTTTTAAATGAATATTAAACAAAGAGGGCAAGAATGCACACAATCAGAGCGATGAGAGCGACACCCTCGATAAGAGCGGCAATCACAATCATGTTGGTACGGATGTCACCAGTTGACTCGGGTTGGCGGGCTATCGACTCCATTGCCGAGCCACCAATGCGGCCAATACCTATACCGGCAGCGATAGCTGCGATACCTGCACCAATGCAAGCGCCCAGAGTTCCCAGGGCTGTTGCTTCAGCTAAAATTAATCCTAACATAGTCTTTAAAATTTAAGTAGTTATTATTTGTTTTATTTTTTATTATTCTGTCACGGGTTTTGGCTCCTCATGAATGTGAGCCATCGAGATGAAGATGGTTGACAACAGGGTGAACACAAAGGCCTGGATGAAGCTGATCAATGTGTCGAGAAGGAGCATGAACAGCGACAGCAGCACCGATATAACGGCTGTGCCAGCACCTACCGCAGCTCCAAACATCTCGGTGAAAATCATGATGAGCAATATCAGCACCAGCACCACCATGTGGCCGCCGAGCATGTTGGCAAACAGACGCACCATCAGTGCCAATGGCTTGGTCAAGATGCCCAGGAACTCAATCAACGGCATCATGGGCACGGGGCACTTGAGAGCCATGGGCACATCGGGCCAGAAGATGTCCTTCCAGTAATGCTTGGTGCCAGTGAGGTTGGTGATGAGGAAGGTAGCAAGTGCCAGCACCATGGTCACGGCAAGATTGCCGGTGAGGTTAGCGCCACCCGGGAATATCACTATCAAGCCCAGCAAGTTCATCGTCAGGATGAAGAAGAACGCTGTGAGCAGATAAGGGCCATACTTGGGAGCTTCCTTGCCCATGATGGGCTTGATGGTGTCGGTATAGACAAACTCGATGACCATCTCGAGCATTCCCTTTGCCCCTTTGGGACCTTTCATGCCTTGCTTTTTGTACCAGTTGCGCAGGCTCATCGCCATCCATATCACCAGGGCAGCAGCAATGAGCAGGCCCAGCACATTCTTGGTGATGGAGAAGTCCCACGGACGGTACTCGCCACCATCAACCACCTGCACGAGCTTGCCCTTGTAGCCTCCCTCGGCATCGGTCGATATTTTGAAGCTGGCGTCGCCGTCTTGATAGGTCTCGCCACCGGTAACACGGCTCGAGAGGAAGCAATGCAGCGCTCCACCCTTGTCAAAGACGATGATGGGCAGCGCTATCTTCTTGCTGTGAGAGAATGGCACTTCCCAGCCGTAAGTGTCGCCCAAGTGCTCAAAGATGGTCTCCTTGGGATTGACCTTACCGCCGTCATGCCCATGATGGCTTGCCGACTGCGAGTAGCCCCACGCCATGAGCGCCAGTATCACCAGTGCTATTATTATCGTTATTGCTTTCTTCATAAAAGAGAATTACAATAATCCAGTTCTTGTTGTTAATAAAGACACACACTCACCACATTGTCCTTCACATCGACAATGCCACCTTTTATCTCTTGATGAGTGGTGGTCTCGCCATGAACAAAAGTCATGGTGCCAGGAACTAGCGACGACATTAGCGCCGCATGGTTGTTAAGAATCTGAAATGAGCCTAATGCCCCTGGCAAGGTGATTTGCTCTACCTCGCCCTCAAATTCTATCTTCTCGGCCGATATGATTTTCAGTGTCATAGTGTTTCTTGTTTAGTATGATGCGATGTCATCGCAACATATAGAACTATTAATGTTTCTTATCCCACTTGCTCGAGCAGTTTCTTGCCCTTAGCGATAGCGTCGTCGATGGTGCCCACGTTGAGGAAGGCCTGCTCGGGCAGGTCGTCAACCTCGCCGTCAAGAATCATCTTGAAGCCGCGTATGGTCTCATTCAATGGCACCATCACGCCTGGCACGCCAGTGAACTGCTCGGCCACGAAGAATGGCTGCGAGAGGAAACGCTGTGCGCGGCGCGCACGCGATACCACCAGCTTGTCGTCGTCGCTCAACTCGTCAACACCTAGGATGGCGATGATGTCTTGCAGCTCGTTATACTTCTGCAACAGGCGTATCACGCGCTGAGCCACCTCATAGTGTTCCTCACCAATGATATTTGGATCCATGATGCGCGAGGTCGATGCCAGCGGGTCAACGGCGGGATAGATACCCAGCTCTGTAATCTTGCGGCTGAGCACGGTGGTGGCATCCAGGAAGTTGAACGTGGTGGCGGGAGCAGGGTCGGTCAAGTCGTCGGCAGGGACATACACCGCTTGTACCGACGTGATACTGCCGCTCTTGGTCGAAGTGATGCGCTCTTGCAGCTTACCCATCTCGCTAGCGAGCGTGGGCTGATAACCCACGGCACTTGGCATGCGGCCCAAGAGTGCCGACACCTCGCTACCTGCCTGGGTGAAACGGAAGATGTTGTCCATAAACAGCAAGATGTCGCGGCCACCGCCGTCCTGGTCACGGAACTGCTCGGCAACAGTAAGTCCCGAGAGCGCCACGCGCATACGCGCGCCAGGAGGCTCGTTCATCTGGCCAAACACCAGCGTGGCCTGGCTCTGTGCCACAGCATCCATATCCACGCTGTCGAGGTTCCACTCGCCAGCCGCCATCTCTTCCTTGAACTTGTCGCCATATTTGATAACACCGCTCTCAATCATCTCGCGCAGCAGGTCGTTACCCTCACGGGTGCGCTCTCCCACTCCGGTAAACACCGAGAAGCCGCTATGACCGTGGGCAATGTTGTGGATAAGCTCCATGATGAGCACCGTCTTGCCCACACCAGCGCCACCAAAGAGGCCTATCTTGCCACCCTTCGAGAACGGCTCGATGAGGTCGATAACCTTGATACCAGTGTAGAGAATCTCTTGAGAGATTGACAGGTCGCTGAAGTCGGGAGTGGGCTGATGGATGGGGCGGCGGTCACCACCCTTGAGGTCGGCAAGGTGGTCAATGGGCTCACCTATCACGTTGAGCAAGCGTCCTTTCACCTGCTCGCCGGTGGGCACCGAGATGGGTTGCCCCAGGTTATTAACCTTTGTGCCACGTTGCAAGCCGTCGGTACTGTCCATAGCCACGCAGCGCACGGTGTTCTCGCCAATGTGCTGCTCCACCTCAAGCATCAGCTCTGTGCCGTCGTGACGCGCCACCGACAAGGCGGTATATATCTCGGGCACATGGTTACCCTCGCCCTCAAAGGTCACGTCAACCACAGGGCCAATCACCTGTGTTATTTTTCCGAAATTTTCGTTCATAAGTCACGAGAATTTATTATGCTGTATTTACTTTTATTCATTTATTATCCTGCAAAATGCCAGCCCAGGCTCACCAAGACTGCCATCACCACCAGGTTCACCAAGCCTATGGGCATGAGGTAGCGCCACTCGAGTGCCAGCAACTGGTCGATGCGCACGCGTGGGAACGACCACTTGAACCAGATGATGATGAACGACACGAATATCGCCTTGCCCAGGAACCAGATGGTTGACGGGATATAGTCCATCACGGCGTTGAAGCCTTCCCACCCCGGCACATGCAATGGCATCCAGCCACCCAAGAAGAGCAGCGAGGCGATACCCGAGACGATGAACAGGTTAAGGTACTCGGCAAGATAGAAGAAACCGAAATGGATACCCGAATACTCGGTGTGGTAACCAGCGGTGAGCTCATGCTCGGCCTCGGGAAGGTCGAAGGGACCACGGTTGGTCTCAGCAGTAGCGGCAATCACATAGATGATGAAGGCGATAATAGCGGGAATGTGGCCAGTGAAGATGAACCAGCCATTCTGCTGCGCCTCAACAAGCCCTGTCACACTCATGGTGCCAGCCAAGCACACAATGGTGAGCATGGCGATGCCTATCGAGAGCTCGTAGCTGATCATCTGCGCTCCGCTGCGCATGGCGCCGATGAGCGTGTATTTGCTGTTACTCGACCAGCCGGCAAGCAAGATGCCAATAACGCCAAGCGACGACACGGCTGTCATGAAGAAGATGCCCACGTTGAAATCTATAGCTTGCATCCCCTTGCCCCACGGCAGGCAGGCAAAGACTACCACCGATGCCACCAGCACGAAGTAAGGCGCCAGCTTGTGAAGGAAATTATCGGTCTTCCACAAACCTATCACTTCCTTGATGAGCATCTTAATCACGTCGGCAAAAATCTGCAGCGAGCCCCACGGTCCCACACGCAGTGGACCACGGCGGCACTGGAACCAGGCGCACACCCATCGCTCATACATGATGTAGAACATTGCCAGGACGGTGTAGGCCAGCAACAGCAACACTGCTATTATCACACACTCTATGGTGGTTGCCAGCCATTGCGGCATCCCAGCCGATACCGTCAACAGGTTATTAAACCACTCGGTGACTACACTAAAGTTAAACATAACTATTATAATAATGTGTATTGATAATCTGTTTTAATTTCTCTTGTTTCTCACTCCTTATCGGTCGATGTCGGGAATCACATAGTCGATCGACGCTGTAATGGTGATAAGGTCGGCAATGAGGTTGTCCTTGCAGGTGAGGTCAACGACACCCACTAGGTTGAAGCAAGGACTCTGGAAGTGGAGGCGGTAAGGCTTCTGGAAAGGTTTGGGGTCGCCGTCGCTCTCGAGATATACTCCAAAGGCGCCACGACTGCCCTCCACCTGCTGATACCAGTGACCGGCGGGTAGCTTGATGAGCTTGGGTACCTTGGCGATGTACTCACCCTCGATGCCTTCCTGCTCGAGCATGTCGCAGCACTGACGCAAAATCTTGATGCACTCTTCCATCTCCTTCATGCGCACCATGTAGCGATCCATCGAGTCGCCATTCTCAAGAATAACCTCGTCGAAGTCCACCTCATTATATAAAGAATAGGGATGGCACTTGCGCACGTCGCAGTGGCAGCCGCTGGCACGTCCCGAGGGACCAGTAATGGCATAATTGATGGCATCTTCCTTGCCCAGGATTCCAACACCCTTCATGCGGTTAACGGCTATCACGTTGCCACTAAAGAGCTTGTGATACTCTTTGAGCTTCTCGGTGACCACATCGCAACAGTGGCGCACGTCTTTAATAAAGTCGGGGTGAACATCGGCCACCACACCACCAATGGTCATGTAGCTCATCGACATGCGGGCGCCGCAAGTCTTGTCGAAGATGTCGTAAATCAGCTCTCTCTCCCTGAAGCCATAGAAGAATGCCGTGGTAGCACCCTGGTCCATCGTCAAGCAGCCGTAGCTGAGCAAGTGGCTCGACAGTCGCATGAGCTCATCCATGGTCATGCGAATGAGCTCGGCGCGGCGTGGCACCTCAAGGCCCATCGCCTTCTCAATGCACAGGCACAGGCAGTGGCGGTTGATGTGAGCCGACATATAGTCAAGACGCTCAGTATAAAGCAGGGTCTGCGGATAGGTGAGGCTCTCGCACATCTTCTCGATGCCGCGGTGGATGTAGCCGCTCACCACGTCAACTTTCTTGACCAGCTCGCCCTCGATAGAGGCGCGATAGCGCATCACACCATGAGTGGAGGGATGCTGCGGGCCCACGTTGATGACATATTCATCGTCGCCAAAGACCTTGCCGTCGATGCGGGTGACGTTGCCATTCTCGTCTTCTACAAGGCGATAAGTGTCGTCCTCGTTCTGCTCGTCGTCGAGGCGGATGGGATTTTTCTCGGGGCTGTCGTCATAGTCTTTGCGCAAGGGGTATCCCACCCAGTCGTTGCGCAAGAAAAAGCGACGCATATCGGGATGATTGATAAACTCTATGCCATAGAAGTCATAGACCTCGCGCTCCTGATAGTTGGCCACCGCCCACAAGTCGCTCACGCTGTGCAGGCGAGGCTGCTCACGGTTAGTAGTTGCCACCTTAACGTGAATCATGTCTTGGGTCTCGGTGTTGGTGAGATAGTACATCACACCCAGCTCCTCTTTCCAGTCAACACCCACCAGGGCAGTGAGGTAATCGAAGTGCATCTCGTTCTTAAGTGCGGTAGCCAGAGCATGCCACTTGGCATCGGGCACTGTCACCAGCAGGAACTCACCGCTGTCGTCACACTGAGCTTCGGGACACAAGTTGCCGATTTGTTCTTTGAGATCTGCCATATATATAAATGTGTATTTCTTATTCTTGATTGTTCAAACTCTCGATTGCCGGTTCTTGTGCCTGCTCAATGGCGGCAGGTGCCGCCTGCTGGGCCTCAAAAAACTCCTTGCGTTTCTGCTTGCGGTTGACACCACCAAAGAACTTCTGCACCTTAATCTTGCGCTGAAGCTGCATCAGGGCATAGAACATAGCCTCGGGTCGAGGTGGGCATCCAGGCAGATACACATCTACTGGGATAATCTCGTCAACGCCTTTAACCACACAGTAGCTGTTCTTGAAAGGACCGCCGCTCACGGTGCACGCGCCACAGGCAATCACATATTTTGGCTCTGCCATCTGCTCATAGAGGCGCTTCAAGGCTGGTGCCATGCGGTAAGTGATGGTGCCCTGGCACATGATATAGTCGGCCTGGCGGGGGGAGTTGCGGGCCACCTCAAAGCCAAAGCGCGCCATGTCATAGCGGGCGGCGCCCAAGCACATGAACTCTATGGCACAGCAGCTGGTGCCAAAGCAGAAAGGCCACAGCGAGTTGCTGATGCCCCAGTTTATCAACTGGTCAAGCTTGCCCACGACAACATTAGTGCCGCTGGCGTTCAACTCCTCAACGAGCTTGTCGATATACTCATTGTCCTTGAAGTCCTCATGCTTCATGCTCTTTATTTTCACTTCCATCTCAAGGCTCCTTTCTTCCAGGCATAGGCTAAGCCCAGAACTAAGATAAATAAAAATGTGCCTACAGCCACCAGGGTTTGAGTGCCCAAGCTCTTAGAGATTGCTGCCCAGGGAAACAGAAACACTGTCTCCACATCAAACATGAGAAAGAGGATAGCAAACAAATAATACCCCACATGGAACTGCGCCATGCTCTCGCCACGAGTTGGGATACCACATTCATAGGTCTCACCCTTCCTCTTAGTGTAGCTGCGAGGACCAATGAGCCTGGCTATCAACAAAGCGGCAAAGACCAGGACCACGCCCGTGAGCACCGCTGTGACAGCCAATGTAGTACTTTGAATACCGAGTAAAACCATAAAAATAAAATATTGTGTTTTTAAAATTGTTGACGAAATAAGCACATAAACAAGTGGCATTGCGCATTGACGCACAAGACCTTAAGTGTTCTTATATGTGGTTTCTCTCATTAATTGCAATCAATCTTTTCAAAAGAAATTTTGTGATGCACCCACTCCCTGCCAGGGAGCCGTCACATGCACTATTTCTCTTTTTGCGGTGCAAATATAGTGATTTTTTCGCTATTTGGGAAAATATATATTATTAATTTATTAACAAGTGCCCAAAAAGATTGTTTTCCAGGTGGGTTCTATAAATTAATTGAGATGGATTTTGAATTTATGTCGAGCAGGTTTTTATTTAAAGTTGAAGAATAGTAGCGGGCTACATTTCAAGACTTTAAATATAAAGATGCCGGCAGAAAACAAAATACAACCAAAACACTATTTTACTTTTTCTTAATTTTTAGAACCCACCTCTATTTCCATCACCCCCCCTAACAAGCATTTCAAGCACTTAAACCACACTTTTTCTTGCACATTACAGAGAAAAAAACTACTTTTGCATGCCCCATCGCATTGTGGCACATTACACAAAAACAGCCAGAGGCAGCAAGGCAAAAAACAGCGTTTTCAGAATACCCTTCACAATACTTTGCCACACAACAGATTACGCAAAAAATTTTAGCCTTTTAGACACAATTTTACACTATTTAATGCAAAAAATAGAGCCTATGTGGAAATAAAACCCTAATTTTGTGCGTTCTTATTCATGTAGTGACCCACTATTGAGGTCAACAAGAAGCCCGAGAGCAGGCTTTTAAAAAAGAGTTCTGCCTCATCTCATACCATAAATACTCGCTTTTATTTTTTACTGGCTTCTTGAAACTTTTAAACAATGTAATATGAAGTTATCAACTATTAGTCTGCGATTAAGTTTCATTGGTATAGCACTTATATCGGTTAGCATCGCAGCTAGCGCACAATCTATCAGCGATTACCGCAAAGCACACCGTGACCTCCTTGCCAAGCAGGAGAAAATCAAAAACAAAATTCAAGTAGAAGAGGCACAAAGATATGCCAAAGACCTCTACGGAGACAAAGAAGGCGACAATGCCGACATCTATAGCGAAGCTTGGAACGACGATCGCGTAAATCCTTACCAAAACGCAAACATCCCCAGCACCAAAGTCATTGACGTGTCGAGATACGCAATGCCTGTTAAGCACAAAGTAGTAAATTCACATTATGGATACCGCAAGCAATTTGGACGCATGCACCGCGGTGTAGATCTCAAGGCATCGGTTGGCGACACCGTCTATGCAGCCTTCTCAGGAAAAGTGAGACTCGCCAAGTTTGAGCGTAACGGATATGGCTTCTTTGTAGTAGTGCGTCACGACAATGGTCTTGAGACTGTATATGGCCACCTTTCTAAATTCCTGGTTAAACCCAACCAGTTTGTGAAAGCCGGCACACCTATCGCACTGAGCGGAAACACTGGCCGCAGCACTGGCCCACACCTTCACTTCGAGACCCGCTTCATGGGCATCGACATCAATCCAGAAAAGATTTTTGACTTCGTTAATGGCTCTATTGTTCGTGATTCCTTCACGTTCAACAAGAACGAGAACAACAGCGGCTCCACTGGCCGCAAGAGCGCAAGCCGCCGTCGCCGTTAACAGACCCCAACATGACAAAACTTCACAGCGCAGCATCCACATCACGCTGCGCTGTTTTTTTATAACTGCAACGACACAACTACCGCCTCAGCCACATGCCGGCTTAACAACTTGCTAAAAAAAAAGAAATACATGGAAGTAATATATGAGGACAACCACATTATCATCGTCAACAAAGAGTGCGGTGAAATCGTGCAAGGCGACCGCACTGGCGATGTGCCTTTAGTGGAGACGCTGAAACAGTGGATAAAAGAGAAATACAACAAACCCGGAAATGTGTTTTGCGGAGTGACTCACCGCATCGACCGCCCCACTTGCGGACTAGTGGTCTTCGCACGCACTAGCAAAGGGCTCTCACGCATGAACGAGCTGTTTCGCAAGGGAGAAGTACAAAAAACCTACTGGGCCATCGTCAAGAACCGCCCGCCCAAAGACGAAGACACTCTCACCAACTATCTTATCTCGGTGGAAAAGAACAACAAGACCTATGTCACCTCCCACGACACCAAAGGGGCACAGAAGGCCGTGATGAAATACAGAATAATTGCGCAAAGCAAGAACTACTACCTACTCGAGATTGACCTGCTCACCGGCCGCAAGCACCAAATCCGCGCCCAACTCGCACACCTGGGCTGCCCCATCAAGGGCGACCTAAAGTATGGAGCACCACGCAGCAACCCTGATGGCGGCATTTCGCTACAGTCGCACCGCATCCACTTCATCCACCCAGTCTCAAAACAAGAAATCGACATCACCGCCCCTCTCCCCCACGACACTTTGTGGCAAGAGCTAGAACAATGCACAATGCACTAATGCACAATGCATAATTTCCCTCCTACCCACTCCTACCCACTCCTACCCTCCGCCTTTATTCCACCAAGTCGGCAAAGCGTTTATTAGCCCAAATCACAAAGTCGCCATCGGTGTTCACGCTGATAGTCATCACTCCCAGCGTGTCATTGCTTTCCATCATGGCCTTGGTCTTGTTTTCGCCCATTGCCATGCACGCCGTAGCCCAGGCATCAGCATCCATGCAGCTAGGGGCCACAATGCTCACACTCAGCAGGCTTGACGTCTCGCTAGTGCCCGTCTTTGGGTTCACAATGTGGCTCAACTTCTTGCCATTACTTTCCTTATACTTGCGGTAGCTACCACTCGTTGCCACAGCCTGTCCATTGAGCGTTATCAACAGTGCGCTGCTGTGCTGCGCGCCATCGCTACCCTCGGGCTCAGGCATATCGATCGACACATGCCAGGGCTGCCCCACGTGGTTCACGCCCCGTGCCACAACCTCGCCGCCTATCTCCACCATATAGTTCTCCACACCATTGCGCTCGAGCATTGCTGCCACCTCATCGCACGCCATGCCCTTGGCTATGGAGCTGAAGTCGAACTGCACCCGCGGGTCGTCTTTCACTATCTTGTTGCCACGGAGTGAGGTGTGCTCCATTCCCACAAACTGCAAGATGCTGTCGAGCTGCGCCTGAGTGGGCATCGCACCACTCTTGTAGCCAAAGCCCCAGGCGTTGACTAGCGGCATCACCGTGGGGTCGTAGAGACCGTCGCTGGCATGATTAACCTCAGCAGCCTTAGTGTATAGCTTCACGAAGAAGGCATCGGCCTCATCAGTTTTATTGTCGTTGATGGCAGCGATGCGTGACTGCTTGTTGAAGGCCGAGGCACTCTCGTCGATGACCTTAAACAGCTGCTGAATAGAGTCATTAAGGTCGGCACTCGCCTCATACTTCACGTGATACTCGGTAGTCCACACCACTCCCTGGTTCATGATGTAATGCTTATTGTTACACGAGGCCATCATCAACACAACTACCACCGTCAGCACAACAACTAAATAACGATCTGATTTTATCATTTTTGTCTCAATTATTATTGCCACACAAAATTCACACAAAGATAATCTAAATAACTTTAATTAGGCACACATAATGAGTAAAAAATTGCTTTTTTTCGTTTTTTTTGTGTTACTTTGCCACAAATTGACCAACAGAATTATAACTATGAGAAGAATAACACAAATAGCCCTGATTGTGGCAATCGCCATCGCCGCCACCCCATTAGCACACGCGCAGGTGAGATTTGGCGTGAAGGGCGGTATCACACTCAACGAGCTCAAGTGGGACAAAGATATTATTAGTAAAGACAATAGAGCCGGCTTCACAGCGGGCTTGATGATGGAGATAGGAATGCCTGTAGTGGGACTCGGCATCGACGCCTCAGTTTTATTTGCTCACCGGCAAGACGACATGTTTTTAGAGGACGAGACGCAGAGAATAAAACTCAAACGCAACTATCTCGACATCCCTGTCAATGTGAAATACAAGCTTCAGATTCCTGTGCTCAGCAAAATAATATCTCCTTTCGTCGCCACTGGCCCCAACTTCGCACTAATGCTTGGCGACACCGACAAAGGCGACTTCAAAACACGCAAGTGGAACATTTCGTGGAACGTGGGATTTGGTGCCGAGCTCTTCCGTAAAGTGCAAATCCATGCCAGCTATGGCATAGGACTCACCAAAGCCTTTGAATACATAGGCAAGCAAGTTGACTCCACACCCATAAAAGGCAAAGACAAGCTCTGGACCATCACCGCCGCCTATATGTTCTAAATGGAACCCTATATAGCCCCATTAAAGCAGCAAACACAATAATTGCAACAATTAATTGTGTTATAAAATTTGAAATCTTTGGTGGTGACGATAAATTGTGTTAGTTTTGCACTCTGAAAAAAGAAAACCACAAGAAATGAGAAAATCTATAAAACTGATAATGCTGGCTGTGATGCTGCTGTGCGCGGTGTCGTCACATGCCCAGCCCGAGCGCCGATGGGGTGTGACCGTGGGCGGAAACTACAACGAGATTCACTTTAAGCAAACCGACATCTTTGCTAGCGACAAAATGTTTGGTGGTTCGGTGGGTATCACTGGCGACCTGATGATACCTGGCGTGGGCTTTGGCATCGATGGCTCAATTCTATACACCTTAAGGCAAGGAAAGGTACACTTTGGCGACAAGCTGGCTTGGCAGTCACAAGGCATTGAGACACAGGCTGTGCGACTCCACTACATAGATGTGCCACTGAACTTGAAGTTTCGCTACAGCCGCTTGGGAGGACTCGAGAGCACCATCATGCCGTTTGTCTATGCAGGTCCCACTTTCTCATTCCACGTGGGCCACAACAATATTAAAGACGCCTTGAGATACACCGCCGTGAGCGTGCTGCTTCATGCCGGTATAGGTGTGGAATTGTTTAACAAGGTGCAGATTAGTGGAGGATACAGCTTCAGCATAGGCCAGAACCTCGGCACAAAAATCCTTGATGACCATGTGGCAAAGCACCGCACCTGGTTTGTGCAAGCGACCTATTTCTTTAAGTAACTACAGCGATTTATGAAATAAAAAACGTGGAGGCAACTCGGCTTCCACGTTTTTATTTATTGTCTAATGTCTAGCTGATCACATCAACATGCCGGCAGCGACATCGGCTGCCACATCCTCGCCCATGCTGATGGAGGCAATGGTCAGGGCAAACTTTGCTGCCGAAGCTGGTCCATTGCCAGTTACAATGTTTCGGTCAACGGCAACCCGCTGGTCGAGCACATTGGCACCAGTCATGCCGTCTTCCATGCCTGGATAGCACACCGCATCGCGACCGTCGAGCAACCCTAATGGCCCTAGAATTACCGACGGCGAAGCGCAGATGGCGGCAATCTTCTCGCCCTTCTCGTTGTGTTCTTGCAATATCTCGCACAATGTCTCGCACTCGGCAAGGTTAGAAGCTCCAGGCATGCCACCTGGGCAAATGAGCCACTCGGCATCCTCTAGCAGGTCGGGGTTAAAAGCCTCATCGGCAACTACTGTCACTCCGTGAGCGCCTATCGCCTCGGGAGCGTCATAAATCGACATCGTCACCACGGGCATCCCGGCACGGCGCAGCACATCAACAACGGTCAAGGCTTCAATCTCCTCAAAGCCGTCGGCAAAGAAAACATAACTTGGTCTCATGATAGCTTTTAGTTTTTTTGTTTTGTCCTTAAGTTTTTGTTACAGGTTGCTAAATTACGAAAATGCTGCGAAAACGCAAAATATTATGACTGTTTTTATATCTTTTTTGCCAATTATTTGCTAATTTTGCAACAAATAGAAATTCTAAAGCCCATGAAACTTTCATCAAAAGCAATTATAGCCCTTGCCATAGCGGCAACAGCAATGGCAAGCCTAGCAGCCACCAGTAACAGCGACCTTGCCTGGCAATATGTGAGAAAACTCAATCTACACTTAGCCACCCCTGACCGCACCGACTACAGCGAGCAATTCTATTACCACAACTACCTCGCCACCCTGCAAGCCCGCGACGAGATGCCGTGGGGCAAGAGCGTGCCCGAGCGCGAGCTGGAGCACTTTGTGCTGCCTGTGCGAGTCAACAACGAGAACCTCGACACCGCCAGAATAGTGTTCTACCGCGAGCTGCGTGACCGCGTGAAGAACCTATCGATGGAAGATGCCATCCTAGAGGTGAACCACTGGTGCCACGAGAAGGTGAGCTACCGTCCCAGCGACGCGCGCACCAGCAGTCCGCTCGCCACCATGCGCACCGCCTACGGCCGCTGCGGCGAGGAATCAACATTCCTGGTGGCCGCACTGCGAGCGGTGTGCATCCCCGCCCGCCAGGTATATACCCCACGCTGGGCACACACCGACGACAACCACGCCTGGGTCGAGGCATGGGCGGGTGGCCGATGGTACTTCCTGGGAGCCTGCGAGCCCGAGCCAGTGCTCAACCTGGGGTGGTTCAACGAGAGTGCCTCGCGCGGAATGCTCATGCACACCAAGGTGGCAGGCGACTACCACGGCCCCGAGCAAGTGGTGAGCCGCACACCATGCTACACCGAGATCAACGTCACCAGCAACTACACCCCCACCTCGATCAGGATCATAAAAGTCCACGATAAAAACGGCAATCCCGTTCCAAATGCCACAGTAGAGTTCAAATTATACAACTACGCAGAGTTCTACACTGTCGCAAAAGACACTACCAACGAACGAGGCAATGCTGCCCTCACTGCTGGCAAAGGAGATCTGCTGGTATGGGTGACAAAAGATGACCTAGTGGCTGTTAAAAAAGTGTCATGGGCTGGCGATAAAGGTGACTTTGTATTGATAGAATTGCGTGACAAAGCGTTGCCACGTCATTTAGAATTAGACATAGTGCCGCCACCATTGAGTGCAGTACTACCAGAGATCTCCGACGAGCAACGTGCACTCAACGACCGCCGCAAGGCACAGGAGGACTCCATCCGCCAAGCCTACGAAGCGACTATGCCAGTAGAAGCGTGGCGCGGCAACCACCGCACCATTCAGCAATTCCTTGACAAAGCCAAGAACAAGGTAATGGCACAAAAACTCCTTGAAGTGCTTAGCGAAAAAGACCTGCGCGACATCAACCTTGATGTGCTTCGTGACAATGAGGTGGCGCTAATCGACACCAGCGAAATCTACTGTCGCTATGTGCTGAGCCCACGAGTAGAGAATGAATGGTTAACGCCTTATAAAGAATTCTTCCATAAGGAATTTAGCAATAACATAAGTAATATTGACGATTTAATCGTTTGGACAAAAGCAAACCTCACAATTGACAACGAGCACAATCCTCAGCGCTTGCGCCAGCAGCCTATGAGTGTGTACCGCACCCACACCACCGATGAGCTGGGACGCGCCATCTTCTTCGTGAGCGCTGCACGCAGCATGGGTTGGCCCGCACGCATCAACGAGGTGAACGGCAAGCTCGAATACTATGCAAATAATGTTTGGCATGAGGTAAAATTTGAGAAAAGCAAATCGATCAAAACCGAACCTTCGGGAACGCTTCGACTGAATTTCACACCCAGCGACACCCACAACGATCTCGCCTACTACACTCATTTTACCCTGAGCAAGATAGTGGATAACAAACCGCAGTTGCTCACCTACCCCGAAGACGCCACTTGGGACAATTATTTCAAAAACGAAGTGGAACTTGAGCCAGGAACCTACATGCTCACCACTGGCAACCGCCAGAGCGACGGCAGCGTGCTCGCCAGCATCACGACTTTTGAAATTGAAAGCAACAAAGAAAGCGATATTGACCTTTCTCTGCTTAACAAAGATAATGCGTTGAGTATTATTGGAACGTTACGTTTAGACGGCTATTATTCTAATGGAGAAAGGAGACTAATTCTTGACAATGACTGCTATCACATCGTGGGATTTATAGCACCAAGTAACGAGCCTACAACTCACGCGCTGCACGATATCGCCACCTGTGCAAGCCAAATTGAGGCACTAGGATGTGATATAACTCTGCTAACTCTAAACGATGAACAAGAACAACGCTTCGACAAGTCACAATTCAGCGACCTACCAGCTTCTGTGATTTGGGGCATTGACAAGGATAGAATGGAAATGGAGGGCACAAACAGATTCGTTTATGGAACAAATATGGAAGATCTTATCAGGGAAACAAAAGCCAACGAAAAAACTATGCCTCTTTTTGTTGTGACCGACAGTAAAGGAAACATCTTCTTCACTCAACAAGGCTACACCATCCACCTGGGCGAGCAAATACTCAAAACCATCAAAATCCATGCCAACAAATACAAATAGCCCCTATTTTCTACTCCAAAATCAACAAAAAAGCCACAAAATGCATTTTTTTTGAAAAAAAAGTCGTGAAAAATTTGCACAGTTCAAAAAGTCGCTGTACCTTTGCATCGCTTTTCCGATAAAAGCATGGGTGCTTAGCTCAGCTGGTTCAGAGCATCTGCCTTACAAGCAGAGGGTCGGCGGTTCGAATCCGTCAGCACCCACGACGTTAAATGGTGGTATCGTCTAGTGGCCTAGGACGCTGGCCTCTCACGCCGGAAACCGGGGTTCGACTCCCCGTACCACTACAATCACAAGCAGTTCACCATCACAGTGGACTGTTTTTTTTATTATTACTATCATTCGCATGAAAGACTTTCGCAAGCACAAAGCCCTCGACAACGTTGCTTACATAGCTAACGGAGTGATGAAATATGCGCTCCCAACAAACGCCTAGAGCTGGCTTGCGAGATAGCAACCGCCCAAGCCTACTTCAACTCCACAGGACAATTATCCTAAAAAATGAACCAATTGGGGACGGTTCTCTTTTAGTTCAAAAAAATAAAAAAGGCGGGTAATGCATTAATTGCTTGCATTACCCGCCTTTTGTTATTGATTATCGCTAGTGATTAGTCGAGCTTGTGGATGATGAGTCCCGAGCGGAGCTTAGGCTCAAACCAGGTAGCCTTTGGAGGCATGATGTTGCCGCTATCGGCAATGTTGATGATTTGACGCATGGTCACGGGATAGAGCGCGAGCGCCATCTTCATCTCCCCACTGTCAACACGCTTCTTGAGCTCGCCCAGACCGCGGATGCCGCCCACGAAGTCGATGCGCTTGTCGGTGCGCAGGTCCATGATGCCCAGGATGTCGCGCAAGATGTAGTCGCTAGAGATCTTCACGTCGAGCACGCCGATGGGGTCATTATCATCGTAAGTACCCTCTTTGGCGGTCAGTGAGTACCACTTGCCTTCCAGGTAGAGCGAGAAGTTGTGAAGCTTGGCAGGACGATATTCCTCTGTGCCTTTGCACTCAATGTCGAAGTGCTCGCCCACTTTCTCGAGGAACTGCTCGGCAGTGTTGCCGTTGAGGTCTTTCACCACGCGGTTGTAGTCCATCACCTTGAGGTGCGACTCGGGGAAGCACACTGCCAGCAGGTAGTTATACTCCTCCTTGCCGGTGTGGTTGGGGTCGGCTTGTGCCTTCTCCTCACCAACGTGTGCAGCAGCAGCGGTGCGGTGGTGACCGTCGGCAATGTAAAGATAAGGAATCTTGGCAAACTCCTCAGTAATCTGCGCGATAGTGGCATCATCGCTGATGCACCACATGGTGTGGCCTATTCCATCCTCGCTCACGAAGTCATACTCGGGCTCGGTCTCCTTAACTCTGTTGATGATGGCCTCGAGTGGCTCATTAGTTGGGAACGACAGGAACACAGGCTCCACATTGGCATTGTTCACGCGTATGTGCTTCATGCGATCCTCTTCCTTCTCGCGGCGAGTGAGCTCATGCTTCTTAATGCGGCCTTCCACATAGTCTTTGTAGTTGGCGGCAACAACAAAGCCATACTGAGTGCGACCGTCCATAGTCTGAGCATAGATGTAGTACATCTCTTTGGGGTCTTGAACGAGCCATCCGTTGGCCTGGAACTTCTTGAAGTTCTCTACAGCCTTGTCATAGACTTGTGGGTCGTGCTCGGTGGTGCCGTCGTTGAAATCGATTTCGGGCTTGATGATGTGGTAGAGCGACATCTCGTTGTCGCCAGCCTCTGCTCTTGCCTCTTCGCTCGAAAGAACGTCATAAGGCTTTGAAGCCACTTTCTCAACTAACTCTTTAGGGGGACGAAGGCCCTTGAAAGGTTTTACATTTGCCATGATTGTTGTTTTTTTACTTTGTTTGATTGTTAATTGTGTAAATAATAGAAAGTTATTTTTCTTTTTTGTTACTGTTTTTCTTACGTTTTAATTGCTTGATTTTTCTTGCGCAGTCGTTGCAGGTGCCATATACTGTGAGAGTATAATAGGAAGTGGCAAAAGCCATGAACTTGCGGGCGTTCATGTAGGCCATGAAATTGAGGTCTTTCACCAGTTTTACCTTGCCACAATGCTCACACTCGAGGTGGATGAACGAAACATTGTCGGCCCTCTCGTAATGACTGCGGTTATCAACGCTGAAATGCCTCAACACTCCTGCTTCAACAAGCAACAACACCGTGTTATATACTGTGGCTTTACTCACTATAAAGCTCTTTGCCACCAGCGCATCAATAAGATCCTCGACTGTGAATTGTTTTGTAAACTCCAAGACGCTTTCAAGAATTTTAAAGCGCTCGGGGGTGCGACGCTTACCATGCTCTTTCAAGAACATGTCGAAGTCCTCAAAAACAAGACTATCGGGCTTGGTTTCAAGACCTTTCTTACTGAGCATTGCCACGCATGATGAGTGTTAGAACATCTTTTCAGGATAAATGCCCTGGCGGTGCAACTCGGCGAACTTCTCGACCACGGCAGGACGATCCTCGCTGTAGGTCACGCCAAACCACTTAGAGTCGGTGCGCAGCACCTCAACGGTAGATTGACCGCTCTCCACCAGCTCGCTCACCACAATGGGGATGAAGAACTCGCTCTTGGGAACGTTAATGCTATGGTTGAGGAAGTTGACAAACGACTTCTGGCTATGCTCGAAATAATCGGGAGTAAAGCCCCAGAAGTTCATAGACACGGGGGTGGTGGGTTCTAGCTTCTCCACGAGGTCGCCCTCGGTGAAAATGATATCGTGGTTCTCGTCATATCCAATCTTGGTGCGCTCCACCACACTCTGGAGAAGGCCATTCTTGGTCTCGCACACACCGCGCGACACTGTGCCGCTCTCGCTCATGGTGTTGCCCACGTTAAAGCCCACCATGAAGTAGCGGTCGTGGCTGCCCTCGGGAAGCTCGCTCAGCGCTTTGCCCAGCACCTCAAAGGAATTGCGGCCATAGAAGTCGTCGCTGTTGATCACGGCAAACGGCTCTTTAATCACGTCCTTGCCCATTAGCACGGCATGATTAGTGCCCCAGGGCTTGGTGCGGTCTTCGGGACAAGTGAAACCCTCGGGCAGTGCGTCAACCGACTGGAACACCACCTCGGTGGGAATCTTGCTCTCATATTTAGAAAGTATCTTCTCGCGGAACTCCTGCTCGAAGTCGCGACGAATTACAAACACCACTTTGCCAAATCCGCTCTGGATGGCATCGTAGATTGAATAGTCCATGATGGTCTCACCATGAGGGCCCAGGCCATCGAGCTGCTTGAGACCGCCATAACGGCTCCCCATTCCCGCAGCAAGAACAAATAATGTAGGTTTCATTTATTAAGTGTTAAGTTTAAAGTTTTAAGTGTTAAGTGAGCGCCTGCGGCGCGTTGGAAAGTGGAAAGAATGGATCCAACTATGAACTGTGAACTATGAACTATACTCGGCGGGCGCCGTCGCTGATGATTACCTCATAAACTCTGGGCTCGTGGCCATATTTCTCATTAAACTTCTCGCAGGCGGTAGCGATGAACTTGTCGTGCAGCTCGTCTTTGACCAGGTTGATGGTGCAGCCGCCAAAACCGCCACCCATGATGCGCGAGCCAGTGACACCACACTCGCGGGCTATGTCGTTGAGGTAGTCGAGCTCTACGCAGCTCACCTCGTAGTCTTTGCTCAAGCCATGGTGAGTCTCATACATGCAACGGCCCACTGTCTCAAAGTCGCCACGCTCAAGTGCGTCGCACACGTCAAGCACGCGTTGCTTCTCGCCAATGACATAAACGGCGCGCTTGTAGTCCTCGTCGCTAATCTTGTCGCGGGCGGCCTCAAGCATTTCCATCGAGGCGTCGCGTAGGGTCTCCACGCCCAGGGTGGCTGCCACGCGCTCGCACGACTCACGGCGCTTGTTGTAGGGCGAGTCAACGAGCTCATGCTTCACTCTAGAGTCGAGCAGCACCAGTTTGTAGCCCTTAGCATCGAATGGGTAGTATTTGTATTCTAGCGAGCGACAGTCGAGGCGCATGAGGTGGTCTTTCTTGCCAAATACCGAGGCAAACTGGTCCATGATGCCGCAGTTCACGCCGCAGTAGTTGTGCTCGGTGCTCTGGCCAATCTTGGCAAGCTCAAACTTGTCGATTTTATTATCGTTGAACATATCGTTCAGGGCGAAGGCGAAGCACGACTCCAGGGCTGCCGATGACGACAGGCCAGCGCCCAGAGGCACATTGCCGGCAAACACGGCGTCAAAGCCCCTGACTGTGCCGCCACGCTTGATGGTCTCGCGGCACACGCCAAAGACGTAGCATGCCCACTGCTCCCCGGGCTTGTCCTCCTCGTTGAGGCCAAACTCGGTGTAAGCGTCGAGGTCGGCACTATACACGCGCACCTTGTCGGTGCCGTTCTCCTTGATGCCTGCCATGATACATTTGTCTATTGCTCCAGGGAACACGAAGCCTCCGTTGTAGTCGGTGTGCTCTCCAATCAGATTAATGCGGCCCGATGATGCATACATCACCGGTTCCTCGCCAAAGCGATCCTTGAACAAAGCGATGATTTTCTCTTTCATTTGTGATATAGTTTTTGGTGTTTTTACTCTACGTTTACAAAGATTGCACGAAGATACAACATTATTCTGAAACAACCACAATGTTTTGAAAAATTTCAACAAAATTAAAGTTTGTCACAACCCGAAGACAACATCCCGAATCTGTTCTACCGCCACATCAAACAACATGAACAACAAAATCACAACAAATTGTTGCAACTCAAATATAAACTATGAACTGAGAAATGTGAACTATGAACTATGAACTGTGAACTATATTATTCTCCCAAGAGCATATTGTAGATGGCTGTGACATCAGCGGCGGTGATGTTGCCGTCACCGTTGATGTCGCAAGTGGCGATGTAGCTGTTGTCGTCATCGAGCAGGCAGTTGTAGATTGCCGTGACATCGGCACTGGTGATTTGCCCGTCGATGTTCACGTCACCATCAATGAGTTCCAGCACATTGCCAAATGCCAGCCATGGGTTGGGCTTGTCGCCATACTGCTCAAGGAGGTACTTGTCGGTAGTACCTTTGGGACGTAGAGCGTGCTTGTCGCGGGGATGCCACTGAAAATGCGGTTTGAAGTGCTGCTGTTAGTATAGGTCACGTCCTGTGGGTTACTTATCTTTGACACCGCCACGTTGAGATTGCTACAGCCATTGAATGCCCAGTTCTCAATCTTTGTCACCGAGCCGGGGATTGTCACCGATTCCAGACTTGTGCAATTTTCAAAAGGTGCAGTCCCGATGGCTGTCACCGAGTTGGGGATACTGATAGACAACAAACTTGAGCAATCCCTAAATGTGTAAAATCCGATTGTTGTCAATGAATTGGGTATATTGACCTTTGTCAAACCGCCACAAAGTCTAAAAGCGCAGTCGCCAATTTCGGTCACCGAGTTGGGGATTTTAGCTGTTTCCAAGCCAGAGCATTTGTAGAACACATATTTCTTTATCTTAGTCACTCCCTCAGGTATCTCAAGATGTGTTATCTTGCTGTTATTCAAGTATAGATTTTGAGCATTATTTAATGGGTTGCTTGTGTTATCAGCAAAATCGATATTGCACCAAGCGGCAACATCGCTGATGTTCACTTTAGTCAAACCAATGCAATTGCTGAATGCCGAAGAGCCAACTGAGTTCACCGCATTGCCCATGGTCACCTGCGTCATGCCAGTGCAGCCACTGAAAGCATAGTTGCCAATCGAGGTCACCGAATTTGGAATGGTAACTTTTGTTATCGATGTGCAGCCATCAAAAACATAATTCTTGATACTGGTCACACCACTCGGAATCGTGAGATTGGTGACTTTGGTGCTGTTTAGATAGAGGTTCTTGCCATAGTATAATGGATTAGATGTGGAGTTTGGGAAGTTGATATTGCACCATGCGGTAAGGTCGCTGATGTTGACACGTGTCAAGTTAGTGCAGTTATAGAATGTGTTGCTACCCATCTCTATCACCGAACTTGGGATTGTCACTTGTGTCAGACATGTATCACAAACAAATGCATTTGCTTTGATTTTTGTCACAGTACTTGGAATCGAGAGATGGGTAATCTTTGTCCCGTTTAGATATAGATTCTTAGCCCAATATAAGGGATTTGCAAAATCATTGAGAAAATTGATATTGCACCAAGCAGCAAGACTGGTTATATCTACTCGTGTCAAACTTTCACAAGCATAAAAGGCACTATAGCCAATCTCGGTCACCGAGCTTGGAATAAATATTGTAGTTAAACTTCGACAATTATTGAAACAAGATCTGCCTATAGAGGTCACTGAATTACCCATGGTTAACGAAGTAATGCCATGGCTAAAATAAAAGGCCTCTTCACCTATTGAGGTCACTGAATTTGGGATTGTTACCGACCTCAAACCAAAGCACTGACGGAAGGCTTGGTCGCCAATTGAGGTCACTGCGTAAGTCTTGCCATTGTAGGTGACACTTGATGGGATTGTCAGTGAACTGCTAAGGTTTGAATAATAAGGCTGTGTGGAGTTTTGATATGTCACCGTGACGCTCGTTCCGTCATCATTAAAATTATAGCACAAGCCATTGACCATAAAGTCGTAAGCACTGGCATGCATCGCTGCTGCCATTATCAATAAAAGAAATGCAAGTAGTCTTGTTTTCATGTGTATGTATTTTTAATTGATTGTTATTTTGCGATTTTTGCAAAGATAACTACTTTTTGGGGATATTTGATAAAAAACGCTCAACTTATCGCAAAAATCTCTCCTTTTTCCGAAAATTTTGATGCATTAAAGGAAAAATGCTTAACTTTGAACAATTATTTAGAAAACATACTATGAAATACCTGAAATTACCCAATGACAAGGTGCGGCGACTCACGTTCTATCTTGCCATGGAGGAGCATGCTGCACAGTTGCTCAAAGACAACAAAAGCATCGACGAGCTTTTCTTTACTTGGCGAGTGAGACCCACTGTGATTTTTGGCCGCAACCAGCTCATCGACAGCGAGGTTAACGTGGCCTACTGCAAGGAGCACGGCATCGAGTATTACCGCCGCAAGAGCGGTGGTGGGTGCGTCTATGCCGACATGGATAACCTTATGTTCAGCTACATCACCCGCAGCGACGATGTGACCACCACATTTGCACGCTACACCCACGCCATCGTGGCGATGCTCAAGGACTTGGGGCTTGACGCTAGCGACACGAGCCGCAACGACATCATGGTCGAGGGGCGCAAGGTGAGCGGCAACGCCTTCTATCACCTGCCAGGCGTGAGCATCGTGCATGGCACCATGCTCTATGACACCAATATGGAAAACATGCTGCGAGCCATCACGCCATCGGCAACAAAACTCGACTCCAAAGGGGTGAAAAGCGTTAAGAGCCACATCACCACGCTCAACCGCTACCTCACAATGAGCATCGAGGAGTTTGAGCAACACGCCCACAGCACCCTGTGCGATGGAGAGATAATGCTCGGCGACAGCGACATAGCAGCCATCAAGCACATCGAGCGCACCTACCTCACCCCCGAGTTCATCCTGGGCAACAACCCGCGCTGCAACATGGAGCGCACAGGCCGCCTCGACGGCGTGGGTGAATTCCACATCAGCTTAGAGCTGAATCACAACATCATCCGCGACATCAACATCGCCGGCGACTTCTTCCTCCTGGGAGATATCGACAGCATAACCTCCCGCCTAAAAGGCTGCCAATTCACTGAGACCGAGATAGAAAAAGCATTGAGTGATTTGAACATCTCAAGGGTGATAATGAACCTCGCTCAAGAGCAATTGCTGAACTTGTTGTTTGCGAATAAAAACCTAGAACTTTAGTTTGTTTTTTTCACTAATTATGAGTAATTTTGCACTCAGAAATCAAAACAATGTAATAGTTATGACATCAAGTGAAATAAATGTCCAAATTTTTCGTGACATGGCTGAGATTGCCGATGACGAGAAGCTCATGAAACAGCTCGCCAAATATTTGAAAAAGCTTGTAGCAAAGAAAAATGACCCCACCGAGATGACAAAGGAGGAGTTCTTTAAGCATATTGAGGAAGCTGAGTCTCAATATGCAAAAGGAGAATACACCACTCTGTTACCAGGAGAATCTTTATCCGACATGCTAAAACGATGTGGCTATGCTATATGAGGTGAGATTCACACCCGAGGCAAATATAGGCCTCGCAAAACTTGCGAAACATGAACCTAAGACATTTGCTAAGGTTCAGCGTTTAATTGACGAACTTAGAACACATCCAAAGACAGGAATTGGTCATCCTGAGCCACTCAAGGGCTTGCCCGAGGGACGATGGAGCCGACAAATCACAAAAAAACACAGATTAGTTTATCGTGTTTTTGAGACTGAAGTTGTTGTTATTGTCCTCACAGCCTATGGGCACTACGACGATAAGTAGTAAATATAGAATGATTATCACTCGCCATACTATAGTGGCGAGTTTTTTTGTGTTGTGATTGTTAATAAATAATATTAATTTTTTTAGCTTAAATTATTTTATCTCATTTTTATTATGTACTTTTGTGGAGAAAATGAGGCTTGCTCCACTTCCAGAGTTCTCAAGCCTCTATTTTCAAAACATAACTAATTGATTAACAATTTAATATTACTTTATATCTCTTAAAACAACTATTATGAGTGAAAACAAAGTAACTTGTCTGCACGACAAGCATGTGGCCTTGGGAGCCCTGATGAGCCCCTTTGGCGGTTTTGATATGCCCATTCAGTACAAGGGTATAGTAGAGGAACACAACGCAGTGCGCAATGCTGTTGGCGTGTTTGACGTCTCTCACATGGGCGAGGTGCGCATCACCGGCCCCGAGGCTCAAAAGTTTGTCAACTACATCTTCACCAACGACATCACCAAGATGGAGGTGGGTGGCATCCAGTATGGCATGATGCTCTACCCCACTGGCGGCACCGTTGACGACCTGCTGGTTTACACTATGGGCGAGAACGATTACTTCCTCGTTATCAACGCTGCCAACATCGACAAGGACGTGGCTTGGATCAACGAGCAGGCAGCTAAGTTTGACGTGAAAGTTGACAACCAAAGCGAGAGCTACGGTCAGATTGCCATTCAAGGTCCCGAGGCCGAGAAGACTATGCTCGAAGTGCTCAGCCTCGACTGCAGCGACCTCACTTTCTACACCTTCAAGTGTGTTGACTACAATGGCGACAAGATGATTGTGAGCCGCACTGGCTACACTGGCGAGGACGGCTTTGAGGTTTATGCAAGCCACGATACCATTCGCGACATGTGGGACATGCTCATCCAAGCTGGCGTTCAGCCTTGCGGACTGGGCTGCCGCGACACCCTGCGCTTTGAGGTGGGACTGCCACTCTATGGCGACGAGCTCACACAAGACATCACCCCCATCATGGCAGGTTTCGGCTTCTTTGTGAAACTTGACAAGGACGACTTCATAGGCAAGGAAGTGTGTGCACAACAAAAGGCCGAGGGCGCTCCCAAGAAACTCGTGGGCCTGGAACTGCACGACAAGGCCATTCCTCGTCACGGCTATGAGGTGTGCAACGAGAACGAGGAGCCCGTGGGCTACGTCACCACTGGCTACCGCGGCATCTCGGTTGACAAGAGCATTGCTGTGGCCCTCGTCGATGCTGCCTATAGCAAGCTTGGCACCGCCCTCAAGGTTCACATCCGCAAGAAATACTTCGACGCAACTGTCGTTAAAAAGAAATTCCACGACAAGAGCTACAAGAAGTAAGTGATAAGTAATGAGTGTTAAGTGTTAAGTAAACTAGATAACTAGGAAAGCATAAACATATTCCATAACATATTTTTTATACAACTATGAGTAAAATTATTGACGGACTCTATTACAGCGAGTCACACGAGTTTGTAAAAGTTGAAGGCGACTTTGGCTATGTAGGTATCACCGACTATGCACAGCACGAGCTTGGCAACGTGGTTTACGTTGACATGCCCGAGGTGGACGACGAGGTAGAGGCAGGCGAGGACTTTGGCGCAGTAGAGAGCGTGAAGGCCGCCAGCGACCTGGTAAGCCCCGTGAGCGGCACCGTGGTTGAGGTGAACGAGGCTCTTGACGACGAGCCTGGCTTGATCAATAAGGACGCTTTTGAGAACTGGATCATCAAGGTGGAGCTCAGCGACAAGAGCGAGCTCGATGGCCTGATGGATGCAGCTGCCTACAAGGCTTTCATCAACGAGTAACACACAACTCATCAATCTAAGCCAAGTGGCCGGCACCGATGTGCCTGGCCCTTGGCTTTTCTCAATTAAAAAACAACAAAATCACACCTAACAACAAACAATGAACTATAAATTTTTCCCACACACCCAGGACGATGTGAAGCAGATGCTGGGCAAGTGCGGCCTCAAGTCGCTCGACGAGCTCTACAACGACATCCCCGGGGAGCTGCAGTTCAAGCGCGACTATGACCTGCCACGTGCCATGAGCGAGATTGAAGTGCGCAACTTCTTCGCCGACTTGGCAATGGACAACACCGCCCTCAAGTGCTTCATGGGCGCTGGCGTTTATGACCACTACACTCCTGCCGTGGTTCAAGACATCGTGAACCGCAGCGAGTTCTTAACTAGCTACACCCCCTATCAAGCCGAGATTTCGCAAGGCACGCTGCAATACATCTTTGAGTATCAGAGCATGATGGCCGAGCTCACCGGCATGGAAGTGAGCAACGCCTCTATGTATGACGGCTGCACAGCTACCGCCGAGGCCATGATGATGGCAGTGGCTAACGCCAAGAAGCGCAACAAGGTGCTCATCAGCGAGACCGTGAGCCCCTTCGTCACTCGCGTGGTGCTCACCTACGCCAAGTTCCACGGCATCGACGTGGAGTTCATAGAGCAAGAAAATGGCGTTACCAGCCGTGCCGACTTTGAGGCAAAGGTTGGCGCCGACGACGTGGCTGGCGTGATTGTGGCATCGCCCAACTTCTTCGGAATCCTTGAGGACTACACTGGTTGGGCCGACTTCTGCCATGAGCACAAAACTCTGCTCATCATGAACTGCCCAGCTAGCGCACTTAGCGTGATTAAGACTCCCGCCGAGTGGGGAGCCGACATCGCAGTGGGCGACGGACAGAGTCTGGGCATCCCCATGAACTTTGGCGGTCCCTATGTAGGCTACCTGTGCACCAGCAAGAAGCTCATCCGCAAGATGCCGGGGCGCATCGTGGGAGCCACCACCGATGCCGACGGCAAGCGCGCCTTCGTGCTCACCCTTCAGGCTCGCGAGCAGCACATCCGCCGCGAGAAGGCCACCAGCAACATCTGCTCTAACCAGAGCCTGATGGCGCTCTTCGTCACTGTGTATATGTCGCTCATGGGCAAGCAAGGCCTGCGTGAGGTGAACGAGATCAGCTACAGCAACGCTCACTACCTCGCCGACCAA
Source organism: uncultured Prevotellaceae bacterium (assembly GCA_900318255.1). Classification (GTDB taxonomy): domain Bacteria; phylum Bacteroidota; class Bacteroidia; order Bacteroidales; family Muribaculaceae; genus Sodaliphilus. Next base: position 45,539 of record ONJX01000005.1, on the reverse strand, counting down.
CTTGTGAAGACCGGCAAGTTTGAATTAGCTTATCCCGACAAGCCTTTCCTCAACGAGTTTGTTGTGAAATCTACACTCAACATCGACGACTTGCTCAGCTGGCTCAACCAAGCCTACGCTGCCGGTGTTCCCATCGACGATGACAAACTGCTCATGTGCGCTACCGAGACCGTGAGCAAAGAGGATATTGACGACCTGATTGAAGCTATTAACCAATTTATCGAAGAAGGCGAGGAGGACAACAACAATGAATAACACTTTCTATGGCAAACTGATATTTGAGCTCTCAAAAGAGGGCCGCAAAGGCTACAGCCTTCCCGAGAACAAGCTCGCTGAGTATAAACTCGCCGACCTGCCCACTTCTCTAATGCGCCAAGAGGCTCCTTGCCTACCAGAAGTTGACGAGATGACCGTGGTGCGCCACTACACCAACATGAGCAACAACAACTTTGGTGTTGACACAGGCTTCTATCCTCTGGGATCGTGCACTATGAAGTATAATCCCAAAATTAACGAGCAGATGTGCGCTCTGCCAGAGTTCACTGGCCTTCATCCTCTGCAAGACGAGGAGAACGTGCAAGGCGCTCTCGCAGTGTATTACAACTTGCAGCACTCGCTCGCCGAGCTTTCGGGCCTGAAAGAGTTTACCCTTAACCCCTATGCCGGTGCTCATGGCGAGCTCACTGGCTTGATGGTAATGCGCAGCTATCATCTTGCTAACGGCAACCCTAACCGCGTGAAAGTTATCATCCCCGACAGCGCTCACGGCACCAACCCCGCCAGCGCTGCTGTGTGCGGCCTTGAGGTGGTAGTTGTCAAGAGCCGTCCCGACGGCACCGTCGATGTGGAGGACTTGAAGCCTCTTCTCGACGAGAACATCGCCGGCATGATGATGACCAACCCCAACACCCTGGGAATCTTTGAGCACAACATCGCCGAGATTGCCAAGCTCGTGCACGAGGCTGGCGGCTTGATGTACTACGACGGCGCCAACCTCAACCCCATGCTGGGCAAGTGCCGTCCTGGCGACCTGGGCTTCGACATCATGCACATCAACCTGCACAAGACCTTCTCAACACCTCATGGCGGCGGCGGTCCTGGCAGCGGTCCTGTGGGAGTGCGTGAGGGTTTGGAGAAGTTCCTCCCCAACCCACGCGTCACCCGCGAGGAGATTGCCGACGGCATCTACTGGTATCACATCGAGGATGGCGAGGACTCGTTAGGCTCTATCAGCGGGTTCTTGGGCAACTTTGGTGTGATAATGCGCGCCTATGCCTATATCCTCACGCTGGGTCGTGACGAGATTAAGAACGTGGGACCTCTGGCTGTGCTCAACGCTAACTATGTGAAAGAGTCGCTCAAAGATTACTATGAACTGCCCCTCGACGGTGTGTGCAAGCACGAGTTTGTCTTCGACGGCCTCAAGGACAAGAGCACAGGCGTGACCACTCTCGACGTGGCCAAGCGCCTGCTCGACTATGGCTTCCACGCTCCCACCATCTACTTCCCTCTCCTGTTCCACGAGGCAATGATGATTGAGCCACCCGAGAACGAGAGCAAAGAGACCCTCGACGAGTTCATTGAGGTAATGAAGAAGATTGCCATTGAGGCCAAAGATAATCCCGAGCTCGTGAAGACTGCTCCTCACAATACCCCAGTGCGTCGCCTCGACGACACCAAGGCAGCCCTGAAGCAGATTGTTACTTATCGTGAACTCTTGAGCGTTGACGAATTATGATTTCAACCGATATTATAATTATAGGTGCAGGCCCTGGCGGCTATGAGATGGCCGCCGAGGCCGCTCACCACGGCAAGCAAGTGGTGATTGTGGAGCGCGACATGCTGGGTGGCACTTGCCTCAACCGCGGTTGCATCCCCACCAAGGCACTGTGCCGCAATGCCGAGGTCATCAACACCGTGCGCGAGGCTGCACAGTTTGGCGTGAACACAGGCGAGGTGACTGTTGACTACAGTGCGGCATTCTCACGCAAGGAGGAAGTAGTTAAGCAACTGCGCGACGGCGTGGCAATGCTCATGGGTGGCGATGGCATCACCGTAGTAAATGGAGAAGCGAAGTTTATTGACGCCAAGACCATTGAGGTTGCCGGCGAGCAATATACTGCTCCTGCAATCGTCATTGCAACTGGTTCTATTCCCCGTGGCCTTCCCATCGAGGGTGCCGACCTGGCGATGACAAGCGACGACATCCTCGCCATGCAAGAGCTACCCAAGAGCTTGTGCATCGTGGGCGGTGGAGTGATTGGCATGGAGTTTGCCGGCGTGTTCAGCAGCTTTGGCGTTGAGGTGACGGTGGTAGAATTTATGAAAGAGATTCTGCCTCCGTTCGACAAAGACATCGCCAAGCGCCTCAAGACGGTGATGAGCAAGCGTGGCGTGAACATACTCACGCAAGCCGCTGTCAATGGCATCCACAAGACCGATGACGGACAGCTTGAGATAACATTCGACCACAAGGGCAAGGCCAAGAGCTTAGTAGCTGAGCGTGTGCTCATGTCAGTAGGACGCCAGGCGGTTCTGCCTGATGGTCTTGACGCAGCAGGTGTTGAAACCAGCCGTCGTGGCATCGAGGTTAACGACAACATGATGACCAACGTGGAGGGCATCTATGCCATTGGCGACGTGAATGGCCGCTGCATGCTCGCTCATGCAGCCAGCGCACAGGGCAGCGTGGCCCTGGCTCATATCCTGGGCGAGAAGAGCAACGTGAAGCTCGACATAGTGCCAAGTGCCGTGTTCACCACACCCGAGCTCGCTATGGTGGGACTCACCGAGCAGCAGTGCGAGGATCAAGGTATCGAGGTAGTTACTGCCAAGTCGTTCTTCCGTAGCAACGGCAAGGCGGTGGCTATGGGCGAGACCGATGGAATGGTAAAGCTCATCGTCAGCAGTGAGGATCTCACAATAGTGGGATGCCACATCTGTGGCCCACACGCCGCCGACCTCATCCAGGAAGCTGTCACTGCCATGAACGCTGGCATGACCGTCAAGCAGATGGCAAGCGCCATCCACGGCCACCCCACCCTGAGCGAGGTTGTAATGGCAGCTGCCCGCCAGTTCTAAAACCACACGGTCGTTTCCCTTATAATCAAGGGGGCTTGCACACAGATGCAGCCCCCTTGTTTTTTGGTATCCATTTTTTGCATTTCAATAATATATCATTATCCTTGTGGTCGATATAAAATGTTTTCATAGGAACGACCCTCGCCGCAAGGTGAAAGTGGGCGTGACCGTCAACCCCGACATTCGCACCATCAACCAGTGGAAAGTGGAGGAACTAATAGCCTTTACCTCATTTAAGCAGCTCAACGGCCCGCTTACCAGTTAGATGCTCAATATCGAGGCGTAGCAACTCCATGTGGGCGAGACCCTTCTCTAGTTCGCGCGTAAGGCCTGTTTCATCGCCAGGATTGTACTTGCGGCCTAAGAGCTTTGCCCCTTCCAGTTTCTCATCGGGAGAGGATACGATTGTTATTCGTCCAAAGGCTATAACACTACTAAAATAGGTGGTATATTCCTCACCATGAATTTCATCCTTCTCAATGACACAAAACGATGCCTTGTCGTGATTTCTAATAGCATCTATCTTGTGTCCACTCTTTGCGCTGTGGAAATAGATAATTCCATCAGCATAGACGAAGCTCAAGGGCACAGCATAGGGATAATCACCGTCACCAAGAACAGCCAACGTGCCTGACGTAGCATTTCTCAATATTTCATTGCAAGCCTCAATGGAGAGCTGCTGACGCCCCCGGCGCATTGGTCTGAATTCCATAGTCACATTTGCTTTTGTTGCCATAGTAATATATTATTTATTATGTTTTAATAATCACGACCATGATAATGTCATCTAACTATTTACCATAATCGACTTTTATCATTACAAAAATAATAACAAACTGAAAATCAGCCAAAACTATTACACATATAATACCTAAAAAATTAAAAAAAAAGAAGTCGCCGTTCAACTATTAATGCTCACACTTGCATCTACTATTACAACATATATGAGATTTCCCCACGCAAAAATTGGTGCTCTTTTGGAAAGTGAGTGGTCAATCATAGGTTAGTTTTAAGGGGATCAAAAAAACAACAAATCAAGTATAATTCTCATACTCAATTCGATATAAATATTGGTTGTGGAGTATAGCAGACTCGAACTGCTCACCTCAACACTGCCAGCAACACTCAACTTGCTAAATATCAGCAAATTAAGTTATTTTTGAAGCACTAGAGCCTTTCTTACCTATTGCAAAATTATATCATAAAATTGAGATGTACAAATATTCTTATGATTTTTTAAGAAATTCGATTTAAAGAAAAAAATACTCGCAACCATTTTATCGTGATTGCGAGCGAAATTAAAGTAAAGGCGAATCTATTAACAAAATCTTTTTATTTCAGACAGATTATTAATACTATGTTTTGGCAAATAGTTCTTTTCAACTTCAAGATTTTGATCATGAATGTTTTGTCCATTGGAGCATAAGCAAATAGTAGTCCACCCAAGTTTATTGGGAGTGATGAAATCTTTCGCTGGATTGTCGCCTATAACTACGAACTCAGTGTCCGGATAACGGTCAAGGAAATATTGATAACATTCCATTGATGGTTTGCTGTGGCCGAATTCCTCTGAAATGAGGATGTCGTCAGGCGAGAACCAACGTGCCAATCCGAGTGCCTCAATCTTATTGCGCTGTGTGACGGAACGCCCATCAGTGAGCAGGCACATTATTGCCCCGCTCGCTTTCAGCACATCAAGAGTGGCCACAGTGCTTGGGTCTAAAGAAATGCTGGGCTTGTGATTTCGGTATATTACAAGAAGCTGCTCAACAGTAGAAGAAAGATTGTACTTGTCAATCACACACTGAAACGCATTCTCTCCAAGGAAATAACAGTCGAGCATAAAGTCAAATGCCTCGGGATGGCCAATGGCCTCAACAATCTCACGATATGCTGACTTTAAGAAATCTATCTCCTTGTAAAGCGTGTCATCAAGGTCAAAAACTATGACTTTCATCTAAATAGGTGTAGAATCCTGTGGGTCAATATGAAAAGCCAACCTGTGTTGCAGAAAGCTATCAGGCACTTATTTTTAAAACCGCTGTAGCCGAAACGCTCAAATGTGCCAATGGGGTATAAACCATGCTCTCTGAGTTCTTTTATTCCGGCTTTCAGCTCGGAATTTGGAATATCGTCCTTCATGGCTCCATAGAGATAGAAGAAAATGAAAAGATTTATGCGCTGTCGATACAAGTCATATCCTTGTAAAGAACGGTCCTTATGGGCCTCGTTAATGCGATGAAATTCTATTGCTGCCTTCTTGTAGCATCTTATGCGGTTTACTTGAGTCTTCTTCTCCCGAGAGTTACACAAGCTCGAGCCTCTTTTCACATAACGGTGAACTAGACAGTCGGTGACTATCACTCGCCTGGCGTTGATGAAGAGCTGCATCGATACAATCCCGTCTTCACCGAACGCTATGTCGGTGGCGAAACGCAGATTGTGGTCTATATACATCTGGCGTCTCACGAACAGATAATTAACTGAGAATACGTACTCTGGCATTGACTCATATGTCTCGGCTTCAGGACCAGTCAAAACTGGAGACACTTTGTAATTCTTGTCAAGAACTTCTTCGGGTTCAGGAAGTCCAAGTGCGATAGTGTCTTCTACCTTCTTCGTTTTGAACACCAAAATGTCAACATCATTATCTACTGCGGTTTTAAGCAATCTTGACATTCCACATGGAATGAGGTAATCGTCGGCATCGAGGAATTCCACATAACGTCCTCTTGCCACTTCCACTCCACGGTTGCGTACTGCCGACACCCCTTTGTTCTCTTGATTTAGCAGAATAAGGTTGGGGCGTGTCCTTGCAAGTTTCTCAACAATTTTCTCGCCACCATCGATAGAGCCATCATTGATGGCAATCACCTCGAAATCTTGAATGTTGAGCCCCTGGTCATAGATGGATAGAATGCATCGCTCAACGTAGGCGGCACAATTGTACAATGGTATGATTATACTTAACAGCATACTTTGGTAAATCAAGCTTGAGGTTCAACAATTACCTCGGCATCATAACGCAGAATCATCATGTTGTCATGCCAGTCATCGCGGTAATCGAGAGTTTGTTTATTTACATATTCTTTGATTATCATTCTGGGAAAGTTGGCGCCACTGAGAAAGCTCATGGGATAGCCACCGCCAAAACGAGGGTTGACTTCTATACCAATGATGTCATTGTCGCTCTGACGGTAAAAGAGCTGGATGCATACCGTTCCTACCACTCCAGGCAAATGCTCCATCCGTTCTTTCAGGAAATCAACCAGGTAATTCTTGCGGGTTATGCCCTTACTAATCTCTCCATTGCGAATCTCAATGCGCTCGCGTGGCACGATGGCCTTAACGTGATTGTCGCGGCCGTAATACATATCTACTGTGAACTCGCTGTACTCTCTCATGTCGATGTACTCCATGAACATGAGCTTGGGGTCGTTGATTATGCTCTCGCTCAGGTCATCAGCACTCTTGATGACATGCAGATTCTTGCTCATAGAACCATCATAGGGCTTGGCAAACATCGGGAACTCAGGGTGCGCGGGATCAACACATCGAGGAGAGCGTATATCGTACTCCTCAAACATCTTATTCGTTTCTCTCTTATCGCAACACTTCTCAATAAACTCAGGTGAACTCACAACGATACTGATGCCATGGCTTGCAAAATGCTCCTTGTTGGCGGCCAACAGTGGCAATTCTGTGTCGATAGTGGGAATAACTATGCCAATATTGTTGGCGAGGCAAATCGACAGCAATGTGTCGATATATCCTTCATTGCTCAGTGGAGGAACAACAAAAGCATTATCGGCCACGAAGCACGCCGCAGCCATGTCGGGCCTCATGTCGGAGGCAAAAACTTTTATTGATTTGTCAAATTCGGCAGCAGTCTGCTGGAATTCTTTGACAAGCGAGACGCGCCTGCCAGCCGAAGTAATTAGGATGTTGTTCACAACTAATCATCTATTTTTTATTTCACTATTTTATAAATCTTACTTAGCGCATTCCATAACCAGGGCTTTGACACGAACCAGTGAAGTAGTTTGAACTTGAAGCCTGGATAGTCAACCTCGCTAAGCCTTTTGATTGGATATAATTCTTGTTCTTTTGCTTTCTGCAGATATTCTTTCACTTTACCGAGCTTGAAAGCCCGGACAGCACCGAAGAGTACAAAACTGTCACGACGAGTGCGACAACGATCATAGCACTGAACAGGCATCTCATCGCACTTTATCATTGTTATTTCGTTGATTTCGTTGGCTGCGTTTATATAATCGTTAAGGATTTTCCTCTGATGTGCTTCGCTCAAATTGTGAGTGATACTAGTTGGGCAATAGCGGTAGCAATAGGCCACACAGTTTGCTTGTGCCAATCGCTCTGCAAGAAGATAGACCCTCATGCTAAAGCCTGCATCCTCAAGCATGTGGCCAACGGTAAATTTTATGTTATTCTTGACCAGATGTTCGCGTCTTACAATATAAACAACACAACCAGTAACGAAATTATATTTTTCTACATACTTAACTCCATTCATAATTTCAAGAGGTTCTAATTTGTTGCTTATGGGAGGTGCCTCAGTTGCACCTTCTGGGACATTGGTATAGTTATAGCCAAGCACATCAAGCTCATTATCCCGGGCAAGTTCAAGCAAAGGCTTAATGGCATCAGGAACAAGGAAGTCATCTGAGTCGAGGAACAAGATGTACTCACCATTAGCCTCCTCAATCCCACGGTTGCGAGCAGCAGACACACCGCCATTCTCCTTATGAATTACCCTGAACTGAGGATAACGTTCAGCAAATTCATCACATATTGCCCCCGATCCGTCGGTTGATCCATCATCCACCATGATGACCTCATAGTCCAACAAATGCTGCTGAATGATACTTTCCAGGCACATAGGAATGTATCGCTCAACGTTATAGACAGGGACAATTATTGAAATCGTGGTTGATTCAGTTTTGTGCACTTATTTCTTGGCTTGCTTGATAGTTTCTACGATATAAGCTAAGTCTTCGTCGGTGACCATGGGGCCGCTGGGTAGGCACAGGCCCACCTTGAACAGGGTTCGCTCACGCCGTTGACGTAGGCTGGAGCGTCTTTGAAGACGGGCTGCATGTGCATGGGCTTCCACAGGGGGCGCGACTCGATATTGGCTTTGTCAAGAACCTGGCGCAACTGCTCATAGTCCATGCCAAACTTATCTGGGGCAACGGTGATGGTGTTCAACCAATAGTTGGGCTCCATATATTTCTCAGGAGCCACATGCAATTCGATTCCATCGATTTCGGCAAAAGCCTCTTGATAAACGTCTTTTGTATGTACATGATGGGCAAGATGGTCATTAACTATGGTCATCTGCCCACGACCAATGCCAGCGCAGATATTACTCATACGGTAGTTAAAACCAATGTGCTCATGTTGGTAGTATGGGAACGGTTCGCGAGCTTGAGTGGCGAAGAAGAGGATGCGCTTGGCGGCCTCCTCATCAGGGCAGATGAGAGCTCCGCCGCCACTGGTGGTGATCATCTTGTTGCCGTTGAACGACATCACGCCATAGTCGCATACCATATAGGTAAACGGGAATTATAGCTTTAGGCTTCCTACCTTTAGCAATGCGGTCTTTAATAGCATCCTCAAGCAAGTTGGGATCCATGTTCCATGTGCCAGGCTCACTGTCAACAAATACCGGAGTAGCGCCCTGATAAGTCACGGGATTTGCACTCGCCGCAAAGGTAAAAGACTGACAAATCACCTCATCACCAGCCTTAACACCCAAATTCACAAGAGCAAGATGAATCGCCGCCGTGCCAGCGCTAAGCGCGATTACACGCTTTCCAGGCGCGTCTCTTCCATCAGTATGATTTATAAACTCCTCAAGGTCTTTCTCAAAACCATTAACATTAGGTCCCAAAGGCACCACCCAATTAGTGTCAAACGCCTCTTTAATAAATCTCATTTCCTCGCCCGCCTCACTCATGTGAGCCAGGCAGAGCCAAATCTTTATTGTTTAGACATATATTGTATTTTTATTATTATTTTCGATATGGTGTCCAGGATATACAGTAGATTCTTTTGCTAACTGCAATATCTTGTCAAGCGATTCTTCAGCTTCCTTTTTATTTCCCTTTGGCAGATTTGTTACTACCTTTGTGCCTGGAATATATGAATCTCCAGTGAAAAATGCATCATTCACAATATATGATAGACAACTAGGATGATGACCTGGCGTTGCAATGACTTTTGCTTTTAATTCATCAGATAGTACAATCACATCACCATCATTGACGACCATAATATTATCGGGACACTCAAAAACAAAAGGCGTCTCATGATAAAGCGACATATTCTTGCGTTCATCTAGCAACGCCTCCTTACCACTCTCATTAGTATAAACCAAAGTATTTGGAAACAACTTTAACAATTCATTTAGCCCATATATATGATCAAAATGTGCATGAGTCAACAACACACCTATTAGATTTTTTCCCTTAATTAAAGATAATATCGGCTCTACATCACCACAATCGACAAGCCATGAAAAATCGTCAACGGTGAGAACATAGGTACATGAACAAAAATATGTATTAACTGTATTATGTATCAACATTTACTCAACAACATCTCTTTCACCTTGGTGAATGTTGTCATTTCGGCAATTTCTTCTGGCTCAAACTCCACATCGAATTCGTCCTCCAACTCGCTGATAAGGTTGAGGTGATGAAGCGAATCCCACTTCTCACAATTGCCTTGACTGCATGAGAAGTCTATTGTTTCATCTTCAAAAACCTCATGCATGATTCTTAAAATTCTTTCGTTCATTATTGCGCTATTTGATAGTTATTGAATAACAATCTTTTACCGTTCGTTGTTGGGTGAGTTCCAAATAATACTTCTTTTCATTATCAGTGGCATCGCTCAAAACGAAACCAGCACAGTCAAAAAAATCGGCAACGTGGACATTCTTGGCGGTTTTAACATAACTGGCTTCAATCAATTTGATTCCTTTGGCAGCGACCAAGTTCAGTATAACATCCAAGAAAGCAAACTCTATACCTTTGCCCAAAATGCGACAACTCAGTAACAGGGTGTCAATAATCATGGATTCTTTGTCCTTTGGGCGCAAGATAATCTCTCCGGTTATTCCATTATCTCCAAACTTGTCACTCACACTTATGGCATATATCAAGGCTCCATCATTTGCCATCTGTTGAATATCATTCTCTGTATAGCGATGTGTGGTCAAATTGAACTGATTGGTTTTCTGAGTCATTTGTGCTACACGTGGCAAGTTGAAAAGGTCAAGAGGCAAAACATCAATTTTTATATCCAATGATCGCAAATAATCGTCGAAATCACTGAATTTGGTTAGTTCGGCTGCCCGTTGTGCATTTGCCTTATATTGCTCTGTCTTTTTTAAGTCCTCGTTTGTTACTGAGTAAACACGGAAATAATCTTCAACCAACCGATGAAAGAAATCCATTAATTGGTATGGTTTTGCAGGGAATTCGGGGACTTCCACCATCGGCAACAACTGCTTAATCAGTTCACGTTCTGTGGGATTGTCATCCAAAAACACCATGCTGTCGAGTCCTATATTCAACTCGGCTGCCAATTCTTGAATGTTTCTCGCCTTGTCTTGCCAATTGATGCGCCATGCCACGAAATCGTCTTTACGTAGAATCAAATATGGATTCTTACCCCAAACTTCAAAAACATCCTGTTCGTTGTTCTTGCTGCACACGGCAAGCATAACACCTGTGTTCTTGAGATTCATCAAGGCTTGTTGCCAATAGGCGAAAGCCTTTCCGGGATAGTCACCACCAATCTTAATGCCTTCCACACCTTCTTCACCTAGGACTCCACCCCATAGCGTGTTGTCAAGGTCGAGAACGAGGCATTTCTTGCGCTTCAGCGCCAACTCACATTCTTTTCGCTGCCACCAATGCTTGAAGTCTTTAGCCAATTTGGGGCTGAGCAATGTCTGAGAGATGAAATAGAATTTCCAGTTTACAAGCTCCTCTTTAGGATAGTGGCGTGTGAATTCGCTGAAGTCAACTATTCTTACATTCTTATGTTCTTTTGAAATCTCGGCCACCCAACGATTAAAATTCTCAATCGCAAGAAGAAGAGAAGTATTTCCACTGACAATATTCGTATTAGCCAACGGATATAATGTGAATACCGCTATTTGTTTGTCTTGTTCAACACGGCTGAGAACCATTTTAAATTTCTCAATGTAAGTGTCAACTTCTTTTGCCACAACAGCACTTTCACCTGGTGGTACCTGATAAAACCAAATGAAAACATCTGCTTGCTTTGGTATCACACTGATGTCATCATAACAAGAGAACACAACACCTTTCTCATTGAAAAATGGCTCAACAGTTTGATTGCGAAAGACAAAACACTTCATGCCTCGACCAATTCAATGAGCCCAACATCTTTATTGTATAAGAAACACACACGCCTACTGTTGATCGCGCATGCTGTAGCAGGTTTGCTCACCCGAACGAACCGTTGGCCTTTTAACTCCTTGATGGTGGCCTCCAAGTTTTCTACCTCATAACAGACATGATAGGGGGTAACGCCACTGGCAGCCAACGTGCGGTTAACGGGGCTTTGCTCATCAACAGGGGCCAGCAATTCAAGCTTGGGCATACCCGGTTTGTCAAGGAAACAAATAAAGATATTCTGCACTGGATCCTTGACCGTTTCACTCGCCACATATCCCAGTGCCACATAAAACGGTTTTGTCACCTCAATGTCGTGGCATGCAATCCCTATGTGATGAAACCGCAACTCGTTTACCATCATTGTTTTGTCACTTTACGTTCATATTCAATAACTGGAGTGATTTGGCAATCTTTGAAGTCAACTAAGGCAGTTCCCCAACTCAGTCCAGCACCAAACCCACACATCACCACCTTCTTATGTCCATCCAATTTGTTGTATAATTCACTCACGATTGTCAATGGTATCGATGTGGAACTGGTGTTGCCATATTTTTGGATACAATAAGGAACACGTTCAGGGGGAAACTTCAGTTTCTTTATGAAAAAATCTGTCATGAACTTGTTACTTTGGTGAAACACCAAGAAGTCTATATCATCGATAGTCTGTTCAGTTTCTTTCAAGATTTCCTTGACACTGCGTGGGACTTTGCTAATCGCAAAGTTGAACACGTCCATCCCATCCATATAAACCTCCAGTTCATTACGAATGTTTCCTTCTTCCTGCTCCCTTTCAACCAGTGAATCAGCAGTTATTCGATGACGCATGCCTGCTCGTATTTTCACTGCATCCTCACCACTGCCGTCAGTGTTGAGAAGGAAAGTGGTGGCACCGTAATCTCCCTTTTCAATTAAGGTCGCTGTAGCAGCATCTCCGTATAGAGGCCAGTCGACTTTGTCACGACGATTTACAATTTTTGAGAAAGTCTCTCCATCAAGAAGAAGGACACGATTCACGCCCTCCATCGAAGCATAAGCCATGGCAGTACTTAAAGCGAAAACATATCCAGAGCATCCAAGCGTCAAGTCGATGCAGGCAGTAGTTTTAGCCAAGCCCAACCGATGTTGTAAAATGCATGATGTGGCAGGAATGCGATAATCACCTGTTTGGCTCATAAACAAAAGGACGTCAATCGACGATGTGTCAATTCCATTGTCATCAAGCAATTGACGTGCAGCTTGATAAGCAAGATCGCTAGCTGTCACGTCTTCATCGGCAACGCGACGCTCAACGATACCAATACTCTCAATAGTTTTTTCTATTTCTTCTTTTGGAATCAGATAACCCAGATCGCGGTTATAAACGACCTTAGACGGGACACAAGCTGCCATCGCTTTTATACCCACTCCATGAAAAGTTATCTTTGCCATAGAATCTAATGTATTACAGATGCACCACCATCAATCATAATGGATGTGCCCGTAATGAAAGAAGATGCATCGGACAGTAAAAAAACTATTGTGCGGGCTACTTCTTCGGGCTCACCATATCTCCCAAGTAAATAGTGCTCTTCAATGTCTTTCTGGTAATCAACCTCATTGAGTACACCTCCGGGTTGGGTCATAGGTGTTCGTATCATTCCAGGGCAAACAGCATTACATCTGATATTACGGCTTGAAAAGTCAACAGCACAAGATTTGGCAAATGAGTTTATGGCCGCTTTAGACATATCATACAATGAACTCCCAACAACATACGTGGTCACCCCACCCACTGAAGAGGTAAACACATATGAAGCGCCTTTGTTCAGTCTCTTTTTCTTAATGAGTCCCTTTGCTAACATGACATGAGAAAAAAGATTTACATTTATGACTTGAGTCATGTCGGCATTTGTGATAAATTTGATGGGATAACTCTTAGGTAACATGCCAACATTGCTAACAACTCCATCAACTAACCCTACTTGCCCAACAAGAGCATCTATTCCATCATTGGTGGCGAGGTCTGCAATTATGAACTTATGAGTCTGATCCATTGACCTATCTAGACTATTCAAAACGTCTTTGAGGCGGATTTCATTGCGTGCTGAGATAATCACATTTGCGCCAAGAAGCGCACATTCAATAGCTGTAGCTCTTCCTATGCCAGACGAAGCACCAGTTACCAAGACGGTTTTACCTTTAAGTGAAAAAGGATTATACATAACTTAACTTACTTAAATATATTGTATTTCTGGAATAACTAAATTTTCAGTCTCAAAAAAAGCAGCTCCCCATGCTAATCCAGTACCAAATCCACAAACAACATTCTTCAGTTGTTCGTTTCGGTACCGTTTGGCCGAGGTGGTGGCCATCGTTAATGGTATACTCACGCTAGTAGTGTTGCCATAATTTTTCAAGCTAAGAGGAACTTTCTCTTCTGATATTTTTAAACGTTTAGCGATGCTATCTACTATCATCTTATTAGCCTGATGTAAAACAAACAAATCTACATCATCAATTGAAACTCCAAATGTTACACATAATCTTTTTATCGCCTTGGGAATCTTTGTTATAGCGAATGAAAACACATCCATTGAGTCCATTTTATAGATTTCCTTGTCTTGCAACGTGCCAGCGAGTCGTCCTAATTCTGATTTTAATGTCTCTAGTGTGTAAGGATGACGATATCCACCCTGTAGTCGTGCCAATGCTTTTCCTCCTTCACTTAATGTTCCTATGTTGAAATACATTGGCTGTGCCCCCTCGCAAAATTCAAGAGCTGTTGCAATGGCAGCATCGCCAAACAAGGGTCTTTCTTCACGACTGGCCGCTCCTTGGTCTTTTGAAACAGTATCTCCGTCAAGAAGTAATGCCCTCTTGATGCCACCATTTGAAATCATAGAAGCAACACTACTCAATGTTGTTACCCAACCAGGACACCCATGAAAGTAATCCAAACACATCGTGCTGTCCGGAAACCCCATGCGTTCATGAACCACAAACGATGTGGGATGATTTAGATAATCCGGATTCTGGGTAATCAGAGCAAGCAAATCAATACTCTCTTTTCCCCATCCTAAAGCAGCGAGAATTTGGTCGGCTGCTTTACAGCATAAATCACTCACAGCTATATCAGCAGAAGCAATGTGGCGGCGTTCAATCCCAATGGCATTGATTACCTGTTTGGCTTCTTCTGGTGTTTTGTAGAACGGAAGTGATGAGTTTTCTTCAACAGTTTGAGGAACACAGGCTGCTATTCCTCGAATCTTTACGTTATTTACCGTAAAAAAAGCCATTATGATTTTCCTTTTACTATATTGAATAGGTCTAGGATAGTAGCGGAATTACGAATGTCATCACCCTTGAGAGTGATATCATATTCTTCGTCAACCATGGCTATGATAGACAGGGCTATCAGTGAGCTCCATTCCTCTAATTCTTTGAACTTGGTGTCGGGAGTGAATGCACTTGCGTCGGTCTCCTCAAACTGATCAGCAAAATTCTCAATAAAATTGTTTAAATTCATGATTAATATATTAAAAAGTTGATTAACGTGTTTCTAAAATGAAGATTTTGTGTAGGATATACCTATAATTTGGTAATGTCTTCTATCGTCAATGTGCTATGAACATTCTTGAAAAGCTGTTCCATACTTTGTTCGGTTGTTTTTGACAGAATTAAACGGCGAGGCCCCACCATTATGAGTTTTGCCGGTAAACCTGCATAAAGACCCGCTTCTGGATTTTGAGAAAAATTTTTGTTAACAATACTATTGGAAGCCACTATGGAGAAAGGTGGCAAAACAGTCCCTTTAGTTATTGTAACACGGTTTCCTACCCAGCAGTTGTGACCCAGAACGACGGGTTCAGACTTGGGCTTTACAATTCCATCATCGACCATAAAATGAAAATTGGAATCAAATACCTGACTATCCCAGCTGACCCGTGCTTGGTCCCCCAATTTGATGTAATTCTCACAAAAAAGCTTGCAATTTGCATTCATGAAAAAATCATCACCAATCTCAAGCGTGGCACCTGGTCCCACAAAAAGGCTTGTGCCGTTGCCCAGATACAGTGATTTTCCACATTTCATTTTACCATATAATGTGATGTGTGTAACGTAAGTATGGCAATGTTGGACAAAATTCCCAGGTATACCTCCCCCAATTCTGATAGTTGCAGGACGCGTAATGCAGGTTAACTGGATGCAACCTTTTTCGATATGATAGAGATCTACTTTGCCAAAAAGGAATATGGGAAATTTTATGGCAGTCCGGAAAGGGAAAACGCGAAAGTTAAAATAAAATGCTTGATATAATTCAAATGCGAGCGAAAGAGGAAACGGTATAACTTATTGAGTGTCATAGATTCACATTTTGACAAGAGCACAATATTAAAATTTTAGGAGTTTGGCGGGATTGCCTAGGTAAGTGTTGTTGTCCTTGGGCTTGGTGAGTAACATGCTTCCTGGACTGAGCTTTATAAGATTGCCAATCTTCAGTCCATAGATTACAAATGAGCAGGCTCCGAATAGGTTTTCATTTCCTATGATCACGCCGCCTGAGATGCGGACGTTAGGCATAAAGACATTATAGTCTTGAGCAATAACGTCGTGACCAAAAACCACATCTCCATTAAGCACATTGAAATTACCAAGTTTGGCATCGCAAGAGATAAAACAATTTCTCTGAATGATGTTTCCGTGACCTATTTCGGATGTCAGCTCATCTGCCATTACAAATATGGGGTCTATCACATTAGGGAAACCAATAAGTGGATTATTAATGGTTTCGACAATCTTTTTGATTGAAGTGGGGTTTCCTATGGCAATGGTTATGTCGAGCGGCTCGGGCCATGCGTTAAGCTCCGTCATTCCTCCTAGCACGGACCCATAGCGTGAAATGGTTGTGCCTATTGGCTTGCCGTCATCAAAAAAGCCAATCAGTCGCCACTGTGGTTTGGATTGCGATTTGTTGATACGGTCAATTAAGCAAGCCACCTCTTTGCCTAAACCTCCGGCACCATATATTGCAATATCTTTCATGAGATAAGGGCTTTGATTTTACCAAAGAAAGTTTTATGTTGAGGAAAGTGCTTCACCCAGCACATGGCCACTTTCTCGCGCAGAGGTGCATCACACCTGATGTAGTCATTCCATGTGAGTTTGTAAAATTCATGCAACTTCTCGCGCCATGCCTTTTTGTTATCGTGGCTGAGTGTGTTGAAACCCGAGGTCGCCATGATGTAGGTTCTGTAAAAGAAGTCGGCATAGTATTCAGGATGCTTGCCACCAATGTATCTATTCCAATCCATTATGAGGGTGTCGAACTTCTTTATTGATTGTTCTGCACGGTTTGTATGCGTAACTGACAAATCGCGTTGTATCCAATAATAGGTGGTGTCATTAAGATATACGAATTTATTACAGTTAAGCCATATCTGCAAAGTGAGGTGGAAGTCGTTGATTTTCGTCACATCCCAATCAATGGAGTCCAACAATTCACGACGATAAAGTTTGTTCCAGACAGTGTGATTTCCGCTCCTAAACAACCTTCGAACAGATTCGAATTGACTCAAAATCTCATAGTTTGGATTAGTTATTGGAATAAAATTTACAGTTTCTCCCCAATGTGGGTGAAGAATCCCAACTACCATTTGGCAATTAGGATGTTCGGTGAGCAGTGCGTGCTGGATCTCAATGGCTTGTGGATGAAGCAAGTCATCAGGGTCTGCATTAAACACCAGTGAACCCGAACAGCGACGGAAACCAGTTTCACGGGCTTTGTTGATTGTGCGGTTCGTGCCATGACGTACCACATGGAAACGATTGTCCATTTGGGCCCATTGGTCACATATGGCGGCAGAATCATCAGTACTTCCATCATCGACAAGAATTACTTCGATGTTAGTATAGGTTTGATTCTTGATACTATCAAGAAACCGTTCCAATGCCCCAGGATAACGCGATGAGATATTGTAGACTGGACAAAATATTGATACCAATTCGTTCATTTGAATATTTTCAGTTGTTTCATTGTCAATTTAGGGTAGCAACAAAAGATGTGGCCCAATCAATGCCACATCGCCTTTGAGCAAGCTAAAAGTTCTTTTTAGTACTAAAATATTTAGAGTACCATTGTGCAAAAAGTCTAAGTCCCTGCCTTAAAGTTGTTGATGGCCGAAAACCGAAATCTTGTTCAAGTACAGAAACATCAGCATTCGTTACGATAACATCCCCTGGTTGCATTGGAACCAGTTCTTTATGTGATTCAAAATCGTAATTATCTGTAAGCACACCTGCTTTTAATAGTTCCTCTTGAAGTATGTTAACGAAATCTAAAAGATTCTCAGGTTGATTGTTACCAATATTATAGATTAAATAAGGAGGGATTGGCAGACCATCATCACCTAAAACTTTTTCAGGAGCACATTGCATCACTCTAATCACAACCTCTATGATGTCGTCAATGTAAGTGAAATCTCTTTTGCACTTTCCATAATTGAATATCTGAATCTTTTCACCTTTTACCAACTTGTTGGTGAATCCAAAATAAGCCATATCTGGACGACCAGCAGGGCCATAGACTGTGAAAAATCGAAGTCCAGTTGATGGAATGTTATATAGCTTGGAATAAGCATGAGCCAGCAACTCATCACTTTTTTTTGTTGCAGCATACAAACTTATTGGATTATCAACTTTATCATCAGTTGAATACGGATTTTTTTCATTATTACCATAAACACTGCTAGAACTTGCATACACAAGATGTTGAATGCCTTGCTTACCATCATCATAACTATGTCGACACGCCTCTAAGATATTATAAAAACCAATGATATTGCTTTCAATATAAACATCAGGATTTGTTATGCTATATCTGACTCCAGCTTGAGCAGCCAAATTTACTACAATATCAAAATTGTATTCTGAAAACAATTCACCAATAAATACTTTGTCTGCTATTGACTCTTTATAGAAAACAAACTGATTATTACTCGACAATTCACGCAACTCATTTAACCTTGATTCTTTTAGTGAGACATCATAATAGTCATTCATATTGTCCACTCCAATAATCTTTGCTGCTGGATAATTTTTTAAAAGTCGTTTGACAAGATATGAACCAATAAATCCTGCAGATCCAGTTACAAGAATTGTGCTATTATTAAGCTCAATATTGGGAGTTTTCATTATCAATCTCTTTCAAATTAGTCTCTAGTATAGACTTTTGTCTCACGTCAAAAAAGGATTTGGTCAAAATGATTGGCCAAGATAACTTGTCTTAAAGCTTAGAACTGCTCTAAATCGTTGATGACCATGCTGCCGAAGAAGGCTGAGTCGTTTTCGAGGATAGGCCCATATATGATGACTTTTGCGCCTTTGACTTTTATTCGTTTCATCACGCCTTGTATTGAAGACTAGTGAATTAGTCTATTTTTTTGCTTTTTTGATTGTTTCTACAATATAAGCCAAGTCTTCATCGGTGACCATTGGACCACTGGGTAGGCACAAACCTATCTTAAACAATTTTTCGCTAACACCATTGACATAGACTGGAGCATCCTTGAAAACTGGTTGCATGTGCATAGGTTTCCACAATGGACGCGACTCGATGTTTGCTTTATCAAGCACTTGGCGCAACTGCTCATAGTCCATACCGAACTTGTCTGGGTCAACAGTGATGGTGTTCAACCAGTAGTTGGGCTCCATGTAGTCCTCGGGAGCGACATGTAGCTCTATGCCGTCGATGTCGGCAAATGCCTCTTGATAAACGTCTTTTGTGTGAACATGATGAGCAAGATGGTCATTAACTATGGTCATCTGCCCACGACCAATGCCAGCGCAGATGTTGCTCATTCGGTAGTTGAAACCGATGTGTTCATGTTGGTAGTAAGGGAACGGTTCGCGAGCTTGGGTGGCATAGAAAAGAATGCGCTTGGCTGTCTCCTCATCGGGGCAAATAAGTGCGCCGCCGCCACTGGTAGTAATCATTTTGTTGCCGTTAAAACTCATTACACCGTAGTCGCCAAAAGTTCCCACTGCCTGACCACGATAACGAGAGCCAAAACCTTCGGCAGCGTCCTCAAGAACAGGAATTTCATAGCGTTTCGCTATCTCCATAATCTCATCGATATAAGCTGGCATACCATAGAGATATACAGGGATTATAGCTTTGGGCTTCTTACCTTTAGCAATGCGGTCTTTGATAGCATCCTCAAGTAGGTTAGGATCCATGTTCCAAGTACCAGGCTCACTGTCAACAAAAACAGGGGTTGCACCCTGATAAGTGACAGGATTGGCACTTGCCGCAAAGGTGAACGACTGGCAGATGACCTCATCACCCGCCTTTACGCCTAAGTTTACAAGCGCCAGGTGAATAGCCGCAGTACCGGCGCTCAACGCCACCACCTTCTTACCCAGGTCACGACCATCATCAGGATGGTTGATATACTCCTCAAGGTCTTTCTCAAAGCCATTAACATTCGGCCCCAGAGGCACCACCCAATTAGTGTCAAACGCCTCCTTAATAAACCTCATCTCCTCACCCACCTCACTCATGTGAGCCAAGCAGAGCCATATCTTATTTCTTACCATAGTTTTATATTTAAATTTCCATGTTTGCTATAATTTTCTTATACCTTTCAATAGTATTTATTATTAATCCTTTATCGTCAACAACGCTAATACCTCCATTCTTAATAGCAGTATGATATTTTGTAGCTTTTGAGAATTTTCTATTTTGATCCATTAAATAAGGAACTGGCAGAAAACCTTCAACAAAAACCTTGTAAAAACCCTCTGGTGTATAAAGATTGGGAATGCTTTTTTCCAGTAATCCAATTGCAGCTTTGGCTTCAGAGTACAATGACTCTGTACGCTCTTTAGTTTTTATATCATACAACATATTAGGGACTTTGCCAAGCTTTCTCGCAATTCTATACTCACGAAGAGCATTTAATGTGATTTTTATACTGTCTTTAATGATTGGAGGTGTCGCTAATCTGACGGCTTCACTGTAATTTACTACATGTATAATCTCTGGACTATTGTCATTTTCAGGATCGATATCATCCATCATGCAAGTAACAGCAGCAAGCTGAACTTTTGCCTTCTCCAAATCAGGAGCAAAATAATCTAATCCTGCCCTTAATTGAAGGCTAACAGAGAAATTAGAATCCTCAAGCCCTCGAACAAGTCTTAACATTGCTCTTCCCTTTGCAAGGTCTTGAATCCCTATTGTGTATTTTGGCGTATTAAGCATGTTCTGAAGTATCAGATGTTTAACGCCAAGCTCTTTGCAGGCTTTTGCTGCTAAATAACCACTAACAATATATGTTATGTCATCTGCGCCTCTAAAAGCAAAATGGTGTGGCACATTAGGTTCGACAGGCTTTCCAGTAGTAGCAATATATCGAATAGCTTCAAAATGCTCCTTAAGATTTTCCAGCAAAGAATTACTACCTCTTCCATCTAACTCATCAAACCACCAGAAGGACAAAGCATGCCATGAAATATTCAATGCACGCTCATGTATACGGGCTAGCTCAGGGACATTTTTGGTACCAGAATATGTTCTTGCAAGCATAGGCTTTGCGTTGTCTCTAATAATCTGGTATTCAAGCTCAGAATTAACTGGAATGCCACCGCCGTTTGGCAGCCCATCCCAATTTTCTCCAAAATGAGACTGTGTTAGTTGAGAGCTTCCTATAGAAAGTATATCAAGTAACTTACTTTGAGCAAGTTCACGGCACCAAGAGTTATATTCTTTTAATGCTTCCTCACGATTGGGATTATAAGGACCTGAGTGTGTTCTTATTATTGGTAGCGAATGTTTGTTTTTTGCATAATGCAAACGGAGAAGATATCCATCATTTTCTTTTCCACATTCAGGATATCCATAATGGTCAAGAGATGGTTCGATTTTGTATCGTTCAGAAGATATTAGTTTTTCGGCAAATTCCCATCTCATTTTGTCATAAGGATTATCATTATCAAGAGAAGAAGGAAGCAAATTCTCAGGGACACCATATAAACGCAGTGATTCAATAGGAGGCTCATCGCCTTTAAATAGCAAAACATTATCTGTTTTAGAGCGTATCATGTCACATGTATCGGGCAAACCAGCAAATGAGACATTTTTTATTGGACCTCCTTTCTCTACGAGCATATTGTCACTTTTTAAATGCTCATATATGGACATGAAATAATCACAGCCATCTTTCGGATCAAGTCTGTAGCTTATACTTAACTTTGTTATACCATTATCAATTATCCATCTTTTCAGAAGACTATAATTATTAATTTTGTGTATATCCTCTATTGCTTCATTTATATCATCATTAGCAATATACACGACATAACCACAGTCACGAAGAAGATTGGCAATTGTGAACATGCCCATAGTATGGACATCCACAAGTGGTTTGATGAAACCAAAAGTATCTTTACTCATTAACAATATAATTTATTATCTCATCTTTATTGAGGCCTGCTAAACCTAAGTTTGACAGACTTCTTCCATTGCACCTCAAATCTATATTCAACAATGCCTCACAAATGTTTACCATAGATTCTAGGAGTGGTGTCTTAACACCGGCAGCCTTTCCAAGTTCCATAATAGGTAGCACACCTGTTGGTATGTCTTCCATAAGCTGTCTTGTGAAAATTGTTGATGGAGATTTTATGTCATGATAAGCAGGATTGTTTCTCATGCGTTCACATAGTGTTTCTCCCTCAGTATCGTTATAAGCGAATTTTATCCAATCCCTAACACCAAGCAAATTGATACCATAAGCTTTACCTACTGCTAAACGCTCGGCATCAAATTTCTCAATAAATGCAGCTACCTGC
Organism: uncultured Prevotellaceae bacterium; assembly: GCA_900318255.1. Taxonomy (GTDB): domain Bacteria; phylum Bacteroidota; class Bacteroidia; order Bacteroidales; family Muribaculaceae; genus Sodaliphilus. Next base: position 23,172 of record ONJX01000005.1, on the reverse strand, counting down.
TCAGTCATGTCTCGATAGAACCAGAAGACCTCATTTCTCTCAATTGTTGCTGCATTAAACAACAAAACACAGGGATGAAACATTGCCCCAATGTTCTCCAAACTAGTTCTCAACACACTATCTGTCTTCTTAAAGCAAGGATACATTGGTGTTATTATTTTCAAAACGTGATCTGTGTCACTTGCGGGTAATGCAGAGAGCAGAACCTCATCTTTTATTCCAATAATATTAACACATCCATCCTCAACAATGCGGCATGCGTAAACAAGTGTCTGAGCCTCTGCTAAGTATATTCGCTTGTTAAAACCACAATTCCTTAATGTCTGCTTGAACACCAAAGCACCACATGTCCTTCCTGGACTTAAAATAACAATCTGGTTGTCCTCTAAATAAGGAGCGATACTTTTGGCGACATTTGAATGAGCATTAGCAACTGTAGTAATAATGATTATCTCAGCGCCTATAACTGCCTCAGATAAATCGGTAGTTATTATGGAAACCTTCCCGAATCCGTGCAATCTGCCTTCTAGGACAATCCCTCCTTTGGCTTTGAGGTGACTTATACGAGTCTCATCGATATCATATAGACTTGTCTCATAGCCAATCATACTTAAATACCCTGATATGGCTTGACCACCATTCCCTGCACCAATAACTGCTATCTTCATTTTTCAACTATTAATAAAAAAATCATGACGCATAATATCCCTGCCATTTTGATCAAGGACTTTTACAGCATCATTAATTCTTTTTAGTTTATTTTCAACATCATCTTGTGAGTTCCCAACCACTAGAAATCCAGCAACTCGATCACTGCTTGTTGTGGATTTTATAATCTCTGAATCTGGCATCTTGTAAGTGAAATAACTATGCATAAGCCCTTCTTTGCACATTTCATCAAAACCGCTTAGTTCCGAGAATATTCCTGGGGTGCAATAAACATAACACATCAGCGCATTGTTCCATTTCTTCTCAGGTGACACTGAAGGACGTTTTCCCATAACCATATCTACATAGACCCCCATTATATTTACACCTGTAAGAACTTCAATTATATGATACTTAGAGCCTCCCCCCATTCGAGCACTGAACTCGACAACATTATAATCATCTCCATTTGTTATCATTTGAACTAGCAATGGCGTGTCATGAAGCTCAAATGCATTTACTATTTTTTGCACAATCTCATGAATTCGAGTCTCAGAGTAAGGGATTCTTGGAGGATATTCACTTTGCAATATGGTGAAAGAGTCTTTGTTCTCCTGAATCTTTTTTGAAGTTGTTACCATGAGAATCTTAGCAGTCGAACCTTCCACATATACATCAACTGATAATTCTTCTCCTGCCTTGAACTCTTCTACAATAGCTTTCTTCGACAAAGAATAAGACATTGCTTCTTTAAGCAATACTCTGAAATCCTCTCTTCTTTTCACTTTTTTGACACCTTTAGAACCATTGCTGTCAACGGGCTTGACAATCAGTGGCCATTCAAATTCATCAAGATTTACATAATCGTCAAGATTTTGGATTACATGAAATTTAGATGTTGGAATACCATTCTCGATCATCTTGCGTTTCATATAGATCTTGTTTGTTAGATCACGAACATCATCCTCACTCAAGTAACAGGGAAGTCCCATTTTAGCCGAGACATAAGCCATTGTCGACAGTGGTTGATCGCCACAAGCTGTGAGAATATAATCAATATTCTCTTCTTGTGCTGCTTTAAGAACCGCATCACGATCCATTGTGCTTATTTGCATAAATCTATCTGCAAATGGTTTCGCTTTCACGTTAGATAACATATCTAACAATATAGTCTCAACATCACCATTAAAATGATGTTTCAACTCTTTTATCAAAGCTGCTTGGTCATTGCCACCAGCTAAAATCATAATCTTTTTCATATCAATTATGTCCGTTAAATCCTTCTGAATTCAATGAATTACCATCATATTCGATGTCTTTACGCTTTAAAACGCTGACTACGGTCTTATATATTATTCTGCAGTCAAGTAAAAAGGAACAATGATCTACGTACCAAACATCTAGTTTGAATTTTTCTGTCCAAGTTATTGCGTTGCGACCATTAACCTGGGCCCAACCAGTAATGCCTGGACGAACTTCATGTCGACGCGCTTGCTCAGGAGAATAAAGTTTTAGATAACGTGGCATTAATGGTCTTGGTCCAATCAAAGCCATATCACCTTTAAGCACATTTATTAATTGAGGTAATTCATCAATAGAAGTACCACGCAAAATTCTGCCAATTTTTGTTATTCTCTTATCGTTAGGAAGAAGATTTCCATTGGCATCTTTCTCATCAGTCATTGTTTTAAATTTAATGATTTTGAAAATATTGCCATGGAAACCAGGGCGCTCCTGTAAAAAGAAAATACCATCGCCTTTGTTTGCAAAATGAAGCCAGATAATTAGTATAAACAAAAAAGGTGACAAAAGTATTAGTACAATCAAAGAGATACAGAAATCGAGAAATCGTTTGAAAAAACACTTATACATCTATGTTAAAGAATTATATACCTTCAATATTTCCTGCCATATAGCCTGACGATCATAACGGGAAACAATCATTTCACGCGCATTACTTGACATCAGCTTTACTTCATGTAAATTATTTAAGAACCATTCCATCATATCAAAAAGAGCATCTTCATTATGAGGAGGAATTATCCGTCCATTTTTGCCTTCTTCAATAATTTCATTGCATCCATTAATATCTGTTACTATTGCTGGTAGCCCCATTGCTCCAGCTTGCATTACTACATTTGGGAAACCCTCTCGATAGCTTGGAAAGACTAAGGCATCAGCAGCCATTAAAAAAGGCCTAACATCCTTTTGCCATCCCATAAATATAGCAGACTCATTACTTTTGAAGAATTCCACATTTTCAGGATCAATAGGGTCGAGATTTGATTCATACCTGCCAACCGTAATTAATCTACAGTTATTATATTGCTGCAATAGTCGGCGCATACAATTGACAAGTTCGTTAATGCCTTTATCCTTTACAACTCTTCCAACAAAGACAAATGCAAAATCATCATCCTTTAACCCTAGTTCTCTGCGCCATGCATCACGGTCTTTAACAGTATCTTCCACCGTCTTTTTAACAGAAAAATGCTCTGTGTCAATACCATTACTACTGCCATTGCCTATGACCTTCATTTTCTTAGGTTTACAAAGTTTCAAGTCTTCCATTATCTTCATCATATTGAATGAATTTGGAAAAACCTGGGTTGCGCACGCATTGGTAAGTCGCTCCATTGCATTAAGAACTTTACGATACAAACCACTATATACCAGCAATGGAAGACCAGCAGTTGTATGTAATCTATGTGGCACTCTCGCAAGTTTCCCTGCAAGCATGCCAAGTAATCCGGCTTTAGGGGTATGAGTATGAATAATAAATGGTTTTTCTTTGCGAAATATTTTATAAATACGTATAAGTGCCTTCAAGTCTCTCAATGGAGATGTATGACGTTCCATATTCACTCTTATGCCGCGAATATCTCCTTGCTCATGAAGCATGCTATCAAAGCATTCATCATCTGATGATAATGCAATTACCTCATATCCATTCTCAGACATGAATTTTAGCTGGTTCTGCAACAATCCCCTCATAGAAGCAGGAATTGTTGTCATACGAATTATCTTCTTTTTAGAGTCTTCCATCAATTATTGATTTGTCTAAAATCCCTTTCACATCAAAGATAACATGACAATCTTCACAAAGATCCTCGATGCTAATATTTATGAATTCTTTGTGAGCCACAGCCATAATCACTGCATTGAATTTTTGAGTTGGTAACTCATTAATGATTTCAGCTCCATACTCGTGCATTGCTATAGCTGGATTAGCCCATGGATCATAAACAGTGATGTTAACATTATACTCTTTCAATGAACGATAAATATCAACAACCTTGGTGTTGCGAACATCAGGACAGTTCTCCTTGAATGTGAAGCCCATTATAAGGATGTCGCTATTCAGCACCTGTATGCCTTTTTTGAGCATAAGCTTGATGGTCTCATTGGCAACATATTCGCCCATGCCATCATTCATACGACGACCAGCTAGGATAATCTCAGGATTATAACCAAAACGCTGAGCACATTGGGCCAAATAGTAAGGATCAACCCCAATACAGTGTCCACCTACTAATCCTGGTTTGAAAGGCAAAAAGTTCCATTTTGTGCCAGCAGCCTCAAGAACATCTTGTGTATCAATACCCATACGATTAAAAATCTTTGACAACTCGTTGACGAAAGCAATATTAATGTCTCGTTGAGAGTTCTCAATTACTTTTGCAGCCTCTGCAACCTTTATACTGCTTGCCATGTGTGTGCCAGCTGTAATGACGCTTGCATAGACATTGTTTACTTTTTCAGCCACAACTGGTGTAGAGCCACTGGTTACCTTCTTGATTTTTTCTACAGTGTGAAGCTTATCACCTGGGTTGATTCGTTCGGGGCTATATCCAGCGAAGAAATCTTCATTGAATTTCAAACCGCTAATGCGCTCAACAACTGGGATACACTCATCTTCAGTAACACCAGGATATACAGTGCTCTCATACACGACAATATCTCCTTTATTAATAACTTTACCTACTGTAGTGCTTGCTCCAACAAGAGGTGTGAGATCTGGATTATTATTCTCATCAACAGGAGTAGGAACAGCTACAACATAGAAATTGCAATCACGAATAGCATTAATGTCAGTTGTACATTTGAAACCATTCTTCAATGCAGATTGCAATAAATCGTCTGCAACTTCAAGGGTTGCATCATGACCTTCCATCAAAGCATCTACTCGTGCTTGACTCATGTCAAAACCAACTGTCGGGTATTTTGTTGAAAAAAGACGTGCTAAAGGAAGTCCGACATAACCTAAACCAATAACACAGATTTTGATATCATTCATATAACTTTTGTTATTTATAAATTATTCCAATACCATTTAACGGCCTCTTTTAATCCATCTCGCATGCTAAACTTAGGATTATAGTTCAGCAAGTTCTTAGCTTTTTCAACACAAGCAAGAGAATGGGGAATATCACCAACTCGATTAGGACCATGAGTGGGCTCAATATGTTTTATCTGCTCATCAAACTCTCCTAAGTATTCCCGCAAGTAGCCAACAAGTTGATTTAGTGTAGTTCTCTCGCCAAAAGCTGTGTTGTAAATTTGATTCAACGCTTCTTCATTAGTTGTAGTAAGCGCGAGCATATTCATCTGAATCACGTTATCGATATATGTGAAATCTCTACTGTATTCGCCATCACCATTAATATTAGGAGCCTCGTGATTCATAAATTGTTTTACAAAAAGAGGAATTACTGCTGCATAAGCTCCATGTGGGTCTTGACGACGACCGAACACGTTGAAGTAACGCAAACCTATATACTCAATTCCGTATGTGCGTGCAAAAACATCGGCATATAGTTCATCAACATATTTAGTTATTGCGTATGGTGAAAGCGGGCGGCCTATCTTATCTTCCACTTTAGGTAAAGTCTCACTGTCGCCGTATGTGGAACTGCTGGCTGCGAAAACAAATCGTTTGATTCCAGCATCTCGACTTGCAACAATCATATTAAGAAATCCTCCAATATTAACCTCATTGGTAGTGATTGGATCTTTAACCGAACGTGGAACACTACCTAAGGCAGCCTCATGGAGAACATATTCCATACTATCAACAGCCTTTCGGCAATCAGCAAGATTACGTATGTCACCTACCTGAAGCTCAAAAGTTTCAGGATACTTTTCAAAAAATGGCAATAAGTTCTCAATGTGACCTGTCGCAAAATTGTCGAGGACTCGAACTTGATGTCCTTTCTCAAGCAGATATTCAGTGAGGTTTGAACCAATAAAGCCAGCACCTCCAGTTACTAGTACTTTCATTGAAAATTATCTTTTAAGTTTATTGATTATCATTCTATATTTTCCACCCTTTGTCCTCTCAATCACATCAACATATTCGATAGTGAAATTCATGTTTTTACCAAACCTATTATACATCTCTTCAAAGATATGAGGTTCTTGTTTTTTCTTCTGATACCTATCAGTGTCAACAACAACCTTTATATTAATATGATCAACAGACTCTTGAATGAATTGAATGTTCTTGACAGAATTAGGTAGGCTTTTCACTACGTTCGACAGATTGGCAATACTGATGTGCCCCCTTTCTTCAGAATACAAGGAATCTGCTTGACGGCCGTCAATAGCTTTAATAATAGGGAATGCATACTTGTTCTCGGGCATCTCATCAGGTTCAAATTCAATAATGTTATCGCCAATGTCATACCTTATCAGTGGGGTGCCATGAGTGTTGAATGCTGTGACAATTAGTTTTGTGCCAAAATCGGTCTTAATGTGCTCAAAAACTCCAGTGTCAAGACATTCATGCATATAGCCATCAGGTAACTGGATAATGAATGGAGCACCCTCACTCGACGCATATTGATCAATAACTGGGCAGTCAAACACTTTTGTCAATATATCCCTGTGATACTGCAATACTGTCTCAGAAGTGGGGAAAATTGCCATCGGCTGGAATGTGGGCTTTATGCCATTGTCATCCATGTATTTTGCGACCTCATAGAGTGATGTAACAAAACCATCCATCTCTTGTGGTTTGAACTCGTTGAGATTCTTAATATAATAGGGAAGGTTCTCCAAGCTTGTATAGAAACTTGAATAAATGCGTTGGTGAATGCAACGATTATCACGCCAGAAGACTTTTGCTTTTTGACCTAAAGGAATGATATTCTTACCATTGAAACGGGCATTTGTATGTTTCAGGATATCAAACCCATATAGGCTTTTGAACCATTCAAGATAAGCCATTCTTTTCTGACCGTCTTCTGGAGTGCTATAAACAGTCAATGACTTTCCTGTTGTTCCACCAGTGGTTCCTTTATTGCCCTGATTTTTAGGTATTGTGTAAACCTGTTCAATATTCTCTCTGAGAGTTTCCTTTTCAATAATGGGTAAAAGAGTTATATCTTCTACAGTTTTTATTCTAGACAAGTCCACATCTTTATAAAACTTTCGATAGAATGGACTATTCTCAACGGTGTAGTTAAGAAAATCAAGGAACAACACATTTTGAAGTTCTTTCATCTTGCCCACATCAGTGATGTCGCGCTCTTTCAGCCTCTGAAGTTCTGTTTGAAACACACCTGTATACCGTCTTTTGTATAATTTCCGCCCATACATACTAACCATCTGGTTTTGAAGCCAGATCGGTGAACTTGAGTATATCTTTTCTTTGATATTCATATTTAATTATTTTTATGACCTACTATGTAATCTTTTATATAACCATTTTGGTAAAATCCAAACTATAATACCCTTAAATGCTGTATAATAATATCTAAATGGTATATCCAGCTTTTTGTAAACCTTCAAGCGCAAACGAGTAGCATTTATTCGAGATGTTAAAGTTCTGCGATTATATGCATTGCGATCATCTCGCATTTTATATATTGGATCTTTTAGCATATATAATTTATGCCCAGCAGAAAATATTTTAAACCACAAATGATAATCTTCAATTCTGAGTAATCTTTTATCAACAGTATACCCACCAACATCCTTAAAAACTTCAGTACGAGCCATACATGGAGCATGACAAATAACCGAACTGTTTAAAAAATCCATTTTGTTTACTTCACCATGTCCAGAACCAATTCGAAAATCGCCACTCTCATCAAAATAAATCATTGGTCCGCTTACAACGGCATATTCAGGGTGCTCATCAAGGAAATTAATCTCTTTTTCAAATCGTTCAGGTAAAGATATGTCATCTCCATCCATGCGAGCAACATATTCGGTATCGGCATACTCAAGACAATGGTTGAGAGTATAATTCAGCCCCATATTTTTCTCGTTGCGGATGAGTATAATATTGTCATGATCGGTGGCATAATTACTTGCCACTTGATAAGTGTTGTCACTTGACCCGTCATCGCAGAGGATAATCTTAAAGTCTTGATAGGTCTGAGCATAAAGGGAATCCAATGCTTCGGTCAATGTTGAAGCGCAGTTATATATCCCGATGAGTACAGATAAGCGTGGATTAGGCATAAAAAATGAAAGACATAAATAAAGTAAATGCTAAATGCCCATAGGCCACATACTTAAATACTGCGTATCGATTTTCGCCCCAATCTTCTCTTAAGAATGGATATATCAACACGATAGGATAGATTAGCCATGAAAGATATGCAATTCTATTTGTAAAATTCACATACATGCATGTCATCCAAATAGCATTTACAAGTGTATATAAATTTAATAAGAAAATATATTGTTCTGAATTTATTTTTTTTGCATAAACACCTATCCAACCGACTATTATAGGCACAACTGAATATAAAATAAAGTCTATTCTAAACCCCGATAATCCAAGCTTACTTTCTTGTATCAATTCTCCAGAAAGATAGCTATAAATTTTTTCATCATCAAGATCCTCACCCAAACCAGCAAATAATTCTTGGAAAAATGTAACACGAAATACAGCCAAGAAAAAACAAATAATCCATAATAAAGTAAAGAATTGCGGTTTCTTAATAATTTTGCAAATTATAAAAGCAACGACAACAACCTTCATTGAATGATGAAACCCGATTGAAAATAAAAGGAATAATGCTATGATGATAAAACTCTTTGGTTTTTTATCATTTACCGCTAAAGCAATAAGGAATAATGATGCAGCAGCTCCCGCCTTAATACCATTAGTTGCATACGAAAATGTGGAGAATGCAGCCAAGTAAACAATTAATGCCGCAATTGTATCATTGGGGAATATTTTTCGGCAACAGTATAATATGCCAACAAAATAAATAAATGAGATTAATAGATAAAACCAAGAAACGTCTTGAATATTACTTGACATATATCTGTACAAATTGTCAAATAATGGATTGTTGACATCCCAATTAAATTCAAAGATCTCACCAAAATGCCGACTATAGAACAACGAATATGCTGCAGTGTCTCCAAATATTCTAGAGTTAGGATCTCTATAACCAATAAATAATATTAGAATAGCCACCAAAATGTAATTCAATATAACAGAATTCTTGTTTGACCTTATTGGTCTTAATGATGATGCCCAAGGGTAAGCAGCAAACACGATAACGCTAATTAACGAGATGAATAATAAATATACAAGATGATAATAAATAGCTGGAATCATATGAATCATATTATAGCTGTACTAATTTTTCATTATTTACCCACGTTTCGTATTGTTTTAGCACCCATTTCTCAGTTGTATAAATATTATTGAAGATAAACCTTTTTTCTTCAATAGTTTTCTTGTCTAGTGGGTAGTTAGTTATAGTCTTGTTGCTTGTCGGAGTGAAAATAGGAACCTTTGCGTTTTTTACTACCGCTTGATTCACACGACGGTGCATTTCATGCCCATATTCGCCCTCTGCATTGTGGGTTGCACAATATTTAAAAGCTCCCATTGAAAAAACCGAACGAATGTGTTTCTCGAGCAATTCTATCCTTATGTCCCTAGTTCCCATATCGTAGGCACGATATTTGACACCATAATATTTCATTGCCTTGAAGAAGCAAGGAATCCTACGAAGAGAGTAGCCTGCGGTACATAACACAACGTATGGTTTATGCTTCTTGATAAATGTATGGAAAAACAGAGTGTCATCATCTGGATGAGCAACAAATAGAATTGATTCTTCTTTCGGTGGGGAAAAAAAGTCTCGAGCTACCCAGTAACAAAGACATAATCTACAAAAAGCAGATCCTAATAATTTATATATGAAATGTATCGCTCTCATTATTTACGCATCTTTTGTGAAATTAAAGAATTAATATAATGAGCTGGAATTGAGATGAGAACTGTAATGAATACAGTTAAGAGTGTCCAAACAACATCTTGATCTATGTAACAAATACTGCTACGTAGAAATGAATAAACCATTCCATGTAATAGATATATCTCTAACGACATTAAACCCATTTTTTTCCAAAAGACACCAATAATCCTGACTTTAAACAATATTAATACAATTAATGAAACAAACGATATTGTAGAAATATATCTAGATATATGACGAATAGAAAATGCACCAGAGAAAACATTGTCATTTTCATAAAACAAAGGAAACGCTGAAAAAGCAGCTAAAACCAAAAGTGTGAAAATAAAAATTATTACCCACCTGCGTTCCAATAATTTTTGAAAATAATCTTTTTCTTGAGCATATATTAGTCCAAAAACAAATGCGAAATTTGAAATATACCATATTGATTTATATTCGCAATATTCAAATATTATGGCTAAAAATAATAGTAAACTAAATACCAATAATATTCTACTCCATTTATTAATTTTGGGGATGCTATATGAAATATAAAAAAATAAGTACATAAATAATTGTACAATTATGTACCATGAATTCATGGCAATAGGATTACCATTAATAAAGGAGTATAGAATACTATTTATACCTATAGATTGACCTATAGCTCTATAATACAATAAATATCCTATTGTTGTTAATAAATAGATTATAATCAAGTACAAAATTCTATTTTTCCAAAATGTTTTTAGATAAGAATTTCCTTTCTTAATATATGATAATAAACATCCATATCCAGATAAAAAAAAGAATACTGCAACAATTAAATATCCAGCATGAACCATGAGAGGAAAGATTTTCCCTCCTGTGGCAATTTTCTCCGATATGTGATGTAGAACTATCGCAAAAGCAAGAATTCCACGCAATTTCATCGTGTTGTCTAAAGAAAGATATAATTCATTGGATTTCTCTCCTTTACGACACGCCACACCAATAGCCAGTGCGAAAAATAACAAAACAAGATCCATATAATTATCTTACTTTATTATTTATACCTACAATTATACTATTATCAGGCACGTCCTTTGTGACAACAGCTCCTGCACCTATAAAAACATCATTTCCGATTGTTATATCTCCAATAATTGAGGCATTTGCTCCGAACACACAATTATTTCCAACTTTTGCATGCCTTCTGCCTTTTGGATTTTTCTTGGTAGGTGAATATCTAGCACCAAAAACAACATTTGGGAAGACCGTACAGTTATCGCCTATAACTGTTGTACTACCTATAACAACACCCACACAATGTGGCATGTAAAAATTTTTACCTATAATTGCTTGAGGATAAACCTCACAACCATATCGCTTTATATTGCGAGCATGAATCAGCATCGCTAGCAACATTTTAAATTTATTGCCGGAATGCCATAAATTTGAAGCTTTGACAACGCTTTTGTTAGCTTTTCGATTAACGCGTTCACAAATGTCGTCATTCCAAACATACAAAAGCCATGAGTGTAAACCTCTCATTTTATAAATCTTTTAATTTATTGCGCAGCATTGTTGATGATGTACCATGTGTGTGTGGTAAGTAAACAAGCTCAGCTCCTAAAGATTTCATTTTCTTGCCAGTTTCTTCCCAGCGTGTGTTACCCTTCCAGTCATCACCAATAAATATTTTTTGAAATCTTATTGCCTCAAAAGCCAGTTCTTTATCAAGTGTATCGCATTTAATCACTCGATCAACGAATTTTATGGCACCAACAATGGCCATTCTTTCAGCCAATGGGACAATTACACTTTTGTTCTTGTATTGCTTGACTAATTCATCTGAATTTACTCCTACAACCAAAAAGTCACACTGTGCTTTAGCGTTTTTGAGTAAGTTGAGATGACCAATATGGAACATGTCGAATGTGCCTTGTGTATATCCAATTACCATTACTATATTACTCCTATCTCTTGTTTAATCTGATTAATATCTAATAATTTGCATTTAAATGGCTTAATGCTGTGATTTGTCCTCTTTTCTGGTGGAGGCGGAGTCATATAATTGGGACCATATAAATGCAATAGAATTTCTTCGGGATTTTCAGCTACAGATATTGTAGTATTCTCAAAAGGCATCTCGATGGGGTCTCCTAGCTCAACTTTGTTATATGTGGCTTTTTTATATGAATAACATGCTCCCCAGTTTACCCAATAATCTGTATTTGATTTTTCTGCAGTCATAATGCATTTGTGCAATTTATCAATGAAATTTATTGGCAACAAACCAAATAATGAGACTTGGCATTTTCTAAAAAAATTACGAGGAACATAATGTGGTCCTTTACCTAAACGTGATACTTTAAAAGTTTTAATGTAATACATATCAAGCAATAGCCTGTTTTGAATAGCTCTAAAAAATTTACGCTTAGGATTTGTGTCATCTAAAAAAAACACATCAATTGACAAATCGCTATAATTATTATCATCATCCTTGAAACACATTTTGATATATTCTCCACAAAAAAATCGGTCATTCTCACGGGTTCTAATAACAACAGGATCTTTTAATTCTTTGTTGCATGTATCAACAAAGAGATCATAATATTTGCGTGGCATCATCAAGTCGATATCATCATCCCATGGAATTATACCCTTATGTCGAATCGCACCCAGGCAAGTTCCACCACTAGCATAATAAATGATAGAGGCTTTCTTGCAAATAGTTTTAAATATCTTTAGCAGATATAGCAGCAAATATTTTGCCTCTGTTTCATCCATTTTTAAATTATTACCCATTTTTAATGTGATTTAATTAATTTTGTTATTCTAGACAGAAGAGGTTTTTGTTCTGGAAATAAAAAACCAATTCCGAATGTTACAACTATTGCAGCGATTAAATAAAAAGTGCCCTGCCACAAAAAGTCAAAGAAATCTTTTGGATTAGGTAGGAGATTTTTGGTATACAATAGAATGGTTGATGAGACAAAGATTATGAAAATATATAACACAAAACGAAAATAGTACTTTATAGGTTTTTCATCAAAACCATACTTGCATACTATCCATGGGTCATACCAATGCAATGTAAAAAATCTAGCAAGAGTTGTTCCAAATAATGTACCTATAAGTCCGAATTTAATAGTTAGCCATACAGAAAAAACGATATTTAAGAGCGCTGTAAAGAATGGACGTTTCCAGCCCTTCTTAAAAATACCCAATGAATTGCGAAAAACTGCAACATGGTTCCCAAACATTGCCATAAAGAAATTTAAAAGAATCACATAAATACACATCTCTGGCAATGTGTATCCAATCCACCACTTAACAAAAGGAGATATCAAAGGAACTAAAATCAAAGTAAGACAACCAAAGATAAGAAATGTTAAGTGCATAGATTGATAGAATACATTTGATACTTGTTTTTTGCTTCCTTGGGCATTTAAATCTCCAATACTCGCCATCATTCCATCATTTATATTGCCAAAACATTCTTCCAAAAATGTAATCAGAAGATTAAAGCTACCGTAAATTGCAGTTGTTGCGATGGCAACAAATTTAGAAATTAAGAATGTATCAATTGTAACATCAAGAGTTCGGCATATTTTATAGAATGCAAGACTGCCTGTATCTTTTAATAAACTAATTTTTTCTGCTTTGTCTAAATGCCTACGACTATTCCAGTTGACATTATATCTTTTCTTTACAATTATTGCATAACATACATTTCTAATAATAGTTAATAAAAGAGCAATTAATAAAAAGATATAAATATTTTTATATAAAAATAGTAATAGAAGTTGTAAACCAGTCATTGCAAACTTGCAACAATACATAATAATAGTTTTTATGTATTGCTCTTGTCGAGCCGTAATCATCTGGTTGGTAAAATTCAAAGCATGAGCAACTACACTATTGGCCAATACTATAATAAATAATGACCATAATGGCTCAGGAAAAGATGGCGGTTCTTTAACTAAATGATCAAGGAAAGGAATACAGCATATTCCGCCTATGCAGATTACACCAGCTACCATAAAGCAAATCCGCTTATAGGTAGTTATTATCAAATCTATTCCTTCTTGATCACCATCTGCTATCTTTTTATAAAGTCGGAATAATATTGCATTGCTAATTCCAAGATCTGCAATATTTAGTAGATTTAAAACAGATGAGAAAAGATTATTAATACCAGCATACTCTAATCCTAATAATCTAATAAATGCAGCATTTAACACAAAAGTAAGAATACTGTTTACTACTGCAAACAATATACTAACCGATGTGTTTATAGCACTTTTTTTAGTTCGATTCACTGATGCCATTATCGCTTGTGAAAGTCAGACAAAATAATATATATATACTTGGTCCAAGAATCAATGGAATATGTTTGCAAGGCTTCTTTTTGGTTTTTTTCAATTATTCCAATAGAAGTAGGTATAGATATGCTCTTTAAGATTGCAGATGCTAAAGATTTATAGGATTCAACTTCATATTCATAAGTCTGCCCAAATTCTTTTGCCCATTTTGTACCAGGTATATCAGAATAAACAGCAGGGCATCCACAATAAATAGCTTCCAATAATGAATTTGAGAATCCTTCTGAACGGCTCGCAGAAAGAAAAATATCTGATTGGTTGTAATATTCAGAAACATTATTGCTTGGTTTCAACACTTTAAACCATCTTGGCAGAGGATTAAAATTTTCTTCTATATATTTATCAGAAATATCCTGAGATACTACATTCAATTCTATTTGTTTGCCATCTTTATTTAATAATTCACATGCCTTATATGCAACATCTAGACCTTTAACATATGGAGAATAGCCAAATAATAAAATTTTCCAAATATGATTCTTGTCTTTTTTCTGTAAACGACAGTTTAAGTCAGGGCATAATCTATTGAAATCTATGCAATTCGGCACACAAAAAGTTTTTTTATGAGTTATAGATGTTATAGCTTCATAAACCGCATCAGATATTGCAATATTTTGAGTTTTAAACATTCCTAATATATTGTATTTCACCCAATATTTAAAACGTCTTTTTCTTGTGTTTAAATTAACATACATCCTTTGGTGCCAAATAGTTGGCGTGAATGGTGCAGCCAATTTGGCATCCAAATCCCATCCTCCAAAATGACAGTGAATAATATTTACTTTTTCTTTTTTAAATATTTTTCTTAGAAGTCGTATGCTACCAAATGTGCCTGGTTTATAGTCGATGAAATACAACTTTGCATCAAGATCTCTGAAAAGTTGCACCCACTCTTTGTTCTCAACATCTTTGGGAAAGACATGAAAAATATAGTCACCTTTTTTACGAAATTCTTTTTCAAGTGCTAATTCTGAGAGTATATAATTACTTATATATGGTCCCATATAACTTGAAACTGATGCACAACGTATCATATTATGTTAACACATTATAATTATGAATAAAATCTTCGAATTCTTTTATTGTACTCTCCATAGAAAATATGGAAGAACGTTGAATACATCCTTCTTTATATTTAATTTTTAATGAAGAATCCGAAAGAATATAAACTAATGCATCTTGAAGGGCATTATCAGCATTCTCAACAATCAATCCTGCATCTCTTCCTAAAATTTCATGCATGCCAGCACAATCTGTTGTAATAACAGGAGTACCAACTATAATAGACTCTGTCACAGCTGTGCTATAACCTTCCTTATAAGAAGAACAAACAAAATAGTCCATTTTAGCAACATATTTGTAAGGATTAATGTCATAGCCAAGAAGGGTCACATAATTATCTAAACCACCAAGTTTAATTTCTTTTTCTATTTCAGTTCGTAGTTCACCTTCCCCTAAAAGATAGAAATGCCAATTAGTTATTCCATGTAAAAGAATATTGGTTAAAATCTTCATAAGTCGAACATATCCCTTTTGCTTTACAAATCGTCCAACACTACAGAAATTAATATTATGTGCATTTAAATCAAAGGATATTGGTTCTTTAGATAAAGACAATATCTGTCGAATATCAAGTGTGTTATGGACAATCCCCGATTCTAAAAATGTCCATCCTGTTTTCTCTAAAAAAGTCGTTTGAGCTATTTCAGATACAAAAGCTATTTTATCAAATCTTTCATAACAGTGTTTAGCATCATTTAAATTTCTATACGTACTAAAAAACTTATTCTTATCTATCATCTCAAGATGAACCCATGCAAAAAGTTTTGTGTCTTTATCTCTGCAGCCGCTAACTATACGCGTCGGTGCTCCTTCTAAATAGGCAATTTCATAATCGTAATGTTCTTTTATAAGTAACTTATGCAACAATCTAGGAGGAAATAACCTAACAAAGTATTTCATCCCATGAAACAGTTTTTTAAAAACTCTTTTGCGTTTTATATGTGATTCAATACTATCTTTATTGACACCGACATCAAATAATGTTTGAACAGTAATATCATACTTGTCCTCTGGTAACGCGTTGACTAATTGTACTAGCACTTTTTCCGCGCCACCATGACCAAGATCAAAAATAAAAAACAATAATTTTTCTTTCATTAGAAGTAATTGTCTAATCTGCCATCAAAATCATTTTAAAACTTTAATCTCATAAACATATAATTTCCTAAACGCTCAAATAAATTCCATAATGGTGTCAACAATTTATCAATACTTACTGTAATTACTATTATTGCAATCGCTAACAAAACTATAGATATAAACAAAATAATTGGATTAGTAATGTGATTAACACAATAAACTGAAGCTAATCCAATTAAAGTGTATGCGTAAGGACGATTTCCATGTATGAGATAGATTGCAAAGCTGGATTTTGCGATCCAATTAATGAATTTAGATTTAATGTTCATTTGAGCAAAAAACATAAAGAAGATAATCGCATTTATAAATAGAATCGGGCTACAATATATGAAACTGATATGCCATATAATTTTTCCTATAATACCATTTGAGAACAAACAATATAAAGTGACCAAAATTAAATTAAATACGATATAAATAATAATCCATCGTTTTTGAGATATCTTAGCCAAAAGATCTTTATATTGCATTAAAATATTTCCAAGTAAATAAATCAGAATAAAATTTGGCAAATTCTTACCAGATGAAAGCGAATCATCTCCTTTAACCATGCCCATATAAATGCATACAAAAAACAAAACAAAAATGACATACCATTTCTGACGTACAGAAGAGTGCTTTATATGAAGATTAAGTACTGGAGAAAACAAATATAAATATATATAAGTTTTAACAAACCATAATGGAGATCTAGAGATAACTAGTAGTTGAGAACATATATCTTTGAGATCTGCAGCAGTTGTTATTTTATAAAAAACATAAGGTAAAGAATAAACTAAAAAAATCGATAATAACTTTATAAATCCTTTCGAAGATGGCCTTATGCCAAAATAACCACTAATCAAAACAAAATCAATTACCCCAACATGAAATGTCATTTGAATTGCTTTATGAAAAGCAACACCCGTATTAGGATAAATGAAAAAACAAAAAATATGGTAAAGAATAATATAAAATTGAGAAACAATTCTAAGAAGTTCGAAATTACTCTTACGATTTAAATATGAGCTCATAAATAATACTTATGCGGAATACTTAAAACTATATAGAATTTTAATCTCTCTTGAACAAATCTCTGGTGTAAACCTTATGTTTTACATCTGCGAGATTTTGGTCGAAACGATTAGCAAGAATTACTTGGCTTAAAGCTTTAAACTGCTCTAAGTCATTTATGACTTTGCTGCCGAAGAAGGTGGAGCCGTCGTCGAGGGTGGGTTCGTAGATGATGACTTTTGCGCCCTTGGCTTTGATGCGTTTCATCACGCCTTGGATGCTGCTCTGGCGAAAGTTGTCGCTGCCGCTTTTCATTGTGAGGCGGTAAACGCCGATGACGCACTCGCGCTCTTCTGTCTTGCTGTAATCGCCACGGTGGTAGTAGTCATAGTAGCCTGCCATTCGGAGGACACGGTCAGCAATAAAATCCTTGCGGGTGCGGTTGCTCTCTACAATAGCTTCGATTAGGTTCTCAGGTACATCGGCATAGTTGGCAAGCAGCTGCTTGGTGTCTTTGGGAAGACAGTAGCCACCGTAGCCGAAACTAGGGTTATTGTAGTGTGAGCCGATGCGAGGGTCAAGGCAGACACCGTTGATTATCGACTGCGTGTCGAGCCCCTTCATCTCGGCATAGGTGTCGAGTTCGTTGAAATAGCTCACTCGCAAGGCGAGATAGGTGTTGGCAAAGAGCTTCACAGCCTCGGCTTCGGTTAAACCCATATACAAGGTATCTACATCAGGCTTGAGAGCTCCTTGCTGAAGGAGTTCGGCAAACTGGTGAGCAGCCTTATCAAGTCGCTCGTCGCCCTCTGGACGGCCGACGATAATGCGGCTTGGATATAGGTTGTCGTAAAGCGCCTTAGTCTCACGAAGAAATTCCGGCGCAAATAGGATGTTTTCACTTCCAGTTTTACGTCGGATGCTCTCGGTGTAACCCACAGGAATCGTTGACTTGATAATCATTATCGCCTCGGGATTGACTTTAATGACCAGTTTAATCACGTCTTCCACATGGCGTGTGTCGAAGTAATTATTTACTGGGTCGTAATTGGTCGGTGTGGCTATCACAACAAAATCCGCCTCACTGTAGGCCTTTTCGGCATCAAGTGTGGCGGTAAGTTTAAGCGGTTTCTCAGCAAGATACTGCTCAATATAATCGTCCTGGATAGGTGAAATATGGTTGTTGATTTTGTCAACCTTTTCAGGGATAACATCAACAGCTACTACCTCGTTGTGCTGGGCCAACAAAGTTGCTATACTTAAGCCTACATATCCCGTTCCTGCTACTGCTATCTTCATGTGTTTGGAGAATTTTCCCACCAGAAATTGTGGGCAATTTTGAAAGTTGTATATTCCTTTAGGACATCAAACGACATTAAATCGCCTGAATATCAGCAATTAAAATGTATTTTGCGAATTTAAATAGGAAAAAATATATCCTTTAAAAAAACGCTTCAGTAAAAATGTCACCATAAATAGATGTCGAACATTTCACTTACTGTTATCTCTGTGAAAATCAGTCGTTTCACAGAAAACAACATGTCATAAAAATGGAATTGCTCCATAATCGATGCAAAATTACGCAAAAGCGCCCAATAATAATCCACAGCATAGTTAATATTCGTTAATTTCACCTATATTAATATTATGTATAATTGCCCATGAATGCTATAGTTTTACATATTTTCATAAATTCAAGTAAAACTGTTAATTGCACAAACGATGCCTTTTATCTCCCAAAAGTGAAAATACTGCGTTATCAACCGAATTAGAGCCTTATTTTTGACGAAAAGATGAAAACAGTGGCTCAAGATGGCGACAAATCCTTATGAATGGAAATTTCTTTAATTAATTTAAATTTTAATGCTTATGTCGAAAGAAAAAGAGAAAATGAGAGTAATGAATAACTCTATTGAATATGACATCACTCTAAATGAGGATGATAAGAACTGGGCTTATCTCAGTTTTAAGACACCTATAGGTGAAATTGACAACATCGGATTTCTCATTAAATCCGATATTGTTGTCGATGGCATGGAATGCCTTGCCGACCACTTGAAGATAATGGTTTCAATGGAAAGAGAGGGCATGTCGGATCTTCAAGATGAAGTTAAAAACAAACCTACCCTATGAGATGTAAAAAAAGATAATATGATTCAATTAATGCAGGCTCTTTTCTCAACGATGAGATTTGAGCCACAACCAAAACGACATGAAGTTGGCACTCGCTCTGTTGTAGAGGTTGTCAAACATGAGACCGAGAGTGCATCGCCGCAAACCTCATGCGATATCTCGAGCGAGAATAATAAAAGTTCGAGGGGCAAGCATGATATAGCCGGCGATTTAAGGCGGCTTGAAGATGCATTCTTCGACGGACACCCAATGCAAAGCGGATTCATCATCGAGACAAACCTACAAGACTTGCTTCTTGTGTGTCCGAGAGAACGCAGACGAAAAGATGCTTTCAAGAGCTTAACCAGTGCACTCAGCAAGATGGGCGTTAGTTTAATAATTAAAACAAAAAGCGGAAGCAAAAACTGATTTTTGACTCAAGTTTATGGCTGTGACATCAAAATGCAAATGTCACAATTGGCAGTGTGACATCAACTATATAAGTCACATTCAATGTCACAATATAGATGGTTAATAATTAGCTTATTAGGCATAAATTATGACATGTCACATAATTTTAAAACATATAGTATTCAAGTCAAAAATTTCGATTTCATATAGTATTTTTTACTATGTCACAATGTCACACAAAGGGTTAAGGGTGTCAACTGATATTGATTAGTAATTAACTAAAAACTCACACATCTAACCTACATCGAGCAATGGCACCTGAAAGCCCGTTATTTCCTTATATATGAGAAACACATCAACTAACCATTGAACCGCTAGGCATTATTGCCAGCGGAAGGTTAGTATCGAAATATTATATTTTATTGTTTTATACTGATGGAACGGACTTAGGTGGCGAAGAGTCATCCAAGCACCACCATCGCGAGCGCTTGTATCCTTTTTGAGACTGCAATCTTAAGATATTGCAACTCACTAAGGAGAGCTCGGAAGAAGCAGTGGGACCTTATCGAAGAGATAGGGTTCCGCCTTCTTTTTTGTCCCTTTGAGCCAAATTGAATAGCCTGTCATACCCTTATAATTGAGAGATATAACTTTATTATTAACGATAACAACAAGAGAGAGAATGACAAAAACAATTAGAACAATCAACATTATTGGAGCAGTGCTGTTGATTATTAACATGGGATTCGAACTCCATGACAGAATAAAAGCATACTGCCAAAACAAGAAGCAAGAAAAACAAACCGATGACTCCACCAGAAACGACACCAAAGTCTAGCAAGGGAGGAGAGAATATCATCGAACTAATTATTGCGGTAGCCGACTGTGTTGCCGCTTTATTGAAGAACTACAGCAAACTGGCGAAGGCTTGGAACAAATTTAAGTCCAGACCACCGCCTTAAACTACTAACCATTTAAGAAACAAGAAAAAATGGAAACAACCGAACAACGGAGCATCGTCAATCAACCAACTGTGATGATGCCAAACCGACCGGCAGGAACGGAAACCGACCTGCCAGAAACTCATTTTATCGAGAGCAACACTCTGCCCATCACATTGGCGGAGCTCTCGGAGAAATCAATCGTACCAACATTTGCCGACAACAGTTTAAGTATAAGCCATCAAAGCTTTATTAACAGCGTGTTGGAGGCAGGAGAAAATGTTTTTGGACCACTTACACCCGCAGACATCCGAGTTTCGCATCAAATCAATGGGCGAGTCCCCTCGGCTCTGCACAAGAAAGCAAGCGAATTGAGAGAAAGCGAGAAAACTGTATATTTCCAGCGCATGGGTTTTATTGCCCACGTGGAAGGTCTTACTCGCAACATCAATGGCCAGCCGGTGCACCTATGTATCGGCGGCGTGAGAGCTTACAACGAAGACAAACTATTTGGACGGCAATCACCAATGAAATTCAAGTTTTTCGTGGGATGGACCGTCAAAGTTTGCACCAATCTCTGTTTATCCTGCGATGGATTTACAGGGAACACCGACTGTATGACCTCATCCGACATCAAGGATAAGGCCACACAACTTTTCAGCGGATTCGAGCCTAAAATGGAAGAGAATCTGCAACTGCTGGAGAATCTGGGCAACACCATGATCTCCGAAGAGCAATTCTGCAAGGTGATTGGACGGCTACGCCTTTACCAGGCCCTGCCTACCAGCATCAAATCAGAACTCGAATTGCCCGACATCATACTGGGCGATTCACTTGTTAACGCTGCCGTGAGAGGATATGTCGACAATCCCAATTTCAGGAAGGAGCCTGACACCGACATGATTTCCTTATGGCAGATGCTCCAGCTATTGAACGAGGCCGCAAAGCTTACGTATTTAGATAAATGGCTGGAACGCAACCAAAACTGTACCGACTTTTGTTTAGGACTGCAACAGACGATAGAAGGCATCAATACCGACTATTCTTGGTTCCTGAACTGAGAAACGACAACAACTACGAAGCAACGAGGCACGAAAACCTCAATTGCTCCCGAAGAGGGGGTTATCACTATTAACGTGATGGCCTCCTCTTTTTCATTTGACAATCAACCACTTTATTAACAATTTAAATTTCAACAACATGGAAGATCTTTTAAAATCGCTGATTTACATTCAGCAAAATTTGACCGTTCCCAAAGACCAGTTCAACAGTTTTGGGAAGTTTCACTATCGCAGCCTTGAGTCAATCTTGGCCGCATTAAAGCCGTTATTGGCCGAACAGCATTGTGGAATCCGTTTCGCTGACGAGGTAGTCGAGCATGGAGGCCGCACTTTTGTAAAAACAACTCTGACTTTCTTCAACGAGAAAGGCGTGAGCCTAAGCACAACCGCTGAAGCCGAACATTCACAACAAAAAACGGGGATGGACAGCGCCCAGATCACTGGAGCGGCAAGCTCTTATTGTCGCAAATACTGCCTCGGAGCATTGTTCATGATAGATGATGCAAAGGATGCTGATACAGATTCTTACCATCAGCAAACACTGCCGAGAAAGACAGTGCAACGCAGAACTGCACCTCGCACCACCGCAGCACCTGCACCAGACCCACGTTACGCCTCAATAGATAGAGCACTGAAAGAATGCACCGATATCGACCAACTAATAGACCTTTATGAGCAGCACAAAAACGAGGTCGAGGCAAATCCCGAGATTAAAAACTTGTTTTCGGAGCGCAAGCGAGCGCTTCGTGTAATCACTTTCTAAACACAAGAGACAATGAAACTGAACGACTCAGGTGTAACCTTCAATCGAGAAGCACACACCTATGAACTGAACGGGAAATATCTCAGTGGCATTACCGACATGCTGCACCGACAACTATTTCCCAATGAATTTGATGGAGTGCCAGAGGAAGCAATTCAACAGGCGGCACTCTATGGCACTTCGGTCCATGAGAGCATTGAGGCATTCGACAGCTCCTGGACCAACGACGGAACGCAAGAAGTGGCTGACTACATTGATATCTGCCACAATAACGCACTGACCCATGAACGCTCAGAGTACTGTGTTACTGATGGAGCAAACTGGGCAAGTAACATTGACAAGGTATTCAGGAGAGACGACACAACCTTCGATATCGCCGACATGAAAACCTATGGAACAATGACTGTTGACAAAAGAGAGAAGGCACGATGGCAGTTGTCTATCTATGCTTATCTC
>ONJX01000003.1 GCA_900318255.1 uncultured Prevotellaceae bacterium | reverse complement strand
TTGCCCTTGAAAAGTAAGCCTCTGTTTTGTCTCTTACCTTTTTTCCGTTAAATGTCAATTGATTACGGTGTAAATAAAAACTTTTACCGGACACTAATAGTTTAATTTGTGTGCTTTAGTTACTAGGATGTGGCAATTCATTTCCAAAATAATGTGTTTTTACATCATTTTAGAAATGATTTATGAGTTATGTTGATTTCTTGAAATAGTAATGTGGCATATACTGTTTTGTTTTGGAGGTCTTTTCAACCTTATAGAAAAGTGCTGCGCTCACATGGGCGCAGCACTCTTGTTTAAATTTTAGTTCAAGGCTTAATCGTTAGGCTACCAGTCTCACTTTCCACGTTTCTTACGCGAAGCGCTTACTTTGTCAGTGGCGAGTAGTCGCGGCTGTAGCGCAAGTGCTGGTCGATGTAGTTCTCGTCGTAGCTGATGGTGATGTCTTTGATGTCGCCGCTGGCGTCTTTCACCACATGATAGACGGGGTTGACAAAGCCCTTGTAGGGGGCAATGTTCAGGCTCTCGTAGCGCTTGAGTATCTCGGCATGGATTTTGGGGTCAACCTTCACACCGTAGGTCTCCACGAGCTTGCGGCCAGCCTCAAAGTCGCCCTCGCTCTTGATGCGCTGCACCTCGGCAAGGAGCTTGCCAAAGAGTGCGCGCAGCTTCTGATAGTCGTTAACCTTAACATAGGTCTTGCCACCTCTCTTCTTGTCTTTCACAATCTCGATAACCTTGTCCTTCTTGCCCATCTGGTAGCACCACTCGCTGATGAACTTGCGGTTGCGCATGTGCGACTCCTCGATGTTCTTGCCTGGCTCGATGCGGGTGAGCTGGGTGAGGAGACCGTTCATGATGTATTTGTAATACTCGGCCTTGTAGGTGTCGGGGTCTTTGAAGATGCCAAGCTCCACGAGTTTGGGGTCGGCAAGATAGTAGAGCGCGAAGAGGTCGGCACGGCCTTCCTCGAGGGTAGCGCCGTAGGCTTTCAGGGCGTCGGGGTCAACGCCTGGCAGCAGTTGTCCACTGGCGTGGCCGAGGCATTCGTGCAGGTCGGTGTGCAGCTTGTCGGCGATGGTGAGATACTTCTTCATGAGCTGCACCTCGGTGTCGCTGTAGGCAAACTCCTCGTTGAAGCCTGTGCCGCTAGCCACCTCGTCGTAGGCATCGGTGATGTTCTCCAGAGTTACTGACTTAGAGCCATGAGCGGCGCGAATCCAGTTGCTGTTAGGCAGGTTGATGCCGATTGGGGTAGAGGGGTAGCTGTCGCCGGCGAGGATGGCGGCGGTGATGACCTTGGCGCTCACGCCCTTCACGTTCTGCTTCTTGAAGCGCTTGTCCACGGGCGAGTTGTCCTCAAACCACTGTGCGTTATTGCTGATGAGAGTGGTGCGGAACGAGGCGTCCTTGTTCTTGAAGTTGACGATGCTCTCCCAGTTGGCAGTCATGCCCAGTGGGTCGCCATAGCTCTCAATGAAGCCGTTGATGAAATCGACGGTGCCTTGAGTCTCCTCGGCCCACATGATGCTGTAGTCGTCAAAGGCCTTGAGGTCGCCTGTGGTGTAATACTCAATGAGCTTGGCGATGTAAGCCTTCTGAGCGCTGTTCTCGGCCACGCTGGCAGCCTTTTGCAGCCAATAGACGATGTTGACGATGGCTTTGCTGTAGAGCTCACCTATCTTGTAGGTTTTTTCTACCACTTTGCCATTCTCCTTTACCACCTTGCGGTTGAGGCCATAGCTGATGGGGGTGGGGTCGTTAGGATCCTTGATGCCCTCATAGAAGGCTTCTACCTCCTGCTGGGTGACGCCCTCATAGAGGTTGTTGGCGCTGGTGAGGATAAGGTCCTCGCCGTCGGCCTGGTTCACGCGCTTAGCCATGAAGGTGGGGTCGAAGATTACCTTGTCGAGAGTCTTGAGCAGCTCATCGGCCTTGTCGCATTTCTTCTCTTTGCTGCACTTGTCGCACGACTGTATGGGCAGCTTCTCGAGTGGCAGCTTCTTGTACTCGGCATCGAAGAATGCCTGTGAGAACTCGGGCACAAACTTGTCCTGAGCGTAGTGGTGATGGATGCCGTTGCCAAACCACACCTGCTTGAGGTATTTCTCCAGGCCTTTGAAGTCGGCGCTTGAGCGGTCGCCATTGTAGCTGGTGTAGATGGCCTCGAGCACCTGGCGCACCACGAGGTTGTACTTGCCATTCTGGTCGAAGAGGATGTCGCGGCCCTGCAGGGCAGCCTCGGTAAGGTAATAGACATACTTCTTTTGCTGAAGTGTCAAGTCGTTAAAACCTGGGACCTGATAGCGCAACACCTCGATGTCGGCAAAGCGGTCCACATTGTAGTTGAAATTGCTGTTCTGTGCCATAGCCATGCTTGATGATGCCAATGCCACCACAGCAGCGGCAATTAATGTTTTCTTCATAAAATGGTTTATAAAATTAGTATTTAAGCTAACGAGTTGACAGGTAACGAGCTAACTGGGCAAATGCTTTTTCTTGCCTGGAACTCGCCACCTTGAAAGTGCAAATTTAATACTTTTCTCCAAAATCACAATTCAAAAGCTGCTAATTTCTTTTGTGAAATATTATTCTCTCAATGATCTATAATTAAAGTGTGGAGTTCTTTGCTGTGTGTGTGGAAATGTGTAATTTTTTGTAGTAAAAAATCAGTGTGAAATGCCAAAGATTTTTGAATATTTCGGTTATGTCTTTTATTTCTATTCTAATGAACAAAGCAAGATAAATAACGAGTCTAACGATTTTTATTCTATTCAAAATCAGGTTGTTGTAATTTTGTCGGTTAGTTATTATGTTTGATTAGATAGTGTTGAAAAAAAGAAAATAGCTCAATAGTTACTTTCTTGGGTGTTTTCCTTAATAATTTATAATTAAGGTGGAAAGTTTTGTGGGTGTGGGTGGTTTTATGTAATTTTGCATGTTCTTAGGGCATAGTGCCTTTTGCAGATAAAAAGAGATAATAAAACAACTATTCACATATTACTAAACTTTTAGATTTTTATGAGTTTGAATATCGTTGTGCTGGCAAAGCAAGTGCCAGACACTCGCAACGTGGGTAAAGACGCGATGAAGGCCGACGGCACCATTAACCGCGCCGCGCTTCCCGCAATCTTTAACCCCGAGGATCTGAACGCGCTTGAGCAAGCGCTTCAGCTCAAGGATGCTCATCCTGGTTCGAAAATCACACTCGTGACAATGGGTCTGCCTCGCAGTGCCGAGATGGTGCGCGAGAGCCTCTATCGCGGTGGCGACGATGGCGTGGTGCTCACCGACCGCCCCCTGGGTGGTGCCGACACCCTCGCCACCAGCTACTCGCTGGCCCAGACCATCCGTCATCTCGACAAGGTAGATATCATCGTTGGTGGCCGCCAGGCTATCGACGGCGACACTGCTCAGGTGGGACCACAGATTGCTGAGAAACTCGGTTTGCCTCAGGTCACATACGCCGAGAGCGTGAAGGTGGAAGACGGCATAGCTACAATCAAGCGCCGCATCGAGAACGGCTTTGAGACCGTTACCTGCCCACTGCCATTGGTTGTTACCGTCAACGGCAGTGCCGACGCTTGCCGTCCCCGCAACGCCAAGTTGATACAGAAGTACAAATATGCCGTCACTCCTAGCGAGAAGGCACAGCTTAGCGAGGAGCGTCAGCGGCTCGTGGAGGCTCGCCCTTACCTCAACATCAGGGAGTGGGGCGTGGCCGATATCGAGGCCGACCCTAACCAGATAGGCATGAAGGGGTCGCCCACTAAGGTTAAGACAGTAGTAAACGTTGTGTTCCAGGCTAAGGAGAGCAAGACTATCGAGGGTGGCGACGAAGCCCAGCTCGAAGGTCTTGTGCAAGAGCTCATTGCCGACCACATCATTGGTTAATGCATAATTCATAATGCGCAATGCACAATTTACAGAAACGAGAAATTATGAACGACAATAATAATTTAGTAGTATATTGCGAATTTGACGACGGCCGTATTGCCGACGTCAGCCTGGAATTGTTGACCAAGGGCCGTACCCTTGCCACCCGCCTGGGAGTGAAACTCGAGGCGCTGATCCTGGGCGACAAGCTCGATGGGGTAGAGGAGCAGGTGTTCCCCTATGGCGTTGACGTGGTTTATAAGGTTGAGGACGAGCGTCTATATCCTTACACCTCGCTGCCACACGCATCGATAGTTATCAACCTCTTCAAGGAAATAAAGCCGCAAATCTGCCTGATGGGAGCTACCGTGATAGGCCGCGACTTGGGGCCACGCGTGTCGTCGTGCCTCACAAGCGGTCTCACCGCCGACTGCACTGCGCTGGAGATTGGCGACCACACCGACCCTATCAGCAAGACCGAGTATAAGGACCTGCTGTATCAGATTCGCCCCGCCTTTGGCGGCAACATCGTGGCAACCATCGTCAACCCCGAGCACCGTCCACAGATGGCTACCGTGCGCGAGGGCGTGATGAAGAAGGAAATTTTTGACCCTAACTATAAGGGTGAGGTCATCAACCTTGATGCAAACAAATATGTTGACCCAGAGAGCTTTATCGTTAAGATTATCGACCGCGAGGTGGAGAAGTCGAAGATTAATATCAAGAACTCGTCCATCATCGTGGCTGGTGGCTATGGCGTGGGTAGCAAGGAGAACTTCGACCTCATCTTCGAGCTCGCCGATGTGCTTGGTGGTGAGGTGGGTGCAAGCCGTGCCGCCGTTGATGCCGGCTTTTGCGAGCATGAGCGTCAGATTGGTCAGACGGGTGTCACTGTGCGTCCCAAGCTCTACATCGCTTGCGGCATCTCGGGACAGATTCAGCATGTGGCGGGCATGAACGAGAGTTCTATCATCATTTCAATCAACAATGACCCCAATGCTCCCATCAACGCTATTGCCGACTATGTGATAACAGGCAATCTCGAGGAGGTAATTCCCAAGTTAATAAAGTATTACAAGAAAAACTCAAAATAAGTCATAAGTGTTGAGTGACAAGCTATAAGTTTATTTTTCTTCAAAAAAATCATTAGGATACTTGCAACTTGGCACTTACATTTGACTCTTAACATATTAAAGTATCTATGGCAAATTTTTATAAGGACAATAAAGCTCTGCAGTATCACCTGCGTCACCCCTTGATGGAGAAAATCGTTGGGATGAAAGAACGTGACTACACTCAGAGCCAGGAGTTTGACTATGCACCTGTCGATTTTGATGATGCCATCGACTCCTACGACAAGATTCTTGAGATTACTGGCGAGATAGCTGCCGAGACCATAGCCCCCAATGCCGAGAGCGTTGACAAGGAAGGTCCACACCATGCCAATGGTCGTGTGGCCTACGCCAGCAAGACTCAGGAAAATCTCGACGTGACCCGCAAGGCAGGACTCTATGGCGTGTCGATGCCACGCCGCTATGGCGGCTTGAACCTGCCTAATGTCACCTTCTCGATGATGAGCGAGATGATAGCTCAGGCCGATGCCGGCTTCCAGAACGTGTGGAGCCTGCAAAGCTGCATCGACACCCTCTTTGAGGCTGGCGACGAAGAGCAGTTCCAGCGCTACATTCCGCGAGTGTGCAATGGCGAGACCATGTCGATGGATCTCACCGAGCCCGACGCTGGTAGCGACTTGCAGAGTGTGATGCTCAAGGCCTCCCAGGACGAGGACGGCACTTGGCGCCTGAACGGCGTGAAACGCTTTATCACTAACGGCGACAGCGACATTCACCTGGTGCTCGCGCGCAGCGAGGAGGGCAGTAAGGACGGCCGCGGCCTGTCGATGTTTATCTACGACAAGCGCAACGGTGGCGTTACCGTGCGCCGCATCGAGGACAAGATGGGTATTCACGGCAGCCCCACCTGCGAGCTGGTGTTCAAGAACGCCAAAGCCGAGCTCTGTGGCTCGCGCCGCTTGGGTCTCATCAAGTATGTGATGTCGCTCATGAACGGCGCTCGCCTGGGCATCACCGCCCAGAGCGTGGGTCTGTGCCAGGCAGCCTATAACGAGGCTATCGACTATGCTCGCAGCCGTGAGCAGTTTGGCAAGGCTATTATCACCTTCCCCGCTGTGGCCGAGATGCTGAGCAACATTAAGGCTAAGCTCGATGCCTCGCGCACTATCCTCTACGAGACAGCGCGTTTTGTCGATATCTACAAGATTTGGGAGCAGATTGCCCGTGAGCGTCAGCTCACTCCCGAGGAGCGCGCCGAGATGAAGCGCTACAACCGCCTTGCCGATGCCTTCACTCCACTGTCGAAGGCCTCGTCGAGCGAGTATGCTAACCAAACCGCCTACGACTGCATCCAGATTCACGGTGGTAGCGGTTTCATGCGCGACTACACCTGCGAGCGCCTCTATCGCGACGCCCGCATCATGAACATCTATGAGGGTACTACTCAGCTGCAGGTGGTAGCGGCAATTCGCCACGTCACCACTGGCACCTATTTGGCGCAGATGCAGGAGTATGCCGCTGGTCAGTACAGCGACGAGGTGGCTCCTCTCAAGGCTCGTGTCGATAAGATGATGGCAGCCTATGAAGAGGCAGTGGAGAAGGTTAAGAGCTTTGACAACCCCGATTACATCACCTTCCACGCTCGCCGCCTGGTGGAGATGGCCGCCTGGACCATCATGAGCTATCTGCTGTGCTACGACGCTAGCAAGGCTCCTGAGCTATTCATGCAGTCGGCAGGCGTGTATGTGCGCTATGCCGAGTCACGCCTTGCAGCTAACGTCAAGTTCATCAATGACTTCACTCCTGGCGAGGCCGCAATCTACGAGCAAGAATAAAGTATTCTGAGAAAAATTGCTATATTTAGAATCGGGAGCCGCACGCTGTTGTGACTCCCATTTTTTTATGTCATAATATTTCAACTGTCGTCGCAAAAGCTGCGGTGTTTTCACATTCCTCTTGAATGACTTGCTTTTTTATCTTTTAAAAAATCTTTGGCGTTTTGCTTTTTTGCAAAGTATTCACTACCTTTGTAACCGCGATGTTGTGTCCTCGCAGTTTTTGCAGAGGGCTCAACAGGAGTGAAAAATAGTAAGTGGCAAGTCAAGACTAGTCGCCGAGGGAGATTAACGATACCATTGCCTTGTAAGCTTGTCTGCTTGTCAGCAAAGAAAGATAATTATGTCACGACGTCGTTTCCCTGTCGGAGTGCAGGACTTTGAAAGTATCATTAAAGATGGTTTTGTCTATGTCGATAAGACCGAGTATGTCTATGACCTTGCTAATAACTACGGCAACGCGATGTTCCTGAGTCGCCCCAGGCGCTTTGGCAAGTCGCTGCTGTGCTCCACGCTCAAGCATTACTTCATGGGGCACAAGGAGCTGTTCCAGGGGCTGGCCATCGAGAAGCTCGAGAAGGACTGGAGAGAATATCCGGTGTTTCACTTCGACATGTCGCAATGCAAGAACGATGACCCGGAGGGGGTGAAACAATCGTTAGACCTGTTGCTGAAAAACTATGAGAAAAAATATAATCTCTCGGGTGAAAAGTTGAGCTATGGCGACCGCCTGAAGATGCTCATCCTCACTGTCCAAGAGCTCACAGGCAACAGGGCTGTGCTCATCTTCGACGAGTATGACTCGCCGGTTCTCAACGTCATCGACGACCCCGAGAAGATGAAGGCCATCCGCTCCATCTACAACACGTTCTATGGCCCGGTCAAGAGCATGGCCGAGCACCTGCGCTTCGTCTTCCTCACGGGCATCACCAAGTTCTCGCAGATGTCGATATTCTCTACTATCAACAACCTGAGCAACATTTCGATGGACGAAGAGTGTGAGGGGCTGTGCGGAATAACCGCGCAGGAGATTGAGCGAGATTTCAAAGAAGATATTGACATGCTTGCGCAAAAAAGCAGGAAGTCGTCCGACGAGATGATGCAGCTCTTGCGCGACCGCTTCGATGGTTATCATTTTGGACCAGGCTTGGTTGACGTGTATAACCCCTTCAGCATCGTCAACACCTTCTCGAGAATGGTGATTAAGGACTACTGGTTTGGCAGTGCCACGCCATCGGCATTAATTAAGATTCTCGATAAGTATAATTTCAAGCTTAATGACATTGAGAACAAGCGTGTGTATGAGAGCTCGTTTGACCAGCCTTTTGACAACATGCAAAGTGCCTTGCCCATCTTGTATCAGAGTGGATATCTCACTATTAAGGATTACGACTTTGAGCGCAACGTCTATACATTAGGCATCCCCAACGGAGAAGTGTATGATGGGCTGTATTCCTGCCTGATGCCTCTGTATCTCAGTCCGAACCCCGACGACAACACGTCGCTGCTCATGGCCGTGCAGGACGCTATGCACGACGACGACATCGATGCCGCACTCACTGCAGTGCAGAGCTACCTCTCGTCGCTGCCTTATGACCTGAGTAACAAGACCGAGCGCGACTTTGAGACGATACTCAAGGTGCTCTTCGACTGCCTGGGCATCAAGAACGATGTGGAGGTGCGCAACGCCCGCGGCCGCTGCGACGTGGTGCTCAAGAGCCGCACCACCATCTATGTGCTGGAGCTGAAGATTTCCACCACCGCCACGGTCGATGAGGCTCTAGCACAAATCAACGAGAAGAACTATCTCATTCCCTACTGGAACGACCCTCGCCGCAAGGTGAAGGTGGGCGTGACCGTCGATCCCGAGGAACGCACCATCAAGGAGTGGAAAGTTGTCGAATAAGAAAAAAACTAACACCAACTATCGATATGAAGAAATTAATTTTACCTATGGTAGCTGCCGTGCTGTGCTGCTCGGCGGCGAGTGCTTTTGAGTTAGACGACTTCGTTCTAGGTGGAGCGCGTGTGAGGGGCATCCCCTCCAGCCAGCCAGCCCTCGACGGACGCTATTATTATCAGTTTAATAACGAGGGTACGGTCATTAAGAAATTCAGCTACAAGAAAGAGAAAGATGTGACCACCTTCTTCGACAATGCCAAGATTGCTGGCAACACCATCAAGTCGTGGGAGGGCTACATCATGTCGGCCGACGAGAAGCGCATCTTGCTGTGGACCGATAGTAAACCCATCTACCGCTACTCGTTCACTGCCAACCACTATGTTTATGACATCGATGCCAATAAGCTCACGCCACTCTCGCTACAGGGAGGCGAGGAGATTGCCACCTTGTGCCCTACAGGCCATCAGGTAGCCTACGTGCGCGACAATAATGTGTATATCACTCACTTGCAAAGTGGCAGCACCATCCAAGTGACCACCGACGGCAAGAAGAACGAAATCATCAACGCTGTCCCCGACTGGGTATATCAGGAGGAGTTTGGCGTGCTCAACACCTTTGCCTGGAGCGCCGACGGCCGCTACCTGGCCTTTATCCGCTTCGATGAGTCGCAGGTGCCCATGTGCTCAATGGAGCTTTATCAGGGCGAGTGCAATCCTAACCCTGACTACGGCATCCACCCTGGACGTTACGATTACAAATACCCCGCAGCGGGCGAGCACAACTCGGTGGTGAGCGTGCATGTTTATGACATTCACGACGGCACTCTCACCAAGGTGGAGCTGCCTCTAAAGGAAGACGACTATGTGCCCAATATCCAGTTTGGCCGCCAACCTGTGCCCACCCTGATGGTGGTAAAGGAAAACCGCGCGCAGACGCGCATGAACATCTATGCCGTTGACCCCGCTACCGGAGCTGTCAACGAGGTATATGACGAGCAGAGCGACATGTGGATCGACGAGGATGTGGTCACTGGCGTGAAATACTACGACGGCTTCTTTGTGGTGAAGAGCAACCGTGACGGGCGCACTCATCTCTATAAGTACAACTACCAGGGCAAGCTGCTCAAGCAGATCACCAGTGGCGACTACGACGTAACGGCCTACTACGGCTACGACGAGGCACGCAAGCTGTTCTATTTCCAGACCAACAAAGGTGCCCTCAACCGCACCCTGCGTTGCGCCAGTGATGTCACTGGTCAGGTCAAGGAGATGGTTGACGGCAACGGCACTTACAGCGCCAGCTTCAACAGCGACTTCACCTATTACATACGCCGCTTCAGCGACGCCACCACGCCCGACCAGTTTGTGCTCTACAGCATCGACGGCAAGCGGGTGCGCGACTTGCAGCTCAACGAGGAGTATGCCCAAAAATACACCTCGTCCGAGATTCCGCGTCGTGAGTTCTTCACCATGCTCAACGACAATGGCGACCGCATGAACGGCTACATCATCAAGCCCGTCGATTTCGATCCCTCGAAGAAATATCCCTGCATCATGTCGCAGTACAGCGGTCCTAATTCGCAGCAGGTACTCAACAAGTGGAAGATGGAGTGGGAGGAATACTTCGCCATGCAGGGCTATGTCATCGCTTGCGTTGACGGGCGTGGCACTGGCGGTCAGGGCAAGGACTACCTCAAGGCCATCTACCTCAACCTGGGCCGTTACGAGACCGAGGACCAACTCGCCGCCGCGCGCTACATGGCCCAGCAGCCCTACATCGATGCCGACCGCATAGGCATCTGGGGATGGAGCTTTGGCGGCTTTGAGACGCTCATGGCGATGTCGCAGGACGACAGCCGCTACGCTTGTGGTGTGGCTATCGCTCCTGTCACTTCGTGGAAGTTCTACGACAGCATCTATACCGAGCGCTTCATGCTCACTCCCGAGGAGAACCCCGATGGCTACAACTATGCGCCGCTCGACCTCACCCACAAGCTCCGTGGCAAACTGCTCTTGATGTTTGGCAGCGCCGACGACAATGTGCGCATCGTTAACTCCATGCAATACGTCGCCAAGCTCCACAGCGAGGGTCAGCAGTTCGACATGATGGTCTATCCCAACATGAACCATAGCATCAACGGCTGCGGCGTGCGCCTGCCCCTCTACCAGCGCGTGCTCAACTTCTTCGACCAGAATTTAAAATAAACTAGACAGTCTAGACAGTCTAGAATATCTAGAATTTCTAGATTTACTTAACACTTAACACTTAATGCTTATAATAACCGGTCCCACGGCATCGGGCAAGACCGGCAAGGCAGTGGCCCTTGCCCGCGCGATAGGCGGCGAAATCATCAGCGCCGACTCTCGACAGCTCTATCGTGGCATGGACCTGGGCACCGGCAAGGATCTCGACGAGTATGGCGACGTGCCCTACCACATGATTGACATTTGCGAGGCGGGCTACAAGTACAACCTCTATGAGTACCTGCGCGACTATCAGGTCTGCCACGACGACATCACTAGCCGTGGCAAGCCGGTAATCCTGTGCGGAGGCACCGGAATGTATGTCGAGAGCGTGGTAAAGGGCATACAGCTGCCGCCGGTGCCTGAGAACCGCGAGCTGCGCCATGAGCTCGCCACCAAGAGCCTCGACGAGCTCACCCAGATCCTTAAGCGCTACAAGACGCTGCGCAACAACAGCGACATCGACACCACGAAGCGTGCCATCCGCGCCATCGAGATTGCCATGTTCTACCACGACAACCCTCACCTCAAGGCCCAGACCGAGCCGCATCCCCTCACTGATGCAGTGGTAATAGGCATCAGCATCGACCGCGACACGCGCCGCCGCCGCATCACCGAGCGCCTCAAGGCCCGTCTCGATGCTGGCATGGTCGAGGAGGTGCGCCGTCTCATTGAGGGTGGGGTAGCCCCCGACGACCTTATTTATTATGGCCTGGAATACAAGTACCTGACGCTATACGTCATTGGTGAGCTGAGCTACGACCAGATGTTCACCCAGCTCGAGACCGCCATCCATCAGTTTGCCAAGCGGCAGATGACTTGGTTCCGTGGCATGGAACGCCGTGGCACTCCCATCCACTGGCTGCCCTATGACATGCCAAACGATGAGTTCATCCAAGCTGCTCTTGCAATAAATCGTTGCTCTCTCACATCCACTAGGTAGTATGAGAAATGAGAAAAGGGGTCATGACCCCTTTTCTCATTTCTCTCATTTAAACTTGATTTAGATTTTGCGATGCTTATTGAAGCAGTGCGTTGTAAACTGATGTAACATCGCCTGCAGTTACTTCACCGTCGCCATTCTGGTCGCCATTGACTACACCAGTCCAGTCGTTGTTGAGAATGATGTTGTAGAGCAAGGTCACGTCGCCAGCGGTAACGTTACCGTCGCCATTCACGTCGCCTGGAACCACATCGGCTGGCTCCTCACCCTGGATGATAGTGAGGTCGTGGTAGTCGCCAAGAATGGCAAAGCGAACCACAGCCTTGCGCCCCTGGAGACCTTCGGGCAGAGGTGCAACCTCAATGCTCACATTAACCTCTCCGGTGAGCTCGCCATTCTCATATTCATCCACAGGAACGAGAGTGAGCCACTCGGGGATTTCTGAACCGTCGGCAAGAGTCATCACCCACTCGTCGGTGGGGTTGGTGGTATAAACCGAGAAGTTGCTGCCGTACAACAGATTATCGCTGCCGTCATAAATCAGGTTGCCGGCGGCGTCATACTTGCGCACACTGGGGTCGTTATTGTAATTGTTGATAATGAACGGGTACACCACATCCATGAAGATGCCGGGGGCCGAGTATCCCTTGAAGCCTGTGAACATGGTGTTCAAGCTGCGTGCGAGACCCACATTGCCCTCGTCGTCGAGCTGGATGTTGTAGCCTGTCTCGCCTATGCCCTCGTCCCAGATGTCGGCGCTTAATGGCAGGCCAAAGCGCTGAATGGCCTCGTTGTCGTAGCCGCTGAGCACGATGTAGATTTCATCGTCAATCTCGGGAGTGACTTCCTCGGTGAGACCAAGCTCCTCGTCAACGTCATAGAACTTGAAATACAGTCCGCCCGAGGTCTCCTCGCCAGGCGACTCCGGAAGCACTGCCGAGCCCTCGGCAATCATCTCGCCCAGTCCCATCTCGCTAGGCTCGTGAGCCGTTACCTTATAGACGCGCACCGTGAGCTCCACTGGCTCGTTGCTCATGTAGAACGCATAACGGATGGCAACACCGCGCAGCACGTAGGGGTTCTCGGGTTTCTCGCAGTAGATGGCGCAAGCGTTCCAGCCGCTATAGTTCTTGCCAAACCAGAAGGCTGTTTTGCCGCCATCGGAGTCGAGAGCACCATTAAGATAACGGGTGATGCCAGTGTAGGCCAGGTCGCGGTCGCGCGAAGCCCAGTACTTAGGCGATGCGAACCACCCCTCGTTGCCTGTGGAGCTTGTCAGGCGAGTGGGCAGGTCGTTATGGGCATAGAGGGTGAGTGGCACTTCCTCCTCACTGGAGTTGTGACCAGTCATGCAAAACTCGCCATTGATGTCGGCAATGTAGGGTACCGAGTCGGTCTCGGTGACGAAGTTCAACGTTAGATCCTGCTGGCCCTCAACAGTAATCCAGGGGCGAGCACTCACCGTGCGGTCCCACTTTTGATAGGTCCAGTTGCCAACGGCAGTCCCATGGAAGGTAATGTCGCGGAAGTTGGGCATATACAAGTAGGGGGAATAATACACTCGTGACGCCAGTGGGTTGTAGCCCACATAGAACGAGCCGTGAGGACGATAGTAAAAGGTCTCGCCCTCCTGGGGCTGTGCCTTGAGCTGCAATGGCATGCCGGCAGGGGCTGCCTCGTCCATGGTCACCACGGGCTTGCCTGCGGGGAGGTCGATCATCTTGGGTGCGTTGTGTCTCATTTCGGAGTGCTTGTGGCTGTAGTCAACCTGAGCAGTAGCTGTGCATGTAAGGAGTGCTGCAGCAAGTAATGGGTAGAGTTTCTTCATAATTAATTTGTTATTAATAAAAATGTGTTTGTTTGATATTTTTGCAAAAATAGCCGATTTTTACTTAATAAACAAGAATTTTATTACATTTTTATTACATTTTTATTTCCCAGCATTTCTGCGTTGTTAACATCTTGTTGATAAAAGTAACAGAAAAAATGTGGTGCATGAGCGATTGTGTTCTATCTTTGCACTCACAAAACAAAAAAACACACTACTCTATCATGGAATTTGAAACTGGTAAGACCTCTAAAAACCGAAACTACAATAGAAAGAAACCGCAGCACGAGAGCGAGGTGCTAAGCGAGCTGGGTAAGACTCAGCCACAAGACATCGCCATAGAAGAGGCGGTGCTTGGAGCGCTCATGCTCGAGAAGGACGCCTACTCGGTGGTGAGCGACCTGCTCAAGCCCGAGTGCTTCTATGATTACTCCAACCAGCTAATCTACGAGGCTATCATGTCGCTGGGCGTGAAGCAGCGACCCATCGATATGCTCACCGTGACCGAGCAGCTGCGCCTCGACGGGCATCTCGAGGAGGCTGGCGGTGCGATAAGAATCTCGGAGCTCACGGGCCGCGTGTCGAGTGCCGCCAACATCGAGTATCACGCACGCATCGTGGCGCAGAAATACCTGGCCCGCGAGCTCATCAGCTTCAGCTCAAACATCTCCACACTAGCCTTCGACGACTCTATCGACGTCTATGACCTGATGCAGGAGGCCGAGGGCAAGCTCTTTGAGCTGTCGAAGAACACCCTCAAGCGCGACGTGATTCAAATCGACCCCATCATAAGCGACGCCATCAAGAAAATCCAGGACGCGAGCAACCGCAAGAGCGGCTTGAGCGGCCTTGCCACCGGCTACCATGAGCTTGACAAGGTGACGTCGGGATGGCAAAACAGCGACCTTATCATCATCGCCGCTCGCCCGGCGATGGGAAAGACGGCTCTGGTGCTGTCGATGGCCAAGAACATGGCGGTAGAGTACAACACGCCAGTTGCCGTGTTCTCGCTTGAGATGTCTAACATACAGCTGGTGAACCGCTTGATAAGCAATGTGTGCGAAATCAAGGGTGAACAAATCAAGAGTGGCCAGCTCACCGAGCAGGAGTGGGACGTGCTCATGTCGCGCGTGAAGCAGCTCTACTCGGCACCAATCTTTGTTGACGACACTCCGTCGCTATCAATTTTTGAGCTTCGCACCAAGGCGCGCCGACTGGTGCGCGAGCATGGCGTGAAGATTATAATTATCGACTACTTGCAGCTGATGAACGCCACTGGCATGCGCTTTGGCAGCCGCGAGCAGGAGGTGAGCACCATCTCGCGCTCGCTCAAGCAGCTCGCCAAGGAGCTCGACATCCCCATCATTGCCCTGTCGCAGCTCAACCGTAGCGTGGAGCAGCGCGGCGACGACCGCAACGGCAAGCGCCCGCAGCTTAGCGACTTGCGCGAGAGTGGCGCCATTGAGCAGGATGCCGACATTGTGTGCTTCATCCACCGCCCAGAATACTATAGCCGCTCTACCGAGGACAGCGAGGGCAACGACATTCGCGGCCTTGCCGAGTTTATCATCGCCAAGCACCGCAGCGGCTCGGTGGGCACCATCAAGATGAGGTTTGTAGCAAAATATGCACGCTTCGACAACTGGGACGACCAAATCGAGAGCCCTAACGGCCCCGAGCAGGGTGTCTATGAGTCGAAGATGAACCACGCAAATATCGATGCACCATCACCAATCGATGCACCGCCACCATCTATCGACGACCTCCCAGGCGGTGGGAACGTTGATTTCATGCGCGACAGCGGCGAAGATGCACCACCGTTCTAAATTATTTTGACCAGCACGGAATAACGGCTTATTAAACAAAGAATGGGTACAATTTGATGACGGCGAATGATACGAATTAAACTAATTGAGTCCACTTAAAATAACGGCTAATTGTGCGAATTTAACTAATTCTAGCGGACAAGGCGAGCCTTGTCCCTGCATTACCCGTTTCACGTTTCACGTTCCACGACCCCCGCTCCCCGATCCCCAGATAAGGCACGCCTTGTCCCTACACCTATGTTTTCTGGAATCATAACTGTGTTTTCTCAAAACTTTCTATTATCTTTGCAGGTGAAAGAGAACGTGACACATCACTAACCATATAAAACTTAATGATTATGAACAATACCAAGAATTTGATTTTAGCCTTGTTGACAGCGATTATTCCTGTGGTGGCGATGCCTTACGACTTCAAGGAGGGTGGCTTGTGCTTCAACTTTAACGCTGACGGCAAGAGCGTGACGCTGACCTATGAGCGCCTAATCATGTTTGCACACGACGCTCCACCACCATCCGAGAAGGGCTTGATAGGCGACGTCGTCATTCCCAGCAAGGTGCAACACGACGGCAAGACCTACAAGGTGACGGCCATCGACCGCGAGACCTTTATGGCAAACTCTGAGCTAAAGAGCGTGATAATCCCCAACTCAGTGAAAACCATTGGCCGTGGCGCTTTTGCGCAGTGTTTCAGCCTCAAAAATGTGGTACTGCCTGCCGACTTGACCGAGATTAGCGACTACATGTTCGTTGAGAGCCACTTAACCGAAATCACCATTCCGGCAAAGGTCAAACGCATAGGCGAACATGCCTTCAACAGCAGTTCACTAAAATCTATCGCCATCCCCAACTCGGTGACCGAGATTGGCAAGAGCGCATTCAGCGCTTGCCGGTGGATGGAGAGCGCCACACTGGGCAACTCGGTGAAAACCATTGGCGAAGCGGCGTTCAGCATTTGCCCCTCATTGAGGAGCATTAACTTGCCGGCATCGCTGTGCGAGATTGGTGAGCAAGCCTTCTTTGAGGGTGGCATGGAGGCCATCACTATACCTGCCGCCACTACCAAGATCGGGTCTGGCGCCTTTATCCACTGCAATAATCTCGCCACCTTGCAAGTTGATAAGAGCAACAAAGTCTATGACTCTCGCAACAACTGCAACGCCGTGATAGAGACAGCCACCGGCACTCTCGTTGCCGGCTGCAACATCAGTGTTATCCCCGAGGGAGTGACAAAGATTGGCAGCGAGGCATTCTATGGCCACAAGGGGATTTATAGCCTCAACCTGCCATCGACGGTGACCGAGATTGGCGACAAGGCCTTCTTCTACTGCGACAACCTCAAGGAGGTAAATCTCCCCAATTCGGTGACGACCATTGGCGAGCGTGCCTTCTGCGGCTGCGACAGCCTCGAGACGGTCATTATCCCTAACTCAGTAAAGCGCATTGGCTACAGCGCTTTCTTGCATAACAAGAAGTTGAGGAGCGTGACCCTGGGCAGCGCAGTGACACAGATTGATGCCTGGGCATTCAAGGGACTTAACAACCTCAAGTCCTTCACCACCAAGATAGCAGATGCGGGCACCGTGAAGCTGGGCAAGGACGTGTTTGACGAAATCGACAAGCAGGCTTGCACGCTCTATGTGCCCCGCGGCAGCGCTGCCAGCTACAAGGCTGCTCCTCAGTGGCAAGACTTCAAAAACATTGTGGAGCAATGACCACAACCTCAGTTCCTAAAGAAAAACAAGTTAATAACCTGTTATGAAAGATTTAAGACACTTCGCCCTACTGCTTGCCACACTTGTGGCACTGGGCACTAGCGCTAACGTGCCCACTGGCTACTACACGAGCATCGACGGCAAGCGCGGACAAGACCTGAAAAATGCCGTACACCAGTTGCTCAAGAACCACACCGTGGTGCCCTACAGCAGCCTGTGGTACTACTTCCAGAGCACCGACTGCCACCTCAACAACCACAACCAGGTGTGGGACATGTATAGCAACATCACCCGCTACTTTCGTGGCTCGAGCGCGGTGAGCGGCATGAACCGCGAGCACTCCTTCCCCAAGAGCTGGTGGGGAGGCACGCAGGTCGATGCCTATACCGACCTCAACCACCTCTATCCCAGCGACGGCGATGCCAATCTGGCAAAGAACAACTACCCGCTGGGCGAGGTATCTACAGCGAGCTTCAACAACGGCTGCACCAAGGTGGGCACACCAGTGGCAGGACAGGGCGGCGGCTGTGCCACCGTGTTTGAGCCCGACGACGAGTATAAGGGCGACTTTGCACGCACCTATTTCTACATGGCCACCTGCTACCAGGACTACACATGGAAATATACCTACATGGTGTCGAACACATCGTGGCTCACCCTCAACCAGTGGTCTATCAACTTGCTGCTCAAGTGGTCGCGCGAGGATCCCGTGAGCGACAAGGAGGTGGCGCGCAACGATGCGGTGTATAAGATACAGAACAACCGCAACCCCTTCATCGACAACCCATTGCTGGCCGAGTACATCTGGGGCGACCGCCAGGGCGAGGCCTTTATAGTGGGCGAGGGTGGTGAAGAGCCACAAGGCGACCCCATGCTCATCACTCCAAACTTGGAGACGGCCATTGCTATGGGCGAGGTGGCACTGGGCAAGTCGCTCACCCTCACCGTGTTTGTCAAGGGCAAGAATCTAAGGGAGAACCTCTCGGTGTTGCTCTTCCGCGACGACTACAAGATGTTCAGCCTGCCAGTGACCACCATTCCACGCAACGCCGCCAATAGCGAGGACGGTTATCCGCTGCAGGTCACCTACACCCCCACCGCCATAGGCTCGCACAAGTGCCGACTGCTCATCTACGACGGCGGCCTCACCGGTAGCTATGGTGCCGACATCACCGCCGAGTGTGTGGCAGCACCCACGCTGAGCACCCTCACCGCCATGCCGGCCACCGACGTCGATGGCCAGAACTATGTGGCACACTGGGATGCAGCACCCGAGACTGTGGATTACTACATCGTGAACCGCATCG
Source organism: uncultured Prevotellaceae bacterium (assembly GCA_900318255.1). Taxonomy (GTDB): domain Bacteria; phylum Bacteroidota; class Bacteroidia; order Bacteroidales; family Muribaculaceae; genus Sodaliphilus. The sequence continues at coordinate 100,773 of ONJX01000003.1, read as the reverse complement.
TCTATGACGACCACAACAGCATCGTCGAGAGCGAGCAGTTCTCGACCGAAGACACGAGTTACCCCTTTGACGACCTCTTGCCTGGGCAAACTCACACTTACACCGTGCAGAGCTACCGCCTGGGATACACCTCCGCTCCGTCAAACGTGATTACCGTTGCCTACTCGGCAATAGCTGGCGTGGAGGCCGACAAGCCCATAGCCTTCATTCCCACTCAGGGCGGCGTGCTCGTCAAGTGCAGCGAGCCCCATCATGGCGTGGACATCTACACCGCCAGCGGCCAGCATGTGAAGCACCTCGACGTGGTGAGCAACGACGACTTCATCTACCTGCCACAAGGCATCTACCTCATGCGCTCGACCACCTGCCGCAAGCCCCAGAAAATGGTGATAAGGTGATGACACATTGAATAATCATCTAAGAAATTATGCTCTAAAGTTTTGTTCCTTAATAGATTTTTGCTATTTTTGTGAACTCACATTAAAATTATACTAACATGTCATACGCAGAATTAGCACAACTAGAACTGATGAATGCCCTGAATAACATCAATTCTGAAAGTGAGTTGAATGAATTCAAGGATTTAGTAGCCAACTATTTCGCCCAAAAGGCGCAAAAGGCTATAGACGAGCTTTGGGACGATGGCGTAATTAACGAAAGCACCATCACTCAATGGGGAGAGGAACACATGCGCACACCTTACCGCTATGAGACGCATCGTTCTTGACACAAATTGTTTGTTACAAACATTGCCAACGCAGAGTCCATATCATAAAATATGGACAAATGTGCTGGCAGGAAATATCTGTCTCTGTGTTAACACCGAGATTCTTAACGAATATGAGGAAATATTAGCACAAAAGACCACAAAAGAAATTGCACATAATGTGGTTGAAGCAATTGCCAGATTACACACTACTGTGTATCAAGAAATTTATATTCATTTTGGATTAATAGAGCAAGATGTTGATGACAACAAGTTTGTTGACTGTGCTATAGCTTCAAAGGCTGAATTTATTGTCACTAATGACAAGCATTTTAATGCTTTAAAAGAAATGAGTTGGCCAAAGGTCTTGGTGTTAAGCATCAAGGAGTTCGCATTGTAAATTCCAGAAACTTGATAATCCCAACTCCAGGGTATGAAAAAAATCCCCAGGCATCGCAGTGTGGTGCCTGGGGATTGATTATGTTATCCTTGGGGATAAAAAACGGCGGCTTAGCGCACGCGGCCCACGTAAGAGCCGTCGCGAGTGTCAACCTCAATCTTCTCGCCAGTGTTGATGAACAGGGGCACCTTAACGGTGGCGCCATTCTCGACGGTGGCGGGCTTGAGGGTGTTAGTGGCGGTGTCGCCCTTGAGGCCTGGCTCGGTGTAGGTGATCTCGAGCACGGTCTTCACTGGCATCTCGGCATAGAGCACGGTCTCGGTCGAGGCATCGGTAACAACCTCCACAACGTCGCCTTCTTTCATATAGTCGGCACCGGTGATAACCTCCTTGATGATGGGAATCTGCTCATAGGTCTCCTGATTCATGAAGATGGCATCGTGGCCATCCATATACAGGTACTGATAAGGCCGGCGCTCCACGCGCACGTCCTCGAGCTTCTCGCCAATGTTGAAGCGGCGCTCCAGCACGCGGCCGTCAACCACGTCTTTGAGCTTGGTGCGCATGAATGTGTTTCCCTTGCCGGGTTTCACATGAAGGAACTCGATGCAGAAATAAAGCCTGCCGTCCATGCGGATGCAGGTTCCGTTTTTGATGTCTTGAGCGTTAATCATAATCTTGGTTTTCGTTATGTGTATAAATAGAGTTTTTGCTTCACTAAGTTGTTATGCGTGGCAAATTTAGGTGCAAAATTATGACAAAAAACGAAAAAATGCAAAAAAATGAGACATTATTTCGTCTCGCACTTGGTTATTAACAAAAAAAGCACTAATTTTGCAGTCCGAAATCGCAAAACAAACAAAAAATTAGATAAAAAATGAAACGTACATTCCAACCATCCAACCGCAAGAAAGCTAACAAGCACGGTTTCCGTCACCGCATGCGCACTGCCGATGGCCGCAAGGTTCTCGCTCGCCGTCGCGCCAAGGGACGCTACAGCCTCACCGTTAGCGACACTGTTTACAAGTAAAAAGTAGTAAACAGCGCCTGCTGCCGGGAGGCAGCAAGCGACATTCAAAGACACAGCCGTTGTAATCACACACGATTATGACGGCATTTGTTGTGCATGTGCAACAAGTGCGACCAGTCTGATTTGTCTGACCTGTCCGACCTGTCCGAATTGTCCAGCCTGTGTAAAAAAGTCCCTCTCGCACTAAAAAAAACTTTAGGCTAATGGCCGAAATGTGACAACAATTTGCTATATTTGCAACATGAAAAGCAACAAGAACGACATAACCGAGGCTATCAAGATACTGTGTGAGCGCATTGAGGAGTTGTATAAGTGCAAAATTGCCTGTCCTAGCGACTTCACATGGCTGAGCGAAGAGCTCGCTAAGCGTGGCGAGCATGTGTCGCCATCCACCCTCAAGCGCATGTGGCACTACATCCCCAGCTCGGGCACCCCTCGCAACAGCTCACTCAGCGCGCTGGCCAGACAGCTGGGATATAACGACTTCTCGCACTTCGTCACCTCACTGACCGACGACAGCGAGCAGAGCAGCTTGCCAGTGCCTGGCGCCACGCTCCACCCCAGGAAGGAGCTGAGCACCAACGCCCGGCTGCGCCTCACTTGGGCACCGTCGCGCATCGTCATCATCAGGCATCTGGGCAATGCCAACTTTGTGGTGGAGTCGTCGCAGAACTCGAAGCTCGCAGCTGGCGACACCTTTAATTGCGAGCTGCTGATAGAAGGCGAGCAGCTCTATCTCGACAACCTGGTCCAGGCCGACCGCCCTCCCACGGGATATGTGTGCGGCAAGTGCGGTGGCATCCACTACAGCCTGCTTGAGCGCCCCGAGGCCTAAAAATGCTGTGCGCTATGGGCGACTCATCAATCTCGGGATATATGGAGAATGGCTTTGAGGGCGTGAGCGCGACGTTCACGCAGCTCGAGCCGTTGCCGTCGCATGGCGTGAACCGCTTCACTCGCGCCAAGCGCTATGGCAGGTGGTATATGCTCAAGTCGCTCACCGACGAGTGCCGCGGCAAGCTCATCTACCAGGAGATGCTGCGCAAGGAGTTTGAGATCACCATGAGCTTGCAGCACCCGGGCGTGGTGCAGGTGATAGGCCTGGAAAACGTGAACCCGCTGGGGCAATGCATTGTCATGGAATGGATAGAAGGTGTGACCCTAAAAAAGTGGCTAGAAGGCGAAAACAGTCGCGACGAACGCCTTCACGTGGCCGAGCAACTGCTTGACACGCTTTCACACATCCACGCCCACGGCATTGCACACCGCGACATCAAGCCCAGCAACATCATGGTGACCACCAATGGCAAAAACGTGAAAATCATCGACTTCGGACTTGCCGACACCGATGCCCACGCCATCCTCAAGCAGCCTGCTGGCACCAAGCAGTATATGGCCCCCGAGCAAGCTTCCACGAGTCAACCCGATGTGCGCAACGACATCTACAGCCTGGGACTCGTGCTCAGGCAGATGAATCTAGGAAAAGACTACAAAAAGGTGGCAGAAAAATGCATCCTCCCTATCGATGAGCGATACCAAAGCATCAATGAGCTGAAAAGCGACTTAAGCAGGCGCAAAACACGCCGGCGCAACATAGGCATAGCACTGGCAGCGCTGTCAGTGGCAGGATTAATCACAGCTATCTCTCTACTTGCCATTAAACTCAGCAGCAAAGACTCAAGCAATATAGTTGTTCAGGACAATCAGGCACGACAACAGGTTGACTCACTGCGAAACGCATTGAACCATGCATCCTCTAAGATAGAGCAAGGACAGATGCAGCAAGATAGCTTGCGTGGACACCTTGGCGGACTTAAAGACACTATTGCCTCACTCAACGCCTCCAACACGCAGCTTCTCAAAGTGCAAGAAGCAATCGACGAGCGCGAGCGACTTGTCAATAACGCTATTAACGATGGTTTACAGCTTGTCGATGCTGCCAACGTCGCCTCCCACCTTAAGGAACACGTCGATACCTTGAGCGACGTTGAATACCTGTGGATGGACTGGCATTCTCTGTCGCTCAGTGGCGAGCGAAAGATACCAGGCTACATGAACAGCATACGCAACCGTTTTACCAGTAAAGAGTTGGCCGAAATAGAATATGCGCTCAAGGAGCATTGCAGCAATTATGAGAATGAGATAGTTGCGAAGCTCGAAAGGATGAAGAACTTTATGATTGTCGCTGACTGATGGTGACTACTTGGCGTTGCGCAGCGCTTCAATTTCCTTTCGGATTCTAGCGGCTTCCTGCTCTAACCTTTCAAGCTTACTTTCGAGATTATTGATCTGCACGTCGATTTCATCGATGTGCAACTCGCTGCCGTCGGGCTCATACGATTGGATAGTCCTAAACTCTTTCCAACCAGGCGCTTTGCGGTAGGCATCTTCGCATCCTTCAGGCACCACAATGATTGTAGTCAGAGTGTGGTAGGGCTCAATCACCTCTTCCCACTTGCTACCATAGAAGGGGTGCTGGTTTTCAAGCAGAGGAGGAATCTTGTTGTTGCTTATAATAACCCGCAGGTTTGGACAGTCAAGCAGTGCACCTTTAAGGATGCTTATTACAGGGCCGATTTCAAGTCTGACAAGATTGCGGCAACCGCGAAAGGCATTAGGACCAATCTCAGCGATACCATAGTCGCGGCCATACCAGGTGACTACATCGGGAACAATCGCTTCGGTAACCGACATGTCGAGGCATGTGTCAACAGTGAGATAAGGTGCGTCCCAGTTGCTGTAGAGGAAGATTCCCTGCTTGATGCGCTTCACGCGAGTATAGGCGTGCGCATCAATCGCTACGCCAGCAACCACGCCAAGCAGCAAGAACGCAAACAATATTTTGTGGCAAGTCTTCATTGGAGAATCAGAGGAACATGACATAGTAGATGGGCATATAGGTGATACCATTTTCAGTATAAATATCACGATTGTTAGACAACACCAAGGATTTCTTGATATTGTATTCAGCATTATCGACAAATGCATTCAAAGCACTGTGCACCTTGTAGTCTTTGCCCGATTTCACTTCAATGGGAACAACCGACAATAGTTTGTCGCTCTCTACCAGGAAGTCAACCTCGCCATTCTTCTTGTTGTCATAGTAATATAATTCGTGGCCATGAGCATTCAGTTCTTGAGCGACAACCGACTCATATACCGAGCCAAGGTTGATGCCGCTCTCTTCGTCAAGAACAGCGCCTATATTGCGTCCATAAAGCAGGCCCGTCAGGATTCCTACGTCGTTGAGATACAATTTCAACAGATTCTTCCTGCTCGACTCCAGCAATGGGAACTTTGGGTGTGACACGGCTTTCACCTCAAGTGCGATTCCTGCCTGAATAAGATAATCAAACTCCTCGGCATAATCACTAAAACGCTTGCCATGTTTCCCTTCTATTTGGTTGAAAAACACTCGCTTGCGTTTATTTTCCAAATTAGACGGTATCATGTCATAAACCCGCCTTATCTTCAACTTGTTATCCTTGTCATATTGCGACGCATCGGTGCCATAATAGTTGTGTATTTCGGCCTGAATCTCTCTCACGGCAACTATATCGACGCTTTCAAGAAATGCATTCACGGCATCGGGCATTCCACCCACAAGCAGATACTTTTTAAACAAGTCAAGCACCTTGGCATGCATTCCTTCATCAAGCGTCTTCTCTTGCAAGAATTGGTCTCTCATATAATCAATGATTTCCTTGCCAAATCCATTTGCAATCAAGAACTCCTCAAAGTCAAGTGGATACATGTGACGCACCTGAATGCTTCCCATGGGAATCGACACCGACTGCGACAAAGCCACGCCAAGCAACGAGCCACTGGCGATATAAGTGTAGCGGTTCTCGGCCTTCAAGAATTTGAGCATGGTCAACAGATGCGGGTAAGCCTGAATCTCATCAAGAAACACTAATGTGTTGGTTCTCTCACCCAAGCGGCCACCAGCAATAGCGCTAAGACGCAAGTAGAAATCTTGAGGAGTCCTCGCTGCCTCAAAAAATCGAGAACCATTAGCATCCTCAAGAAGGTTTACCTCTATGTAGTTCTCAAACATTTCCTGCCCCACATGCCTGATGATAAAAGACTTTCCAACCTGCCGTGCACCATCAATGATCAAGACCTTGTTTGACTCCAACGAGAAATAGTCCTTTAGTGCTGCTTGTATCTTCCTGTGTAACATATTGTTAACGCTTTTTCTTAATTTTCAACACCGCAAAAATACACTTTTTTAACGAAATAAGCAAGCAAAAAATACACTTTTTCTCACCTTTTGCCTCTCGAAAAATACACTTTTTCCAGATTTGAGTATAGAGTAGAGAGTACAGAGGGGGAGAGGGAAGAGGTGAGAGGGGAGGGGGGAGAGGGGAGGGGGAATGATGTAGGGACAAGGCGTGCCTTGTCCGAGCGAGGCAGAGGTCTGGTAATTAGTGTTTCCTGTGGTTTCCGAACAACGCACGCGTTGTCCCTACATTGACGCAGTTACAATCTTTTTGCAACAGTCTCTACGATGCTATGTGACATTGCATCGCTGGATACAGACTCTGCAGGATGTGTCCCTAAATGCGCTAATTTTGATCTCAAAAAATCTAGACTATACTAAAGCCACTTCAACCGAAGTGGCTTTAGTATTCTCATGGGTCATGCTCTTGAAGATAGTAGTGCACGAAAAGCAACAGATAGACAATTGGCAGAATTAGGATTCTAGCGAGATAGTGACCTTGTACAACAAAGGGCCACGGAACAAGTATTAGTACCGTAAGCACCAACCCTGCCACCACATGCACACAAAGCCAGAACTTCTTTCCTGCTTTGAGATTTCCAGCATGACGAAATGCGAAAAACGCAATCACCACCAGTATTACAATGGTTACTATCGTTGCTAAAATTTCTCTGTTTTGCATATAAGCGTATATATTATAGCACTACTCTTTTTTTCAAACAATTAACCACAATTACAAACAATTTATGAGACGTCACTTTCAATCGATTAATATCGCAAAATTGTGAACAATCGGGAATTAGTCAAGCAAGTCCCTAATCATGCTAGCATCGCTACGCGAGAATCCACGGGCCACTATTGTCTGACCGCCATTGGTCTCAATTTAATTAATTTTAATATCTGATCAATTTTTGTGGTAATTTGAGAGACTGTCTCCCCCAAGAAATTCAAGCACCGCAGCAGGTTTCCCGCCACGGTGCATGATGACGTGACTTTTTCTTAATTATCAGTTCCCCAGCAGGATGTCGTAGATGGCAGTGACGTCGGCGCTGGTGACAATGCCGTCGCCGTTCAAGTCGCCATTCACAAGATTGGTGGTGTCGTTGTTAAGCAGGAGGTCATAGAGTACTGTTACGTCGGCAGCGGTGACCCGTCCGTCGTCGTTCACGTCGCCAGCTGCGGCAGTGTTTAAGCATTTCATATTTTATAAAAATAACTATATTCAACATCGTTAAACTCCCAAGATATAGTTGTAAATCATTGTTATGTCGGTACTGGTCACAGACCCGTCGCCGTTCACGTCGAGTGAATTGCCAGCAGGTTGCGACTGCGACTCGGTGACGTTAATAACGTAGTTGACGGCGATGTTGCTTCCATCGGTGGTGATGGCGGTGATGGTAACTGTTCCCATTTCAAGGGTCTCGATGGTGCCGTCGGCTGCCACAGTGGCAATGCTTGGGTCGCTGGTCGTCCAAGCGAGAGTCTGGTTCTCGGCATTGTTTGGGCTAATGCCTACATTAAACTTCACCTTGATGCCTTGAGGAATTTCGCACGAAGTGGTAGCGAGCGAAGTCACAGTGACTGGTCCTGTTGGACCGCCGCCATTGCCTGTTACGGTGCAAGTGGTGTTAGGGAAATAATGCTTAACCCTCGCATTGTCGGTGGCTATGATATTCCTCATCTCTATGGTCTTTGACCCGCTGAAAGAGTTATCGGCGATGATGTTGAAAGTAACCAGCGCACCGCTGTTGCCGCTGAAGGTTTTGAGCGTCTGCGAGGCTATAAGGATGCGAATAGCGCCGCTCGAGAGCATGGTGCTGGCAATGGTGTGGTCGCGACCTTTGCGGTCGGTAAGGTCAAACAGATAGTCACCATCCTCCTGCTCGATTGTCAGTCCTTCGGGCAGATAGATGTCGGCCTGCAGGGCGGTGTAGATACTATCGTTGTCAAGGTTAATCTCCACCAGTTTGGTCTCACCAGGATTGATAGAGAAATCGTTGATATACAAACAATCGTTGTCACCTGTTGGAGTGGGAGGAGTGTAGCCTTCTTGCGTGACGGTTATGACCTGGTTAGGCATGTAGTGCTTGACACGAGCGTCGTCGGTGGCAATAATATTCTTCATCTCTATAGTCTTGCTGCCGCTGAAAGAGACATCGGCGATGATGTTGAAAGTGACCAGTGCGCCACTGTTCTCCTTGAAGGTCTTGAGAGTCTGCGAGGCTATAAGGATGCGAATGGCGCCGCTCGAGAGCATGGTGCTCGCGATAGTGTGGTCGCGGCCCTTGCGGTCGGTAAGGTCAAACAGATAGTCACCGTCCTCCTGCTCGATAGTCAGTCCCTCGGGCAGATAGATGTCGGCCTGCAGAGCGGTGTAGATGCTGTCGTTGTCGAGATTAATTTCCACTTGCTTGGTTTCACCAGGGTTGATAGTGAAATTGTTGATATAAAGTTTGTCGATTGCCGATGCGCTCAAAGTAGCTATCAGGCATAATGATAATAGAAAAAATTTATTCATGACTTATTTTGTTTTAAAGGTGAGGCGGCGAGCCGCCCCACCTGATTGATTGTTAGAACCTAAGTTTCTTAGCCTCGTTGCCCATCTTCACGATTACCAATCCCTTAGCAGGAGTCTCAACAACGTTGCGACCTGTGGCAACCTTGACAGTTTTGTTCATGCCGTTGGGCAGGACAATCTGAGCCATGCCATCGCTGGGCGAAACGATGACGATGTTGTTACCCTCGCTGTAGATGCGAGCTGCGGTAGTCAGGTTCTCGATGCCTGTTGGGATAAAGTTCAGCTCAATGTCATCGACGCTGTAGCGGGTCGCAGCGGGAGTAGCGAGTTTTATGCCGCTCAACCGACCATTGCCACCTGGAGTGCCAGCAAGAGTGAGTGAGAGCACTGCACCGTCGTTGTTCTTGAAGCTCTTGAGAGTGCTTGAGGCGGCAAGCAAGCGGTAGTCGCCGTTAGCCAGCTTGTTGAAGGCAATCTGATGGCTTGCGCTTGCGCGGTCGCTCAGCGATGCGTCAACAAGTGTCATGCCCTCGGGCAGGTTGATGTCCATCTGCATAGCTGTGATGGCGATGTTGTTGCTCAAGTTAATTGAAACCTCATATTTTTCACTTGCTGTGCCGCTGACATTGGCATCCATGGCAATGCTTGCTGCCTCGGGAGTGTTAATAGCCGAAGCCAGCATTGGAGCACCCTCATAGTTCAGTGCCAGATAAGCCACACCCACAAGGTCGCCAACGTCGATAGCGTTGTCCTCATCAAGGTCGGCAGCGGCAAAGTTGAACGGCTGCGGATCTTGCTCAAGGATGTAGCTTGCCACATCCACATAGTCGGCAACGTCGATTGCGCCGTCATCGTTCACGTCGCCAGGAGTGAACTCGGGAGTCTCTTCCTCGACAAGAGCGAGTAGATAAGGATAGCCGTTACCCTCGTTGATGCCCCAAGTGTCGGTGAAGTCCCAGCCTTGTGCGGTATAAGTTACTTGTGTTTCAAGTACGTTTTGTGTCACCCCAATTCCATGTAGCAGGTCATCATAAATTTGTTGTGTCACATCGTTAACCGAAACCACCATTGATTTGAGAGCGTAATTGTTGGCCTGTGGTGTGGCGGCACCATTCTTGAAACCGCCAATCACACGCATTGCAACACCATTTTGGTCGCTCACGTCAATCTTGTTGTTGATAGCGAAGCAGTTGTTGACCGATGCGCTTGCACCATCGAGATAGCCCACGATGCCAGCCCCAAACTTAGTTGCATACAGGTCGCCAGAGCTGTAGCACTTGTTGATAGCTCCGAAGCTGTAACCGGCGATTCCGCCTGCGTACTGTCCTCCACGAGTGTTGGCTGTGCTGTAGCAGTTGGTTATGTTGCCAGTATTATATCCTACAATACCGCCAGCACGGCAATTGGTCAAGTCGGTAGTTTCAATGCTACCTTGCGAGTAACAAATCTCAATATTAGCGGAAGTGTGACCAGCAATACCTCCAATATAATCCTTTCCTGTCAATGCAACATCGGCATAGCAGTTGGTTATGTCTTTCGTTGTCTTGCCTACGATACCACCTACATAATCGCCGGTTGCATTGATTGTGGTTGACTTGACTTTGATGTCGGTCAGTGGATTGGCGATTTGACCTGTGATACCACCCACATAGGATGCGCCGCCAATGGTGGTTCCTGTCACTGAGCAGTTCTCAAATGTGGAATTAGCAACTGAACCGGCAGCAATACCACCAGCGTAAGAGCCAGTGCCTGTGAAAGAACTTTCAGTAACATCACAATTCACAAATTGGTCATTCGAGCTGTAACCTGCGATGCCGCCAACGTGTCCCCCATTATTGGTTGACAGCGACACATTATCCACTGAGCAGCCTGTAAAGGTTGTGTTCATTGCATAAGCATCAACACCTGCCAAGTAACTGTCTTCGCTTATCCCTGTTATGTCCTTTGCTGAGCAGTTGGTGAATGAGGCATTGGTGGCATAGCCTGTGATACCAGCAACATAGCCACCAGTGGAAGTTATCTGACCGACGTTTGCATTACAGTTGGTGAATGTTCCACCATCGGCATAGCCGGCTATTGAAGCTACATAGTTGGCACCGCTAACATTGCCTTGAACTGTCACATTATCGAATGTGGAGCCTGTTGATTTACCAACAACAATACCCACATAATCACCCGAGCCTTTAACCATCTTGTTGTTAGATACATTTATAGTCAGGTTCTTAATGGTGGCGTTCTCGATGCTTGCTACCAAGCCAGTGTTATTTCCTGTGCTATTGGTCCACAAGCCACTAATTGTGTGTCCGTCACCATCGAGTTGACACATCGTGCCACCACCTGTCTTGCCAATTGGTGTCCATCCATTTGTCGGGCTGTTTGCATTAATCCAACTTGTCAAGTCGATGTCGTTCATCACCTTATAATAAGAGTAGCTGTTTATGCCAGCAAGGTCTTCGGCAGTATATATAAGATAAGGATTATCCTCGGTGCCATCGCCCTCAAAGCCTACTGTTGCAGTTACAAAGTAGGACTGGATCAGATTTTCTGTTACAGCGTAAGCCTTGATAGACGCTCCCGACTGCAAAGCAGGAACTATAGCAGTCCATGTAGTCCCATTAACAGTGGCCTGATAGGTGTTGTTGTCATAGATGACATATACACTTGCGCCTGAAGCACACTTGCCAGTCACACTGGTAGAGCCAGAAACAAGTGTCCCTGTAAATACTGGAGGAGCGCACTGCGATGGCTTATAAGGATAGCTTTCGGTCTCAAGGATAGTCCAGTCGGTCGAGAAGTTCCAATTGATGCCCTGATAGGTGGACTTGTACTTGAGCAATCCCTTGCCTACCGATGTGCCATGCTGCTCGCCATCATCAACCGTCAATTGCTGACCTTGTGATACTACATTCATAGTGGTCATGCCGCGGTTGGCCTCGTTGGTGCCAGGAGTGCCTACTGAGCTAGTTGCGTCAGTTGCTCCATAAATGCGGCCAATAGTTCCATTAGTTGCATTTATAGCATCTTGGGCAGCCACACTGCTCTTGATAGAGCTTGATGTGCTTATCTTACCTGCAATACCGCCAACGTATTGTGTTCCTGAAATTGAGCCATTGGCATAATTTTTACTTAAGCTATTAGTACTGCCCGAACCAACAATGCCACCGACATAATTAGTACCTGTTAATTTGCCACTATAGTAGCTATTGTCAATATTGCCCTGCCATGACATACCCACAAGGCCTCCAACATAATTGCCTGCAGCAGTCACATCACCCACAGCAAAGCAGTTGGAAATTGTTTTTGTTGTGTTGTCATCGTGTAAATAGCCTATTAATCCTCCAGCTAAAGACCTCCCTTGTGAGTCAGCCTTGGCTGAGACATTGCTGATTGTGCCACACTTGGTCAAATTTATGTTTCCCTGGCCCCAGCCTATAAAGCCTCCTATAACTGGAGAGCTTGATGCAGAATTGCCAGTCACATCACCAATAGCATAACAATCGGTAGCTATGATACCATTAACTACACGACCAATAAAGCCACCCAATATATATCCCGATGTGATGCTGGCTTCTGATTTGCAGTTGGTCATAGTTGCATTCCTAGCATAACCCACAAAACCACCATTGTTGTAGCCATTAGATTGAGTGTTGACTGCTGTTAGTGTACTTGTAATATTCTTAAAAGTAGCATTACTATATCCTGCAAAACCTGCAACGTTATGCTCGCCACCAATAACACTTGTCAATGTGCTGGTAGCATCGGTAATATTACCATTGTTATCGCCAATGAAACCACCAGTATAGTTGTCGCCAGTGACGGTTTGGCCTGCACTGGTGACATCAGAAAGTGATTCTATGTTATGACCTACAAAACCACCAGTCCGCTCTCCACCAGTTACTGTGGTGTAGTTGCTGATAAGTGAAGAAGACACACCAGAGTTGTCGCCAGCAAAGCCACCAGTGTAATCAGCACCAGTGACTGTGCCAGCATTGCATGTGATTGTGGTTAAGCCTGCTGAATTGTGACCCACAAAGCCGCCTGTATAATTCTGGCCACTGACATTACCTTCATGGCTACATCCTGTGACTGTCCCAGTAAGAGCGCCAGCAAAACCACCCACCTCATCACCTGAGCCTGTCACAGCGCCAGTGTGATGGCAATTGTTGAGAGTGCTGTTGTAAGCCATCCCGACGAAGCCGCCACTTTGCGACTTGCCGTTAACAGTGGCGTTGGTTGTAATATTATTGAGTGTTGAGTATTGTGCAAAACCGCACAATGTGCCAGCATAGTTGCCACCCTTCATTGTTGAAGCATTTATCGTGAGATTCTCAATCGTGGCATTTTCAACAAAGCCAAACAGTCCATTATAGTCTGTAGACTGACGATTGGAGAACATGCCTGAGATTGTGTGGTTCTCGCCATGGAAAATGCCATTGAATGGTGAGTCTTGGACACCAATAGGTTCCCAACCTTGAGTGGGATTGTTATCTTGCAGGAATTGTGTCAAGTCAATATCTGACATCAGTTTGAAAACCACTCCATCATGGCCTGTGAAGTTGCGGACACTATACAACTGAATAGGATTGAAAATCAGGTATGGGTCAGATTCTGTACCTGAGCCAGAGCCGGCAAAACCTCCAGTTCCAACTGTAGTGCCACTAGATAAATGCACATAATAGAATTGTTTCCAAACGCTGTGATAATAATACCTATAATGTGCATCAAATGGTACACTCAATTGAATGTTTGATAACGTTAGTCCACTAAAAGCATCTGCCGTAACCGTAGGTGGTGTCATGGCACTTATAGCTATCCTTTTTAAATTAGTGTTTTGAAATACATAACTGGCGATTGAAGTCAGTGCATCACCAAGAGTAACAGTAGTCAAATTTGAACAGCCCTTAAATGCCGAACCATTAATGGTTGTCACTGAGTTGGGTATTGTTACTGAGGTCAACCCAGTGCATCCATTGAATGCGAAAGCTCCTATTGAAGTCACCGTATTAGGTAAAGACACAGATGTCAGACGGGTCAATCCGTAACAAAGATAGTTCGGAATGGTTTGGACCTGATTCCCAAAAGTAAAAGTATTAATTTTACTTCTTGAAGAAGCAAACGGAGCACTTGAGAAATTGGTGCATGATATCGCATTCCAGGTAACATCAGTTAAGTTTGTGCAGCCATCAAATGCTGAAACGCCAACCGAAGTTACAGAGACCAATTAATTCATACATTCATTGTTTTTCTCAATAATATAGATTAACTTTGTGCCATAATCACAAATACATATCATTATGGCAAAGGTAATAGCATTAATTAGAACATCCACAAAATCTCAAGAGGTGGATAGTCAAAAGCAAGAGTTAATTAACTATATTAAGGCAGATGACATTAACGAGAGTGATATTATAGTTGTTGGTGGTGCAGGTGCAAGTGCCATTAAAGTGGATGACGCATATAAAAAGAATATGCAAGAAGTTTATAGGTTAATAGATGGTGGAAATATAAAAGCCGTTTACGCCTGGGCCGTTGACAGAATAGGAAGAAATGAGGAGATTTTATTAGCATTTAAAAACAAATTAGTTGCTAATAAAGTGCAGTTAATAATTAAGAATCCAAATTTGCGATTATTAGAAGAAGATGGCACAATTAACTCAGGAATAGAGATTGCTTTTAGTTTGTTTGCAACTATGGCAAAACAAGAGATGGAGAATAAAAAGGTACGTTTCAAGAGGGCAAAAAAACGTAATGCCTTGCAAGGCAAGTATAACGGTGGTAGGGTGCATTTTGGCTATTGTGTTAATAAGGATGGCAAGATAGTAGTTAACGATGAGGAGGCAAAAATTTTAAGAGATTTATTTAACCTCTATTCAAGTGGAGAATACTCAATAGCAACATTAACAAAAGAATTACAAGATAGAGGCTATAAAATGAGAGGTAAAACTATTAGCATCCATTTTGTGACTAATATGCTAAAGAGTACTGCCGTAATAGGCTACACAACATTTAACAAGATTAAGCGAATATATCCACGTATTATAAGCGATAGCTTATATAACAAGGTGCAGAAACAAATGAAGGACAATCATAAAGGAGATATAACCAAACAACGAAAACACATTAATTTATCAAGTAAGTTAATAGTGTGTCCCACATGTGGAAGGCATTGGTTTGCGTCTAATCGTGCTTATCAATGTATAGGTCACAAGTATCATGGGCAAAATTTACAAGGCTATAAAACTTGTGAAAATGGCGAGAGTATAAGTATAGAATGGTGTGATATTGCAGTGTGGCACGTGGCAAAATCTTGTGAAATAGAATACATTTATAACTTCACAGAGACAAAAGCAGAGGAGGCAAAAAAACAGATTGAAATAAACAGCCAAAAAATAAAAACTTTTGAGAGTAAGATAGCCAAAATAGATGAAAGGCGCAAACGTATAGCGATTATGTTTATTGAGGGTGAGATAACAAAAGCAGAACAAGCAGAGGAGAAAGAGAGAATTAAAAGAGATGTAGCAGAATACGAGAAAGAGATAGTTAATTTAAAAGAGCAAAATGAAAAACTTTACAATCTCACTACGATGAGCGAACAAGGCACATTAATTAGATTTGGAAGACTCCCCGTTAGTGGCATCTATGAGAATGTAGAGGAGGCATTTAAAATAACTCACAGACACATTAAAAGCGTAGTAGTAGAGAACTACGAATATAAAGGTAAAACACAAAAACTAATAACAATAACCACAATGATGGATAACGTAGCAAAATTTGTCTATATGCCTAAAAGTAAAGTTAAAGTTAATGGAACAATATATAAACTTTTCAAAATGGGTGGAGATGAGTTAAAACCGCTAATTGCTACAACTGATTTTGTGCCTTCTGATTGTGAATTTTTGAATTAAAAAAAAATTATAGTATATTTGTGGCGAAATTGAGAATTTACAGAATTAATTAACAATAATATTAACTTTTAAATTATTAGATTATGGCAAAAACTAAAAACTTAGAAATGTACCTTAGAGCGGAAAATCTCTATAGGCTACACGTTTTAGTAACTGACGAAAAGAGAGAAGAGTTTAAAAAACTCACTAATGAAGAAAAAGAGAAAAGAGTAAATAGTTTTAAGAGCAGAAACAAGGCTTTATTTGTGGGAGACTCTTTAAGCATTTTAGACCTTCTCAGTAGTAGAGAATTAAACAAACTAAAAAATGATTTACAAAACTATATAAAAGAAATAGACGTTGCAGTTGAAAATTATAATCAACGAGAAATAAAAGAGATTGAGAACCAAATAGCAATATTGCAGAAGGCTCACGATAATGAGATAAAAAAACTAAACAAGAAAATTGAAAAAATTAAAAACAAAAAAGAAGAAACAAAAAATGAGGAAAACAAAAAAGAAGAAAACAAATAACACTCATTAGCGAAAAAGTAAGAGCCATTGTTAGTAACATAACAATGGTTTTTTTTATGTCTAAATATGTGAATTTGGAGAGTTAATTATAACAGACTGAGACACAGAGGGCAAAATGGATGGCTAAAAAATGCCTTGTGTGGAAGGAAAAGTTTGGGGCGGTTCTATGGGATGACCGCCAAAAAACACCCCTCCCCCCCTTATTGGTGAATTTCAAATTACTCTTTAACCTTCGCTAAGTGTCTGCCATATTTGTTTAGTTTTATGATTATTATTTATACATATATAAATAGTAATTGAGAAATATTTTTTGACTCTTCAAAAAAAAATTAGTATATTTTTTTAAAATCTTGATAACTTTTTAGATGATGATGATATTTATATAAAAAAGGAAAATATAATGTTAAATAGACCACATACAGAAGAAGAAAAAAGAAATTTAAGTGAAAAACTGAAGGCTCACTATCGTTCATTAAGTAATGAAGAAATGGAAGAGCGAAACGAAAAGAGGAGAAAAACGATTAAACAAAAAGAAGATATAATTAAATTTTTCTATGAAAATTTGCACACGATTAACGATGCAGTAATGAATGAGAGGAAAAAGAAAAACAATAACAATGATATTGAGTTATTGAATCGTCCATAAGTAATTAAATTGTTTTGGGGAGGCGTTGAAAAGGTCAAGCCGTTAAGATGTTCAAAGAAGTATTACCATTTGCCTCCCCTTTTATTAAAAGAGATATAAAAGAGATATGATATAAAGTTTTCAGGGGTGGATGTTTCCACATTAATATATGGTTTAGTTAGGTGTTTCCATATATAATAATCCACCCCATTTTTATAAAAACCTAACAAGATAATTTTTTAACACCTAACAAATATGAAAGAAAATTTTAGAATTCCGGTTAGTCTATCCACAACAAAAATAGACAAAAACCAAAAAGGGATATGGGCTAAAATATCCTATCGAGAAACAACAACAACAATCCCACAATTTATTAACGCATTAGGCGAAGGTTATGCTTTTGCCCATCTATTTGTGCACAATGGTGACACATTCAACTATAAAGAGCGATTGAATTGTAACTACAAAGGTAGTCAAGTAGTGGCGATTGACATCGACCACACAACGATATCATTTGAGAAATTCAATGATATAATGACCTCAACGGAGATAAAACCATCTATAACTTATACCACCCAAAACAACAAGATAAAGGGGTATAGATATAGAGCTTTATACGTGGTCGATGAGTTAATGAGTAGTGAGATTTACAAAGAGATATACGCAAATTTATCTAATGAAATTGTTTGCTATTTTGACAATGGTACGATAGAAATAGACAACAACGCAAACAAACTTAACCAACAATTTGCGGGAAATGGGACAGAGAATTTTGAGTATAAAGAAGGTAATGTTTATTGCTTAAAATGGTTATGCGAGAGATACAAAATTACCACCCATAACAACCTAAATGCAGAGGTTGAAAAAGTGCATGATAGAGATATAATTAACAATGGTAATAAAGTATCAGATGGATATATAATAAGCACAAACGAAAAACCGCAAGATGGACATATAATAAGCGGTGAAAACAATGATAACATAGGAGGACGCTATAGATATATAATTAGCCATGATAACGATAGTTCAAGTAACATTAACTATCATGCTAATCTCAATAATGAAAAAAACGTACATGGTAATTACATTCATGATATGTTCAATAAGAGTATTAATAAACTCATTGAAGGAGGACGGGATAGATATATAATAAAAAAAGAAGAAGAACATTATAAGACTATAGCGTCCTCATTAAATGATAGTGTTTTTATTAATGATTATTATAATGAGAGTATTAATGATTTAGTACATGACTATATTAGCACATTTCCAAGTTATGAATATACTAATGTTCAATATAACGATGATGATTTATATTATTTAGTACCGGAGAACTATATGGAGATAAAACGCAAATGGCATTATGAAGAAGTTGAGAAATGCAACGGCGACACCTATAGAATTACAAAAATAGAGAAATGCAAAGATGGACAAGGGAGAAGGAGAAGGTTATTTATTAACTTGATATTGCGAAGGCTCATATATCCACAAATTTCATTTGTACACTTATTGTTTAATGCAGTTTACGAACTAAAAAACTACATTGACAACGTAAACACAAATGACAAAATAACCAAATATGAACTTGCAGAGATAGCCGTCAACGCATATTTTGAAAATATGGATAAATGGCAAAATTTGAAAAACTATCATAAACCCAAATATAAAATTAATAAAGCCTATTGTTTGGCAAATAATCTCAACGCACGAAGGGAGGCTATTAAAGTGAGAGGTTTAATTAATCGAGAGAAAAAAGAAAAGAGATGGTTAGAGATAGACAAATATTTTAACCCACAATTAAGTAATAAAGATAATTTAGAATTACTTAAAACAAATGGAATAGAGATTAAAATAACAGCATTAAAAGACTACAAACGTGCGAGAGGTTTTACCAAATCAAAAAAGACCAAACAAACAATAACAGAAATAAACGCAAATAAAGCCATTATAAGCAACAATAATAAAATAATGGAACAACAACACACAATAATGCAAACAAGCAAACAGGGCGCAAATAACAAGCAAATTGAGCCATTAAACGATTTAGTTAGAGAGAGTGAGAATAACACAATAAAAGTAATGTTAGATGACACAATGAGAGAAGTAACACTAACAGAGATAAGGAGTGAATTATTTGACGGCAGTTTACTAACATTAACAAACAATTTAATAGGTATAAGAGCGTATGAGTTAGACGATGATTTAAAATACACAATGGCAGTAAATAATAGCGATTTAAAGCCTTCATTTATTGTGACTAATAAAAAAGATGATGTAATTTGTTTTTACGCCTTAAATTATGAGTTAAACAATAATGATTATAAAACAATTTCTAATGAAATTTGTAAGGAGTTAAAAGGGTGCATTAATGAGTTTTCAAATGAGAGAATTGTTAGCCTTGTTAGTAATTACGATTTTGAGAGAGGAGAGAATTTTGGATGCATTAATAATGAGATTATATATAATACTCAATGGCTGTTACAGAGATTTAGCATTAACTTAGATAATAATGAAAAAGTGCGGGATGGATATATAATAAGCCCAAAAGAAGATGACGAGTTAAATAATTACTCACCCACATATTTTAATAATGATTTTTGGAGTAATAAAGATGTTTTAATATAATAATAAAAAATTATTATTATAATAAACTCTTAAACAAATAAGTAAATAAAAAAATTAAAAAAATATTGAGAAAATGATAACTTTTTAAGAAGTTAAAACTATTTATTATTAGAAAAGCAAAAATAAAACACTAAAAAGAATAATTTATTATGGAAAAAGAGACTAAAAAGACATTACTAAATTTGCTCAAAATAGCAAATGAAAAATGAGTAAACGAGACTACATTTTATAAACTAAATGATATAGAAGATTTACTATATTATTTAATGAGTAATGAAGATTATAATAAAGATGTAGTAGAGATGCAAATAGCGGTAAAAGCACAAATCGCAGTAATGGCGATAAAGGAACAAAATAATAACAAAAAATAAAATTAGATATGACAAACGACAACGAGAATACATTTATTAAATTAATTGAGATTGTGCGAGACTCTTATATAGATGACAATGAGATTATAGAGTTTAGAGAGCGCAAAATTAAACTCAATAAAGATTTACAAAATGATGAACAAAATGTTAATATAATGGCTCAATTAGTAGCGATTGAGATGATGTTAACATTAGCGACAATGAAGAAGGCACAGAGAGAACACTATATAAAAAATAATAAATAAAACATATAAACAATATGTTAAGCAAATTTAAAACAATTTTTAGAAAAGCAAATAAAGAGAATGAAGAACAAACTAACAAACAACACACGATGTTAACACCCAAAAACAAAAACGATAAACGCAATAAAAGAGTAACAGAGATGTTAGCAGAGTATTGTTTAAAATATCCACAAATATAAACTTTAAAAATTAGAAGAAATGACAGCAACGATTTTAGTATTAGTATTAGTAGCAATGGCGATAGTAGCGATTAACTACAGTGTAACTGCAAAGATGTATAAAGAATTATTACGCATATTAAAGATGTTAGAGAATAACGTAAATTCTCACACATTACTACATAATGCGAGAGTGCATAATATAGAGTATAGAACGCGTAATGAAGAAATTAAATAACACCTAAATAATTGATAAACAAATGGAAACAGCGTTAATATTGAGTATTTTAGCGATGATAATAGTACAAACAATAAGCCTATTATCAATAATGATGACAGATAACTACAAACACAATAACACGCACGTTATAGAGTGCAGAGGGTGCGAGAATTATAAAAGATTAGAAAATAAAAGTATAAACAATTAATTAAAATGGAAAAGAGAATTTTACCAAACAACGTTGAGAGTAGAGTAATAACCCCTGAGAATGTTAAAGAATGGAGAGCGATGGCAGAGATGCACGACAGAATTTTAAGAAAAGAAGAGGGCAAACTAACAGAGAATGAAAAGAGATTATTAGCCACTTACAAACAGATGAAGGCATTACTTAAAGAAATGTAAAATAACAATTTTAAGGGAAATAACAGCGATGAAAAATGAGGAAAAAGATAAGATATTAAAAGATGTTGAAGGCATAATTAACAAGGCTTGTAATATACTCAATCATAATTACAAGATAATTAAAGAGGTAACAAGCGACAAATTAATTAATGAGATGGTTGTTAAAAACTTAAGCCTTTATACATCATATTATAATGATAGACGAGCCAAAATATTAAAGGCTGAAATTTTAGATTTTTGGAAAACCCAAACTAATTTTAAATTAATATCTCAAAATACTTTGTTAGACAAATTTAGCGACATTTGGAAAAAATTAAAGAGTAGCGGTTTTAAATTTAAAATTGACGATGTAATTTTTAAACTCATTTTAGCAAGTGCGGGAAGAGGTTACATTAGCGAGAATAAAGTAATTGAGTTATGCCACCTAAACGACCAAACAAAAACGTTTGAGTACGATTTTAAAGATGTTGAGAAATACGTAAATTCAAGATTTAAACAAACAGAAAATCAAACACAAAATAATGATAAAAAAGAGGAGATAGAGAAATGAAAAAAGATAATGAAAAAGGTTTAGTAGATAGTATCATATATAAAAATGAGAGTAAAATTAAATCTAATATTAAAATGATACATAAATGTTTAGATGCACTTAACGCTAACTATATAACAATAAAGAAATATAACGCATATTTGAGCCATCAAATAGCATTTTATCTAACGTTTTACAATGAAAGTCACAATAACAATAAAAAGGACATAATTAATAATCTCGTAAAAGGTGAGTTAAACAAGATATTAAACGAGCAAAACCCATTTAATAATGAGGAAATGTTAACAAGTTATTTTAATGACTTAAAAGAAAAGATGTTTTATACTCGTGAACAAGGGATGTTAGTAGTTAACCATAACTCGCCTATTATAACATTGAGATATGATTTTATGAAATTTGCAGAGAGATTTATTACATTTGACGATGATAAAGACGTGTTTGTTATTAACGAAAATGAGAGTTTAACAATGATGCAAGAGTTAACTTATACAACCAAAAACGACAAACAACAAAAGGCATTAGAAATTCTCAAAAACATAAATAATGAGATTGAAGAATTAAATAAATTAGGGTTAAAGAATTTGTTTACCATCAACACTAATAAAGGTAGATTTTGCACTAATTTAAGACTACAAGATTTTGTTAGAGAGATACACAAATTGAAATAATATCATTTTTCATTAGATGGTTATTTCTTCTTTATAAAAAACCTCATTATAAAGTCTTTTTGGCTCTTCTAAAATACTATTATTCTTTTTGGGTTTGAGAGGTTTTTTGACCACTTTACTAAATTAGTAGAGTGGTTTTTTTATGTGTTTTGTTTGGTGAGTGAGATTAAAAATAGATTGATTTAAGGTTAAAATAGCCCCTGTGACAGCTCAAAAAACTATTTAACAAACATTAACAAATGGGTTTTTGTGGATATAATAGACTGAAATGTAATGTTTTAGAATGTATGAAGTTTATGGCATTTGTAGTAACAGATGCTGGAATTGTTATAGATGTTATTCCTGTCATGCCTTGGCATAGATAAGCTGGAATTTTTTGTACCGAGCTGCCAAAATTGAAGGTTGTTATACCTGTCAATTCATAGAATGGTGATGTTGAAGCTTGGGAGAAATCGGGACACGATTTTGCGTTCCAATTCACTGTTTTCAAAGCAGTGCAACCATTAAATGGCCTATCTTCTCCAATTCCTGTCACCGATTCACCAATTGTAACTGTTGTCAAACTTGTGCAATCAGCGAAAGCGTTTCCTCCAAGCCATGTTACAGAATTAGGTATATTTATGTTTTTTAACCTTGTACAGCCTTTAAAAGCAGCACCAGAAATTGCTTCTAAAGAGTTTCCAAAATTCACTGTTTGCAAAGCAGTGCAACCATGGAAAGCGTGAACATTAATGTTCTTTACTGAGTTGGGGATGGTAAGCACATAGAACTTCAAGTTATTGCAATTATAGAAGGCTCTTTCCCCAATCGTAATCACCGAGTTGGGGATGTTCACCGATTGCAAGCCAGTACAATTATAGAAGGCATATTCGCCAATAGCTGTCACATCGTAAGTAGTGCCATTATAGGTTACAGTAGAGGGTATATTCACGTTACCTGAGTATTCATTGTCATAAGAACTATAACTATTTCCTTTATATGTCACAGTAGCCTCGTTGCCGTTTTTCAAGTAATAAATGCCATCGACCACAAAGTCATGAGCACTCGCCAGTTGTGGAAGCATTGCCACTATAGTCAGGAGTACAAGTCGCTGTAAAAATTTAGTTAGTCGTTTCATATTTTTTATGTTTATGGAAGTGAAACATTTCTAAGTTGACCGCTGCAAATACAGCATAGGTCTTCTATCTCACCAGCAGTGAGTT
Organism: uncultured Prevotellaceae bacterium; assembly: GCA_900318255.1. Classification (GTDB taxonomy): domain Bacteria; phylum Bacteroidota; class Bacteroidia; order Bacteroidales; family Muribaculaceae; genus Sodaliphilus. The sequence continues at coordinate 77,414 of ONJX01000003.1, read as the reverse complement.
TTTTGAGAGGTGCGAACTGTGGAATCGACACCAAATAATCATATCTGATTGTGTAGTTGCTCACGTTTGCACGAGCCTTCTTTGGCTTTTTCATATTAGCGTTGGCAAAAAGGTTATTTATTCCTTCCATCGCACCAGCTTGAAAATAGATTATGTCCTTGGGACCAGGTGCTTGCAATACCACAGCAAGACGTCCTGCGATGTCATAATTAGCCAAAGGTCCAAACTTGAAGTTTGGAGTGTTTGAGCGGACGGCAGAAGCAACATTTGCAACAAAGTCAAAAAGGTCTTCAAATGTGCTAAAAGTCAAGGGTTTCACTTTGCGCTGCTGATGCCGTTTTAACTCCTTAATGATTGATGGCAGAGAACCAGCTATGCGACGCTGGTGTCCATCCATAGGCACAAAGAGATTGCGCTTGCTGTCCCAATGAAGACCATATACACTGATAGTGATAGGGTCATTAGGTAATTGCAAAGTGCTGACAGGTGCCCCGTTTTTCAATAACAAACAATTACCATAGGTAATGCGCCATGCTCTTTTACCTTTTGGCTTGATGTAATCATTGACAAGGTCGGTAAGTGTCAATAATTTAGGGGAAGGTGGCAGTGTAGGTGCCGGGTACACACCCATTTTCCCCTTGATAGTTGGTGTTTTGAGTCTCATGTTATAAAGTTTTTAATTAATTATTTTGATTTCTTTTCTGATTTCAATTGTGCAAGCTCATCTTTCATCGAAGAGATTGTGAATTTCATTTTATCAAGTTTTTCTTGAATAATAGAAACCAGATCCTCACAATCTTGAATGTGAGAATCTAACATCTGTTCGTCTGGATTATAATCTTCATTAATGTACAACATAATCAATAATCAATTTTCTTGCCTACTCTTTTTCAGGATTTTCGGCTTTCGCCTCGTTCTGACGGTTCTTAGAGTTTTGTTATTAGTTTTTGACCTCGTTTGGATGGTGATGGTTTTTAGCGGGGCGGCAGGGCTCTTTGTGCCGGGATTTTGTGCGAAATGCTTTCAAACTGTCACCACTGGGGGTGGTTTTGCTTGCAAAAATAAGTATATTAGTCGTGGTTTGCAAGAGATTAAAATTGTGGAAATGAGCAATATTAATAGCAATTAGGTGCAAATATCGTTCATTTTGGTTCATTTAGGATAGATTATCTTTTGTGGTACGAAATTTAAGGTAATTTAAGGATTTATTTTTCTGGATTTTTGGAAAGGATGGAGAGGTCGGACAGGTCGGACAGGCTGTACATGTCGGGCGGGGCGGACAGGGCGGACGGGGCGGACAGGTCGGACAGGTCGGGCGTGGCGGACAGGCCGGACGGGGTGGACAGGTCGGGCGGGGCGGACAAGGCACGCCTTGTCCCTACATCACCCCAATCCCCGATCCACGATCCCCGAACCACCGTCCCCGCTCTTCAGCCTCCGGTTGAAGCTAAAACAGGCTGTAATGCCCATAATCTCACCACTGTCTTCCATAAACGATAAACGACAAACCATAAACCATACACGATAAACGATGAGACAACGCCCTGGCGGGATGTACTCCGTCAGGGCGTTGCCTTATAAGTTAATCAAGTAAGAAGTGCCACACCTAGAGAGGCTGTGGCGTGCCACGCGCAGTGTGTTACTCGGCGGCGGGAGCCTCTTCGGCGGCGGGAGCGTCGGCAGCGGGAGCCTCGTCGGCAGCCTTAGCGGCCTCCTCAGCGGCTTGTGCCTCGGCGGCAGCCTGTGCCTCGGCCTCGGCTTTAGCCTTGGCGATCTCGGCGCGCTTCTGTGCTACGGCCTCGGCCTTAGCCTCGTTCTTCTTGGCCTCGTCCTCAAGGCGCTGCTTGGTAGCGGCCTTCTTGCTTTCACGCTCGTTGTTGCGAACGGCCTCGAGCTTGGCGTCCTTCTCGGCTTTCCAAGCGTCGAAACGGCGTTGAGCCTCTTCTTGGTTGAAGGCGCCCTTCTTAACGCCGCCCTGGAGGTGCTTCATCAGCATCACGCCTTCGCGCGAGAGGATGTTGCGAACGGTGTCGGTGGGGATAGCGCCCACGTTGAGCCAGTAGAGAGCTCTGTCGAAATTCAAACTTATTGTAGCAGGATTAGTGTTTGGGTTATACGAACCAATCCTTTCAATAAATCTACCATCTCGTGGTGCCCTGCTATCGGCGATGACAATGGGATAGAACGGATAGTCTTTGCGACCATGACGTTGCAGTCTGATTTTTGTTGCCATGTTTAATAAGTTTTGTTTTGTGCGGCGTGCCCTGCGCTGAGGGCTACCGCGGTTAATAAAATGTTGTTTCTCAAAAAGAAAGTGACCGAACATGTGGCCACTTCCCTTGGTTGTCCTGGTAGGATTCGAACCCACGCAAACGGAACCAGAATCCGGTGTGCTACCGTTACACCACAGGACAATTTTTTCATAAAATGCTCACGCTCGCAAGGTTTTTAGTTCGGACAAGGCACGCCTTGTCCCTACATCTTGTCTCGCCTGATGGCATTTTTCTCAATTGCGGTGCAAAATTACTACTTTTTTCTGAACCACCAAAACTTTTTTGAAAAAAATCTCATTTTTTTTCTTTTTTCAGCCAAAAATGCAGTGACACGGCACACGAATTAAACGAATTGCAACGAATTCTATCTCAAAAGTTTTGAGCGTTAGAAACTTGAGTTAAAATAAAATATATGTCGCCATATTACGTTATAATATTAAATGTTTTGCGAAACTTGAAGGTTAGTGGTTGATGGTTATGTAGTGACAAGGCGTGCCTTGTCGGCAACAGGGTCAACAGGTTGCTGTGCCTGTAATCGCATCACAGTCTTCCAAAAACGATAAACCACCAGCCATAAACCATAATCCATAAACGATAAACGATTATGCATAGTATTTTGTCAAAATTCATTCTAATCCTCACCATTATGGGATTATTTTCTTTTAATGCTCACGCGCAGCAGGAGCCCGACTTCGACTATCCGCAGCAGGTGAGCAAGGATGCGCTCGCGCAGCTGAAAAAGGCGCAACGCAGCGGCGACGGCCAAATGATGGTCGATGCCCTCGTGAGGTTCTCGATAGCCAAGGGCAAGGTGTCGCAGGAGTCGATGGACACCGTGATCATGCAAATCGAGGACGTGAAGAAAAAGGAGAGCCGTGCCGACTACAAGGCCCTTCTCAACTTCCTGGAGGCTTGTGTCTTTAAAGACTATGTGGAAGCCTATGGCGTGAGTGACCGCGAGAACGCCACCGATGAGGCGCCCGCCAGCGACTACACCGAGTGGGACAACGAGCAGTTCAGCAACAAGATAAAGGAACTCGTTAATGCCGCCCTTGCCGACGAGGAGTACCTCAAGCAGTGCCCAGTGGGCAACTACAGCAAGCTCTTCATCGATGGCGACGCCATGGGTGCGGTGTATGTTCCCACGCTCTTTCAGGCACTGTGTGTCCACAGCTTAAAGCTCTTTGAGTATCAAGACGACGACTTTGAAGAGGAGCTCAATAGGCGATGGCTGCGCTCCTGCCAGGAGGGCACTCCCGAATGGATGTATGCCGCAACTAAGACCGACGCCTTGAAAGACGATTTTGCCGAGTACCAGAAGTATAAGGACAACGAGCACAGCGCCATGCTGCTGCTCAAGTGTTATGCTCGGGATCACTATAGCGACTTGAAGGACTATGTGAACCGTTTCCCTAACTCCTATTACACCCCCGAGGTGCAAAACGAGATTTATGACGTTGAGCGGCAGAGTGTGAACCTGCATTACGACAAGCATCTCACCAGTAGCGACCCCTTTGAGGTGCGTGCCAGTTTCTCTAATGTGAATGATGCGGAGGTGCGCATCTACCGCGTGCCCGACAATGTGTATGCCGCCTTAGACCGAAGTTCAAGCAAGAAATTCACGCTCAAGGACCTCGAGCTGGTGCGCTCCCACAGGCTGCACAGCCCTGGGGTGGTGCCTTTTAGCAACGATGTGAAAGAGCAGCTGCCGCCACTGCCATTTGGCAGGTATATGATAGTGGGTGCGTTCACTAACAACGAGGGGCAAGAGGTGGTTGACGCCGACATCAGGACTTACAATATGGTTGTGGTGCACAACATCACCATGTTCAGCGCTGGTGGTGAGGGCTTTGACGACCGGGTGATGACCGTTGACACTCGCTCGGGCAAGCCTCAGCAAGGCGTGAAGCTCGACATTGAGAGCAGCTACAGCAATCACAAAGACAACAGCTCGGCAACCACCGACAAGGACGGCAGCGCCCTCTTGCCAAAGGGCAAAGACTACTACAGCCACAGCGTGAGTGCCACGCAGGGTGCCGACAAGTATATCCCTGGCATTAACGTGAGGCCGTTCAAGAAAGGCGAGCCTTACAGCAACGTCACGGCTCAGGTGTTCACCGACCTCAACATCTATCGCCCTGGCGAGACAATGAAGTTTGCCGCTATCCTCCACATCATCACCAGCGAGCAGATGAGCACTCTTGAGAACAAGATGGTGCGGGTAGTCCTTTATGACACCAATCACAAGGCCGTTGACACCCTGGATGTGGAAAGCGATGCCTACGGGCGCGTTCAGGGCGCGTTCAAGATTCCTACCGACCGCATGAATGGCCAGTTCTCACTCACCTTCAGAACGGGCGAGAAATATAACGACTACCTTGCCTCTCATCATGTGAACGTGAGCGAGTACAAGGCTCCCACCTTCACCGTGTCGTTCCCCGACACCCGCCAGGTGTTCACCAGCAACCAGCCAGTGAAAATCACCGGCAAGGCTCTCACCTATAGCGGTGTGCCAGTGCCTGGCGCCGAGGTCAAGGTGCGGCTCTACCGCAATGAGTGGAGCTGGTGGTGGCGGTGGCAGTCGGCACGTGGCGAGAACGTGATCGACACCGTGATGACCACTGGCGACAATGGCGAGTTCACGCTGGAGCTCCCCGCCTCGGCTTTCAAGGAAAATGAAGCAAAATATTACCATTACAACTATGTGCTCGACGCCCAGTGTACTAACGGCGCCGGCGAGTCGCAAGAGGGAAGCCACTGCTTCATCATTGGCGACCGCCGTGGCATAGAGCTCGCCAGCAGCAAGGACTTCAACAATGTGGAGCCACTGAAGCTGCCCCTCACCTTTAACAGCACCGACGAGAACGAGAAGGGCGTGGAGTGCTACTACAAGGTGGAAGACGAGAACGGCAACGTGGTGGCCTCGGGCAACATCAACAGCGAGAAGCCCGTGGTAGATCTCACCAAGCTGCCTTCGGGAAAATATAAAGTCACGGCCAACATGCTCGGCGACACCGAGACCACCACTTGCTACCTCAAGCTCTACCGCAAGGGCGAGACGACGAGTCCCGAGAAAGGCTCGCCACTGTGGCTGCCTAGCGACGGACGCAGCGTAGATGAGAAGAACGTGGCTCACATCACCATTGGCACAGCAACCCCCGAGGCCTACATCTACTACATCGCCTCATCGGCCGAGAAAGTGGAGAAGCAGGGATGGCTCACGATGAAGCAGGGTATCAACGACTTTGCCATAGCTCTGCCTAGCAACCCTGGTGGCTACCTGAGCATCAAGTTCTACAGCGTGGCGCACAACGAGGTTTTCACCCATCAGGTGCGCATGAACGGCAACGTCAAGGCTCGTGCCCTCAAGGTGAAGGTCAACACGTTCCGCGACAAGCTGCTCTCGGGCGAGAACGAGAAGTGGTCGTTCACCCTCGTTGACGAGAACGACAAGCCGCAGGCGGGAGCCATGTTGCTCGAGATGATGGATAAGGCCATCAACGACATCAGCGACAACACCTGGTCGTTCTTCCCCGCAGTATATGGCAAGCGTGTTTTCACTTTCTATGAGAATAGCCTCTCGGGGAGCGTGAGCAACAGGCCGTCGTGGAGCCACCACAGTCTAAGGACTAATAGTGCCTCGATTGCCGAGTTCAACACCTACGATGAAAACTTCTTTGAGAACGTAAGGATGGATTACCTGCTTGGCGCCGGCAGGGGTATGGTGCTCTATGATGCTGCGGCAATGCCTATGGCAAAGACGAGGAATGCGCAGCGTGTCACAGAGCTCAATATTGTAGCCGATGAGATGGTTGCCGATGCCGGCATGGCCGACGAGGCCGACGCGGAGGTGGCGCTCATGGAGGAGACCAGCGGTGCGTCGCCCGCAGTGGATGAGGCAGCTCTCGAGAAGGTGCAGCTGCGCGAGAGCGACGTGAAGGTGGCTCTGTGGCAACCTATGCTCGTGAGTGATGCGCAGGGCAATGTGTCGCTAGAGTTTGAGGTGCCCAACTTCAACACCACCTGGATAATGCAGGCCATTGCCTATAACAATGCCCTCAACACCGACGTGCTCAAGCGCGAGGTGCTCACCAACAAACCCGTGATGGTCAAGTCGAGCCTGCCACGCTTCTTGCGTCAGGGCGACAAGGCCCAGCTGGCGGCAAGCTTGCAGAACTCAACCGACAACGCTCTGGCGTGCGACGCCATCATTGAGCTGTTCAACCCTCGCACCAATGAGGTGATAGTGCGCAAGAACTTCAACGAGAACATTGCTCCCAATGGCACCAGCACCCTCAAGGTTGACTGGGAGGTGCCCGACACCATCCCCTTCGTGGGCTTCCGCGTGAAGGCTGCCACAGGCAACTTTGGCGACGGTGAGCAGGTGATGATTCCTGTGCTCCAGGCCATCTCGCCAGTGATTGAGACGCAGCCCTTCTACATTGATGCCGCCACACCTCAGTTCACCACTCAGCTGCCGCAGTTTGCCCGCGACGCTCGTGTCACACTCGAGTACTGCGACAACCCCGTGTGGTACTGCGTGCAAGCGCTGCCCACTATCTTCAGCGACAACTACAAGGTTGCCACCTCGCTGGCTCACAGCCTCTTTGCCATCACACTGGCACAGGGCATCGCCAAGTCGCAGCCTAACATCAAGGAGGCTGTTGACTACTGGAAGGCCCACGAGCAAGACTCTACCCTTGTGTCGATGCTCGCCCGCAACAGCGACCTCAAGATTGGCACCCTGCTCGCTTCGCCCTGGGTGAACGAGGCCGACCGGCAGACGCTGCGCATGTCACGACTGAATGAGCTATTTGACGAGCAGCTCATGGCCGCCGAGCACAAGCGCATAGTCGAGGGTCTGCAACGCCTGCAGATGAGTGACGGAGGCTTCACTTGGTACCTATATCCTGGCTGCGAGTCGTCGCTTTACACCACATCTACCGTCCTCGAGCTCATTGGCGAGCTGCGTCATCTGGGCTATCTCAAGGACGACGATGCCATCAATGCTATGGTGAAACGTGCTATAGTCTATTTCGACAAGGAGTACCTGCGTGTTTACAAGGAGCATCTCAAGTACAACAAGAACAACCACAGTGGTTTCAGCGACTATGTGTATGTGCGCACCCTCTATCCCGAGATGCCCATTACCGGTGACAACGCTAAGATGCTCAAGAACTGCCTCAAGGCGATGACTAAGGACTGGAAGGGCACTAGTCTGGGCAACAAGGCATTCTATGCCATCACGCTAGGCCGCAACAATTACCAGAAGGTGGCCAAGGACATTGTGGAGTCGATACGCCAGTTTGCGCTCACCAAGCCCGAGATGGGAATGTACTGGGACAACGTGCAGGCAGGGTGGCGCTACCTCGACAAGGTGGCTGTGACCTCTACCATTCTCCAGGCGATGAACGAGGTTGATCCACGTCAGCAGGAGATTGACCAGGTGCGCAAGTGGATGCTGCTGATGAAGCAGACCAACGACTGGGGCTCAAGCAGCCTCGCCGCCGATGCCGTCTATAGCCTGCTCGCAACTGGCAGCAAGTGGCTTGAGCGTAATGGCGCTCCAACTATCACCATCGATGGCAAGCCACTCGCCTTTGACAAGGTTGACGCCTACCTGGGCTACTGCCGCAAGGAGATTCCCGCTACCTCGCTTGCCACGCTCCACATCGAGCGCCAGGGCTCGAGTCCCGCGTGGGGTGCCATCTATAGCCAGTTCAAGGCCCAGATGAGTGATGTCAAGGAGGTGAGCATCTATGACCTCTCCATCCACAAGGAGTTTTATGCTTACAACACCGACGGCACGCTGCGCCGCGTCGAGAACTTCAAGGTGGGCGACAAGATACAGGTGCGCACCGTCATCAAGAACGCCAAGGACCTTGACTTCGTTACCGTTAAAGACGAGCGTGGCTCTTGCTTCGAGCCGGTGGATAAGCTCTCGGGCTACCGCTATGCCGACCGCTCTTACTACTACCTCGAGATTAAGGACAGCGAGACTAACATCTTCTTCTCGAGCCTCGACAAGGGCACGCACGTTATTAGCTACGACGTCTTTGTCACCGCTCCAGGCCGCTACAATGTGGGCATCGCCACGGCACAATGCCAGTATGCCCCGCAAATCACCGCCCACAGCGCTGGCTCGGTGGCTACAGTAGAGCCATAACAGCCCTTTTGGCATAAATGATTTTCTAGGTGAGGATTCTGATGAGTCCTCACCTTTTTTTCAGGAGAAAAGAGTTATCTTTGCACTGCCTTTATGGAACGCAAGATAATACATATCGACATGGACGCCTTCTTCGCCTCGGTGGAGCAGCGCGACAACCCCGAGTTGCGCGGCAAGCCCATTGCCGTGGGAGGCGACAGCGAGCGCGGTGTGGTGGCCACAGCCAGCTACGAGGCACGGCCATGGGGCGTACACTCGGCCATGTCGATGCGTGTGGCCAAGCGTCTGTGCCCGCAGCTCATCGTGGTGCCGGGGCGCTACCATGTTTATAAAGAGGTGTCGCGACAGATGCACGCCATCTTTCATGAATATACCGACCTGGTGGAGCCTATCTCGCTCGACGAGGCTTTCCTCGATGTTACCGAGAACAAGCCAGGCATAGCCCTAGCTGTGGATATAGCCCGTGAGATAAAGGCTAAGATTAAGGAGCGACTGCACCTCACGGCGTCGGCTGGTGTGAGCTACAACAAGTTCCTGGCCAAGATTGCGAGCGACCAGCGCAAGCCCGATGGGTTGTGTACCATCCACCCCTCTCGCGCACAAGATTTTATCGACAAGTTGCGCATTGAGAAATTCTGGCTCGTGGGTCCCAAGACTGCCGAGACGATGCACAAGATGGGCATTTACACCGGCGCCGACCTGCGGCAAGTGTCGCTCAAGCACCTGACTGATGTATTCGGCAAGATGGGACCGGTGTTCTACAACTTCTCGCGTGGCATCGACAACCGTCCAGTCGTTGTGGAGTGGGAACGCAAATCAATGGGCTGTGAGCGCACCTTTGAGCACGACATCAACACCGCCGAGGCAGTCCACGAAATGCTACATGCTACTATCGACGAACTAGTGCGCCGGCTCAACAAATATGACTTTGAGGGCCGCACCCTCACGCTTAAAGTGAAATTCCACGACTTCAAGCAGATAACGCGCTCGGTCACTCAAGACAAGGTGCTGCGCCACCATGACGACATTGCTCCGCTCGCCAGCCAGCTGATGGAGCAGGTCGATTACAGGCAGCACCCCATACGCCTGTTGGGTCTCTCTGTTACAAAACACGGCACACAGCAATCACCCTCCACCCCTGGCAAAGAATGGATAGAACTAGAATTTGATTTTCAAGACTGGCCCACCACTTAACCCTTAACTCTTAACCCTTAACACTTATTCTCATATTTTGCCCTCCACCTGGTAGCTATAGTAGTTGCCTCGGCACATGATGATGTGGTCGTCGAGGGGAATGCCCACGGCGTCGCAGGCGCGCTTGACGCGCTGTGTGAGCGTGTCGTCCTGGAGGCTGGGGCGAGGGTTGTTGCTCGGGTGGTTGTGGGCAATAATGATGCTGCTGGCCAGGTGGGTGATGGCGTGCTTGAGGATGATTTTCTCGTCGCCCACGGTGGCTGCTGTGCCTCCTATGCTCACCAGCTCGCGGCCTTTCACGTGCTTGGCGCGGTCGAGCAGCAGCACCCACATCTCCTCGTGCTCCTTGTCGAGCATGAAGGTGCTCAGGTAGCGGTAGGCGGCGTTGGCGTCGGTGATCTGGTAGTCGTTGTCGAACTCCTCGCCCTGGAAGCGCCGCGCTATCTCTATAGCGGCAAGGATTTCCACCGCTTTCACTTCGCCCACACCGCGATACATGCGCGCGAGGTCGCTGTATTTGCGGCGGGCTATCTTGTAGATTTTGTTGTCATGGTCACCCAGGATGCGCTGGCACAGCTCCACCACGCTCTCGCCACGGCTGCCGCTGCCCAGGATGATTGCAAAGAGCTCGGCAGGCGACAAGGTTGAGAACCCATATCTCATGGCCTTCTCGCGAGGGCGGTCATCGAGTGCCGTGTTGAGCTTCAACGCCCGTGATTTTATATCGTTTTGTTCCATTGGTTTATTTTCTGGATTTCCTAGATTATCTAGAGATTCTAGACTATCTAGAACCTTAAACTTAACCCTTAACCCTTAACACTTAATTTCATTTTCCCTTGCGCATGGCAATCTCCTCGTTGATGTCGCGGCCGTGGCCCAAGAGGATCTTCCACACGAAGGCTTTGATGAACCCCGTGCCGTAGGCACCCAGTTGCACGAAGCTCGACATTACGGCAATGGAGGCGATTTTCAGGCTCTTGGTCTTGAGCAGTGCGCTCACCCACAGCATCACTACATAGAGCGCTAGCGGCAGTATGGCCCACCAGCGCCAGAAGATGGCGAGGAGTATCAACGCCACGCATCCCAGCACAAACACTGCCGGCAGGCAATGCACCAGTTTGAGCGAGCCAGGGTAGAGGAGCTTTAGGGTGATGCGCGACATGCCGAAGACGTAGGTCTGGCGAGCAAATTTCGCTAAATCGACACGGCGCTTGTGATAGACGTAGGCCTCGCGGATGAGGCGCGTGGAGAAGCCTGCCTGTCGCACCCGGGTGCTCATGTCGATGTCCTCGCTGAACATCTCGCGGAAGCCTCCCACCGTCTCCCACACCTTGCGGCTATAGCCCATGTTGAACGAGCGTGGCACGAACTTCTCGAGCTGCACCTTGCCGCCGCGTATGCCGCCCGTGGTCAAGAACGATGTCATCGAGAAGTTGATGGCCTTCTGCACGTCGGTGAAGTCGTCGCTTGCCGCGTCGGGGCCACCAAAACAATCTACCGGCTCGCGCTCAAGCTCGGCTTTAAGGGTCTTGAAATAGTCGCTGGGTATCACGCAGTCGCTGTCGAAGAAGATAAAAAACTCACCGCTGGCGCGCTCCAAGCCGTAGTTGCGGGCTATGCTGCGCCCCTCGTTCTCCTTGTAGTGGTAATGCAGGTCGAGGCGGTCCTCGTAGCGCTTTGCCACCTCGTCGCAACGCACCGTGGAGCCGTCCTCCACGAGATACACCTCAAAGTCGCGGCACGACTGCTGTGCGAGGCTTCGCAGCAGGTCCTCCACCTCGGCTGGGCGGTTATACACAGGAATTATTATCGAGAAATAGGGCATAGCTATTAGTTGATAAATTGATTTTTACTTTCACCGCAAAGGTAACAATTTTCCCCCAACCAAAAAAGTTAACAGAGCAAAGAATTAATAGGAATTTTGGCACAAATTGCACAAGAAAGCAATTACGCATTATTCACCTGGCATTACCAAGTGCCGTACTCGGCTCGGGCGGCGTCGATGCGCAGCAAGATGAAGAGCATGATGGTGAACCCCCATAGCGAGGAACCGCCGTAGCTGAAGAAGGGTAGGGGGATGCCTATCACTGGCACAAGCCCTATTACCATGCCTATGTTGATGGTGACGTGGAAGATGAGGATTGCCGCCACGCAGTAGGCATAGACTCGCCCAAAGGCGGTGTGTTGCCGCTCGGCGATGGCTATGACGCGCAAGATTAGCGCAAGCATCAGCAGCAGCACTGCCGAGGCGCCTATGAAACCCTCTTCCTCGCCTATGGTGCAGAAGATGAAGTCGGTGTGCTGTTCGGGCACGTAGTTAAGCTTGGTTTGGGTGCCTTGCAGGAAGCCTTTGCCAGCAAAGCCCCCCGAGCCTATGGCAATCTTCGACTGGTTCACGTTGTAGCCTTTGTCCTTGACGTCTTCCATGATGCCAAGTGCCACCTTGATGCGGTTTTGCTGGTGCGATGCCAGCACGTTGTTAAACACGGCGTTGACCGAGAACATGAAGATTATCGACGCTACCGCAAAGCCTATAGTTATCAGCATCCTGTTGATGTTCTCACGGAACATCGCTATGAGCAAGTAGATGATTGACAGCGGGATGACGGTGAAGAAGAATACATATCCGTTGATATTGACACCTATAGCCGAGAGTCCCCAGGCCACCAACGCACTTGCGATATATCCTATCATAACGTTGCGGCCGGGTATCATTGCGCGGCAGTAGAAGAAGAGCATGAGCACTACCGTGATCATTACTATGGTAAGAACAATGAAATAGCCCATAGGTATGCCCATCACCATCTCGCCGGCAAACTTGAGAGTGATAACGAAGAACGACACCGCCGCCAGGATGGCATAGAGCACAAAGCCGCTCATTCCTTCACGGTAGAGCACGAAAATCAGTGAGAAATAGACCAGGGCCGAGCCTGTCTCTCGCTCGAGCAGGATGCACAGCACGGGGATGAAGATGATGGCTAGTGGCACGATGTAGGTGCGCAAGTTGCCTAGCTTGAAGCCGTAGGTGCTGAAGAGCTTTGCCAGCGCCAGTGCTGTGGCGGTCTTGGCAAACTCGGCGGGCTGGATGCTCACCGCGCCAAACTTCAGCCACGAGTGAGAGCCCTTGATGTTGGGCGCCAGGAATGCCGTGGCGATGAGGATGACTATCATTATCAGATATATGAGATAAGCATAGCCCTCATACATGCGGCGGTCGATGAGCAGCAGCGCAAAGCCTATCACAAAAGAGAGGCCTATCCACAAGAACTGCTTGCCCGAATAGGTGTTGAAGTCGAAGATGCTCACCTGCGAGAGGCTGTTGGTGGTGGCGGCATAGATGCTTATGGCGCCTGCCACTACAAGAATAATATATAGCAGCACGGTGAACCAATCGACCGAGGCGAGCAGCTTGTTGCTCTCGTTGTTATCCCTTGAGGTGTCCATATCGTGATGTGCTGATAAATCTGATGGGGTTTACTATGATGGCTCTCTCGCGCTGATGCTCGCTGATGGGTTTGTTGTCGCGCGTGGGCCTGTTGCTGGCGGTAGTGGTCGCGGGCTGTGAGGCTTGTGCTGGCGCAGGGTCGGCAGTCTGCTTGGGGGTGTCGTTCATCCAGGCGTTATCGCTCCACTTGTTGGCTCGCTCCTCTATCTCCTCGCTGGCACCACGCAGGTATCGCTCAAGCACCATTGCCCCGAGTGGCACTGCCACTTGCGCGCCATAACCGGCGTTCTCCACATACACGCAGATGGCGATTTTGGGGTCGTCTTTAGGAGCGAACCCCATGAACACCGAGTGGTTCTGGCCGTGTGGGTTCTCGACGGTTCCCGTCTTGCCACACACGTCAAGACCTGGCAGGTTGGCGCCACGGCATGTGCCACCAGTGACAGCCATTCTCATGCCTGTTGCCACTAGGTTGTAGTATTGCGGGTTCACCTTGGTGTGGTGCTTCACGGTGTATTGCTCAAGCACTCCCACGTCGCGAATGTTCTTCACCACGTGTGGGGTGATGTAGTAGCCACGGTTGGCGATAGTGGCGCTGAGGTTGGCGATTTGTAGTGGTGTGAGCATCACCTCGCCTTGTCCAATGGCGATGGAGAGGATGGTGTTAGCGCCCCAATCTCCCTTTCCTATCATCTTGTCGTAGAATTGCGCGTTAGGGATGAAGCCTCGGCTCTCTCCAGGCAGGTCGATGTTGAGCTTGTAGCCAAACCCCATCGAGACCATGTAGTCCTTCCAAGTAGTGAATGATTTCTCGAGGCCGCCATACTTGCGGTTGTTGAGCATGTAGTAAAGTCCCCAGCAGAAGTAGCCGTTGCACGATGTGGCGATGGCTGGTTGCAGCGAGATGGGCGAGCCGTGGCCGTGACAGCCTATTTTCAAGCCTTTGTTGATGTATCCACCATAGCACGGGTAAGAAGTGCTGGTGGTGATGATGCCTTCTTGCAGCAGCATCAGGCCCTGCGATGGCTTGAAGGTGGAGCCAGGAGGGTAGGCGGCCATGATGGCTCGGTCGAAGAGTGGCTTGCTGGGGTCGTTGACGAGGTTAGCATAGTTCTTGCCGCGGTCTTTTCCCACCAGCAGTGACGGGTCGTAGTTGGGGCTGGTGACGAGGGTGAGCACTTCTCCCGTCTTGGGCTCAATGGCGACGATGGCGCCTTTTTTGCCACGCATGAGTTTTTCTCCAAACTGCTGCAAGTCGATGTCGATGCTCAGCTGCAGGTCACTGCCGGCGACGGGCGCCACATCGTCCTTGCCGTCGTTGTAGCGTCCCTTGTTGCGTCCTCGTGCATCGCGAATGAATATTTCTTTGCCCTTGATGCCGCGCAGGTATTTCTCATAGCTTTTCTCCACACCCAGGTCGCCGGTGTAGTCGCCAGGGATGTAGTAGTTGTCGCTGTCGCGCTCTATGTCGTCGGCATTGACCTCGCGAATGTCGCCCAGGATATTGGCGGCCGAGACGTAGTTGTAGCGGCGTATCACACGCTGGGCGATGTCAAACCCCGGGAAGAGGTAGAGCCGCTCTTGCAGGCGGCCGTAGGTGAGCGAGTCGAGGTTCTGCACTAGTGGCTGTGGCGTGACGGAGCTGTAGTTGCGGTTTTTCTTTGGGTTGCTCATGTTTCTCCACAGCAGGTCGAAGTCCTCGCGCTTGAGCTGTAGTATCGAGCACATGGTGGTGGTGTCAAAGTCTGTTACGTCTTTAGGCGTGATCACCAGGTCGTAGGCTGGCTCGTTATACACCACGAGTTTGCCGTTGCGGTCGTAAATTTGTCCGCGTGAGGGGTGTGTGATTTTCACCGACCGCGCGTTGCTCACGGCAATTTGGCTGTACTTGTTGCTAGTGATTTGCAGGTCAAAGAGCTTGCACAGGTATATGACGACAATGACGACAATAAAGCCGCCAATGACAAACTTGCGTTTTTCGAGATTATAGTCTTTTCTCACTTTCGGTGCTCACTAAACTGTCGATGCCAAAAATTAATAATATGGAAAGTGCGCTGCTGCTGGCGATGCGGGCCAGGGTGAGCGGGAAGTTGTGCAGAGTGAATGCTTGTGCCAGGAACAGCACCGTGCAGTAGATGAGCACTAGCGTTGAGAGGTACTTCATGTAGCTCGATATACCCACTGTGTCAACCGAGGGCACTGGGTCGCCCTCTTCATCTTCTCGCATGACGATGAAGAAGTTGAACACTGGTTTGCGGGCCATCGCCATCACTGTGCAGGCTAGCGAGTTCATGCCCTGAGTGTTGTTGAACATATCGATGAAAAGCCCAAACAAGAAGGCTATTGTGAGCGTCCAGTTGGTGGAGTAGTTGACGGGAAGTCGCAAGATGAGGTAGATGTAGATGATGGGCATTGCCACGCCAAAGAGCACTATCTTGCTGCACACCACCTGTGCCACCAGCAAGCCTGTGAAGAGTAGCAGGAAATTGAGCAGGGTGTTTTTCATCACTTCATCCCTCCTTCCTCTTTTAGCGATGTGGCGTCTTTGCTCTCGAGTTGCTTGAGCTCATCCTTGCGGTTGTTCTTGATCACATGCACATTGCTCAGGCGGGTGATGTGGCACGAGAGTTTCACGATGAGCCTCATGAAGCTGTCGCTCTTGGTGGTGGGCGAGATGCTTTCCACCACTCCCACCATAAATCCTGGCGGGAAGCTCAGCGAGCTGCTGCTGGTGACCACTGTGTCGCCCACATGATATTCTCCCACCTTGGGCAGGTTCTCGAGGATGGCATGGTCGGTAGTCTTGCCGTCCCACACCAGCACGCCAAAGTTGCCGTTGCCCTTGAGCTCGCAAGTGATTTTAGTGTCGGGGTGAAGCATCGACATCACGCGGGCCGAGTGGGTGTTGACGGCATCGACGATGCCCACCACGCCGTTCATGTCCATCACGCCCATGTAGAGCTCTATGCCGTCGGCACTGCCACGGTCTATAGTGATGTAGTTGCTGGGGTTCACCACGCTGTTGCTTATCACGTGAGCAGGGATGAAGGAGTAGTCTCCCTCACCGCACACTGCCCCGCTAGGCTTGTCGCCATATTTTAGCTCTAGCTCCACCAGCTGCTTCTCTAGCTCGAGGATGCGCTGTTTCTGCTCGGCGTTGCGCAGGTGCAGGTCTTCGTTGATTTCCTTGAGGTGGAAATAGTTGGAGGTGCCGTTTACCACGCTTGAGATGGTCGCTACCGTGCTGTTGGCCGACGTCAGATACACGCTCTGCTGGAACGGGTTGTTGCGGAACAGCAGCACGAGGCTCAAAATCACATAGAAAGCGAAGAAGAACCACGCGCTGTTTTTAATTATGAAGTTAATTAAATTGTTCATCCTCCATTAGTTCATAGTTCACAGTTCATAGTTCACAGTTCACACTTGTCCGACAAAACTATGAACTCTTAACTGTGAACTCTTAACTATGAACTAAAGATATTATCGTTTCAGGAACTTGAAGCGCTTGATGTTCTTCAGTGCCACTCCTGTACCCTTGGCCACGGCGTGCAATGGGTCTTCGGCCACGTGGAAGGGGATGCCAATCTTGTCGGTGAGTCTCCGGTCGAGGCCTCGCAGCAGTGCGCCACCGCCAGCCAGATAGATGCCGTTCTTCATGATGTCGCTATAAAGCTCGGTGGGAGTCTGCTCCAGTGCACTGAGCACAGCGGCCTCAATCTTAGAGATTGACTTCTCGATGCAGTTGCATATTTCTTGGTAAGACACTGGCACATCCATGGGCAGTGCGGTCATCTGGTTGGGGCCATGCACGATGTAGTCTTCGGGAGGATTGTCGAGCTCGGGCAGGGCGGAGCCTACGTTGATCTTGATGAGCTCGGCAGTGCGCTCGCCCACCTTCACGTTATGGGCACGTCGCATGTGCTCGCGAATGTCCTCGGTGAGGTCGTCGCCAGCGATGCGTATGCTCTTGTTGCTCACGATGCCACCGAGCGAGATTACAGCAATCTCGGTGGTGCCACCGCCTATATCTACTATCATGTTGCCCTCGGGTGCCAGCACATCGATGCCTATACCTAGTGCCGCTGCCATGGGCTCATAAATCATATATACATCACGCCCGCCAGCGTGCTCGCTGGAGTCGCGCACGGCACGTATCTCCACCTCGGTAGAGCCCGATGGGATGCACACCACCATGCGCAGGGCAGGCGAGAACCAGTGGTTCTTTTGGCTCACCTTCTTGATCATGCCGCGAATCATGAGCTCGGCGGCGTTGAAGTCGGCTATCACACCATCGCGCAGCGGTCGCACCGTCTTGATGCCCTCATGCACCTTGCCGCGCATCTCGCGGGCTGTCTCGCCCACTGCCATGAGCTTCTGGGTTTTGGTGTCGAGAGCCACCACCGATGGCTCATCGATTACTATCTTGTCGTTGTGGATAATGATAGTGTTAGCTGTTCCCAGGTCAACAGCGATTTCTTGAGTAAATGAGAATAAACCCATGTGTCGATATATCTTTAACTTTTTTATGACATCACATTGCGCACTTGGCTGTAAATCACAACCTTTGGTGCAGTGCAACTGTCATGTTGGTTACACTACATTGTATTTAGAGTGCAAAATTAGTCAAAAATAACCAACTAGTAATAGAAAAAACAGATAAAAAAGCAAGAATTATTTTTTTTAACAACTGCCACTACGATTTGTGGTTATTTCTTGTGTTTTGCCACGTGCTGGGCAATTATTGGATCACAAACTAACCATGCACTGATGCATTATACTATAAGCCATGTCAGAGCGTGGTGTCGATGTCGTTGAGGCGTCCGCTCCACAGGTAACGTTTTGTCTCACGTGCTATTACTCCCGAGAGCAGCAGCAGTGCGGCGAGGTTAGGAAGCGCCATGAGTGCGTTCATGATGTCGGCGATGTTCCACACCACCCCCAGGCTCATCACGCATCCCATGAAGCACACTGCAAGCCACACGATGCGGTAATACTTGATAATCCTTTTGCCGCCCAGGTATTCCATGGCGCGCTCGCCGTAGTAGCTCCAGCCCAGGATGGTGGAGAAGGCGAAGGTGAGGATGCCAAAGGTGAGGATGGGCGTGCCCACGTAAGGTATCATGCCAAAGGCTTTCTTGGTGAGCAGGCCGCCGTCGTGGAAGTCGATCTCGGGATAGGCGAGGATGCTGGTGGTGAGTACCAAGCCAGTGATGGCGCACACCACCACGGTGTCCCAGAATGTGCCGGTGGAGCTCACCAGTGCTTGCCGCACGGAGTTCTTGGTGCGTGCTGCTGCGGCAACAATTGGTGCCGAGCCGAGTCCCGACTCATTGCTGAAGAGGCCTCGCGCGATGCCATATCGTGCTCCCATCATGATTGCCGTGCCTGCCGCACCACCCACCGAGGCTTTGAGCGAGAATGCATCCTGGCAAATCCAGCACACGGCCTGCCACAGGTACTGGTGGTTGATGCACAGGATATAGAGGCATCCCAGCACATAGAGGATTGCCATGAAAGGCACTAGTGCCGAGCAGATGCGACCTATGCTCCTCACGCCACCAATTATCACTACGCCAACGAGTGCCATCAGGCAAATGCCCACTATGAAGCTCAAGTAGAACTGGGGGTCTAGATTGAGGCCTAGAGCGTTGTTGAGCCATGAGGAGGCGCTGGCCACGCTGCTGTTGTCGCTAAGCAGGATGGAGAAATTCTCGCTGATGGCGTTGGCCTGCACACCGTTGCCTATGCCAAAGGCTGCGATGGCAGTAAAGACGCAGAAGAGCACCGACAGCCATTTCATCTTAAGGCCACGCTCAAGGGCATACATGGGGCCACCAAGCATTGTTCCGTCGCTGGTCTTGACACGATATTTCACAGCGAGCAGTCCCTCGCCATATTTTGTGGCGATGCCAAAGACGCCTGTGAGCCAGCACCATAGCACCGCGCCAGGTCCGCCGAGCGACACCGCCGTTGCCACGCCAATGATGTTGCCCGTGCCTATGGTCGCTGCCAGTGAAGTGGCCAGCGCCGAGAATTGGCTCACGTCGCCCGTGGAATCCTTGTCCTTGGTGAAAGATAGTTTTATAGCTGTGAATATTTTGCGTTGCGGCACTCGTAGCCTGATAGTCAAGAAGATGTGGGTGCCTAGCAAGAGTATTATCATGGGCCACGACCAGATGTAGCTGCTTATGGTTTCGGTGAGTTGTTCAAGATTCATGTTGCAAGTTTATAGTTTATCGTTTTGTGGGACAAGGCGTTGCTTGTCAGTTGTGTGGGACAAGGCGTTGCTTGTCAGTTGTGTGGGGTCAAGGCGTTGCTTGTCCGTTCACAGTTGAGGGTTGGGATGAGAACTCGATCCTCGATCCTCGATTCTCGATCTCCGATCCTCGATCTCCGATCCTCGATCCCCGATCCTCGATCCACTGATTTTTGCAAATTTACTGCTTTTACTCGAAAAGACAAAAAACTTTTTTGGTTTTTGACGATTAATTTCTATATTTGTGGAATTTTTCAAAGTAACCGCTTATGAGAAAAAGAATATTGATTATTATTGTTGCTGTATCTGTTGCATTGACCGCAATGGCCACAGAGCCTTACAAAATCTTCCCTGTTCCTCATGAGCAGTATGTTAATGAGTTGATTGTGTCGTTCTCTGCTAGTGTTAACCTAGTTGTGGAGAATGGTATTGACGAAGCTACCATTAACCGTGCGGTGCAAATTCTCACTGAGCATGGGCTGGCAGTAAAACACTCCAATGCACTTGTAAAGGGTGAGACTAATGTTGTGCTAGGCATCTTTGGTGGCCACAACAAAAACTCGTTGGGTTTGAGACCCGACTTGAAATTCTTCACTAATAAATATAGAAATAAATATGACCGGCACATCTTGAGCCTGGGATCGGGCGATGGCGTGGCACAAGTGACCATCGTGGGCGAGCACACCGATGCTGTGTTCTGTGGCCTCGCATCGCTCGAGCAGATGCTTGACCAAGGCACTACCAACTTGCCATGCGTGACCATCTATGACTATGCCGACGTGAAGAACCGCGGCATCATCGAGGGCTACTATGGCGTGCCCTATAGCGCCGAGGTCACAAAAGACCTGTTCCGCTTCATGGCTCGCTACAAGATGAACACCTACATGTATGGCGCCAAGAGCGACCCTTACCACTCTCGCTACTGGGGAGAGCCTTATCCCACGACCATCACACCTGAGCAGCAGCGCACCGGCTACCTCACTCAGGACATGATGCGCGACATCACTCGTGTGGCTCATGAGACTAAGGTGAACTTCATCTGGGCGATTCACCCGGGCAAAGCCTTCGCTAATGCCGAGGACCCGCAGGTTCTCGACAAGATAATGGCGAAGTTTGAGAGTATGCACGGGCTGGGCGTGAGGCAGTTTGGCGTCTTTGTTGATGATGTGGGTGTTCCCAGTGACCCTTCCATCATGAAGCTGTGTGCCCATAATCTCACCGCCCTTCAACAGCGCATCGACCACAAGTGGAACAAGAAAGGCGCAGCGGCAGCCGACACGGTTAAACCACTTCACTACGTGCCGCAGCTCTATGCTCACGGATGGGTGAGCCAGGATCGTGCTCGTGAGTTTTATGAGTCACTGAGCAGCACTCCGAGCAAAATCAACATCTATATAACAGGTCGCGACGTGTGGTCGGTGCCTAATAACAGCGATTTAACACTTGTCAGCAGTTGGCTGGGGCGCGACTTGAGTTGGTGGTGGAACTATCCATACAATGATCAGGACCCCACCAAGCTCTTTGTGATGGACACCTACAGCAACTTCCGCGACGAGACACATATCAATAACCTCGCAAGCATCGAGAAGAAGCTGATAAGTGTCAACACAATTATCATCAACCCTATGCAGCAAGGCGAACTGTCGAAAATCGCCCTCTTCAGCGTAGCCGACTACACTTGGAACAGCAGTGCCTTCAACAGCCGTTGGAGCTGGGAGGCGGCTATCCCAGCTGTGGTGGGCAAGGAACGTGCCGAGGCGTTCAAAAAGCTGGCTCCCTACCTGCGCTATTATGATAACGATGCTTTAGGTTACACTATCGACAACTACTACAAGTCGGTAAAGAGCGGCAAAGCCAATCACAAGTCGCTGCTCAACGAGCTGCGTGAGGTGAATGAGGCATGCCAGGTCATTAAAGCGATGAAAAACTCCAGTAATGAGAGCGACCGCTTGCTTTATAACGATGTGCGTCCCTGGCTTCTCAAGCTTGAGACGATGGCAGCCGAGGCCATAGCGCATTTTGAAAGCAACGATGAGACACTTGTCGATTACGACAATAACCCCGACTTCCAGTTTGAGACCCTTAATGGCATGGGCGAGGATATTTCGCTCAAGGTTCTCACTGCTGAGCCGGCAAATAAGCTCCTGATGCCTTTGCTGGAGTGGCTGCGAAAACACAGTAAGAATAATCAATAATAAACTACACAATTTTTTAATTTTCACTATGAAGAAATTCAGATTACTATTCACACTGCTTGCAGTTGCGGCTATGTATTTAACTGCTAATGCTCAACTGCCCAAGGCAGTAACCTATGAGGGAGACCCCATGCACACGCAGTGCTACACGCTGCGCAACGGCATGAAGGTGTTCCTTAGTGTAAACCACGAGTCGCCACGCATTGCCGCTCACATCGCCGTGCGCACCGGCTCACGCAACGACCCCGCCGAGACCACTGGCTTGGCTCACTATCTGGAGCACCTTATGTTTAAGGGCACCAAGCAGTTTGGCACCAGCGATGCTGCCAAAGAGGCTCCCTACCTCGACGAGATAGAGGCTCGCTATGAGCAGTATCGCAAGGTCACCGACCCTGCCCGCCGCAAGCTGCTCTACCACGAGATCGACAGCGTGTCGCAGCTGGCAGCGCAGTACAACATTCCTAATGAGTATGACAAACTCATGGCAGGCATTGGTGGCATAGGTACTAACGCTTACACCAGCACCGATGTGACTTGCTACACCGAGGACATCCCCGCCAACGAGGTAGACCGCTGGGCACGCATCCAGAGCGACCGCTTCCGCAACATGGTGATTCGCGGCTTCCACACCGAGCTCGAGGCTGTGTATGAGGAGAAGAACATAAGCATGGCTAAAGACATGAGGAAACTTGAGGAGGCACTCAATGCCAAGGCGTTCCCTGGCCATCCCTATGGCACCCAGACCACCATCGGCACCCAGGAGCACCTCAAGAACCCCTCAATCACCAACATCAAGAATTACTACAACAACTACTATTGCCCAAACAACATCGCCATCTGTATGGCTGGTGATTTTGAACCCGACAAAGTGATTGCCACCCTCGACAAGTACTTTGGTGACTGGCAGCCCAACAAAAAACTCTCGCGACCAGAGTTTGCTCCTCTCAAACCCTTTACCGCACCTGTCGACACCACTGTGCTGGGTCAGGAGGCAGAGTTTGTGACCCTGGCATGGCGTTTCGAGGGCGGATCTTCGTTGCAGAACGACACCATTGAGGTAATTTCCGAGATGCTCAGCAACGGCACCGCTGGTCTTATGGACCTCAATCTAAATCAGCCTCAAAAACTCATGGAGTCGGGAACCTATGCCGATGAGATGGCCGATTACTCGCTGCTTATGCTTATGGGTTATCCCAATGAGGGGCAGAGCCTTGAAAACGTGCGTGACCTGATGCTCGGCGAGATTGAGAAACTGCGCAAGGGCGACTTCGACGACGACCTGCTCACCAGTGTGGTCAACAATACCAAGCTGCAGTATTTGAGAGGCTTGAACAGCAACGGTGCACGTGCCAGATACCTTGTTAATGCCTTTATCAACGGCATTGAGTGGAAGCAGGTGGTGGGCCAACTCGACCGTATGAGCCACATGACCAAACAGCAGATTGTGGATTTCGCCAATCGCCACTTGCTCAACAACTATGTGTGCGTCTATAAGCGCGAGGGCGTTGACACTTCGGTTAAGAAGATTGAGAAGCCCGAGATTACTCCTATCCCCACCAACCGCGACAAGCAAAGCGACTTCGTCAAGAACCTCATGGCAGAGACCGTGGAGCCCATACAGCCACAATTTGTGGATTTCAAGAAAGATATGAATATCTCGCAGACTAAGGCCGGCCTGCCACTGCTCTACAAGCAGAACACCGACGACGACCTGTTTACACTCGTTTACATGTTTGACTTCGGCAATACAGCTGACTTGCGTTACGACCTGGCATTCAGCTATCTCAATTATCTAGGCACCACCACCTTGACACCGCAGCAGTTCAAGCAACAGATGTATAAGCTCGCTTGCCACTTCGATGCCACGACAAGTGACAACCACACCTATATCACTATCAGTGGCCTGAGCGAGAACATGCCGCAAGCAGTGGCGCTGGTGGAAGACCTCTTCAAGAATGCCGCAGTAGATGCCGAGGCCTACAACCGCCTCGTTGACCAGATACTCAAAGCCCGCGCCGACGCCAAGAGCAACCAGGAGCAGTGCTTCGCACGACTCATGGCCTACGGACAATATGGCCCCAACAATGCCTACACTAACATCCTGAGCGAGGAGCAGCTGCGCAGCACCAATCCTGCCGAACTCCTCGAGCTGGTGCAGGGACTTAGCAACATGCGCCATGAGGTTCTCTACTTTGGCCCTATGACCGAAAAAGACCTCTCCGCAAGCATCTCTAAGCTCCACAAGACCCCCAAGAATCTTCTCGATGTGCCCTTTGGCATGGACTACATGGAGCAGCCCACCGAGCAGAACGAGATATTGCTCGCCCCCTACGACGCCAAGAACATCTACATGGTGCAGTACAACAACAACGAGCGCGACTGGGAGCCCTCGCATGCCCCTGTCATCAGCCTCTTCAACGAGTATTTTGGCACTGGCATGAACGGCATCGTCTTCCAAGAGCTGCGCGAGGCACGCGGACTGGCCTACTCGGCTGCCGCAGTCTATAATCAGCCTTACCGCATGGGACACAAAGAGGATGCTTACACTTATATCATCACCCAGAACGATAAGATGATGGACTGCGTGGATGAGTTCAACAAGCTCCTCACCGACATCCCGCAGAGCGACGCGGCCTTCAATCTTGCCAAGGAGTCGCTCATGAAGAAGCTCGCCAGCCGCCGCACAACACGCTTTGGCGTGCTCAGCAGCTACATCGCAGCACAAGAGCGTGGCATCGACTTCGACATTTACTCTAAGGTGTATGAAGAGTTGCCCAAGCTCTATCTCTTCGATATCGTTGACTTTGAGAAGGAGAACATGGCAGGTAAGCCCTACCGCTATCTCATCCTCGGTGATGAGAAGGAGCTCGACATGGATCGTCTCCAGAAGATTGCTCCCGTGCAGCGCATTAGCCTAGAGGAAATCTTTGGCTACTAATATTATCTAAATAAACTTCAGGCTTATAAAGACAAAACTTTATAAGCCTGAAGTTTATAGTTTATAGTTTATAGTTTATAGTTTATAGTTTATAGTTTATAGTTTAGGAGTTTAGAGTGGGGGTTGTGATGCCTATAGTCTCATCACAGTCTTCCATAAACGATCAACCATAAACGAAACTCGTTCCGCCTATAGCTCAATGGCGTCTTTCACTTTGTCGGGTAGGAGGGCGAAGTCAATGACCTCCTTGATGGTGTTGACAAAGTGGAAGGTGAGGCCCTTGAGGTAGATGTCGTTAATCTCGTCGATGTCTTTCTTGTTGTCGCGGCACAGGATGATGTCGGTGATGCCGGCGCGCTTGGCGGCGAGTATCTTCTCCTTGATGCCTCCCACTGGCAGCACCTTGCCACGCAGGGTAATCTCACCGGTCATCGCCACATGGTCGCGCACCTTGCGCTGTGTGAACGACGACACGAGCGACGTCACCATTGTCACGCCTGCCGACGGACCGTCCTTGGGGATGGCACCCTCGGGGACATGGATGTGAACGTTGTATTTGTCGAAGAGCTCATAGTCGATGTCGAAGAGCTGGCTGTGGCTCTTGAGGTATTGCAAGGCAATCATTGCGCTCTCTTTCATCACGTCGCCGAGGTTGCCGGTAAGGGTGAGCTTCTCGCCCTTTCCACGCGATAGTGCGCTCTCGATGAACAGGATTTCTCCTCCCACGGCCGTCCACGCCAGGCCAGTCACCACACCGGCAAAGTCGTTGCCCTCGTAGCGGTCGCTGTTGAAGTCGCGTGCTCCGAGGAATTCCTTTAGGCTCTCGACGTCGATGCTCTTGGGATAAGGGTCGCCGCTGGCCTTCTTGCGTGCCACCTTGCGGAGCACCTTGGCGATTTTCTTCTCCAGTTCACGCACACCACTCTCGCGTGTGTAGCCGTCGATTATCTCGGTGATGGTGGCTTTGGGGAAGGTGATTTCTTTCTTCTCAAAGCCGTTCTCTAGCAGCTGTTTAGGGACTAGGTGCTTGCGGGCAATCTCTATTTTCTCCTCGGGGATGTAGCTGTTGATTTCTATCACCTCCATGCGGTCGAGCAAGGGTTTGGAGATAGTGCCCAGATTGTTGGCAGTGGCAATGAAGAGCACCTTCGAGAGGTCGTAGTCAACGTCGAGGTAGTTGTCGTGGAAGTGACCGTTCTGCTCGGGGTCGAGCACCTCGAGCAATGCCGATGCCGGGTCGCCCTTGAAGTCCTGTCCCACCTTGTCGATCTCGTCGAGCACAATCACAGGGTTGCAGCTGTTGCATTTCATCATCGCCTCGATGATGCGGCCGGGCATGGCACCGATGTAGGTGCGGCGGTGCCCGCGAATCTCGGCTTCGTCGTGCAGGCCGCCAAGCGAGATGCGCTCATACTTGCGGTGCAGAGCCTCGGCTATGGAGCGTCCCAGCGAGGTCTTGCCCACTCCTGGAGGGCCATAGAGGCAGATGATAGGTGCCTTGAGGTCGCCACGCAGCTTGAGCACCGAGAGGTGCTCGAGGATGCGGTCCTTCACATTTTCTAGCCCGTAGTGGTCTTTATTTAATTTTGCCTCCACCCGCTTGAGGTTGAAGTTGTCGTTGGTATATTCGTTCCACGGCAGGTTGAGCATGGTGTCGAGGTAGGCATATTGTGTGCTGTAGTCGGGCGACTGTGGGTTCAGTCGCTCAAGCTTCTTGAGTTCTTTCTCAAAGTGTTTTTGAGTGTTCTCGTTCCATTTCTTGTCCTTGGCGCGGCGCTCTAGCTCGGGGATGTCGTCATCGTTGGTGCCCAGCTCTTCCTGGATGGTGCGAATCTGTTGTTGCAAGAAATGCTCGCGTTGCTGCTGCGACAGGTCCTCGCGGGTGCGCATCTGGATGTTGGCTTTGAGGTCAATGAGTTGCGCTTCCTTACTCAGAATGCCAAAAAGATGGTAAGCGCGCTTCTTGATGTCGCTTTCCTGAAGCAGCATCTGCTTGTCGCGCGCCTCAAAGGGGATGTTGGTGGCGAGGAAGTGCATGAGATATACTGGGTCGTCGATGTTGGTGATGGCAAATTTCATCTCCCGGCCCTGGTCGCCCATCTTGTTGAGCATGTCGTAGGTCAACTCCTTGATAGAGCTTATGATAGCCTCAAACTCCCCATCGCCCTTCTTGGGGTATTTCTCGTCGAAGAGCGAGATGTTGCCGCGCAGGTAGGGCTCGCGAGTGGTGATTTCTTCTAGCACGAAGCTTGAGCGACCGTGCAGGATCACGTTGGTCGAGTCGTCGGGCAGCTTCAGCACCTTGATAACCTCGGCCACAGTGCCCACGGGGTACAGGTCATTCTTGCCAGGGTCATCTACATCACTGTCAATTTGGCAAACTACTGCCAAAGGTTCACCCGTGCGCTGTGAGTCTTTTATGGCATTAAGCGACTTGGCGCGTCCCACCATCACCGGCATTGTCATGCCAGGGAAGAGAACCATGTTGCGCAGAGCAAGCACGGGCACGTCCTTCAACTCCTTTTCTTTAAGGAGCTTATCGTCGCCGTTAGCATGTATCTCGGCAAAGATGGGAATGGCATGAGTGCCACCATCGTTCATCTCGTAATCTTTATCTTTGTTAAAATCTATCATATCAATATTGTGTGTTTTGGGGTGCAAAATTACTCAAAAATATTCTATAAGCAAAATGAGTGCCAAACTTTGGGGACAATGCCTTGTCCCCGAGGAACGTGGAAGGTGGAATGGGTGATGTAGAGACAAGGCGTGCCTTGTCCGCGAAGTGTTAAGTGTTAAGTGTGAAGTGTTAAGTAGGGACAAGGCGTGCCTTGTCCGCCCTGAGTGCGACATCTACTACTGTCTTGTCAGCTTGTGTCTCGTCAGCTCGTTAGCATGTGACAGCCCGTCAGCTATCAACATTTTGCCCTTGTTTCTTTGTCGTTTAGAACAAATTAACTATTTTTGCGATTGAATATTTTAAACAAGCTGCTATGAGAAAGAAATTGTTGTTATTGATGTTGGTGGCGGTTGCTGTGGTGGCAACAGCGTGGAGCCAGAGTGTGGCCGATTTTGCCTTTCCTCGCAAGGTGAGTGCCGAAGCATTGACGCAGCTCGACAAAGCGATGCGCAGTGGCGACGGCAATGCTGTGGTTGATGCGATGATACGCTACTCCATTGCTCAAAGCAGCATCTCAAAGCAGAGCATCGACACCATCATGCCACGCATCGAGCAACTCGCGGCTAAAGAGAAGCGCGCCGACATCAAGGCGCTGCTCTACTGCCTTGAAGCTAAGGTGCTTAGACGGTACCGCGACAAATATCACGCTCCCACGCAAGTGGTTGACACCCTTCCCGAGCGCTACGAGCTGTGGAGCAGTGGTCAGATACATGACAAGATAGACCAGCTGGTGCGCCTGTCGCTCAAAGATGAGCAATCGCTGCTGGCAAAGCCGTTGAGCAACTATGCGGGTCTTATCAGCGAAGACTCGCAGGGAATTTTCCCCTCGCTTTATCACTTTCTTGCCCTCGAGGGATATGTGATGACCGGCGATGACGAACTTCTCATGAGTCTGCTTTCCCACTGTGAGCCAGGCAGCGACATCCATTTTGAGGTGATAAGAAGATCCTTGTCCTCGCCAGTGCATGTAGTGATTACTAATGCCACCAGTCGTGCCTATGTGGCCCTGGGCTACATAGAGAAGTATATCGACCGGGAGGGTGTGGGTGTGCTTTTCTCATATATCCCATCGGTTGACTCGAGCAACAAGGCTATGTCGCTATGCGAAGATTATGTGGCGCGTTTCCCCAATAGCCGTTATGCACCCGTGGCTACCAACCTGCTCAACAAGGCGCGAGCTAAAAGTGTAGTTCTTGGCTCATGTAATGAATGTTCCACTCACGACTCTATTGAGGTGATGATTAGAGCCAAGAATATCGACACATTAACTATTTCTCTCTATCGTGTTGACGACGACTTTGATTACAGCAAGTCAAGATATCACAAAATGAGCGATTTGACGCTGGTTGACAGGATGGAAGACATCTTGGTCAGGAATGAAGACGGAAAAGATTATATGCGGGTATATTTCCCGCCGCTCACTTACGGCCGTTATATTCTCGTTCCATCCTACAAGAACGATTATGGCATCATTGTCAACTATGATTTCACAAGCGGTATTCCTAATCCTTTTTTTGTCCATGACCTAATGCTGATGAGCTTTGCCAACAGGGAAGCCCGGGTCAAGGAATTTATTGCTGTGGATATGACCACTGGTGCCCCAGTAGAAGGGGCAACGGTGAGCAACAAAGACTGGAGTGGCATCACCAACCGCGACGGTCTTGCCATCCTCCACGATTTTACCAGCAAGAACAGCAAGAGCTACTATTATCATGTAGAAAAAGGCGACGACAAGTGGAATAGAGATTTTTACACTTTATTCTACGACAGCCAAGAGGACACTGTTGTTAAAGCCAATATTTATACCGACTTGGCAATCTATCGTCCTGGCGAGCAGGTGAATTTTGTGGGTGTGGTATATGCCATCAGTGAGAGCTATAGGGGGCTGCTGACAAATGAAAACGTGAGATGTGAACTCCGTGACCCTAATGGTCAATTGGTTGACTCATTGTCGCTGGTGACTGATAGCTGGGGTAGGGTAGCAGGCAATTTCTCGTTGCCAGTGGATAAGATGAATGGCACATGTGTCATCACATTCTTGGTTGATGACGACGAGGTGGGACAAAGGCGCATAGAGATGAGCGAATATAAGATTCCCACGTTCTCGCTCTTGCTCGATGAGTCTCGTCGCTATAACCTGGGCGAGGATGTGGAGATAAGCGGAACGGTGACAAGCTACAGTGGAATGCCTATAGCAAATGCCAAGGTTCATATTGAGGTGGAAAGTCCAATGTGGCATGAAAATGATGAGGATGAGGTGGCGATGCCCGATACTATAGTTACCACCGATGCCACTGGCCGTTTCGTGCTGGTGCTTCCTGCCGAGTTGATTTTGCGTGACACCAAAGATCAAGACCAGGACTATTTCTATTATAACGAGATAGTGCGTTACAGCTATCATGTGGAAGTCGCTAACGACCAGGGAGAGACTCACTCGAGCCGGGATTATGTGGAAATTGTGCTCAGAGAAACCTCGGTAAAGGCTAGGGCTACTGATGCCAAGATTTTGCTTGACGGCACGCTGGCCGATGCTCCCATAGTGGTCTATGGCAGCAAGAACGAAGTCGTGACAATTAATTACAAAATTAAGGACATGAAGCGTGGCATAGAGCAGCACAGCGGCAGCCTGAAGAGCGACAATCTGAAAGTGGATTGGAGCGGTGTGCCGTCGGGGCTTTATGAGCTGGAGGTGTGGGCCGATGCCGACACCACTCACAGCACTGGCGAGCTGCTGCTATATCGCTTGAGCGACAAGGTGTGCCATCTTGAAAATGAGTCGTTATGGGTTGTCCCTGGCAGTAGTGTGGTGACCAGGAAGGGCAAGGGCGAGGTGCTGATAGGCACTTCGGTTGATGAGTCTCACATCTATTATATTGCCACAACGCGCAATCGCATTATTTCTCGTGGCTGGCTACACTACAAGCCTGGCATCCATAAGTTTGCCATAAACATGCCCACAGATGCTAACGAGAGCGTGACAGTGCATTTCTATAATGTTTATCACAAATACTCCACCAACGACGATGTGCGTTTTCAGAGCATTGTGCCACCATCGGAGTTGAACATAAAGATTGAGAGTTTCCGCGACCGTCTGGTTCCAGGCGAGGGTGAGCAGTGGAAGTTTACTGTTCTCGACAACAAGGACAAATTGCAGAAAGCGGCATTCATGCTGGAGATGGTTGACAAAGCCATTTATGATTTAAAATACAATTCCTGGTTCTCTCATTTCTCGCATTGGGACACTGATGTTATTGACTATAGTCCTCAAATTATTTATCATGGTCAAGCATTGAGGACTTATGGACCAAGTTGGCACCGGCCTTATTTGGAGGTGAAAAGTATGAATCTCCCAGAATTGAACACTTATCACAGAGATTGGTTCACTTTGACCAAAGGTTTTCAAGACCAGGACTTGGCGTTGAGCGCAACCAAAGTGGCAAGCAGCGACAGCACCGGGTGCCAGGTGACAGGTATTGTGTATTCTGATGCCGACTACGAGCCTGTTATAGGAGCGCAAGTGTATGAAAAAGATAGATTGACCCGCGGTGTGGCTACCGACTTTGATGGCAAGTTCACTATTACCGTGCCGTCCAGCAATAGCGTGATATTAATTAGATATATAGGTTTTAAGGATTATGAATTCAAGCCATCGGAACTGCCACAGGTGATTGTGCTTGAAGGAGATGGACAAAGCCTTGAAGAAGTGGTTGTGGCTGGATATGCCAATGTGGATAAGAGATTATATACAGCTGTAGATGTCTCTCGCGCCCTTGAGGGGCGTGCTGCTGGCGTGAGCGTGTCAACCGATGAAGACGTTGAGATGAAACAGATGCTGGTTGGGGCTGTTTCTACAGTGCGTGTGCGTGGTGCAACATCTGTCGATGGCGCCACAAGGCCTCTATGGGTGGTTGATGGAGTTATTGTTGAGGACAACGTTGAGCTCGATGCCGATGCCCTATCCAGTGGCGATGCCACCACACTTATTGCCAGTGCTCTCAAGGGTATTAATGTAAATGATATTGAGAATTTTAAAGTCCTCAAAAATGACGCTGCTACCTCAATCTATGGTGCCCGTGCTATGGCGGGAGTGATTGTTGTCAACACCAAGAGCAAGCAGTATGCCCGCGACAAGATGATGGCGCAGGTCAAGGCTCGTGAGCCAGGAGTTAAGACGGCTTTGTGGAAGCCGATGCTTGTCACCAGCGATGACGGTAGGGTAGTGGTGGAATTCACGGCTCCCGAGAACAACTCTACTTGGGTGGTTAAAGCCATTGCTTACAATAAGGACCTTATCACGGGTAATTTCTCGGGCAATGTAATAACGAGCCGTCCTCTCATGGTCAAGCCCATAGCTCCACGTTTCTTGCGTCATGGCGACAATGTCACACTCAAGGCTCAGGTGCAGAACGATGACGACAACGAGGCCATGGTGGATGCTGTGGTTGAGATGTTTGACGTGCGCACTAACGCTGTCCTTCACTCGTCGAGCAGCCAGTTCGCGCTCTCTCCAAAGCAGACCCGCAATGTCGAGGTCACCTGGACGGTGCCCGACACTTTGGCACTGGTGGGCATGCGCGTGAAGGCTGCCACCGAGCGGTGGGGCGATGGCGAGCAGATGGTGATACCAGTGCTTGAGGCGGCCTCGCCCGTGATAGAGTCACAGCCTTTCTTCATCAACCCTGGTGAGGAAAGGGCTATTACCGTGCCGTCTTATCCACATAATGCTCGTGTCACGCTTGAGACTTGCGAGAACCCGTTGTGGTATGCAGTGATGGCGCTGCCCACTCTCTACAGCGATAACGACAAGGTTGCCAGCTGTGTGGCTCATAGCCTCTATGCCCAGACTGTGGCGAGAGAATTGACGACTGGCAGCCCCGAGATAGCCAGTGCCATCCGCTCTTGGCAGGGCGACACTGCTGTGGTGTCGATGCTGCAGCAGAACCCTTCGCTCAAGATTGGAGACCTCATGGCGTCGCCCTTCGTCAGCGCCGCTCAGCGCGAGACGTTGCGCATGCGTCAGCTTTGCAGCCTGCTCGACTCCACCAAGATGGCAAGTGAGCACAAGCGTCTTGTCAAGGCGCTTGGCAACCTGCAGCAGAGCGATGGTGGCTGGGCATGGTTCAGTTATCCTGGCTGCGAGTCCTCGCTTTACACCACGCTTGAAGTGCTCGAGCTCATAGGAGAGCTGCAGATGATTGCCTGTGGCGGCATCGATAAAGACCTCGATGTAATGGTTGAGAGGGCTGTGCTATATTGCGACAGCGTGATGGCTGGCAGGTTCACTAAGGGCGAAGCGATTGATTATATGGGCTATGCCTACGTGCGTTCGATGTTCCCCAGTGTGAGAATGGACAAGAAAAGCAAGGCGATGCATGACCGTTGCATGAAAGAGGTTGTGGCTAAGTGGAAAAAACGCTCGCTCATCGACCGTGCTCGTGCCGCTATCGTCCTCTATCGAGACGGCAAGAGCGATGAGGCACGCAAGATAGCGCAATCGCTGCGAGAGTATGGTGTTACCGACCACCAGGGGATGCACTGGGACAACCTGCAAGAGGGTGGGGCAGCCTTCTTTGACAAAGCTACGCTCACTGCCACCACACTCGAGGCGTTGGCGCTTGTTGACCCGCGCGAGGATGAAATTTCGCAAATCCACAAGTGGATGCTGCTCGCGAAGCAGAGCAACGACTGGGGGTCAAGCAGCCTTGCCGCTCATGCTATTTATGCGCTGCTCGCCATCGATGGCGGCAACAAATGGCTCACCGACTCGCTGGGCTATTCGGTGAGGGAGATTGCATGTGGCGAGACCATTAGTTTTGGCAAGAAGACCCACCCGCAATGGGGCGCAATCTACTCGGCCTACAGTGCTCCCATGGCCAGCGTCGAAGCCTATAAGACCGATGACCTGTCGGTGACTAAAAACTTCATGCGCTATGCGAAGGATGGCACTCTTGAGGCGTTCACCACGCTCAGCGTTGGCGACAAGGTGCAGGTGCGCATCACGTTCGATGCGCGCAAAGACCTGGACTATGTTACTGTCCTCGACGAGCGGGCGGCGTGTTTCGAGCCCACCAGCAAGCTCTCGGGCTACAAATGGGGCGAGGGAATCTTCTTCTATAACGAAGTGAAAGACAGCAAGACTAACCTCTTTGTGACGAGTCTGCGCAAAGGTGTTCACACCGTCACCTACGACGTGATGGTGACCAACACAGGCACCTTCGCCAGCGGGATAGCCTCAGCACAATGCCAATATTCCCCACAGGTGACCGCTCACACAGCAGCCACGGTGATTGAGGTGAAATAGCGACAAATTATTCGTCACGATGCACTATTATTGAAGAATTATTAGTATTTTTGCAAATCAGAAAAACTTTAGAAACTAAAAACCATAAAGATATGAGCAAGTTAAATCCTAAATTAGAGTTAGAGAAACAGCTTGGCAAGCAGATTTATAATGCTTTGCAAGGTGAGATAGTTGAGGAGGTGTTGCGCAAGACCAAGACCTCGAGCCGCGACGCCTACTGGCGAAGCAGCATGGAGGGTCACAGCCTCAGGGTGCAGAAGGAGCTGTTGCCCGACTTCTATGAGCTGTGCCAGGATGTGAAAAAGAGGCTTAAGGTGAAGGACGAGGTGGACTTCTACATCACTGGCGACAGCGATGTGAACGCCTTTTCGCTAGCTGCCGAGGACGAGGGCGAGCACCACATCGTGAATGTGAACTCGGCGCTCTTCGACCTGATGAGCACCGACGAGCTGCGTTTTGTCATTGGCCATGAGCTGGGCCACCTCATCAACAAAGACACTGCCCTGGCCAGGCTCATCAACTTTGTGTTCCCGCCTGAGGCCGCTGTGCCTGTGACGCTGCAGTACAAGATACGCCTGCATGAGCAGCTGGCAGAGCTGGTGGCCGACCGTTATGGCTACATGGCTACCGGGAACCTGGGTGTGTGCGTGACGGCGTTTTTCAAGATGGCTTCGGGTCTCGACCTGGAGAAGATGAACGTGAGCATCGACGCACTGATTGCCGACAACAACCGCCGCCTGGAGTATTTCTTGAAGGACAAGGGCATCAGCCGCTCGTCACATCCCGTCAACCCCATCAGGGTGCAGGCACTCAACCTCTTTGCCACCTGCCAGTCGCAGGAAGAGCTGCAGCAGGGCATGGATGAGCTCATCTCAATCTTGCTCAAGGTGGGCGACAGCGAGCTCGATGAGTACATGGCACGGTTCATCGCCTCGGCAGGGCTCATCGTGGCCAGCAGCGACAAGAAGGTAAAGGACGACGAGGTGAACCAAATCATCGAGATGCTCGCACGCCTGAAGATTTTCCCACGGCAATACCTCGAGGAGATAGCGCAAGGCGACGTGGGAGCGATATTCAACGACTCGGTAGAGAACATTCTTAAGATCAACCCGGGCATGAGAATGGGACTGCTCGAATACATGATACACATTGCTCTGAGCGACAAGGTTATTGCACGCAACGAGGTGGAGCTGCTCTACAACTTTGGAGCAAGCATCTCGCTCAGCGAGATGGAAGTGGCATCGGCAATCGCCGAGTCAATCCAGCGCAACTACATGCCTAGCCTAGAGTCAATTTGCTAGCAGCACCCACACAAAAATGGGGGGCGGTTCTGTTTGATGTTAAGAACCGCCCCCCTGTGATGTGCCTATGTTTTACAACAGCATCTCAGCAAGGTGTTGATGTGTGACTTGGGCTTAGCAGAGCGACTTGACGATTTTTTTCACGTCCTCGCCCAGCTGCTGGGCCTTTTCCATAGTGTGGGCTTCGCTGTAGATGCGAATGATGGGCTCGGTGTTGCTCTTGCGCAGGTGTGCCCAACCGTCTTCGAAGTCGATTTTCACACCGTCGATGGTGGTGAGGTTCTCGTTGCGGTAATGTTGTTCCACAGCTTTGAGAATCTTATCAACGTCCATCTCGGGGGTGAGCTGTAGCTTGGTCTTGGCGATGCTGTATTGTGGATAGGTGGCCTTGAGCTGGCTCACGGTCTTGCCGCTCTTGGCAAGCAGTGTGAGGAAAAGGGCCACGCCCACCAGTGCGTCGCGGCCGTAGTGCAATTCGGGATAGATTACTCCGCCATTGCCTTCGCCACCAATCACGGCACCGGTGCGTCGCATCTCGGTGGTGACATTCACCTCGCCAACGGCCGCAGCAGTGTAGGTGCAGCCGTGAGCCTGAGTGACGTCGCGCAGCGCTCGTGACGACGACAGGTTAGAAACTGTGGAGCCGGGAGTGTGACTGAGCACATAGTCGGCAACAGCCACAAGGGTGTATTCCTCAACGAAGAACTCACCGTTTTCCATTACGATAGCGAGCCTGTCAACATCGGGGTCAACGACAAATCCCACATCGGCCTTGCCCTGCCTCATCAAGTCTTGAATAGCGGTCAAGTTCTCGGGTATGGGTTCTGGAGTGTGAGAGAAGTTGCCTGTAGGGTCACAATAGAGCTTGATGATGTTCTCGCTCTTTACTCCCATCGCCTCGAGCAATTTAGGGATTGCCACTCCACCTATTGAGTTGACGGCATCGACAGCCACTTTGAAGTTGGCGTTCCTCACTGCTTCCACGTCAACGAGTTTCAATGCTTTCACGGCATCGATGTGGCGGCGCAGATAGGTGTAGTTCTTCTGCTCACGCCCCAGCTCCTCTACTGGCGCGTAGCTGAACTCTTCGTCTTGCGCAATGCGCAGCACCTCTTTTCCTTGCGCGTCGTCGAGGAACTCGCCGCGCTCGTTAAGCAGTTTCAATGCGTTCCACTGCTTGGGGTTGTGTGAAGCGGTGATGATGATGCCTCCACAGGCTTTTTCCCACACTACGGCAAGCTCGGTGGTGGGTGTGGTGGCAAGACCTATGTTCACCACGTCAAAGCCCATGCCGGTGAGCGTGCCCACCACAATGTTTAGCACCATGCGTCCCGAGAGGCGCGCATCGCGTCCCACAACAATGACGTTTGAATCACTAGTGGTGTTGCGGCGAATGAAGGTTGCATAGGCTGTGGTAAACTTCACGATGTCGAGAGGAGACAGGCCATCACCGGCATTACCGCCGATGGTGCCTCTGATGCCTGATATTGATTTTATTAGAGACATTGTTTTGTAAGTGTTAAGAGTTAAGTGTAAAGTGTTAAGTGGAACGAGGAATGAGGAACGGAGAATGAGCGACGGCGACTATTGCCTTGTCGGCTTGTTCCTCGTGAGCTTGTCGGCTTTGGAATTAAATTTGGTTCCTGAAGTAACGCACGTGATAGAGGTAGGGCTGCACGCCTGCAATCTCGCTTGCCCATCCATATTGCGACTTGATGATGAGGTTGACCTCGCTATCAACGCCCACAAATTTCAAAGGCAGCTGTATGCCATATCCCCATTGCGCCGATGAGTTAAGAGAGAAATTGCCATAATTGAAATAGGTGGGAGCTGCTTGCATGTCGTTCTCATTGCCTTCACCGAGCATTTCGCCATAGGTGTACCAGTAATAAAGATTGTAGCGCATGTAGCGGAAGTAGATTCTCTCGGAGTTCTTGGCTTTGTCGCTCTTGCGGTCGCTAGCTTTGATTACTTGCATATACACCATGCCCTCGGGGTCAATTCTATAATAGGGGGCATCGGTGCCCACTTCAAACACTGTGTCGCTAGGCACCTCGTTCACCACTCGGCATCTTGCCAGATAGGCGTTAGCCGCATGCCGCTCTTTGTCGAGCAATTCGGCATAGCTCTCACTGTTGTTACACGACGTCATGCCGGCGATGGCTGTGAGCGCAAGCAGTAATAAGAACAGTTTGGTATTTTTCATTTCTCTATATTTTTATCAGTTTTTACTTTCTCTACTATTTTGTAAAAGATTTTTACCGCCTCATCGAGTGTGCCCTTGAACTCACCTGCGGCAGCGTGCATGTGGCCTCCACCGCCATAATAGGTGGCACACAGGGTATCTACAGCAAAGTCTCCCTCGCTGCGCATCGACACCTTGATGCAGTCGGGGTCCTCGCGCATGAATGTTGACCAATACACGTCTTTCACTGCCAGTGGGCGGTTCACCAGTCGCTCGGTGTCGCCAGTCTTGTAGTTAAACGCCTCCAGGTCATTGTGGTCGAGGGTGATTAGGGCGATGCTATCGTCGATGATGGTCATCCTGTTGAGCAAGGCATAGCTGTGCAACCGCAGGCTGTTGAGCGGCACGGTGTCCATAGCCTGCTTGTAGAGATAAGGCTTGTCGATGCCATATTCCATCAAGCGTGCCATCACTTCATACACCTCGGGATAAGACGAGCTCCATGCCAGGTTTCCTGTGTCGGTCATTATTCCCACAAAAAGCATTGATGCCACCTGACGGTCAACCCACTCTAGCCAGCCAGCCTCGCACAAAAGCCTATATACCACCTCGCATGTGGAAGACAGCTGCGGAAATGAGAACATTAGCGCAAAGTCAGGTGCCGGGTTCAGGTGATGGTCGATAAGCACTCTAGGGACTTTGCTCTCTTTGAGCAATGGCGTCATCTTGCCCACGCGGTCAAGGTTATTGTAGTCGAGGCACAAAAGCAGCTGTGTGTTCCTGATGATGTTGCTGGCGCGCTTTTCGTTGAAAGTGAAGGTGACATACTCCAGCCCCGAGGCCGCAAACTCCAGCGACTGTGGCAACTGGTCAGGGATGATGACGGTTACATTTTTGCCCATGTTCTTTAAGGCCAGGCTTAACCCCAAGCTCGCCCCGATAGCATCTCCGTCGGGTTTCTTGTGGCAAGTGACCACAATGCGTGACACACCATCGAGCAGTGTCTTGAACTGCTCTAGAGTCTCGGGGTTCATAATGTTTTTTATCATGCCTTGTGTCGGTTTTTGGCTTTCAACGGCTACAAAGGTAGAAATAAATTTCGTACATTAGCATCTATGTTAGCTTTTTTTTAGAGTTATATGATTGATTAAATAAATTATAGTGATTAACTTTGCACTTTAAAATCAAAAATCAATATCAGAAATCAAAAATCAATATCAGAAATGCAGACCAAACGACTTCTTAACTTACTTTTTGTGATTACGCTCTGTGCCATTGCTGCGCAAGCCCAAATGCTCAACCCCGTGAAGTGGACTAAGAGCATAAAAATGACCGATGACAAGAATGGTGTCATAACCTTCACCGCCACTATCGACAAGGGGTGGCACCTCTATTCTAACGACACGCCCGAGGGAGGACCCATTCCGCTGAGCATCAAGTGGGACAAAAAAGAGGGTGTCAAGCTAGTGGGAGGCCTCAAGCCTAGCAAAGCTCCTGCCACCATCGACGATGAGATGTTTGGCATGAAAGTGCGGCAATGGGACGGCTCCGTAACCTTGACGCAGAAATTCACCACTACTGCCGACAAGTACAAGATAGAAGGCGAGGTGAATTATCAAGCCTGTAACGATAGCGGATGCCTGCCAGGCAGCGAGCTCTTCGACTTTAGCGGCACTGCCAAGGGCAAAGAAGAGGCTAAAGAAGACACAAAAGAAGAGAAGACCAATGAAGAAGCCACTGATGCAGAAACCGCAGTGGAGGAGGTGACTCAAGAAGAGGTCGCTGGCGATTCGCTATCAACGGCAACGGCTGCCACTGCCATCAACTCCAAGAGTGACCTGTGGGCACCAGTCAAGTTTAACGACAAGCAAGCCGAGGGTACCGAGGGCAACAACAACTCGCTCTGGTTCTTGTTCTGGACCTGCTTCTTGGCAGGCTTCGTAGCCCTGATTACGCCTTGTGTGTGGCCCATCATCCCACTCACAGTGAGCTTTTTCCTCAAGAAAGGAAGCAGTAAACGCGAGTCGATAACAAGTGCCGTGACCTATGGCCTGTCGATTATCGTTATTTATGTGCTGCTCGGCCTTCTCGTTACTGCCATTTTTGGTGCTAACAAGCTAAACGAACTTGCCACTAATGCTGTGTGCAACATTATCTTCTTCTTGCTGTTGGTAGTATTTGCCATCTCGTTCCTGGGGGCATTTGAGATAAAGCTTCCCGACTCGTGGTCAAGCAAGATGGATAGTCGAGCCGAGAAGACTACGGGCCTGCTGAGCATCTTCTTCATGGCCTTCACGCTGGTGATTGTGTCGTTCTCCTGCACAGGCCCCATCATCGGCACCCTCCTGGTGCAGACGGCCAGCAGCGGCAGCTACATGGGTCCCACAGTGGGCATGTTTGGTTTTGCGCTTGCCCTGGCAATTCCGTTCACCCTGTTTGCCCTGTTCCCCTCGGTGCTTAAAAAGCTGCCCAAGTCAGGTAGCTGGCTCAACACCGTTAAGGTGGTGCTAGGTTTCCTTGAGCTGGCATTGTCGCTCAAGTTCCTCTCGGTGGCCGACTTGGCCTACGGCTGGCACATCCTCGACCGCGAGACGTTCCTGGCCCTGTGGATAGCAATCTTCGGGTTGCTGGGACTCTACCTGCTGGGAATGTTGCACCTCAAGAGCGACGGCGAGAAGAGAAAACCCATTGGTGTAGTCAGGCTCATGCTTGGCATTATCTCACTAGCGTTCACCGCCTACCTCATACCTGGCCTGTGGGGAGCCCCATTGCGCACTACCAGCGCCTTTGTGCCACCCATTTATACTCAAGACTACAACACCAACCCCGAGACTATCAAGGAATGGGAAGACTTTGAACAAGGCGTCGCCGCGGCCGAGAAGAGTGGCAAGCCCATCTTCCTGGAGTTCTCGGGATATGGCTGCGTGAACTGCCGCAAGATGGAGAGTGCGGTTATGGGCGTTGACAGGGTGAAGAATGAGCTGAGCGAGAACTTTACTCACATACGCCTCATGGTTGACGACAAGACCGAGCTCGACAAGCCCATAACAATAGAGAAAGACGGGAAGGCCGTGAAGAAAATAAGGACCATAGGCGACAAGTGGAGCTACTTGCAAGAAGTGAAATTCAACGCTAACTCTCAACCCTATTATGTGGTGCTTAACTCTAAGGGCGAGCTAATGTCAGGACCATTTGTTTATAAAGAAGATATAGAAGGATTCCTCGATTTCTTGAAGCGTGGAAAAGAAAAATATGACAAGGAAAAATAGCCGCGAGCAGAAGCTGAAGGCCTTTGGCGAACTGCTCGACGTGATTGACAACTTGCGGGAGAAATGCCCGTGGGACTCGGTGCAGACCAACGAAAGCATGCGCCCCAACACCATCGAGGAGGCCATGGAGCTTGCCGAGGCTCTGCTGGGTGACAACAACGACACAATTAAGAAGGAACTTGGCGACGTGCTGCTGCACGTGCTGCTCTATGCGCGCATTGGCGAGGAAAAGGGCGCTTACGACATCGCCGAGGTGTGTGACACCCTGCGCCAGAAACTCATCTACCGTCACCCGCACATCTATGGCAACGACAAGGTGAGCGGCGTGAAAGAGCTGCTCGAGCACTGGGAGGTCATCAAGATGAAGGAGAAAGGTGGCAACAAGACCATTCTGGGTGGAGTGCCTTCCACGCTGCCATCGCTCATCAAGGCCGAGCGAGTGCAGGAGAAGGCCGCCAACGTGGGCTTCGACTGGGAGAAGCGAGAAGACGTGTGGGACAAGGTAAAGGAAGAGGTCGCCGAGGTGGAGGCCGAGCTCAAAGCTGGCAACGAGGTGAATACCGAGAAGGAGTTTGGCGACCTGTTTTTCGCACTGGTCAACGCCGCTAGGCTCTATGGCGTGCGCCCCGACAATGCCCTTGAGAAGACCAATCTAAAGTTCATAGCCCGCTTCAATTATGTAGAAGCTAAAGCTAGAGAGCAAGGCAAGCACCTCAACGAAATGACTCTGGCGCAGATGGACGAGCTGTGGGACGAGGCTAAACTCTTAAAACTAGGAGAATGAAAGTTTGCGTTACTGAGAAACCCAGTGTGGCGAGAGACATAGCGCGGCTGCTGGGCGCCAACGACCGCCATGATGGCTACTTCGAGGGAAATGGATATCAAGTGACGTGGACTTTTGGCCACCTGTGCACCCTCAAGGAGCCGCATGACTATACCGACCTGTGGAAACGGTGGAGCCTGGCATCGCTGCCCATGATTCCGCAACGCTTTGGCATCAAGCTCATTGATGATGATGGCATAAAAAAACAGTTTAAGGTGATTGAGACCCTTATCGCCAGTGCCGACGAAGTGATAAACTGCGGCGATGCCGGGCAGGAGGGGGAGCTCATTCAGCGATGGGTGTATCAAAAGGCGCGTTGCAACAAACCCGTGAAGCGCTTGTGGATCTCGTCGCTCACCGATGAGAGCATAAGCGAGGGCTTTCACCAGTTGCAAGACTCTGCTAGCTTCGACAACCTCTATTTTGCTGGACTCTCACGAGCCATAGGCGACTGGATCCTGGGCATGAACGCCACAAGGCTCTACACCCTCAAGTATCGCAACTCCTATTCTAGCAATGTGCTGTCGATAGGCCGCGTGCAGACCCCTACGCTGGCACTTATCGTTGCCCGCCAGCGCGAGATTGAGAACTTTGTGCCCGAGGACTACTGGGAAATCAAGACCAAATACCGCGACACCATCTTCAATTCCACAAAAGGCAAGTTCAAGACCGAGGGTGCTGCAAGCGAGATTGTTGAGAGCATCAAGGATTTACCGCTCACCATCACGTCGGTGAGCAAGAAAAAAGGCAAGGAGGCACCGCCGCGCCTTTTTGACCTCACCAGCCTTCAAGTGGAATGTAACAAGAAGTTCTCTTACAGCGCCGACGAG
Source organism: uncultured Prevotellaceae bacterium (assembly GCA_900318255.1). Taxonomy (GTDB): domain Bacteria; phylum Bacteroidota; class Bacteroidia; order Bacteroidales; family Muribaculaceae; genus Sodaliphilus. The sequence continues at coordinate 35,561 of ONJX01000003.1, read as the reverse complement.
ACGCTGCGGCTCATCCAGTCGCTTTATGAGAAAAAAGTCACTACCTATCCACGCGTTGATACCACCTACCTGAGCGACGACATCTATGCCAAGGTGCCAGGCATCATGCAGGCGATGAAGCCTTACTCTGCTCTCACCCAGCCAGTTCTTGCTGGCAAGCTGCCCAAGAGCAAGAAGGTGTTTGACAACAGCAAGGTCACCGACCACCATGCCATAATACCCACCAATGTTGATCCGTCGAGCGTGCTGCTCACCCGTGAGGAGAAGTTTGTCTATGACCTCGTGGCCAAGCGTTTCATCGCCGCCTTTTATCCCGACTGTGAGTTCTCCACCACCACTGTGATGGCAAGGGTTGGAGAATATGACTTCAAAGCCACTGGCAAAGAAATCCTAAAAGACGGCTGGCGAGTGATTTACAGCAAGGACAAGGCGCAGGCTGCCGATGAAGCCTCTGGCAAGGACAAAGATGATGATGACAATGGCATCATGCCCTCCTTCGTCGAGGGAGAGAGCGGCCCGCATGAGCCATCGCTCTTGAAGAAAACCACCCAGCCACCCAAGCCCTACACCGAGGGAACACTGCTGCGAGCCATGGAGACGGCAGGCAAGCTCGTTGATGACGACGAGCTGCGCGATGCCATGAAGGAGAACGGTATAGGGCGCCCCTCGACGCGTGCCGCAATCATCGAGACCTTGCACAAGCGCCACTACATCGCCAAGCAACGCAAGAGCCTCGTGGCCACTGCGGCTGGCGTGCAGCTTATCGACACCATCAAGGAGGAGCTGCTCAAGAGCGCCAAGCTCACGGGCCTGTGGGAGAACAAGCTGCGCAAGATTGAGCGGGGAGAGTTCAGTGCCCAGCAGTTTATCGATGAGCTCAAAGCGTTGGTCAACGATATAGTGCTCAACGTGCTTCGCGACAACTCCAGCACCATCATCAGCGTGCCCACCGATGAGCAGAGAAAGAAGACACCCACCACTGCTGGTGGAGAGAAAAAACCGCGCAAGCCGCGCCTCAAGTCAATAGAGGAAATCTCTTGCCCCATCTGTGGCAAGGGGCATCTCATCAAGGGGCACACCGCCTACGGATGCAGCGAGTATCGCAGCGGGTGCAACATGCGCCTGCCATTCGACAGCTATCCGGCCAACCTCACCCCTGCCAAACTCAACACCTTAATAAAGAAGGCCTTCAAGAAATGAGCGACACCGTGCAAGCCATAATCGTGGGCATCGTCGTGGCAGTGGCCATCGCCCTTGCCGCACGCAGCATCTACAGGGCCGTCACCCGCAAGAAATCGGCCCTCAACCCCTGCGACCGCTGCGCACTCAAAGACCATTGCAGCAAGACCACCAAAGAGTGCCCTGACAATCGTTATTCGGCGATGGAGTAGTAGAAGTTGTAGGCTTTCTCTTCGGCGTTGTAGTCGGTTCTCACTTGCTTGTTGCCGTTGTAGTAGAGCTTCACTCCTGCGGCATCGCTGGGGTTGTCATATTTGAATAACTTGAATCCCGAGGCTTTGACGTTGGCAAGAATCTTGCTGGCTAGTGCTTTGTCATAGACAGTGATAGTCACTTGCATGTAGCCATAATCACTGTCCTCGCCATCGTTGCAGGCCGACATGAAAATCACGCTGGCTGTCTTCTTCTTGGTGGGTATAAACATGTTAGCTTTTTTCTTGTTGATGTATCCACCCTTGTAGAAACCGTCGATGATGCTGCATGGTCCTCCGTAGCCATCGCCTGGAAGCTCATGTGTGTAGCCATATTTCTTGAAAAATGCGGTGTAGTTTTTCTCTACAGCCTCGGCGTCGCGGGCTTCATTCTTGAGGGTTATGTAGCGATAGGTGATGACCTTGAAAATCTCGTTGGTCGTGGGAACAGTGGTGGCTTTTTGGGCACTTGCCGATAGCATGGTGGCAGTGAGTAATAACAAAACAATGCTTAATTTCTTCATGACGGTTTGAATTTTAGTATTAATTTTGCAAATGTAATCTTTTTATTGTTTTTTTGCAATAATGGCAAGGGAAAAAATATTCAGGTTTAAGCAGTTCGAAATGCTCAACGACAAGACGGCAATGAAAGTGGGCACCGATGGGGTGCTGCTTGGTGCTTGGTGTGATGTGGCTGGTGCTCGCCGGGTGCTTGACGTGGGCACGGGGTGCGGACTCATAGCGCTGATGGTGGCTCAGCGTAATCAGGGCGCTGCTGTCACGGCAATCGACATCGATGACGAGGCAGTGGGCGAGGCCAGGATAAACGTTGCCCGCTCGCCCTGGAGCGATAGGGTAGAGGCCCTTTGTGTTGATTTCAATGATTTTGCTGCCCAAGAGCCCTACGACCTGATAGTCTCCAATCCACCATTTTTCACCGAGGATGTGATGGCTCCCGACCAGAGCCGCAATGTGGCACGCCACTCGGTGTCGCTCACGATGGAGCAGTTGATAGGCAATTCAAAACCGTTGCTTGCTCATGGCGGCCGGCTGGCTTTCATTGCGCCTGCCCAGCAGGAGTTAAGCATCAGGAGCTGTGTGCTGAAAGCTGCTATGTCGATAAGTCGCCTGGCACGGGTGGTGCCGGTGGAGGGCGCAGCCCCAAAGCGGCTGCTGTGTGAGCTTGTGGCCTCTGCTGCCCGTGCTGTTGAGGAGCAAATCGTCATCAAGCTCGCCGATGGCTCCTACTCGCAACAATATGTAGCTCTCACGCGCGATTTTTATTTGAAGATGTGAAAAAAGTGATTTTTTTCCTTATTTATTATTGTTGTTAAAGTTGTTTTTCTTATTTTTGTGACGAAAAAAGTAATTACAAACTAAAATACTATTTACAATGGAAAAAATCAAAAGATTAGCTTTTTTGTTGGCTTTTGTAATTGCTCTTGTGTCGTTCTCGTCGTGTAGTCAGAAACACAAGGGCTATGTGCCTGCCGACAGCAAGATTGTGGGAAAAATCGACCTCAAGGCGTTCTTTAAGCAGACAGGGGCAGATATGGACAAATTACTGTCTGACATGGAGGACAACCTTGGTGACGATGTGGAGAAGATTAAAGACATGGGCCTTGATGTTAAGGATCCTATCTACATCTTTGGTCGTGGCAAAGGTGCAAATTACACCTTTGGCGCCGTGGCTAAGGTTGATGACAAGGACAAGGTGAAGGCCTGGTTTGAGGACAATGCTAAGGTTGAGATAGACAAAGAAGGCGATGGCTTCGAGTATTTTGCCGAGGGCAACACTGGCATTGGTCTTAATGGTGATGCTCTGGTGATGATTGTCTCCAGCGGTGACGACGCCAAGAAGGAGATAAAGAAAATCATGGGCAAGGAGTATGACGGCGACCTGGGCGACAATGAGCTCTTTGGCAAGGTAGAGGACGCTGGCTCGTTTGCTTGCCTATATGCCGACTTGTCGATAATCTCTGAAGACATCGCAAAAATGCTTGAGCGTCAAGCTCCTCAGCTGAAAGACCAGCTTGAGGACATCAGGAAGATGGTTGTGGGCATCGACGGTAATTGCAGTGACGGCATCTGCGACTTCTCATATTGGGGCGAGTCGGCCGATGAGAAAGTGCAAAAGAAGATCGACGACTCGATGGCTACGCTCAAGGAGATAGGCGAGAAAGCAATACTCGCTGTTCCCGAGGATGCCATCGGTGGCCTCGTTGCCAATGTTGATGGTCCCAAGCTCTCTAAGCACCTCGACAAGTCATTAAACGATGTGAAATTGCTCGACGAGCTTCCTCAAGAGTTTAAGGGTATGTATGATTCGTTTATCTCAATACTTGGTGGCATTAATGGTAATTTTGCCGGATATTTTGTGGCGCCAATGGATGTGATGATTGCTGTTGAGAGCGATGGCAACTCGGCCGATAAGATTGCTCAGCTGATTAATGATTTTGAAAACTTTGGCAACCAGGGTCTTGGTGATGAGCCCGATTTTGCTGTCGATAGCGCTTCTATCGACACTGAAGAAGATCCCTATTCTGAGTATGCGCCACTTGATGAGGACGACTCGGCTGATGGCTACGACTACAGCTACAACTTAGGTTATGACAGTTCGTCATCGATGTCGATTGAGAAGACCGCTGACGGGTATTGCTGTGACAATGGCAATGGCACAAAGTTCTGGTTTGGCAATAAGAATGGCGCTCTGTTCTTCACTACCAACGAGTCGCTAATTCCTAGTGCCTTAAAGAAGGCCGACAAGCCCGTGCCATCGGAGCTCGTTTCGTTTGCTACTTCCCGTAAGTTTATGTACTTCTTCAATTTAGGAAAGGTTAAGGATTTCAGCTCAGCAATGGATAAGGATGTCAAGAAGGCGTTTAATGCCTTTGATGAAATTATCAGTAAGATTAACTACATTACCTTCAGCATGAAGTAATAGTTATCAAAGACACCTACAGAAAAGTCTTGAAACCCAAGCGGATTTCAAGACTTTTTTTGTGGCATTATGCATCAAAAAATCATGCATTATGCATTGTGAATTATGCATTAAAAAAGTAGGCCCATGGGGAGTCGAACCCCAATCGAAGGAACCGGAATCCTTTATTCTATCCATTGAACTATGGGCCCGTGAAGCACTTTTTTGTGAAATGCGGTGCAAAAGTAGTGAATAATTTGTATCTTTGCAAAAAACAATAGTGGTAATTTTTGAAATTATCAATAATGAAATAAAGAAGTCATGACAGTGAGAATTGAGGAGAGTTGGCTGCGCGAGCTTGCCGACGTGTGGGAGAAGGACTATTTTGTGAGGCTCACCGAGTTTGTGCGTGAGCAGTACCGCACCAGCCGGGTGTTCCCGCCAGGGCGGCAGATTTTTGCCGCCTTCGACGCCACGCCGTTCAACGAGGTGAAAGTTGTGATCCTCGGTCAAGACCCCTACCATGATGACGGTCAGGCCAATGGGTTGTGCTTCTCTGTAAACGACGGGGTGCCCTTGCCGCCGTCGTTGCAAAACATCTTCAAGGAGATTCACGACGACACTGGGGCTCCCATTCCTGCCAGTGGCGACCTGAGCCGCTGGGCGCGGCAGGGCGTGCTTCTGCTCAACTCCACGCTCACCGTCGAGGCTCACCGTGCCGGCTCGCATCAGAACCACGGCTGGGAGCTCTTCACCGACGAGGTGATAGCCCACCTTGCCGCCCACAGGGAGCATCTGGTCTTCATCCTGTGGGGCAGCTATGCCATGCGCAAGGGCAGCATGATTGACCGCACCCGGCATCTCGTGTTGACTTCGCCGCATCCGTCGCCGCTGAGCGCCTATCGCGGCTTCTTTGGCAATCACCATTTTTCGCTTGCCAATGACTACTTGCGTCAGCACGGCAAGACGCCAATAGCCTGGTGATGTCGTTATTTCAAGATGTTTCAAGAGCGACATTGTTTTTGAAAAGACTCTTGAAAAAATGCAGTGGAAAATGGCTGCTATGTGAAAAATGTTTTGTAACTTTGCAAGTTTTTAGAACGTGCTTTTGTATGGCACAAGTATTAACGAAATAAATTTTCAACACTAGTTTATGATCAACATTAAATTTCCTGACGGAAGTGTGAGAGAGTATGAGAGTGGGGTTACTCCACTGCAGGTTGCCGAGAGCATAAGCTCGGGGCTGGCGCGCCAAGTGCTGGCTGCCAGCGTCAACGACATGGAATGGGACATATCTCGACCAATTTGTAACGACGGTGAGATTAAGCTCTTCAAGTGGGACGACCCCGAGGGCAAGCACGCCTTCTGGCACACGTCGGCTCACCTGCTGGCCGAGGCTCTGCAAGAGCTGTATCCTGGTGTGCAGTTTGGCATTGGCCCTGCCATCGAGAACGGCTTCTACTACGACATCGACCCAGGCGACAACGAGATCACCCAGGCCGATTTCCCAAAAATCGAGAAGAAAATGGCCGAGCTGGTAGCCAAGAAAGAAGAGGTGAAACGTGCCGACATATCGAAGGCCGACGCGCTCAAATTCTTTGGTGACACAGGCCAAACCTACAAAATAGAGCTCATTAACGACCTGCAAGACGGCACCATCAGCACCTACACCCAGGGTGCGTTCACCGACCTGTGCCGTGGCCCGCACATCCCCAACACTGCGCCCATCAAGGCCGTGAAGGTGCTGTCGCTTGCTGGCGCCTACTGGCGTGGCGACGAGACCCGCAAGCAGATGCTGCGCGTCTATGGCATCTCGTTCCCCAAGAAGTCGATGCTCGACGAGTACCTGGTGCTCCTTGAGGAAGCCAAGAAACGCGACCACCGCAAGATAGGCAAGGAGATGGAGCTCTTCGCCTTCTCGCAGCGTGTGGGCCAGGGTCTGCCCCTGTGGCTACCCAAGGGTGCTGCTTTGCGCAATCGTCTGCAAGACTACCTTGCCAAGATACAGAAGAAATATGGCTACGAGCAGGTGATAACACCGCACATCGGTAACAAGAACCTTTATGTGACCAGCGGTCACTACGCAAAATATGGCAAGGACTCGTTCCAGCCCATCCACACCCCCGAGGAGGGCGAGGAGTACATGCTCAAGCCCATGAACTGCCCTCACCACTGCGAGATATACCGCACCTCGCCACGCAGCTACAAGGATCTGCCACTGAGGTTTGCAGAGTTTGGCACCGTCTATCGCTACGAGCAGAGCGGTGAGCTTCACGGCTTGACACGCGTGCGCTCGTTCACTCAAGACGACGCCCACCTGTTCTGCACCCCCGAGCAGCTCAAGCAGGAGTTCTTGAGTGTGATGGACATTATCAACCACATCCTGGGAGTGTTTGGCTTCGAGTATGAGGCACAAATCTCACTGCGCGACCCCAAGAACAAGCAGAAGTATGTGGGCACCGACGAGAACTGGGAGCGTGCCGAGCGTGCCATCGTCGAGGCATGCCAGGAGAAAGGCTTGCCAGCCAAGCAGGTAGAGGGCGAGGCCGCATTCTATGGTCCTAAGCTCGACTTCATGGTGAAGGACGCCCTTGGCCGCCGCTGGCAGCTGGGCACCATCCAGGTTGATTACAACCTGCCCGAGCGTTTTGAGCTAGAATACACTGGCAGCGACAACGCCAAGCACCGTCCCATCATGATTCACCGCGCGCCCTTTGGCTCGCTGGAGCGTTTCGTGGCTGTGCTGCTTGAGCACACCGCCGGCAAGCTGCCATTGTGGCTGGCCCCCGACCAGGTGGTGGTGCTGCCCATCAGCGAGAAGTACAACGACTATGCTCAGCACGTGGCTCAAGTGCTCAACGAGGCCGACGTGCGCACCATCATCGATGATAGAAACGAGAAAATAGGCAAGAAAATTCGCGACAATGAGCTCAAGAGGATACCTTATTTGCTCATTGTGGGCGAAAAAGAAGCTGCAAATGAAGAAGTTTCGATAAGAAAACAGGGCGGAATTGATAAAGGTTCAGAAAAAATTACTACCTTTGCAGCCAATATCACTCAGGAAGTGAACGAAATGATAAACTTATAATATTACTGAATGCAGAAGAAACCTTTTTGGAGTGGCCCTAAAAAGCCCATGGGCGGTGGCCCCAACAGGGGAAAAAACAACCGCAACCAGCGTGGTGGCAAGCAGCAGAAAGAAGAACTCGCCATCAACGACGAGATACGTGCTCCCGAGGTGAGACTTGTGGGCGACAATGTGGAAGAGGGTATTTACCCCATCCTCAAAGCGCTCAAGATTGCCGAGCAGCAGGAACTCGACCTCATTGAGATAGCACCCATGGCACAGCCCCCTGTGTGCAAAATCATGGACTATCAGAAGTATCAGTTCCAGCAGAAGAAGAAGCTCAAGGAGCAGAAGGCCAAGGCTACAAAGGTCGTGGTCAAGGAGATAAGATTCGGACCACAGACTGATGAGCACGACTACAACTTCAAGCTCAAGCACGCCATTGGCTTCCTCAAAGAGGGCGCTAAGGTGAAGAGCTACGTGTTCTTCAAGGGGCGTTCCATCCTCTTCAAGGAGCAAGGCGAAGTGCTGCTGCTGCGATTTGCCAACGACCTGGAAGACTATGCCAAGGTGGATCAGATGCCCGTGCTCGAAGGCAAGCGCATGACCATCATGCTGTCGCCCAAAAAGCAGACTGCCAAGAAGAAGGACGCCGACAAGCCCAACAGCGCACCAGCACCCGAGGCTGGCGATGCTGTCGCAGCAGAGGCTCCACAAGACTGACGCTAATGCATTTCACAAGGCGGTATGTCCCAGAGGGCACCGCTAGCAGTAATGACGAGAGAAACGGGGCATTAGGCTTGGTAAGTGCCTAGTCCCTTGATTAATAACAATTTTTTAAAAACAATTACAAAAATGCCAAAAGTTAAGACTAATTCCGGTGCCAAAAAAAGGTTTACCTTTACCGGAACAGGGAAGATTAAAAGAAAGCATGCTTACAAGAGTCACATCTTGACCAAGAAGACCAAGAAGCAGAAGAGAAACCTCACCAAGGTGAGCATCGTTGACAAAGCTAACCTCAACTCCATTCGCGAGTTGCTCGTTAAGAAATAATCAACAAGCAGCACTTTCACGAGTTTCTACACACTTTTAATCAACAAAGAGATTTTTATCATTTTTATTAACCGAATGTTTAGCACAAAAGAGCAGCACAGGCTGCCGCTAACGTTCACAATTCATTTAAAAAAATGCCAAGATCAGTAAATCACGTTGCTTCAAGAGCAAAACGTAAAAAGATTCTTAAACTTACAAGAGGTTATTTCGGCGCACGCAAGAACGTCTGGACCGTTGCCAAGAACACTTGGGAGAAAGGTTTGACCTATGCTTACCGCGACCGTAAGAACAAGAAACGCAACTTCCGCGCACTGTGGATACAGCGTATCAACGCTGCTGCACGCCTGGAGGACCTTTCTTACTCTAAGTTGATGGGTTTGATTCACAAGGCTGGTATCGAGATTAACCGCAAGGTGCTCGCCGACCTGGCTATGAACAACCCAGAAGCTTTCAAGGCTATCGTCGAGAAGGCTAAGAACGCTCAGTAATATACCTATTACCACAAAGACGAGCAACAACCGCGAGTAAAACTTACCTCAAAAAAGATGGACTTCCTCTCTCTCACGAGATGAAGTTCATTTTTTTTGGACTTTTTACTAAAAAAAGCGCTATAAAATTTGGCAATTTAGCCTATTGTTGCTACCTTTGCAATCACAGAGGTCATTGAAATAATGCCGCATCAAAGCTGATTGGGATACTCTTCAAATTTTTTATGAAATGCCGAGAACAGTATTCTTGTCGATGGCGGGCCTCATCCACTTGTGGAGTCTTCGCGACCAGAGGATTACAAAGACTTGAATACCCTCAAATCCTGTATTTATCGGAGTTTCATCACATCCCTTTGGTGTGGCTTTATCATAAAAGGATGCTACCCCACGTGTGTAAGGTAGCATCCTTTCTTTATGTTGTGATGATGTGTATCGCCAGTTCTATTTGAGCCTTATGTTGTAGCCCAGAGTCACCATTATCGACATCGACGACGAGCCCTGAAAGGGGTCGCTCTTGCGGTTGCTGAACACGTCGTTGAGGCCATAGTAGAACCTTCCCTCAAGGTTTATAGCATGCTTGTGATGGACATTGACTTCCATGCCAAGTCCCGCCGAGATGCCGTAGTCGAAGCGGCGCTCCACTGGCTCGGTGAACTGCTCGAGCTTGCGGTAGGAGTTGGCGAGCTCCTCAATGGCGGCGGCGTGCTTGTAGTCGAAGTTGCTCGACGTCTTCTCGGCTATCATAATGCCTATCTCGGGACCAGCGTTGATGAAGAAGCGCACCCTGTCGCTGCCAAAGTAGATGTGCGTGAGCAGCGGTACTTGCACATAGGTGAACTGCCGGCTGAAGCTGTATCCCTCAAGCGGCTTGAAGTCCTCTTTCCAACCACGCTGCTCAAGATTTATTTCTCCTATGAGTCCAAAATGGTTTTCCTCGATATACCTCACGCTAGCGCCTATCACCATTCCGCCTATGAGCTTCTGCGGCACCGACGACTGGAAATTCACCCTTGACAGGCTCATTCCCCCTTTAGCCCCCACACTGATGTTGTGGTTGCTGAAGTCGAGCGCATGAGCCGCGCTACTGGCCACAAGCAGCGTCAAGAGCAGAGCGTATGTGCGAAGCAGGCTAGTCATTCAAGTCGGTGATCTTGATGTCTTTGTTAGGAGTGAGGTTGATGATGCGCACCGACTTGTTGATATATCCGGTCCAGTTGTTGGCACGCTCAAAGAAGAAGTTGGTCTGCACACCTTCGTAGGCCGATGCCTTGTCGCCAGGAGTAATGTTGTTAGCGTAGGCGTTGACCAAGAACATGCCCACATCAAAGCCGAAGACACTCATGTTAGGAGCACTGTTAGATGGCTTGGAGCCATAGCGCTTCACGTACTTGCTGTTCAACGCCCTTGATTGCGCATTGTCGGGCAGATAGAAGCGCGAATAGATGTGTGTGTCCATAGCCATGAACTCGTCTTTGTGCTTTTTCAGGTACATGGTGTATTCCGGATGTCCAAGCAGCTCCAGGCGGCAATCCACGCGCATAGCCTTTGCCTCGATGATGCCGGTGGCATACTTGTTGATGAACGCTTCCTTGCCGTTAGCTGGGATAAACAGATATTTCGTGGCAGGGTCGAGATACCTTGACAGCGATTTGCCCGTGAGGTCGCTCACAATGGTTAGCGTCTTGTGAGTGTGCTTGCTCACGTTAGCATATTTCTTAATCTCTTCATATATGTCCTTTGTTGTCTCGCTAGGGTCGTCGAGGAACACCAGTTCATAATCCTGATATTTAGTCCTGAGCATCTCAATAATCGATGCGTTGAGATAGGGCGACGGGATATTCACCTGCATAGAGCGCTGGTTGCTGATGTAGTCTTCGCTCTGTGCAACAAAGCAGTTAAGGATGTCAATGTTGTGCTTCTGCCCGTAGGCGAGGATGCGTCCGAGCTGGTCGCTCTCGGATGGAGCAATGATGATGTCGCTCTTCTTGAGCGCTTCGAGCGAGAGGATGCTGTCGGTGATGCCTGGACTCAGCTTGGTGTCATAAACATTGATGTTCAAGGGTTTTGTGAGCTTTCCTCCCACACTATCGAGAGCCATCACAAAACCATTGAAAAACTCGTCATAGTCGCGAGCATTCTTGTTCCTGTTGGCCATGTCGGTTTGGAATGGCAGGATGATGCTTATGTTCACACTGTTGTCTTTGTTGGGCATGTGCACATCGTTATACACTTCGTCAAACTTGTCCTTATAGGTGTTCTCGAGTTGCTCCTCGGTCAATGAAGAGGTGTTGACCACCTGCTTGTCGATGGCGTCGCGCGGAATGTAGATGGTCTTGCCTTTCTTGAGCTTCGACATCTCGGGATTGGCGTCTTTGAGTACCTTGACGCTGATGCCGTTGGCGGCTGCCACGCTGGCGTAGGTGTCGCCGGCGGTAACCACATAGGGTATGAACTGCTTAATGTCCTTCTCCACGATGATGTCTTTGGTAGTGTTAGGCTGTATCATGAGCACCTCGTCAATCTGGAGATTGGTGCTGGCAATGCCTGGATTGAGCTCAATAAGTTTCTCAATGGTGGTGTTGTAGCTCTTAGCAATGCCGTAGAGTGTCTCACCGCTCTTGATGGTGTGATAGACAAACTTCTCTGCCACGCCAGTTGCTGGCTTTGCAGGTATAATGAGCTGCTCACCGGCCTTGAGCCCGTAGGATAGCGACGGGTTGGCAGCAAGAAGCTCGCTCTCGGTCACGCCGTAGGTTCTGGAAATGCCATAGACACTCTCGCCGCTTTTCACGATGTGGGTCACCACATCGCCGTTAGTGACTTTCTTGTTTGCCGACTGCTGCTTGGCGATATTGTCAAACTCTGCCACAGGCAAGAAAAGTAGTTGTTTTTTTGCAACACCGTTGCGTGCCGATGGGTTATATTTCAAGATTATGTCTTTGTTCACACCTATCTTGCTGGCAATATCATGAACCGTCTCGTTCTTCTTCACCTCATAGTAATAGTAGGTGTCATTACCAAGCTTTTTAGTGGGTAAATTCAACTTGGCGCTCACAGTGCATGTGGCAGCAGCAAGCAGTATCGCTAAAGCAATGATTTTCTTCATATTTAAAGTTGTTTCGTGTTGACAATCACATTATTTACATTGCCAGGCCACAAGGCCATGTGCAAATTTACGTGCAAAGATAGTGCAAACCGATTGAAATACAAAATCAAAGACTAAAGTTTTTGTTTTTATTTAATATCAATCGCCTGAAGAAAAGAAATAACCACGAATGTCGGGAAAAATAAATTATAACGATTGTCACTCGTTTGCTTTAGAGTCTAGTTTTTTTGTGTATTTATGAAAATAGTTGTATTTTTGCATAGAATAATGTGATAATTATGGCAGATCATAATTTGCTTGGAAAGGCTGGTGAGCATGAGGCTGTGGAGTTTCTTGTGAGGCAGGGTTTTACGGTGCGTGAGACCAACTGGCGCATGGGTAAGCTTGAGATAGACATCATAGCTCAGGAGCCAGGCATGGTGCTTCACATCGTGGAGGTGAAGACGCGCAGCAGCGATGTGCACTTCGACCCCATGCGTGCCGTGACGGCTGCTAAGAAGCGGCACATGATAGCCTCGGCCAGCGCCTATCTCAACTACTACAAGCTCCAGTGCGAGGTGCAATATGACGTTATCATCCTCGTTGGCGAGCCCGGTGCTTTCAGGCTGGAGTATTACCCCGACATGTTCTTGCCGAAACTGAAAACTTATCGATGAAATTATGAAAACACCCATCACCTTTTTTAAATTTTTTTTGGTAATCACCATTTTGTTGGTGTCATCTACTTGCTATGCCCAGAAGTTTGCAATCCTGAGCGACATCCATGTCACTCCAGGCAATGCCAATGAGGGTAAGCTCCAGGAGGCTGTGGTGGAAATCAATGCCAGCGACGTTGATGCGGTGATCGTGAGCGGTGACCTCACCAATGAGGGCAGCGATGAGCAGCTGCGCAATGTGAAACAGATACTCGACGGCATAGCCAAGCCGCTTTATGTGATTCCCGGCAACCACGAGAACAACTGGAGCCAGAGCGCTTGCAAGACCTTTAACGACCTGTGGGGCAACGACCGCTTTGTCTTTACTGTGGGCAAGCTGGTGGTGATAGGGATGAACTGTGGCCCCTTCATGAAGATGGGCGACGGCCACATCAAGCAGGAAGACCTCATCTGGCTCGACAAGACGCTAGGTGAGGTGGTGAAGCCAGGCATGAAGGTGCTGAGCGTGAACCATTACCCACTGCTCGATGACCTTGACAACTACGACGACTATGCTCGCATATTAATGAAATATCCCGTCATTACCCATCAGAACGGGCACTGGCACCGCTGGCGCCAGTATGATACCTATGGCATCATCGGGTTGATGGTGCGCTGTCTCGACATGGGCGGTGGCGACTATGGCTACACACTCATGGATGTGGACCTTGACCACGATTGGATTCATGTTTATAACAAAACCATAGGCAAGGAGCGCGACATCCGCTATGCTTACAAGATTAACACCGATTACTATAGCATTGACGAGCGCAAGACTAATCACTATGTTCCCCAAGGGTTTGAGGTGCAGAGAGTCTATGCCGACGATGCGTCGATTTTCACTAGGCTGGGCATTGACAAGGATAACATCTACTTTGGCAACTCAATGGGCTACCTGCGTGTGATTGACAAGAAGAAAGCCAAGCTCAAGTGGGAGTATAAGACCACAAGTATGCTCTTCTCGCGCCCAGCAGTTGCCGACAAGATTGTGGCCTTGCCCACTGGCGACAAGCGCCTCATCTGGCTCGACAAGAAGAGCGGCAAGGTGCTGACTGAGGTCGCTGCTCGCGGGCCATACGTTGCCGATGGCGTGGTTGCCGACGGCGTGCTCTATCAGGGAGGTTTCAAGTCCTTCCAGGCTTGGGACGTGAAAAGCATGAAGCTGCTGTGGGAGTTCAATGACATCAACAACTATTGTCAGGCCGAGCCCTTTGTGGGCAAAGATGACATCATCTTTGGCGCTTGGGACACCAACCTGCGCTCACTCGATCGCCACAGCGGTAAGCTCAACTGGTCGTGGAATAATGGCAAGACTGCCAATCTATATAGCCCGGGCAATGTGGTGCCTGCCGTGACCAATGATAGGGTGGTGATAGTAGCCCCCGACCGCTACTCCACAGCGCTCGACCGTGCCACCGGCCGGCAGTTGTGGCGACATCACGACAATGCGGTGAAGGTGCGTGAGAGCCTGGGACTGAGCGAGGATGTCAAGCGTGCCTATGCCAAGACGATGGACGGCACCATTGTGGCGATAGACACCCAGAGCAACGACTATCGTGAGCTGTGGACCACCGACTGCCACTTTGGCTATGAGCACGCCCCATGCATCGTGCTAGAGAAAGGTGGCTATGTCTATGCTGGCTCTCGCCGCGGCATGCTTGCGGTGCTCGAGGCATCAACAGGCGAACTGGTGTTCACCTATAAAATGGGCTGCAGCGAGGTCAACGGCTTTGAGGTTGACCCCGTTACTGGCGACATCTACTGCTCGCTCATCGAGGGCACCATTTGGAGAATTAGCAATAAGAAGTAAAATTATTAAACATAACACATGAAAAAGATACTATCATTCCTGTTGATATTTGTGTGCATCAGTTGCACCACAAAAACTGCTGTCCCCCCCACAAGGATTGCTAAGGCTACAGTTACCAACATAGGAAGCAGCAGTGCCGTTGACGGCCTTAATGGCTTAGACAAAGTGTCTTATACTACCTATGCCGATTATGTTGACAAGGTGGCAGGGACTAATTCAGATAACACAAGAAGTGAAGTCTCGGGTGTGCATGACTCTAATGCTGGTGCCCAGCGTGCTGCAGCTGCCCCTGCCCCTAATACCGCTGCGCATTACCCTAAAGGTGATGACACTAGGAAAGACGACATTATAGCCATTTATTATGGCAACAAAAACAGACCAAAAGCAGGGAGGAATGAATTAAAAAAATTAGTGACACACACCTTTAAGGATGGACACACTGAATGGTTTTTCCCCTCATTTTTGTATGTGGAATTTAAAACTGATGAAGGTTACAAATTTGGCGACAACCAGCCTGGAGAGAAGGGCGCAACTAATAAAGGGCACTGGGAGTGGTTGCTAAACAGGTATTTCTCAACAGCCTATAATGGTGGCAATTTCGACGGACTAAAGGCTCTGGATGAGTGCATCGAGGACTGCAAAAAACTGCTGGGAAAGCCAGCGTTTAAGCACAAAGTGTATTTAACCGTACCTTCGCCATGCACCGATTTCACCGAATGGGGCAGCTTGAGAATAAATGGCAGAACTGTTAAGATAGATTTCAGAAAGCGAGAGCATCGCCTAGCGGCAGTGAAATGGTTTGTTGATGAGGTAATTAGCAGATTTCAGGCTCAGCATTACAAGAATATCACTCTCGAAGGCTTGTATTGGGTTGAAGAGACCACGTCGGTCACGAGTTGGCATAAAGACTCAAAAACCGGAGAATGGACTAACATGACAGGAGCGAGATACGATTACATTTATGTGGATAATGTCAGGAAATCTAATGACATCATAGCCGATGTGTGCGCCCATGTTCATTCCAGAGGGTTCAAGTTTTATTGGATACCATTTGATGGGGCTTATGGCAATCAGAAGTGGAAATCACTAGGTTTTGACCGATGTGATATCCAAACGGGTTATTTTTGGGGGACTCCCGATTTGCTTAGAGCTTCTAAATCACTGAAGACGATGCAGGAAGCAAGAAAAATATGTGACAGAGCTGTGCAAGACGGGATGGGTGTAGAGTTTGAAATTTCTACCGATTTGTTTGTGCCTTGTTATGGCAAGCTTAAAAAGACGCATGATATAGAGCGGCCTTATGAGATTGTGAAAGTAAAAGACTGCAAGAAATCGCCTAGTGAGATGAAGGCACTGGGATATAAACAATTTGATCATAACCCGTGCTTGATGCAACGACTTAAAAACTTGATGACCGTCTTTGAGGAGCAGGGAGTTTTTGAGCATTGCAACCTCTCATATTACGAAAACTATTCTATATTAAGGTTGTGTAATTCTACCGACCCAGAGATAATCAAAATCATGGACCGCTTGGCGCGTCACATTTCCCGAAGACGAGCTAGGTGATTGCTAATTTAAGTCCCTTAATTTCCATAAATTAAGGGACTTAAATTTAGTAAATGTCTCACAGAACTGAGGTCAGTTCTTTTTCTTGATGATAAATGGCACCTTGCTTTGCTGGATTATTCTATCTACTAGGTTTTTGATGCCTTTATAGTCTCGTTTGTTAAAGACCAGCCGGTCTATTGACAGGTGAGCGGCAACCTTGACGGTGTTCCCTGCAGTGCTTGGGGTGATGGACATGTTGATGGTCTTGTCGCTAGTGTTAAGAGATATTGGGGCAGGCACGTCGGCCACTTCCCAGCCTTCGGGAATGGCAAGCAAGAAGTCAATCGTCTCGCTCTTTTTGGTGCGGAACTCGATGGGATTGTAGCGTGTGTCGCTCTCAAACAGCTTTTCGTCGATAAACGGCACTATGAGTTGCGGCAACTCGATAACTCCGTTGCTAACACTGAGCTGAGTGCTGAAATTAACCGTTTCGGTAACTGGCCCCGCGATGTCATCCAGTCCTTGTAACTTATATCCACTCACTGCAATCATCGGGGACTGCAACTTAGGGTTGTGCATCTTTTCACCCTCAATTTTTGTAATCATTCTCACCCATTCGGTAGCCTTGCCGTCATAGGTGGTCTCGCAGATGCCGGTGAGCTTGCCATTGCCATCGATAGCTCCAGTGATTTTGTGGCTTGCAACCTCCACACCACGACTTTCGAGGTTTATCCAAGGGGAATTGTTGTCCTTCTTAATTATCCTGGCTTTGCTCACCAGGAAGTGGGCGGGAAGTATGTCGAGCGATGCATTTTCTACCGAGCCGTCAAACGCATAAAAGTCTGCGTCACCCCTGTCAATTAGAGCAACCATCGAAGTTAAATTCTTCATTGTGGGACGGTTTTCATCAATAATGTCGTGGCCACGCTCGCAGAGCACTGCCGGGTAGGCGTTGATGCCAGCATCGCTCAACATAGCGATGAGCAGAATGTTGAGGTCGGCATTGCTGCCGGTGCCGTTCTTCACCACTTGCGACGGGTTGTTGCCATAGAGGTCATACTTGCCGTTCCACGACACATGCTGTCGCAACAGTTGCACAGTGGCCATTATCTTATTGTCATTGCTCTTCATGTGCATGATGCCTGCTTTCTTCATCTCCTTCTTGAGGGGATTGTTGCCTAAAAGCTTGCCAAAGTTGTTGTGCTTGAGAAGGTACTGGTCAATCTCATTCCAGGTCATAGAGTACTGGTGCTTAGTGTGTCGCGGCAGCAACTCGGTGTTGATGTCGATAATCACACGTTGTGCATAGACTTGTGGCGAGAAGATTAGAGGTTCGTTTTTCAGAGCCGTGAGCTTGCGGCCTTCAAACTCAAAGTTCACACCCAGACATTCATACTCGGCTCCCGCGGTCTCAATCACATAAGTGGGTCGCTGGGCAGTGCGGCGTTGAGTGATGTGGCTTGTGTTATATTCATTACCAATAGTTTGAACATAAAATCCAAACCATTCAGGTATCGAAACATCATATCTGGTGTAAGCCACTGGTAGCTCGCATTGAGCGTTCCAGTCCTTTATCTCACGATAAATGTCGCTGGTTATAGTGTATTCATATTCTATCACCGAGCCTACTCTGACGTCTGGCAAAAGAAGCGTCATCACCTTCTGCTTGCGGTCTTTAGCATTATGGGTGTTAATCATGTCGCTGGTGAGCTCGCTTCGCTCTTCGTTACCATTGACCAGGTTATATGTGGCCCCTTTTACGCTGGTCACATCCTCTCTATTGCCTTCCACACCGTCGTTTACAGTGTAATAAATATCAATAGCTCCGTGCTTTATGCCCTCGGGCTTGAGGATTTTAATGCGCCCTTTCACTTCATAGAGCACTTGCAGCACATCTTTAGTGATGACATAATGTGCATCGGTGGTTTTGCACAGCACCACCGCATCGGCACTGGGGTCGGGAGTGTAGCTTGTCATTTCCATTTCTTGCTGCGTGGGATGCCCCCAGCGCAAGTTGGGTTCTGATGCTTGCTGAGCTAATGCTGTGGTTGTAACAAAGAGAGAGGCGATGAGCAGGAGTGCAAATGGTATTGAATGTCTCATATTTGAATCTATATATTTGAAACTATAATAAGCGGTTTGTAAAAATGGATGTTGCAAAGGTAATCATTATTTTTATAATTGCAACAAACTAGTCCCACATAAGACTACGGATTATGTCATCGCTGACCATAATAGCCTGAGGTGTGAGTGAAAGAATGCCGTTGTGGCTATTGAGCAGTTGCTTATTGATGTAAGGTTGAGCCAGCTTGAGCAAGTGGTTTAAAGCCGTGGTGCCGTAGCGCTTGGCGATGAGGCGTGTGTCGAGGCCGTCGCTGGTGCGCAGCCTCACCATCACCTCCTCGTCATATCGCTCCCACCACTCAAGGTGTTCCTCAATAAATGCCGTGGAGCCGAGGCTTAGCTTGCTGATATATTCCTTTATGCTCGAAGGGTTGTAACGGCGTGTGGCGCCGTCGTAGCTGTGAGCGGCAGCGCCTAGTCCCAAGTAGGGGGTGAAGTTCCAGTAGCTGGAGTTGTGACGGGAGCGATAGCCTGGCAGGGCAAAGTTTGAGATTTCGTAATGCTCAAAGCCTGCATTCTTGAGGCGTTGCGCCAGCATGTTGTGCATGGCGATGCAGTCATCGTCGCTCACCTCTTGCACCTTGCCGCGTTCTCTCATCACCCACAGCCGGGTGCCAGGCTCGTAACTGAGGCAATAGGCCGAGATGTGCTGCACGCCAAGAGCAATCGCTTGTTCCACATTGTGTTGCCATGAGTCAAGCGTCTGTCCCGGCAAGCCATAGATAAGGTCGATACTCACGTTGGTGACGCCCGCCTCCTTGATGGCTTTAACGGCCTCGATGGCTTGCTGTGCCGTGTGGCGGCGATTGATGGCTAGCAGCTCGTTGTCGTTGAAGCTTTGCACTCCCATGCTCACGCGGTTCATGCCCAGTTGCCGCAGTTGTGCAGCATAGTTGCAAGTGATGTCATCGGGATTCACCTCGATGGTGAACTCTTCCACTCTGCTAAGGTCAAAAATACTGTTTAGTCCTTCGACCAGTGTTTTGTGTAATGCGATGGGCAATACCGATGGCGTGCCCCCACCCACGTAGATGGTTTTTATGGGCTCGCTGTTAATCTCGGCTACACGCAGCTTGGCCTCGCCGAGCAGCGATAGCACATATTGCGTCATCGACTCGGTGTGTGGGGTGGAGTAGAAGTCGCAATAGATGCACTTGCTCTTGCAGTAAGGAATGTGGATGTAGATACCCGCCACGGTGTCATATAGTTAAGTGTTAAGTGTTAAGAGTTAAGAGTATGTTGCGATGGCATCGCAACACACTTAACCTAGTCCTCTCGTCCTCTTGTTCTCTCGTCCTCTTGTTCTCTTGTCCTCTTGTTCTCTTGTCCTCTTGTTCTCTTGTTCTCTTGTCCTCTTGTTCTCTTGTCCTCTTGTTCTCTTGTCCTCTTGTTCTCTTGTTCTCTAAATAGCGTCGATGGCGGCTTTTATGTCTTGGAAGATGCCGTCGATGGTGCCAATTCCCTTGATGGCATGGTAGAGGCCTTTCTCCTTGTAGAAGGCCTGCAGTGGCGACGTCTGGTTGTGATACACATCGAGGCGTTTCTTGATGGTCTCTTCGTTGTCGTCGCTGCGTCCGCTCATCTGTCCTCGTTTTACGAGGCGGTCGATGAGCTCCTGCTCAGGCACCTCAAGGCCAATTACAGCGCTCACGCAGGTGCCGCGCTCGTTGAGCAATGTCTCCAGTGCCTCGGCCTGTGGAATCGTGCGTGGAAAGCCGTCGAAGATCACGCCGTTTTGCGCTTGCTCTTTGTTGTCGTCGATTACTTGTGCCAGGATGCCTATCATGAGCTCGTCGGGTATGAGCTGTCCCTGGTCGATATACTGCTTGGCTGTCTTGCCCAGCTCGGTGCCTCGCTTGATGTGGTCGCGCAGCACGTCGCCAGTGGAGATGTGGAACAACTTGTAGTTAGCAATGAGGTTCTCGCTCTGTGTGCCCTTGCCCGAGCCAGGAGCACCAAAAATAACTATATTTAGCATAATTTTATGGTAATTAATGAGTTAAACGTTTAGTCTTCTTTCTTGAGGACGTAGATTTCTTTAAGTCCTCTCACTTTCTCGTCAAGGTCGAGCCCATAACCAATGATGAACTTGGGCGGAATTTCAAAGCCCACATACTCTGGAACTTTGCCATGCTTTAGTGATGCGGGCTTGAAGAGCAAGGTTGCCATCTTAACGCTCATGGGGTTCATCGCCTCAATGTCGCTACGCAAGGCCTGTGCTGTAAGGCCAGTGTCAACGATATCCTCAATGATAATCACCTCACGACCAGCCACATCATCATTGAGTCCCAAGATTTTGTTCATCTGGCCAGTAGATTCAGTGCCAGAGTAGGACTTGTAGCGGATGAATGCTATCTCGCTCCCCGGCATGTCGATGGCACGGTAGAGGTCGGCGGCAAACATAAATGCGCCCTTTAAGACGCACACAAAGATTGGGGACTCGGTAACGCAGTCTCGCTTCACTTGGGCAGCCACGCGCTCCACTTGCTTGGCAATCTCCTCGCTGGAGATGTAAGGCTCAAAGGTGAGCCCATTGATAGTGATCTCTTTCATAGGGATAGGGCATTTTTTGAAAAAGTTGGCGCAAAGGTAGTGATTTTTTTGGTTTATATCAAGATATTTTACAAAAAAGGTGCATCCCATCATTTTTTGGGATGCACCTTCTAGAATTGTTTGGCCTAAGGCCTATTACTTAATCACAACTTTACGACCGTTGTGGATGTAGATGCCAGGAACGCTTGGCATGCCGTTGAACTTGACACCCATAAGGTTGTAGTAAGCGTTATCAGTCTTAGTATCGTTAGCAATAGTGCTGATTGCAGTAGGAGTCTTGCTGATAACCATTGTGAGAGGCTCTTGGAGACCTTTGCTGCTTGCCTGCTTAACGGTGATGTCGTAGCTGCCACCTTCCTCAACCTGGAAGTTAGAACCATCAACGAGGGCAATGTCAACACCAAGCATATCGCTGCCAATCATGAAGTTGTCACCATTGGTGCTTCCACCAAACCACTTCCAGCCACCAGCGAGGTTGTGGGTGATAAGTTTGAACTCGGCATTAGTCTCGAACTCAACAGTTCCTGTAAACTCAGTGCCTTCCTCGTTAGCAACGAGTTCTACGAGGCCTTCTGATTGGTTCCAACCATTGAATGAGCCGCAAACGAAGAAGTCGTTGTACTCAACCACTTGTGGTGCGGGGAAGCCTGATACTGTAAGAACACCGTTCTCGATAGTGAGGGTGTACTCAGCCTGCTGGTCAAGATTGAGGTTACCACCGTCAACGAGGGTAACACTTGGGTTCTCCTCAGTGAGGGTGACGCCGCCGCCCCACCAGTTGCCTGCCTCGTCCTTAACCTTGAACTCTCCACCGAATGTGTAGGTCAAAGTGTAGACACCGTTATTCTCAACAAATGGGATCATAGCTTCTTGGTTCCACTCATTGAAACCACCAATCAGGTAGTAGGCGTGCTGTGGAGCAGGAGTTGGATATACAAACTCCTCGTCGCTGATGAGGGTGATAGTAGTGGCACTGCGCTCGCCCAGCCAATAGTTGGTGGTAGTGTCATAGCCAGTCCAGTTTTGACCGAAGGTGAGCACCTTCTCGGTGCCTGTGCCAGTCTCCTGAACGAAGTTCTCGCCATCAATGGCATAGAAGGCGAAGTTGTTGTCGCCCGAGGTGTAGAACACTGTTTGGTCGGCAGACCAAGTCTTGTCTTCGGCAAGAGTGAAGGTTACAGGAGTGGTGCCAATGCCGGCGAAGTTATCAACCGAAACGACATAGGTGTCGGTGTTCTCGGTGGCGATAACTGGCCAGTCATAGACGGCGTTGTTATAGGTGAAGCTCATCATGGCGTTGAAGTCTGTTGCAGGAACCATGGTGCTTGCCGGCTCATAGATCCAGCCCAGGCGATAGCCGGCATAGTTGCCGCTGCTGATGACCATGTAGAAGTGAACGTCGGGGTCCATGACGATGCCCTCATCCACGAGGATGCCCATGACGTCGCCAACGTACCAGCCGGCATCGTAGGTGTCATCACCCTCATAATACCAAGCAGCCTGAAGAGAGCAGTCGCCATAAGTGCTATGGCTATAAACTACCTGATCAGCATCAACGGTGAAGGTGGTGTAGTTACTGGTTGTTCCCATTGTAGCAGTAATTGGGAGGGGCATGAAGCCAGTGAGACGAATCTGGGTGTCGCTAATCTTGTTGATACCTATCAGGTCAACGTTGTCCTCGGTGTCGCGCTGGAAGGTGTAGTTGTTAGAGATGGTGTCGGGCTGAGTGGTCATGCCACCAGTGTACTGACGGTAGGTCCAAGCGTAGCCGCCCACGAGGTCGTCGGGGGTAGATGCCGGGAAGTTGGGGGTGGCTTTGAGTTGTGAGGCGAGGCGTGCCATCATCTTGGCCTGCATGCCAGCAGGTGCCTTCTTAACGTTTTCCATCTTCACGGGAGTGCCCTGTTGAGCCTCATTCACGGTGAAGTAGTTGGCTGCCGACAACGAGAATGCCGCAACAGCCGCGAGCATGAGAGTTAATGTTTTCTTCATAACTTCTGTGATTTAAAATTGATTTATAAAAATGGTTTATTATAAATAATGTGATAAATTTTATGGCTGATAATCGTAATATTTTCAATAGGCAAAAGTAATATTATTTTTGAAAAGAAGCAATCCCGTGAAGCTCCATGTGGAATATATTTATATTAACAAGCCACATATCACAACAAAGCCACATTTTTTTATATCAAAATGTGGCTTTGCTGGTGTGATGGGCATGTTGCACATAAATCGTGGCTTTACAATTGTGAAAGCTATCAAAACCTGCGTGAGCTGTGGTGAGTAGAGGAAAGGGAGCGCAAGCTAAACGCTCGCGCTCCCAGTCTCACCCTATTGTGTTATGGGTGGCATTTAGCGTCTTCGACGCAATCGCTGAATAGATACATCAACAATCACAACAGGCAAACAACACTAACAACCCATCTTTAAGGCAAGTTGTGTCTTAAAAATGATGTTGTTAGTGTTGTAAGCCTGTTGTTCAGGTTGTTTTGATATAACCCTCGGTGGGCTGTGAAGGAGAATAGGCTCTAGATTGACTTCTCGATGTTCCACACAAAGGCCCTGAGACCCAGCTTAGGGGTGGCGAGGTCCATCTCATGGAGCTTCTCGAGAACGGTATCTACTCGCTTGTCCTCGACCACGGTGAGGATGCCTTGTACCAGCGATGGCCAAGCGTGAGTGCCATAGTGTGGGTCTCCGGTCGATGAGCCTCGTCCCACCACGTCGTTGAAGGCAGTGAACCCGCGGCATCCGTTCTTGTAGAGCATCTCCACGATTCTTTCGTAATAAGCTTGGTCGAAAGATATAAATATTGCTTTCATCTTAAATTATTATTCGCTTGATGTTAATGATTACACTTAGCTGTTATTTTTTCCCTTGCTCGGCATGTGCCTTGCGCATCTTATTGCGGTTGCGCTTGATGCCGTTGTAGGCAAAGATGGTGTACATTGTGGGCACGAAGAGCAGCGTCAAGATGGTAGAGAATGTCAAGCCACCAATCACGGCGATACCCATGGGTCGCCACATCTCGGCACCCTCGCCCGAACCAATGGCCATGGGCACCATGCCCAGGATGGTGGTGAGCGACGTCATGAGCACTGGGCGCAGACGCGACTTGCCGCCGTCGATTACCGAGCGGCGCACGCTCATGCCTCGCTCGCGGTTGAGCGTGATGTAGTCGATGAGCACGATACCGTTCTTAACCACAATACCGATGAGCATGATGGCTCCAATCATCGACATCACGTTGAGGTTGGTACCCGTCAAGAGCAGGATGAGCACGATACCCGAGAATGCAAACATGATTGAGCTCATGATGATGCCTGGATAGGTGAACGACTCAAACTGCGATGCCATCACGATATAAACCAGGATGATGATAAGGATTGCCAACATTCCCAGGTCGCTAAACGAGTCTTGCTGATCCTCGAACGAACCACTAAGTTGAATGGTCACACCTGGTGGCAAGTCGAGCTTATCGATTTCGGGCTGAGCCTCGGCGATAATTTCACTCATGGGGCGATCCTGCACAACCGTAGAGACAGTGATGATGCGCTCACGGTCCTTGCGCTCGATGGTAGGAGGCGAGAATCGCTCCACCACCTTGCCCACTTCCTTGAGCTTGATGCCATTGCCCATGGCATTGTAGAGGGTGATATTCTCGATATCCTCGAGCGACTGGCGGTGCTCGGGGTCATACATCACCTTGATGTCATACTCGTCGCCGTCCTCACGGAAGTAGCTTGCCGTGTTGCCGTTGATGCGGTTGCGCACATAGGTTGCTGCTGTCGAGAGGTTAAGGCCATAGAGTGCCAACTTCTCGCGGTCGAAATCCACTTGATATTCGGGTTGATAGTCGCTGCGGCTGATGTTGATGTCGGCAGCGCCACGCACTTTCTCGAGGACTCGCTTGAGGTGCTGTGCCACGCTGTCGGTCTGGGCGAAGTCGTAGCCATAGATTTCATAATCCAGAGTAGATTGTCCGCTCATGCCTCCGCCACGCGAGCCACCCACGTTGACTAGCGCCTTCTTGAGCTCGGGATACTGCTTGAGGTCTTCACGCATGAGTCCTGCAATCTCGGTGATGCTGCGGTCGCGGTCGCTAGGGTTGACGAGCCTGATGTTCATCGAGATGATGTGCGAGCCGTTATTCTGCATTGAACCCCACGTGTTGTCGCTGCTTGCCTGGCCCACGGTGTAGTTGAACACCTGAATCTCGGGATATTTCTCGGTCCACTCTTTGTGCAGACGCTGGCACACGTCCTTAGCAACTTCCACACGAGTGCCGATGGGCAACTCAAGGTTCACACCCAGGCGGCTGTTGTCCATGGTGGGGAAGAACTCACTGCCCACGAACTTCATCAAGAAAATAGAAACGATAAAGACGCCGAGCACCACAAGCGATGTTATCCAGCGGTGACGCACGCAGTGGGTGAGCAGCCAAGCGAAGCCGTCGTCGAGCTTGTCGAGGATTTTCTCGATGGGACCATAGAATTTGGTGAAGAGCTTGCTCTGGGTGCGCTGCAGTCGCAGCATGCGGCTACACAGCATAGGTGTGAGCGACAGTGCGGCGGTGGTAGAGATTATCATCATGATAGTCACCATCCATCCTAGCTGACGGAAGAGCACACCAGTCATGCCAGTTACCAGGGTCAACGGGAAGAACACGGCGATGAGCGTTAGTGTAGAAGCTATTACCGATATTGCCACCTCGTTGGTGCCATGCACTGCCGCCTGCTTGGGCTCGGCTCCTCGCTCAATGTGTGTGGTGATATTCTCGAGCACCACAATGGCATCGTCAACCACCATACCAATAGAAATGGACAATGCCGAGAGCGACACGATGTTGAGCGTGTTGCCCGTAGCGTAGAGGTAGATGAACGAGGCAATAAGAGAGATAGGGATAGTGAGCACGATGATGACGGTAGCCCTCCATCGACCCAGGAAGAAGAATACC
Source organism: uncultured Prevotellaceae bacterium (assembly GCA_900318255.1). GTDB lineage: Bacteria > Bacteroidota > Bacteroidia > Bacteroidales > Muribaculaceae > Sodaliphilus. The sequence goes on along the minus strand of ONJX01000003.1, from coordinate 9,810 downwards.
ACAATCACCACAAAGAGCAGAGCATAGAGCACTGTCTCAACGAGAGAGGCGATGGTGTTGCGAATGTTGTCGCTGGTATCGACGATGTAGTCGAGCTTGATGTCGCTGGGCAGGTTCTTTTGAATCTGTGGCAGAATCTGCTTCACACGGTTAGAGATTTCCACGGAGTTAGCACCACTTTGCTTTTGGATGATGATCATGGCACCACGCACACCATTGGTGAAGGTCTCTTGTGCTCGCTCCTCGAGAGAGTCGTCGATGCGTGCCACATCGCTCAGATGTACGGCAGCGCCATTTGATGCACCCACCACGAGGTTTTCGAGCTCTTTGGGGTCGTTAAATTCACCCTCCACGCGCAGGGCATAGGTCTCGTTGCCGATGTCGAAGGTGCCACCAGGGATGTTTCGGTTCTCGGCACCCACAAGCGATGAAATGGTCTCGATGCTCAAGTTGTAAGCCTCAAGCCTTAATGGGTCAACATAAATGTGAACTTCGCGCTTGGGTGCACCACCAATCGATACCGATCCCACACCATCGACACGCGCCAGGGGATTGGCAACGTTCTCGTCGAGAATCTTGTAAAGGCCTGGCACACTCTCATGGGCTTGCGCCGAGAGTAGCACAATGGGGATCATGTCGGTCGAGAACTTGAAGATGATAGGGGTGTTAGCATCATCGGGTAGCATACTTGAGACCATGCTAAGCTTGTCGCGCACATCGTTAGTGAGCACATCGATGTCATAGCCATATTCAAACTCGAGTGTTACGATCGACACGTTCTCTCGTGAGTTGGAGGTGATATGCTTTAGGTGCTCAACCGAGTTGAGTGAGTTCTCTAGCGGTCGAGTGACGTTTTGCTCAATATTTTCGGCACTTGCTCCCGAATAGGTCGTCATCACCATGATGGTGTTAGTGTCGATGTCGGGCATCAAGTCGATGGGCAATTTCTTTAGTGAGAACAGACCCAGAATCACAACCGCCACAAAGATGAGGATTGTTGTTACCGGGCGTTTCACCGAACTGGAATAAAGACTCATAAAAGGTTAAATTATGATGTTTACAGTATTTTATTATTGAAAGGTGTGTGGGGGAGGAGAAAGCCTATTATTGTTTCTTGTCGTTGAGCTTCACTTTGGCTCCATCCGAGAGCCTTGACTGGCCGGCGATTACCACACGGTCGCCGTCGTTAAGTCCACTCAAGATTTCGTAACGGTCGCCAATGCGCATGCCGAGTTCTACCTCGGTATAGGCCACAGTGCCGTTGTCTTTATATACATACACAAATCGCTTGCCCGAGCCTTGCATCTTGACGATGGCCCTGTCGGGGACAACGATGTGTTTTTCAGAGCCATAGTTGAACTTGACGCGTGCAAACATTCCTGCGCTCACCTTGCCAGCGCCGTTGCTGATGGTCACCTCCACCTGGAAGGTGCGCGTCTGCTGGTTGATTTCGGGGTGGATGAGATAGACCGAGCCGTTAAACGTCTCATCGGGCACAGCATCGAGAGTCACAGTCACGGGCATGCCGTTCTTGATTTTTGAGAACTCTTCCTCGTTTACGTTGACGATGACCTTGAGGGGGTTCATCTGCTGGATGGTGAGGATGGGACCCATAGGCAGGTCGCCAGAATCGTAGTTGCGGGCGCTCACCACACCGCTGATGGGGCTGGTGAGGACGGTGTTTTCCTGCACGGTCTGCATAGAACGCTGACTAGCACCTAGCGAGGTGCGGCTAGCATCGAGCGATGCTTTGCTGGCCTCGAGCGCGCGCTTGCGTGCTTTGAGCGACTCTTGCGCAGCGTCGTAGGCGGCTTGCAGCTGGTCAACAGCTTGCTGAGTGCCTCCACCAATTTTCACCAGTTCCTTGGCACGGTCGAGGTCTTTTCTTTGTCGGGCAAGGTTGATTTCCTCGCTCTTGAGAGCCGCTTCTTGACTGGCGAGAGCAGCGGCTTGGTTCTCAACCCCAGCCCTTTGCCCAGCAATGGCGCTCTCTTGGTTTACTGCCGTCACATTGTCGAGTATTACAACTGCCTGTCCGGCTCTCACATTACTACCCACATCAACGAGAATGCGCTTGATGCGGTTTCCTGTTGAAGACGAGATGTTGTTAGTCTTGAAGGCTTCTACTGTGGCGGTGTATTCGCTCAACTCTTCAACGTCCTCGCTGTGAACGCTCTGCAACTCTACCAGTGGAGTCTCATCAACATTTTGACCCTTCTTGTCCTTCTTGCCAGAGCAAGAGGCGAGCAGTGCTGCAATTAACACTAAAGCTGTGAATGATTTGTAGGTTTTCATCTTTATCGGTTTGTTTTGATTATTTCGTTATTAACTCCATATTTTGCCAGTGGCGCATTGCCGAGCATGAGCTCGAGGTCGCTTTGCGACACGAGCAGGTTGTAGATGGCTTGATAGTAGGACAGGCGTGCTCCAAGCAGCGCGTTTTGCGTGTCTTGAATTTGCAGGAATGTGCCCACTCCCAGCTTGAAGCTCTCCTGCATGATGTTGTCGCTCTTCTCGGCAAGTGCCACGCTAGCTGCATTGCTCTCAATCTGCTTGAGGTTGCTCTTGATGTTGTTGAGCTGTGTCTCTACTTGTGAGTTGAGAGTGCGTGTGAGGTTCTCGCGTTGCCATTTCATTTCGTTGACAGTGATTTCGGCCTCTTTCTGCTTGAAGTAGCGTTGCCCACCTGAGAATAGGTTCCACGACAGTGCCAGTGCAGCCTGCGAGTAGGGGTTCCAGTTGAAGTTCTTGAATGGGCTGCCGTTGCTCATAGAGTTCCACATGTAGTTGATGGAGCCAGTGAGAGTGGGGAACCACGACATTTTCTGCACCTTCAAGGCCTGCTTGAGGTAGTCGGTTTGGAGGTCGAGTTGCCTGAGGCTGGTGTTGTTCACCAGCGAGGTGTCCACGCTCATGGTGTAGTCATACATCATGGCCTTGTAGGAGTCGAGCGTCTCTGATGGCTCGATGTCAACATTTGAGTCCATGCCCATGAGCACTTTGAGTTGCAGTTTCAGGGCATCGATAGAGTTTTGTGCATCGAGAATAGATGGCTCAAGTGTGGTGGCTGCCACGCGAGCACGTGTCATGTCGAGTTCGGTGCCTACTCCTATCTCAAATTGTTTCTGGAAAATCTCGGCAGTGAGCAATGCCGTCTCATGGTTGGCCTCTATCACTCGCTTGCTGTCGCGTGCTAGCAGCAGAGCATAATAGGCATTTTTCACCTGGTTCACCAGCGAGATTCGTGAAGCACGTGCTTTTTCTATGTTCTGTAGAATTTGGTTGTCGCTAAGCTTGATTGACTTCCACAAAGCTGGCACGATGATGGGCAGCGTGCCTTGAAATCCCACACTGTGAGAGTTGTCGGTACCCACTTTGAAAGATTGGTCCATCATCACCATCGTCTGCTTGGCGAGAGTGCGTGAGTAGTTGGCCGTGAAGTTCACCTGCGGGAACAGCTGTCCCAGCGTTTCTTTCTTGGAGTAATCTACCCGCTGTACTTCCATGTCGGCGACAATGATCGATGGGTTGTCGCTCAGAGCGATGCGGATACATTCGTCGAGAGTCACGTTTAGTGCCTCGGCATTTGTGGCTGTAGAAGTTGCTGTTACCGCAACAGCCATTAGCGCAAATTTGATGAATTTTTTAAGATACATATATATAGATAATTTTTATTATTTTTAAATTGCTGGGTGGAAGGAGGAGCGGATTTCGTTTATCGTTTATCGTTTATGGTTTATCGTTTATGGTTTATCGTTTATGGTTTATGGAAGACAGTCATGAGATTATGTGTTCTGCAATCTCTAACCTATAACCTATAAACACTAACCACTAACCTATAAACACTGGCCTTTAACCTTCAAGTTTAAGTAGGTGCTTGTGAACATAATCTTCTATTATTTCCAAGCCTCGTGTTGTGGCGATGCCACGCATGAAATTGAGGAAAGCACCGTCAAAGACCTCGGTAGCCGAGTACTCAGGAAAAGGAAAGTCCTGCATGTTGTGCAGGTTCTTCAAGTTGTTGGTGAGAATGAATGCAGCAATCTTGCACTTGATGCCAGGCAGTGCCAGGCCCTCTTCCTTGGCTTTGTGAATGACACTTGCCAGCGAGAGCATGTGGTTCACCTCTTGTGCTTTGTATTCGTCAAAGACTTCGGGATAGAGTCGCTTGATGTCGGCAATAAACACTGGTGACGTCTTTCTGATAAACTCGCGGGCTGTGGTATAGACCCCCATCAGTGCATCGAAGCTATTGGCAGCCTGCTCAAATATCTCGTTGAACTTGGCATTAGACTGCTGTTGGTTATACTTGATAACATCACTGATGAGGTTGTGCTTGTTAGGAAAGGTCTCATACAAGGTGCGCTTTGAGATGCCGCAGTCGCGAGCTACCATATCCATAGTAACCGATTGCGGACCAATGCGCATCATCAAGTCCATTGATGTCCTTAAAATTTTCTCTCTTAATTCCATGTGGAACAGGAAATTATAGTTGCTTTATAAGTGTGTACGTTGAAATGACAGTGCAAAGTACGTAAAAAACTTTTAAAACTCCAAAAGTTTTCTTGGTACATTTTTCAACAATTATAATTAATGCTGAAAAAAAGAGAAAATAGCACACCGCACATATATACTAATCCTTACACTTGAATAGAGGAAGACTCTTTTTTTGCCGACCAATGGGTGAGGAACACTTGTGGGCTTAAAAATAATTAATTAATTTTGCGCACATAATAAATTATGGCTAACAATAATGAAATCGCAATCTAACATTAAAGACGTAATGACATTCTTGAGAACGCTTGCCGCGCATAACGAGCGTGCATGGTTCAAGGAGCACAAGGAACGCTTATATGACCCCTTGCGCAAGGCCTGGGAAGGTGATATAGAGCGCCTAATCTCGCTCATGGCTGGGTGGGACGAGAAAGCTCGGGGGCTTGACGTGAAGCAGGCGGTGTATCGCATCTACCGCGACATCCGTTTCTCGCCCGATAAGCGTCCCTATAAGCAGTATTTCAGCGCAGTGATTGGTCGTGGCGGCCGCCACTGCGTGTCGAGTGGCTACTACATTCATTTTGAGCCTGGCCGCCTGATGTTGTGTGGCGGCGTGTGGTGGCCAGCCAAGGACAAGCTCGATGCCCTGCGGCGCCTCATCGACGCCGAGCCCGAGGAGTTCACCAAGCTGATAACCGACCGGCGACTCCAGGCCTCGGGCTTCCACTTTGAGGGCGAGACGCTGAAAAATGTGCCTAAGGAATACCCCAAAGACCATCCGCTGGGCCAGTACTTAAAGCGCAAGGAGTATATCTTGATGAAGCACGTTGATGAGGACTACTTCGCGTGCGACGACTGGGTGCAGCGTGTTAACGACGATTTCAAAGTCCTCAAGCCCCTGCACGACTTCCTCGACTATGTCTATGACGAGTAAGGAATAGTTTTGTTTGTTTATCGTTTATGGTTTGTCGTTTATGGAAGACAGTGATGAGATTACTGTTATAGCAACCTCTTGAACTGTTCACTTGAGGACGTTCCCCGTTCCTCGTTCCACATTCTCCGTTCTACCTAGATCAGCTGTCGTAGAGTGATCTCTCGATGACTAGTGGCATGCGCTTGCGCTTGAATGCCGAGCGGCGGTGGCGTGAGAGCACTCGCTCCACGGTCTCTGCGCTGTAGGCATCGACGAGGCGCTTCATGTGCTGCTCGTCGTCGCCATGCAGCAAGTAGGTGTTGAGGATGTCATCCACGTCCTCGTAGGTGTGCCCTGGTGCTATCTGTGCCATGTCGCCGCCAGCTGCCACGCCGTTGCCGTCGGTGGGCATGATGTCGTAGGCGGCACGCAGTGCTTGGTGCCGCGAGTCATTCTCTTTGGGGTAACACTCGGTGAAGATATATTTGCACAGCTCATACACCTCATGCTTCCACAGTCCGCCAATGGGGTTGTAGTCGGCAACATCTCCATGAATGGTCCAGAAACCCAGGTTGTGCTCAGTGAGGTTGTCGGTGTCCATGACCAGTCCTCCCGTCACCGAGGCGAGGTTATAGAGGTAAATCATGCGCAGGCGGGCCTTGATGTTTCCTTGCGAGATGGGTGTGGAAGGGTAGCGCTGCTCGCAAGTGGCTTTCACGAGCAGGTATTGAGCCTGCAAGTTCTCGACCCAGCACTCGTTGCAGAAGGCCTTCATGGCCATGCTTGCCGAGTCGTTTTCCTCGACGGAGTTAGACGAGCACGGCAGACTCACGCCAATGAACTTGAATCCGTGCTCGGGATAGCGGTTCACCACCTCGTGGCAGATTGCCGCCGTCACGGTGGAATCGAGTCCTCCCGATAGTCCTAGTATCATGGTCTTGAGGCCATTGTCGGCAAGATATTTAGCTGTTTCGCTTACCATTGTCTCAAATGCTTTCTTGTAATCCATAGTGCTACATGATTTATGATGATGATTAAATGTGATGTGCAAATTTCGTGAAAATACTTTAGGCGTGCAAGTTATTTTTGCTAGAAAATTTTGCCAATCGAAAATCTAACTCTATTTTTGCAGAAAATAAGATAGTCACATGGAGCAACCAACAATTATAAAAGAACCAAGCAAGCGCCCCGAAGAAGAACCTGAGGCAAAGGTGTGGTATGCTATAAGAGTAACATTTAATCGCGAGATGAAGGTGAAAGATGACCTCGACTTGCGTGGTATAGAGAGCTTTATACCAATGAAATATGTGATGAGCATCAGGCGTGGGCGGCGCGTGAAGAAGCTCGTGCCCACCATCCACAACCTCATCTTCTTCCACATAGAGCCATCGGTGATGAAGGAGTATAAGGCCAGCACCAGGCTTCCCATACGCTACATCATGAACCCCGCCACTAAGAAGCCGGTGGTGGTGCCCGAGCGGGAGATGAAGAACTTTATTGCTGTAGCGGGCACCTACGAGGAGCAACTAGTGTATATCACCCCCAAGCCAGGGCAGTTCACCCGTGGCGACAGGGTGCGCATCCTAGGCGGCCCATTTGAGGGTGCCGAGGGCGTGCTGCAACGTGTGAAAGGCGACAGCCGCGTGGTGGTGAGCATTAAAGGCCTGGTGGCTGTTGCCACCACCTCGATTCATCCCTCACTGCTGGAGAAACTGCCTAAGGAGAGATAGCTCATAGCAGAGAAGCTGACGAGCTGACGAGGCACAAGCTGACAAGGCAGTAGTAGATGTCGCACTCAGGGCGGACAAGGCCCGCCTTGTCCCTACTTAACACTTTACACTTCAGACTTAACACTTCGCAGATAAGGCACGCCTTGTCCCTACATCGTCTCTACAAACTGTTCACGATTTTGTCAGAAAAAAAAATATTAGTAAATTTGCACACATATAATAAAAATAGAGCGCGCATCATTGTAGTGTGGGCGATGTAACTAATGAGTTTTCAGAAAAAATAATCAAGGATAAAATGAACGAGAATAATCAAAAGGTGGCGTTGATAACTGGCATTACGGGTCAGGATGGTAGCTATTTGGCAGAGTTGCTGCTTGAGAAGGGCTATGAGGTGCATGGCATCATCAGGCGCAGCAGCTCTTTCAACACTGGGCGCATCGAGCACCTGTATCTCGACGAGTGGGTGCGCGACATGCGTCAGCAGCGGCTCATCAATCTCCATTATGGCGACATGACCGACTCGAGTTCGCTCATCCGCCTTATTGAGACCATTAAGCCCGATGAGATTTACAACCTAGCTGCCCAGAGTCATGTGAAGGTGTCGTTTGACGTGCCCGAATACACTGCCGAGGCCGATGCCGTGGGCACCCTGCGCTTGCTCGAGGCGGTGCGCATCACCCACCGCGAGAAGGTGACAAAGATTTATCAGGCCAGCACTAGCGAGCTCTATGGCAAGGTTCAGGAAGTGCCTCAGAGCGAGACCACTCCGTTTTATCCTCGCAGCCCCTACGCTGTAGCCAAGCTCTACAGCTACTGGATAATGAAGAACTACCGCGAGAGCTACGGCATGTACACCGCCAATGGCATCCTCTTCAACCACGAGAGCGAGCGTCGTGGCGAGAATTTCGTCACGCGCAAGATCACGTTTGCCGCTGCACGCATTGTCAACGGCCTGCAGGACAAGCTCTACTTGGGCAATCTCAACGCCAAGCGCGACTGGGGCTATGCCCGCGACTATGTGGAGTGCATGTGGCTCATCATGCAGCAGCCCGAGCCAGATGATTTTGTCATTGCCACTGGCGAGTTTCACTCGGTGCGTGAGTTCTGCACCCTGGCGTTCCACTATGCCGGCATTGAGCTTGAGTGGCAAGGCGAGGGTCTTGACGAGAAAGGCATTGACAAGGCTACCGGCAAGGTGATAGTTGAGGTCGATAAGAAATATTTCCGACCCGCCGAGGTCGATCAGTTGCTTGGCAATCCCACCAAGGCAAAGACCCAATTAGGCTGGAACCCGCACAAGACCTCCTTTGAAGACCTTGTGAAACTCATGGTGGAGCACGACATGCAACATGTGAAGAAGGTGTATCATTTGTAAGTGTTAAGTGATAAATGTGAAGTGTTAAGTGAAGCCGCTTTCGCGGCTAGTGCTTTTGATTTGTTTAACTCCTCACAAAATAATGGAAAGAGATTCTAAGATATACGTTGCTGGGCATCGCGGGCTGGTTGGGTCGGCGATTTGGAAATGCCTGGAGAGTAAGGGTTATACCAACCTTGTGGGGCGCACTCATGAGGAGCTTGACCTGATGGATGCTGTGGCGGTGCGCCGCTTCTTTGACGAGGAGCAACCCGAGTGTGTGGTGCTGGCTGCGGCTCATGTGGGTGGCATCATGGCAAACCTTAAGTATCGCGCCGATTTCATCTATCAGAACTTGGCAATACAGCAGAACGTGATAGGGGAGAGCTGGCGCCATGGCGTGAAGAAGCTGCTCTTCTTGGGCAGCACGTGCATCTATCCGCGCGAGGCTCCGCAACCCATTCCCGAGACGGCATTGCTCACAGCGCCGTTGGAATATACTAATGAGCCTTACGCTATCGCCAAGATTGCGGGCTTGAAGATGTGTGAGAGCTTTAACCTGCAATATGGCACCAACTACATTGCCGTGATGCCCACTAACCTCTATGGTCCCAACGACAACTTCAACCTTGAGACGAGCCATGTGATGCCGGCGATGATACGCAAGATGCACCTGGCCAAGATGCTCAACGAGGGCAACTGGCAGGGGGTGCGTGCCGACCTGGACTGCCGCCCGGTGGAGGGCATCGATGGCAAGGCGTCGCAAGATGATATTGTGGCCATGCTTGAGAACTATGGCATCAACAGCGAGCGGTTGCTGCTGTGGGGCACTGGGGCACCCGTGCGCGAGTTCTTGTGGAGCGAGGATATGGCCGATGCCAGTGTGTATTGCCTTGAACACATCAATTTTGATGACGTGCGAGGCAATAGCCCCGAGGTGCGCAACTGCCACATCAACATAGGCAGCGGCAAGGAAATCACCATCAGGCAGCTTGCCGAGCTGGTGCGGGCAACAGTGGGTTATAATGGCGCCATCGAGTGGGACAGCACCAAGCCCGACGGCACGCTGCGCAAGCTCACCGATGTCTCTAAACTCCACTCCCTGGGCTGGCGTCACACCATGGAAATAGAAGATGGCGTTCCAGCGTTGTATAACTGGTACCTTTCAAGCCTCTGAGATAACAAAAAGCTCGACATGCTGGTGTCGAGCTTTTTTTTGAGTACGACGGGCATGTTATACATCTGTGGTGAAAGTCCACTCGGGGCGTAGTCACCGACGAACCCTATAGCGACTTGCAAGCTTCAATCGGCGACGATTG
>ONJX01000042.1 GCA_900318255.1 uncultured Prevotellaceae bacterium | reverse complement strand
TGGCGCTCAAGACATTGGCAGCTCGCTCGACAACTACATGGACAACGCCGGCTGGACAGGCTCTAAGGTCTATGAGGCCATTGGCGCCGCCCGCCTGGGCACTGGCTCATCGACTGGCAACCTGACCTCTCCAGCCCTGACCTTGACTGAGAACAAAGTGACAGTGTCGTTCAAGGCAAAGACTTATAACAACGACACCAATGTCAACTTCAAGATCTCGTGCGGCAACGCAAGCGAGACCGTGACCCTGCCCGGCAACACCGATGCTACCTACACCGTAGTGCTCGACTGCACCCCTGGTGACAACCAGAAGGTTAAGCTCGAGACCATGGCCAATGGCAAGCGTGTGGTAATCTCCAGCATCCACATCATTGATGGCGACCGTGCTGGCGCAGCCAAGTCTATCGACTTCGACGGCGTTACCTTCACCGGCATCACTGCCAACAGCTACAAGGTTGCCAACCTTGACCCTGCCACCACCTATTTCTATGACGTGAAGGCAGTGTTTGGCACTAAGCAGAGCAACTGGTCTAACAAGATTATTGTTACCACCCTTGGCGGTGGCATCTATGGCGACGTGAACGGCGACGGCGAGGTTACCACTGTTGACATCACCTGCCTCTACAACTACCTGCTCAATGGCGACGAGACTTACATCGCCACTAGCGACGTGGATGGCGACGGCGAGATCACCACTGTTGACATCACCTGCATCTACAACATCCTGCTCAGCAACAAGAAATAGCCAATTGCTCACAGCTAACTGCTGTGGGCATACACTTGTCACTGAACAACCACTTCCTAAAGGATGCGCCTCTTTCTCACAGAGGCGCATCTTTTGTTTTTTTAACGGGCAGCAACTACAGCAAGCCGCAATAACAAAATAATAGTAATTATGTTGTTTTTGTGATTTTTTATTACTAATTTTGCAGACTTTTGTGCGCATTGCATATAAACCACTAAAAATAATTCTTATGAGAAAGTTTCTTCTATTAGTAATTGCCCTTGGCATGTCGCTGGCTATGGTGGCTGCCGATAAGCTCACAGCGCCAACCAAGGCATTTGTCGCTGAGCAATTGAGAGGGGAGCAAGCCTACAACTCGTCGCTTGCCCACCCCAGAGCGATTAATGGTGTGACATGTGTTGAGTGCTTCATCTTCCTTGATGATGCTTCTACTGCCCAACTTGAGAAGGCTGGTGTCACACTCACAGGTCACTTCAGTACATTTGTCACGGCACTGGTGCCCATCAACAAAATTGAAGATGTGGCACGCCTGGCATCGGTACGCCAGGTGGCGATAGCGCGCACCAGCCGGCACTTCACCGACCAGGCGTGCACCGTGACCAATGCCGACAAAGCTTGGGACGGCATTAACAATGGCCTCCCCTTAGCCCTCACTGGCAAGGATGTGGTGATTGGCATCATCGATGATGGCATCGAGTTTAACCACCGTGCCTTTCTCGATGATGACGGCAACACGCGAGTGAAGGCCATTTACAAACCCAACGAGACTACTGCCGGCACTGGAGGCACAAAAGTGTGGGTTGAGGGTGTGGAACTGCCTGGCTATGCCTACACCACAGGCAGTGCCATTGCTGCCCAAACCACCGACAACACCAATGCCGACCATGGCACTCACACCACAGGCTGTGCCGCCGCGTCGAGGGTGGGTGACTATTCGGGCATGGCTCCCGAGTGCGACATTGTGATGTGCGGTCTTGCCAATAACCTGACCGATGCTGCCATTCTCAACTCGGCACAGTATATTGCAAGCTATGCCCAGAGTGTGGGCAAGCCATGCGTGATTAGCATAAGTCTGGGCAGTGACCTTGGGCCGCACGACGGCAGGAGCGGCATTTGCCGCGGCTTCGACGACGTGGCACAGAAATATGGAGCGATAATCTTGCTTGCTGCCGGCAATGAGGCGAAATACACTGGCTATGCCACCAAGACACTCTCAAGCGACGACGATGCCATGGCGGTCGTCCACATGCCATCGAGTGGCACGGCGCTTTATGGCAACTGCGACATCTGGAACAGCACCAGCGATGAGCTTAAAGTGGAGGTGGTGGTGCTTAATGCCAATGGAGGAGTGAAATACCGCAGCACACCCATGACAAGCGGCACCATTAATGCGTCGTCGATGGGCCTCGAGGGGACCAGCATCACAATTAGTGGCGGTGTGGACCACAGCAACAACCGCTACAACCTTTACATCACGAGCCGGGTTTATACTTATGCGACATCGGGCACTGGCAACAACCGTGTGGCCTATCTCATCACCGGCAAGGAGGGTAATGTGATAAACGTCTTTACCGACAACTATAACACGCAACTGGGCTCCACAAGCTACAGTATAGGCGGTGTCCCCGTCTCGCTGGGAACTGCCGATGGCAGTTTCAGCGACGATGCCACGGCAAGCAAGGTAATTAGCGTGGGGGCGATGGCCTCGCGCTCCACTTCCAATGGCGCCTATAGCCAGGGCGACGTGGCCTATTTCTCGAGCTACGGCACCGACTTCAACGGTGTGGACCATCCTTTTATCACCGCACCAGGCCACTATGTGATAGCCCCCATCAACAGGTATTACAAGCAGTCGGGGGTTTACTCTGTAACCTATAATGGCAAGACCGACTATTGGGACCAGAAGAGTGGCACTTCGATGGCCACTCCCATCACAGCAGGCGTGGTGGCTCTGCTGCTGCAAGCCGACCCCTCGCTCACCGTTGAAGAGGTGAAGACAGCAATCATGACCACTGCCACGCCCTATGTAGGTGCGCAAAGTCCTGCCAAGCAGCGTGGTCATGGCATTGTCAATGCCCTTGATGCCGCCCAAGCTGTGGTGGTAAACAGCGCTTTGCCCAAGCTCTTTGTCTCTGCTGTCTCACAAAGTTTTGAGACTTGGGTTGGCGACACTTGCACCGCCACCATTAACGTGAAGGGCAAGAACCTTGTGGGTGATGTCGTTATCGCCTCGAGCGATGACGCAGTGTTTGGCGTAGCACCAGCATCAATCACCGCCGAGCAGGCTCTTGAGGGCGTGGATGTGACCATCAGCTACATGCCTTCTACAGCCGGAAGTCATCATGCCACAATCACCATATCAAGCGACAGCGTTGAGAGCATGACGGTTGACGTGAGCGGTGTGGCAACCGACAAGGTTCCTGAGCTAAACGTCGGCCCCGATGTGCTCAATTTCTCAACAAGCCTAAGCACATCGTCCACCAAGGAGATTGAGGTGTGGGGAATGTTTGTTGGCGAGGATGTCAGCATCACGCTCCACGACGACAGTGGAGCATTTGCACTCTCTCACTCCACAATAACTGCCGGTGACATCTCCACCACCTCTCCAGTGGCGGTGCAAGTGACGTTCACCCCCCCAGGAGAGGGCAGTTTCAAGGGCTATGTTGTCTTCTCATGCCCTGGCATGGAGAGCAAAATGGTGATGCTTAATGCCCAGGCCAGCAATGGTAGCACTGCCAGCGACGCATTGCTCAACATTGCCAAGTTTGTCACCATCGACGAGGCGGGGTGGAGCAGCGACGATATCTCCCACCTCTACCGCTACAGGGAGTTTCCCGAGCAGGAGTGTGGATGGCTCACGCTCTCCAACTATGGTGTGGTGGTGGCCGATGCCACGCAAAACTGGTTTACCAACTCAATAATAAAGACCTATGAGACCTCGTGGAGCAGCAACGACATCTTCCTAGGCAGTGACAGCTACTTTGATGGCAACACGAGCTATGCCGCCAATTTCAATGGCAATTATCAGCGTTTTTTCATCACCAACTGTAGCCAGGTGAAGCAGTATGGCTATCATCGCAATGTGAGCAACTACCCGCTGGTGATGCGCATCTATGAGTGTGCTGTTGCCAGCGATGGCACCATCACTGCCGCCTCCACGGCCTGCGACACTCAAAAGAGCACTGTCAACGGTCTGCAAGTGGTGGCATCGACAGAGCTCGACCCAAACAAGGTTTATAAAGTGGAAATCTACAATAATTACTCCTATATCTATGAGATAGGCTTCAAGACTCCGCTGCCAGGGCTCGACGTGCCTGTTGCTACCGATGCCACGGGCGTGACAGCCGGCTCTTTTGTTGCCACTTGGGAACCATGCTACGGTGCCACGAGCTACACGCTCAGGGTTACACCCAAGCCACAGCCTGTGCTGCTCTTGAGCGAGTCGTTTGCCGGCTTCACCGCCGAGGGGTATTCCAACATTGGCTCTTCTCTCGACAACTACATGGACAATCCTGGCTGGACCGGACGCATTGTTTACACTTATAAGGGAGGCATCCTCATGGCCACCACAAGTGCCAACGGATATATCACAAGTCCCGACCTTGACCTGTCAACAAGCTTTGGCAAGGTGACCGTGAAATTCACCGCCAAGGCCTACGGCTCCACAACCAACTGTGGTCTCAAGGTGTCGTGCGGCAACGCTTCGCAGGAGTTGACCATTCCAAACAATGTCGAGAGTGAATATATTGTGGTGCTCGACTGTGATGAGGCCGCCAGCCAGAACATCACCATTGAGACCACAGCCAAGAAACGCATAGTGATTACTCACCTCGACATTTATTCGGGAGAATATGTTGCTGCCCCGACCCGAGGCTATCCTGGAGAAATCGTTGTGGAGGGCATCACTGGCACCAGCTACAACGTTGCCGGTCTCTCGCCTGCCACCACCTACCGTTATGATGTGAAAGCCCTCTATGGCGACAAGGCAAGCCAGTGGTCTAACCGGTCGCTGGTGACAACACTCGATGGCGACATTTCCATTGTGGGCGACGTGAACGGCGACGGCGAGGTTACCACCGTTGACATCACCTGCCTCTACAACTACCTGCTCAATGGTGACGAGACCTACATCGCCACCAGCGACGTGGACGGCGACGGTGAGATCACCACTGTTGACATCACTTGCATCTACAACATCTTGCTAAGCAGCAAGAAGTAATAGCGCTTTTTCCTGACATAAAGAATGCGCTTCCACAATCACACATGGTGGGAGCGCATTTTTTTGCAAGTGAATGGTTGATTGTTACATTGTTTTTGTTAACTTTGTAGCTCATTAAATATAAACTATAAGACGATGAAAAGACTTTTACCACTGATTGCCGCCGCTATGGTTGCGCTGCCGCTGACGGCGGCACCCGTTGACGTGACAACGGCAAGAACTAAAGCGCAGCAATACCTTGCCAGCAAGGTGTATGCCGGAAAAATCATGGCACCAGGAGCCACCGATGCCAAGCTCGTCAAGACCGAGATGGGCGAGAAGGCTCAATGCCCAGTGTATTACATCTTCAACACCGCCACTACGTTTGTGATTGTGTCGGGTGACGACCGTGCCGAAGAAATCCTCGCCATTGGCGATAGGCCCCTCAAACTTGATGACATGCCCAAAAACATGCAGGCGTGGCTCGACAACTACAAGCAGCAGCTTGACTGGTTGCTCACTCATCCTGATGTGAAGGTTGACAAACCCACTGCCATCAAGTCGCCGATGCTAAAAGGCTACCAATCTATAGGCCCATTGTTGACTGCCCTCTGGTATCAGGCAGCCCCATACAACGACCAGTGTCATTTCACTTACAATGGCACCACCTATGAGTGCTATACAGGTTGTGCTGCTACATCGGCATCGATGATACTATACCACTGGAAATATCCCACCCATCAGGTAGGTCCCATTCCTTCCTACACCACCACTCTTGACTTGGGTGAGTATAATAGTGTCACCTATACTTATCCTGCCCTGCCCGCTGTCACCTTCGACTGGGACAACATGATTGACGACTACACTGGCGACTACACCCCCGCCCAGGCTGCCGCGGTTGCCACACTGATGCGCTATGTGGGTCAGAAAGAGCACATGATGTATGGCACTGAGGGTAGTGGCATCTTCACCACCGACACTCAGGTTATTGCCGACATGTATATAAGTTTCGGCTATGACGCTACCACTTGCCGCTTTGTGAAAAAGAGCGACTATAGCGAGGAGCAATGGGCGCAGATGGTGCAAGAGGAGATTATCAATCATCGCCCTGTGGTGTACTGTGGCGTGGATGTGGGTGGCGCTGGAGGACACGCATTCAATGTTGATGGATATGACACAAGCCTCAACAAATATCACGTGAACTTTGGATGGAGCGGAGAGGGCAACAGCTGGTGCGCCATGAATGCTTTCTCAGCCCGCAGCTACACCTTTAGCGACAATCAGCGCATGGTGCTCGGCATTCAGCCGCCCTATGGCCGCATCGTTGCCAACCCTGAGGAGGTAAGTTTCAATGGTTTCGCTGGTGAGACCTACACCGAGGTTGTGAAAGTTAATGCTGTCAACATCGAGAGCAATATCAACGTTACATTGAATGGTTCTGAATTCTATAGCATTAACGCTACCACCATCACTCCTCAGCAGGCGGCCAATGGTTATGACGTGACCGTCACCTATTCACCAACTCAGGCTGGCAGCAGCGATGCAACCCTTACCTTAAGCTGCGCCGACGATGATGTGGAGACCGTTACCGTGCCAATTTCTGGAACAGCTCTGCCTCGTGTTCCCACACTGCTTGTTGAACCCAATACCCTAAATTTCACTACTGTTGCATCTTTGCCTGTGAGCAAGACCATCACCCTCACTGGCGCGTTCTTGCCCAATGATGTGACGGTGACGCTCAACGACGAGAATGGAGTTTTCACCGTTTCACCAACGAGCATATCTCAAAGCAGCACCGATGCCCACACCCCTGTTGATGTGGTTGTGACATTCAACTCGGCTGCCGTGGGTGAATACAACGCTACAGTCACCTTCTCCAGCAATGGCGCCGAGAGCAAGACTGTCCAGCTCATAGGCGAGATTCTTGATGGAGGCACTGCAAGCGATCCTTATCTTAACATCACCAAGCATGAGACCATCGATGATGCAGGCTGGAACACAAGCGACATTCAAAACTTGTATCGATACACCGAGTATGAAGACCAAGACTGCGCTTGGCTTACCGTTTCTAACTATGGTGTGATGATGGCAAACTCCATGCAGGAATGGTTCGACAACAACATCAGTGAATCTTATAGCACTTCATGGGGCGCTACCGACATTTTCCTAGGCGATGACAGCTATTTTGGCTCCAAACCCAGCTACGCCTGTGACTGGAATGGCCTCAACCAGTATTTCTATGTGACCAACTGTACCCAAGTTAAGCAGTATGCCTACAACCGCAGCTCTACTTATCCACTAATTATGCGCATCTATGAGTGCTCGCTCAATTCCGATGGCTCGCTAACCGCTGGAACCACTCCTATCGACACCAAGCAAAGCTCGGTTTACAACACCACCGAAGTAATAACTTCGAGCGAGCTTAATGCCTCCAAGATTTACATGGTTCACATCTACAATGACTATTCTTACCTCTATGAGATTGGTTTCAAGACTCAGCTCTCGAGTTATCCCGTGCCAGTGGCTGTTGCTGCCACCGAGATTACTAACAACAGCTTTGTCGCCAATTGGACGCCATGCGAGGGCGCCGACAGCTACAACCTGCGCGTTGTGCCTAAGAACTACGACATTCTCACCGAGGGATTCTCGAAGTGCACTAAGGCTGGCTCTATTGATATTGGCAACACCCTCGACAACTATATGGACAATGAGGGCTGGACGGGCTCTAAGGTCTATGAGGCTATAGGCGGTGTGCGCTTGGGTACTGGCTCTTCGTTAGGAACTTTGACTTCTCCTGGACTCACACTGACCGACAACAAGGTCACTATCGCCTTCAAGGCTAAGGCCTTCAACAACGACACAAACTGCAGCTTCAAGGTTTCTTGTGGTAACGCAAGTGAGACAGTCACTGTGGCCGACAACAACGAGGCAACCTACACTGTAGTGCTTGACTGTAATGCTGCCGCTGGCCAAAAGATTAAGTTTGAGGCAACAGCTAATGGCAAGCGCGTAGTGCTTACAAGCATCCACATCATTGATGGTGAGCATGCAGGGGTCACGAGGTCGATTGATTTTGACGGGGTGATATTTACTGGTATCACGGCCAACAGCTACAAGGTTCTTGACCTTGACCCAGCAACGACCTATTTCTACGACGTGAAGGCAGTGTTTGGAACTAAGGAGAGCCCGTGGTCCAACTTAATCACTGTCACCACCCTTGCAGGTGGCGTCTATGGCGACGTAGATGGTGACGGAGAGGTGACAGCAGTTGACATTACCGCCATCTACAACTACTTGCTCAACGGCGATGAGACCTATCTCGCCACCAGCGATGTTGATGGCGATGGCGAGATCACAACCGTTGACATCACCGTAATCTACAATATCCTTCTGGGCAATTAACGCTCTCTCGGTAAATACTATTAATATCTACAAAAACAATCCTAACATAAAATACAAATGAAAAAGCTATTATCACTACTTACTGTCATGGCAGTTGCTCTGCAGCTAATGGCAGCGCCTGTTGATGTGTCAACAGCTAAGACCAAGGCAGAGCAATACCTTGCTCAAAAGATGTATGCCGGCAAGATTATGGCACCTGGAGCTGCCGATGCCAAACTTATCAAGACCGAGATTGGCGAGACCGTTAAAGCTCCAGTGTATTACATCTTCAACACCGAGACATCCTATGTCATCGTGTCGGGCGACGACCGCGCTGAGGAAATCCTCGCCTATGGCGACAACCCTCTCAACCTTGACTGCATACCCAGCAACATGCAGGCGTGGCTCGACGGTTACAAGGTGCAGCTCGACTGGCTGCTTGCTCACCCCGAGGCAAAGGTTGAAAGGTCCACGACCTTCAAGTCGCCAAAAGCAAATGAGACAACCATTGGTCCACTGCTTACCGCCCTTTGGGATCAAGAAGCTCCTTACTGGAACCAATGCAAATTTAACTACAATGGCACAAACTATATGTGCTACACTGGTTGCCCTGCCACTTCGGCATCGATGGTACTTTACTACTGGAAGTATCCCCTCACGCAAGTGGGGCCCGTTCCTGCCTACGATGGAGTGCTTGAAATAGGCACATGGACCAGCGTGAACTACACTTATCCTGCTCTGCCCGCTGTCACCTTTGACTGGGACAACATGATTGACGACTACACCAGCTCTCACTCCACTGGTTACACTGCTGCTCAAGCCAATGCTGTTGCCACCCTGATGCGCTATGTGGGTCAGGCCGAGCACATGAAGTATGGCACCCCCGAGGCTGGAGGCAGCGGTATCTACACCGCCGACGCTCAGATTATTGCCGACATGTTCATTGGCTTTGGCTATGATGAGGCGACCACTCGAATGGTTCAAAAGGAAAACTTCAATGACGCTAGTTGGGCGGCTCTCATTCAAGAGGAGATAATAGAAGGACGACCGATAGTTTACTTGGGCACTGCCGGCACTGCCGGTGGCCATGCCTTCAACGTCGACGGCTATGACTCTGGTACCAACAAGTATCACGTCAATTTCGGTTGGAGTGGCGAGGGCAACGCCTGGTGTGCCTTGAATGCCTTTATCGATGACACCGGCGCCAACTTCAACCTGAATCAGATAATGATTATCGGTGTCCAGCCTTCGGTTGGCATAATAAGGGCCACCCCTTCGACAGTTGACTTCCAAGGCTTTGCCGGCGAGACCTACACCCAAGAGGTAAGAATAAAGGCTCACAACATCGAGAGCAACATCAACATTGCGTTCAGTGGCGATAATGCCTACAGCGTGAGTCACACCACCATCACTGCTGAGGAGGCTGCTAGTGGTGTTGACGTGGTTGTCACTTACGCTCCCACAGAGGCTGGCTCGACTAGCGCAACTCTCACCCTCTCGTGTGCCGACGAGAATGTGGAGACGGTTGTTGTGCCCATCACTGGAGTGGCGCGGCCTCATGTGCCCACCCTTATTGTTGAGCCCACATCGCTCGACTACACCACATCTCTCAAGCGACCCATCACTAAGACTGTCAGCCTCACTGGCGTATATCTCACTAGCGACGTGACGCTCACTCTTAACGACAATAACGGTACGTTCATCGTTTCGCCAACAACTATTCCTCAGAGCAGCGTTAATCTCGACACCCCAGTTGAGGTGGCCGTTACCTTCCACCCATCGGTTGAGGGCCGATTCTCGGGCTCATTGGTATTTAGCAGCAATGGTGCCGAGAGTGTGACAGTTGAGCTCACTGGAAAAGCCAACGAGGGCAACACCGCAAGCGACCCATATCTCGACATTTCAAAATATGAGACCATCGACGAGGCAGGATGGAACACCAGCGACATTCGCAACCTGTACAAATACACCGAGCGTGAGAGCGAGGAGTGCGGTTGGCTCACCGTTTCTAACTATGGTGTGATAAAGGCCGACGCTACACAGAACTGGTTCACCAATGCGGGTACCGTGAGGACTGGCTCCGCGACATGGACTGCCATCGACGTGTTCCCAGGCAGCGCAAGCTATTTTGCCGGTGAAGGACAATTTGCCGACTGGAGCGAGGATTGCCAGACGTTCTTCGTGACCAACTGCTCACAGGTTAAGCAACTGGCCGTGAATCGCAGTAACTCGACATATCCATTGAAGATGTACATCTATGAGTGCACCCTTAACGACGATGGCACCGTTACCCCAAGCGAAACTGCTATTCAAACCAAGCAGAACACCACTACAAACACCGCAGAGGTGCTTGCTTCGGACGAACTAGATCCAAGTGTTATCTATAAAGTAGTGATATTCAACGACTTCTCTAAGCTCTATGAGATAGGTTTCAAGACACCGCTCAATAGCCATGTGACGCCAGTCTATGGCGACGTGAACGGCGACGGCGAGGTCACCACCGTTGACATCACCTGCCTCTACAACTACCTGCTCACTGGCGACGACACCTATCTCGCCACCAGCGACATCGACGGCGACGGCGAGGTCACCACTGTTGACATCACTTCAATTTATAACATCTTACTCGGAAACAAGAAATAGTTCACAGTTCCTAGCTGGGCTGCTTATAGTTTATAGTATCAAAAAAGCGTCACATTGTGGCGCTTTTTTGTTTGGTGGATAGGGAGTAGAGTGCTCATTTAGCTTTGTCGATGTTCTTGGTGTGCTTCTTTAGAATTTTAGTGGCTTGCTGGTAGGGACTGGAGGTTACGCTGGCAAAATAGGCTGCCATGTCGGTGGTGTAGGTGCATTTGTAATAGCCTTTAGTGAACAGTTCCTCTTGCGTAAAGCTGTCGGCAAGTTGCAGCATCTTCTCATGACTCTCAGTTAGCATCGTGCACGCATCGGCTACCGTAGTAGCCTGATGCTTTTCAACGAGCATCTTGTCCATGGCATGATAATCTTTGCGGTATTCATCGGGCAGATAGTCAAGCTGCTGACCAGCGCGGATGTTTGTCACAAAAGTCTCCATCAGCATTTGCCACTCATAGAGATGAATCAGCAGGTCGCGGGTACAGCGGTCATAAATCCATCGTGCTCCGCATTTCTTAGGGCTGTTGGTCTCATCAAATTCGCTACTAATGGCTCGCTCACTCATGCTGTCGAGCTGCGCCATTAGAGCTGCGTAATCACTGGTCATAGCCGCAATCAATTCGGCTTTAGTTGAAATTTTTGCCATATCATTAGGAATTAATTGACGTGGAAAGTGGAAGGTGGAATGAGAAATGGAAGAACCGTTTCACTATCCCCGTTCCACCTTTCACGCGCCGTAGGCGCAATGCATTAAAAAATCTGCTCCTCGCCAGCAAGGAATGTGCGGGCGATGATGGGTGTGGTGTAAGCGTAGGGTATGAAGTCGATGCTCGGGATGGGGCGGGTGATGAAGAAATTGGCCACCTTGCCGGGAGCTATGCTGCCGTAGTCGGCACTGAGTGCCATTGCTGCCGCGCCGTTGATGGTGGCGGCATTGAGTGCCTCGGCGGGCTGCAGTCGCATCTTGATGCAGGCGAGCGACACCACAAACTTCATGTCGCCGCTGGGCGTGGAGCCAGGGTTATAGTCGCTCGCGATAGCCACGGGCAAGCCTGCGGTAATCATCTTTCGGGCAGGGGCAAACGGCATGTTCAGGAAGAACGAGGTGCCGGGTAGGGCAGTGGGCATGGTGTCACGACCGCGCATCATGGCGATGTCCTCGTCGGTCATGCTCTCAAGGTGATCAACCGAGAGGGCGTTGTGCTTCAATGCCACCTCTACGCCACCCGAGGGTGCCAGCTCCTGGCCGTGAATCTTGCCGCGCATGCCATATTTGAGACCAGCCTCCAATATGCGCGATGTCTCCTCGGGGGTGAAGAAGCCCTCGTCGCAGAACACATCCACAAAGTTGGCAAGGCCCTCGGCGGCCACAGCGGGTATCATCTCGTTGATGATGAGGTCAACATAGTGGGCCTGGCGGCCGGCATATTCGCGTCCCACGGCATGAGCGCCCAGGAAGGTAGATACCACACGCAGGCGGGTGCTCTCCTGGATGCGTGCTATCACGCGCAGCATCTTGAGCTCGTCTTGGGTGTTGAGGCCGTAGCCGCTCTTTATCTCGATGGCTCCGGTGCCCTTGGCAATCACCTCGCGCACGCGCTCCATGGCAGCGTCGTAGAGCTGCTGCTCGGTCATGAGGTGCAGGCGGTCGGCGCTGTTGAGGATGCCGCCGCCACGGCGGGCAATCTCGGCATAGCTCAGCCCGTTGATTTTGTCAACGAACTCCTGCTCGCGGCTGCCGGCATAGACGATGTGGGTGTGAGAGTCGCACCAGCTGGGCAGCACTGTGCCGCCGCCGGCATCAACAACCTCGTCAACATCGGTTGGCATGGGGCGGTTGTCGGTAGTGTCAAACTCGGTGATGATGCCGTCTTCCACGAGCATCCAAGCGTTGTGGATGGCATCGAATTGCGCCATCTCCTCACCGCATCTTTTGAGCACACCCCCGCCGTCGATACCGGCGAGGGTGGCGATATTCTTAACTAAGAGTTTCATTTACGAAGGAATTGTATTGCTTTCTCAATGAGAGGATACATGATCACGTCGTCGCTGATGAATGGCACCTCTTTGCGGAAGTCCTCGTGCATCTTCATGATTACTGGTGAGGACTTCTTGGGGAAGCGGAACTCCAGGGCCTGAGCGGCGTTGAACAGCTCGATGGCAAGCACGCGCTCGGTGTTGAGCACCACTTTGTAGAGCTTGATGGCGGCGTTAGCGCCCATGCTCACGTGGTCTTCCTGGTCTTGGCACGATGGGATGCTGTCGAGGCTCGAGGGAGCGGCGAGCGACTTGTTGAGGCTTACCACGCTGGCGGCGGTGTATTGGGTGATCATGAAGCCGCTGTTGAGGCCTGGGTTGGCAACGAGGAAGCTGGGCAGGCCGCGAGTGCCCGAGACGAGGCGATAGATGCGGCGCTCGCTGATGTTGGCCAGCTCGCTAAGCGCGATAGCGAGGAAGTCCATGGGCATAGCGATGGGCTCGCCATGGAAGTTGCCGGCGCTGATGATGAGGTCGTCGTCGGGGCACACGGTGGGGTTGTCGGTAGCGCTGTTGATCTCGGTGTCGATAACTGATTTCACATAGCGTATAGTGTCCTTAACGGTGCCGTGAACCTGTGGCACGCAGCGGAAGGAGTAGGGGTCTTGCACATGCACTTTGGGTTGCTTGATGAGTTCACTGCCGGTGAGAAGCTCTTTCATGTGAGCGGCGGTCTCGAGTTGGCCCTTGTGTGGGCGCACCAGATGCACTGCCTCGGTGAACGGCTCGATGCGGCCGTCGTAGGCGTCGAGCGACATGGCGGCGATGTGGTCGGCCCAGTCGCTAAGGCGCTCAGCCTGGAGCAGTGCCCACACAGCAAACGAGCTCATGTTCTGAGTGCCGTTCAAGAGTGCGAGACCTTCCTTGCTGGCGAGCTCGATAGGTTCCCAACCTTTGAGTTTAAGAAGCTCGGCGGCGGGCATCACTTTACCCTCATATTCCACTTCTCCGAGTCCCACCAGTGGCAGACTCATGTGAGCCAGAGGCACGAGGTCGCCCGAGGCGCCAAGAGAACCCTGACGGTAAACCACGGGTGTCACGCCCTCGTTGAAGAAGTCGATGAGGCGTTCCACGGTGTCGAGCTTGCTGCCCGAGAAGCCGTAGCTCAGTGACTGAATTTTGAGTAGCAGCATGATGCGCACAATCTCGTTAGGCACGCGCTCGCCCACGCCACAGGCGTGCGACATCATCAGGTTGATTTGCAGTTGCGAGAGCTGGTCCTTGCTCACCTTCACGTTGCACAGCGAGCCAAAGCCAGTGGTCACGCCATAGACTGGCACGTCGCTAGCGGCAATCTGCTCGTCGAGATACTTGCGGCAACGCACGATGCGAGCCTTGGCATCGTCGCTAAGTGCCAACTTTATGTTCTTCTCAATAATCTCGCCCACACGCTCAATAGAGAGGTGCTCGGCGCTAATGTAATGTGTCATTTCGGTTATGTTAAGTGTTTAGTTAATTTTGTGTTCTTGTTTTCGGTGTGCAAAGGTAGTCATAATTCGCCACATAACGAATAATGAGCGCGATTTTATTTCAATTGAGTCCACCTCCAAAAGTAAAAGCACACGAATTAAACGAATTACAACGAATTCTATTTTGTTGATATTAAGCGGGTTGAATTTGTCTTCTTTTGTTGTTTTGTTTGATTTTCTCAAAAATAACGACTTTTTAAAGTGGACTCAGTGAAAATTAGTTTAATTCGCATAATTCGCCGTTTGTTTTTCACAGAGGACTCATTTATAGAGGAATCGCTTGATACTCATTTTTGGTGTTTTCTCGAAGGGGGTGTCGAGCATTTCTACTGTTGAGATTTTGCTGTAGGCGGGGAGCGATTTGTTGGCCTCGCTGCGAATCTGTGCCGGCAGTGCTGCGCGGGTGTCGGGGTCCATGTCTTTGGGCAGGTCGCTATAGACGAGAGCCACAATCTTTCCTTTTCGGTCAACGACAACGCATTCGTCAACATACTGGCAGTTGTTCAATACCGCCTCCACCTCTTCGGGGTAGATGTTCTGGCCCGAGGAGTTGAGTATCATCGACTTGATGCGTCCGCGAATGAAGATGTTGTTATTTTTGTCCATCACGCCTAGGTCGCCGGTGCGGAACCAGCCGTCGCTGGTGAACGAGGCCTCAGTGGCTTCGGGGTTCTTGTAGTAGCCTATGGTGAGGTTTGCGCCGCGGGCCTGTATCTCGCCGGCCTGGCGCTGCGGGTCGTCGCTGTCGATGCGCACCTCATGCACGGGCTTGCCGCACGAGCCAGGCACAAACTCCTTCCACCACGAGTAGGCCAGCAGCGGGCACGCCTCGGTCATGCCATAGCCCACGGTGAATGGCAGCTTCATCTTCTTGAAGCAACGCTCGGCCTCGGGGTTGAGAGCCGCGCCGCCCATGATGAAGCACTGCACCTGCCCGCCAAACACCTTCATGATGGTGCGTCGAGCGGCACTGTAAATCACGCGTTTCAAGCCTGGGATGAGCATTAGCTTTTTCCTCTTCTCGAGGGCGGGCTTGATGGAGTTGGCATAGATTATCTCCATCACCAGTGGCACGGAGATCACCATGTAGGGCCTCACCTCCTGCATGGCTTTGAGCAGAGTGGTGGGCGAGGGCGTCTTTCCCAGGAAATAGACGGTGACGCCATCGACGTTGGGGTGGATGAACTCGATTGCTAGGCCATACATGTGAGCCATGGGGAGCATCGAGACGATGGTCTCGCCAGGGGTGTTGGGGAAGTTGGCGTTGGCAAACTCGTCGGTGTCGCTCATGGCGCCGTAGGTGAGCATCACACCCTTGGGGGTGCCAGTGGTGCCCGACGTGTAGTTGATGATAGCCAGGTCATAGAAGTTGTCGCCAGGATAGGTCACGTCGCCAGGCATCATGCCGCTAGGGTATTTTTCATTAAAAAGCTCTTCACGGTGCTCCCAAGCCTGTGCCACAGCCTCGTCGCGGTGCCATAGCACGCTGTTGTCTTTCACGTTGATGGTTGCCTTGAGGTTGGGCATGTCATCGGGGTTCATCTTGGTCCAGATGTCGTCATTGGTGAAGAGCAGGGCGCTATCTGAATGGTTGGTGAGCCTGGAGACGCTGTCGGGGTGGAAGTCGGCCAGCAGCGGCACCACCACGCGCTCGTTGGCGTTAATGCCCCAGAATGTCATCGCCCAGCGTGCCGAGTTGCGAGCGCAGATGGCCACCTTGTCGCCCTTCTTGACGCCAGCGGCTTCGAAGAAGAGCCGCATCGTCTCGACGTGGGTTGCCAGGTTGCCGTAGGTGAATGATTCGCCCCCGTAGTCGCACAGGGCCTTGAGGTTCCAATGGTTGTGGATGGTGTTCTCTAAAGTCTTCAGATAGTGTTTCATCGGTTTAATGTTTTTCATCTAACCCACAAAGATACAACTTTTTTCCCAATCAGCTTTAATTGTTTTAAAAAACGTAGCCTGAAAAAACGGTAATGTGCCCAAAAAGATGTATCTTTGCGAAAACGTTACTAAATAAGAGCTATCATTATGATTAAAGATTTCAATTTCTATGCGCCCACTAGGGTGGTGTTTGGACGAGATTCGGAGAAGAAGATTGGTGAGTTAGTGGCAGCATGTGGAGCCAAGAAGGTGCTGATACACTATGGTGGCGG
This sequence comes from uncultured Prevotellaceae bacterium, assembly GCA_900318255.1. Lineage (GTDB taxonomy): Bacteria > Bacteroidota > Bacteroidia > Bacteroidales > Muribaculaceae > Sodaliphilus. Next base: position 17,373 of record ONJX01000042.1, on the reverse strand, counting down.
CTCGGCGCAGCGCTCTGGACTGCTCGATGTGGTGCGAGAGCAGCTGCGCAGTGCGGGCATCGACTTTTGCGAGCTGGGCGGTGTGGTGCCTAACCCGCTGCTGTCGAAGGTGCGTGAGGGCATTGAGCTGTGCCGCCGCGAGGGGGTAGATTTTATCCTCACCGTGGGTGGCGGCAGCGTGATTGACTCGTCGAAGGCCATTGGCTATGGCGTGCCCTACGATGGCGACGTGTGGGACTTCTGGGCAGGGAAAGCGGTGCCCAAGCAGTGCCTGCCCATTGGCGTGGTGCTCACCATTCCTGCTGCTGGTAGTGAGATGTCGTCGAGCTGCGTGATTACAGCCGACGAGGGACTGCTCAAGCGTGGTATCAACAGCGACCTGTGCCGCTGCCGCTTTGCGGTGATGAATCCCGAGCGCACTTTCACCCTGCCTCCCTATCAAACGGCGGCTGGAGCTACCGACATCATGATGCACACTATGGAGCGCTACTTCTCGAAATATGAGGACATGACGCTCACCGACTCCATCAGCGAGGCCCTGCTGCGCACCGTCAAGGAATCGGCTCTGGTGGTGATGCGCCATCCCGAGGACTATCGCCACCGTGCACAAATCATGTGGGCTGGTTCGCTGGCTCACAACGACTTGACCGAGTGCGGCACCGAGAAAGACTTTGCCACCCATCGCCTTGAGCATGAGCTGAGTGCCATCTTCGGCGTTACACATGGTGCAGGCCTGGCCGCCATCTGGCCATCATGGGCACGTTATGTCAAGGACAAGCACTTGAGCCGCTTTGTGCAGTTTGCCGTCAATGTGATGGGTGTTCCCAACGACTTCGCCCATCCCGAGGAGACTGCCGAGCGCGGCATCTGTGCCGTTGAGGAGTTCTATCGCCAGATAGGGATGCCCACCAGCATCCACGAGTTGCTGGGACGCGAGATCACCGACGAGGAGATCGACACCATGGTCGATAAATGCTCGCGTGGTGGCACCATCACTGTAGGCGCAATGGAGGTGCTCGACGCCCAAGCCATGCGCGACATCTACCTCATGGCCCGCTAGGCGATTATTATGGATAAAGAGACCTACGAGGCGCAGAGGCGCTTTGCTGGCGAGAAGAAGCCGTCGATGCTTCGCCGTTGTGTGGGGCATGACTATACCGGTCGCCAAATCTACATGATAACGATGGTGACCGAGGGTCGGCTCTCTCTCTTTGGCGAGGTGGTAGGAAAGAGCCATGCCCCTCAAGGCAGCAGTGACGCACCGCGCATCATTCTTTCTGAACTAGGGCAGCGAGTTGCAGATGAGTGGTGGGCGGCATCGTCGCACCACCCCGAGATTGAAGTGCTCGCCCTCCAAATGATGCCCGACCACCTGCATGGCATCCTCTTTGTCAAGGAGAAGATGGAGAAGCCCCTTGGCATTGCCTTGCGGGGCTTTAAGCAGAGCTGCAACCGCCACTACCGCGAGCTGGGCGTTGCGCCTGTCCAGTCTGTTGCGCCTGTCCAGTCTGTTGCGTTGACAACGCAACAAACGGGACAAATGGGACAAACGGGACACACGGGGCAAACGGGGCGCCAGGTACAGCGGCGTGACCGCCGTGGCGAGGATCGCACTCATGGACTGCTCTTTGCCCGTGGCTATAACGACCGGCTACTGTTGCGCTCTGGACAACTCGAGACGTGGCTGCGTTATTTAGAAGACAACCCGCGACGCCTGTTGATGAAACGTGAGAACCCCGACCTGTTCCGCGTGCAACGAAACGTGGAGGCGGCAGGGATCACTTTCTCGGCTATTGGTAACCGTTTCCTGCTTGATCGCCCATTCAAAGTGCAAGTGCAATGCTCACGCAGCCTTACCGAGCATGAGATAGATGCTAAAGTCGCCGAGTGCCTCGGTGCGGCACGTCAGGGAGCAGTGTTGGTTTCTCCTTCTATCTCTCCAGGCGAGAAAGCCGTGATGAAGGCAGCCTTTAACGAGGGCTTACCATTAATATATTTACAGGAAAACGGCTTCACGCACCTTGCCAAGCCTGGCGGCGCTCGCATGGATGCTTGTGCCCGTGGACAACTGCTAATCCTTGCCCCATGGGAGCATCACAACGAGAAGATTGCCATCAAGCGTGGCCAGTGCCTCACTCTCAATGACATGGCACGCCGCTTGTGTGATCAATAGAGATTGCGTAAATTAATAGTAAAATACATTTGCTAAAATCAAATGAAATTATTATTTTTGTGGAACAAAAACCGCTATTGTTGATGTGGTTATGGAAAATACAATTGAAGAGAACTTGCGCCTTTGCCAATTTCGCAAAGCTGATCTAATCAGAAATGCCGATATTATGGGCTATGATCTCGGAAAAGGTGCTTACAGGTTGAAAAAAGATGAGTTGATTAATGTTTTGGTAAAGTCAATCCTTGATGATCCAAAATGTGTGCTAATGCGTTTGCCCGAGGAAGACCTCATGTTGCTTGACATCCTTGCTGACAAAGATCCAGGGAAGTCGATGAAAGCTTATCAAGATGACCACATGATGGCGATGACGATGCTGGGGCTGGCTATTGAGGAGGATAGTGAGGACGAGCCTAGTTTTAAGTATATTACGATTGCCGATGATTTCTTAAAAGCGGCAAAGCCTCACATTAAGGACGTACTCAATGCGTTTGAGGTGAAATTACGAATAGTAGTCGAGACAATAATAATAGGCGCTCTCAATCTTTATGGACTGGCTACAGAAAAAGAGTTAAAGAAGATACTTAAAGTTAGCTTTGAGCTTACCGATAATGGCAGTGGGATGTTTAAGCACGTTCTAGCCAATTCTGTATTCATGCGCCTTTCTCAAGTGTATGGTTATTTGCGAGGTAAAGAGCAGATATTCTATATATCGCCTTTTGTCCTCGACTTTGATGCGATACTTACGTCTATTGAAACTCGCAAAGAGATAGCTCATTTCAAGCCGTTCAGTGTAGATGACTTTAAAGCAGCAGGCGGCATGCCCACCCCCTACATTGCTAACCCGCAGAACGACAAATTGGAAGCCATGTTAAGGAAGAAACTAGGATTTGACGACAAGAAGGCTCAAGTCTATAGGCACATGTTGTGGGTATTTGCTCAAGACGATAGATTCATGCCCGCGGTCGCTGTGCAGATGTTACTTGATGCAACCTCTGCTAGTTCTCAGCCTGGCAACATTGACGAGCTTAATGATGTGATAATGGTTTTAAATGACTTCCTTAACAGCAGTCCGCGTTGGATCTTCCGCGGTCGCAGTCCCCACGACATGATGAAACTGCAAGGTCCTTTGCAAGGTCCACCAAATATCAAGATTGGTCCCAACATGCAGAGCATGGGATATAAGCAGGAGGATGTGCAGCGCACGGTTGATGAGATGTGGGAGATGGAACACGCCAGTCACGGCATGGGTTTAGACGAAGGATTATCGGGCAACGACTTTCAGCCCTCAATGCCGCTATTTATGCACAATAAGGTGGGCCGCAACGAACCGTGCCCATGCGGCAGTGGCAAGAAATACAAGAATTGCCACGGCCGCGAGAATTGATTATTTCAAGGGTATAACTCTTTCATAAAATATAAACCTCTCAGTCTTGCCAGCAAGGTTGAGAGGTTTATATTGTCAAGTAGTGTCTTACTACTGCTCGAGGAAGGCATGGTCACTTGCAGGCCTGGGGTGCGCTCCATCTCGCGGCGGATGGCGTCCATGGAGCCTTTGTTGCGGGCCCATGAGCGGCGTGCGATGCCGTTGTTCACATCCCACAGGAGCATCTGGCGGATGCGGCGGTCGGCTTCTTCACTACCGTCGATTACCATACCGAAGCCACCATTGATAACCTCGCCCCATCCAACGCCGCCACCGTTGTGCAGGCTCACCAAAGGGTTTTCGACTCCAGGATAAGGTTAGTTAGATAATGTCATTTTGCGACTTTTTTGTGAATATTGTATTTGTTATTTGAGAAATTTTGTATTTTTGTACCAATAAAAAATAGCGTCATTGTTTGATTGAGCGACGAAAAAGCTAATGTCAAGCAACATATTTAATAAGTAGGCATTTCAGTGATTTTTATTGCATTTGGTTTTACAAATGACTTCAAATGCGACATCCAATTTTGCGAAAATGGGTATAAGAAAACTTATTTAAGCATTTACAAAAGTTACAAGCAAAAGAGCTAAGGTAGAAATTAAGGCGTAAGATAGAGTTTATACAAGATTAACAATAAAGCATATGAAACTATGAATATAAGTAAAATAAATAAGTTTGCAAATAAATGGAAGGGGAAGGGGCGAGAGAAGCAGGACACTCACAAATTTTGGGAAGAACTTATTGAGATAATTCTTGAGGTAGAGCATGGTCGGGATCTTGTTGAGTGGGAAAAAGATGCACCTTTACCTGTTGTTACGACTGAGGATGGGAAATCTACAAAATACATTGACTGCTATCTGAAAAAATCGAAGTGTTTGGTGGAACAAAAGAGTCACAATATATCGCTTGATAAGAAGTTGTTGCAAAGTGATGGAAGAGAGCTAAATGCACTTCAGCAAGCACAAATGTATTATAATCGTCTGAATCTTTCAGAAAAAGGACGTTATACAATAGCGTGCAATTTTAGGGAGTTCAGAATCATCGATAATGAACACAACAGCAAAATGCCTGTAATCCTACAGCTTGTAGATTTACCTAAACGTAGTAATTGGAAATTACTACGCAAAGTGTTATCAGGTGATGATATCCAATATGATGATGTTAGAAAAGACGAAGCTGCTAAGACTGCCAGTGGTGTAGTCAAGAAACTATATGAGCTACTTAAAGCCGAATATAATAAAGAAGAACTCACTCGCGGTGTATTACATCAGATGAATGTGTTTTGTGTGCGTATTGTTTTTTGTCTGTATGCTGATGATTCAGGTTTGTTCCCTAATAGAGAATTTCATGACTTTATTCAAGCATTTTCGGCAAAAAAGCTTCAGGAAAAATTTCGTTGGCTTTTTAGGTCATTAGATAAAGAACCAAATAAACGTGAAGATTCGCTTGACGTAGAAATTAAGAACTTTCCATATGTCAACGGCGGGTTGTTCAAGAATGAGGTGGAAGTACCACGTATATCTGAGCCCATCAAGCAACTTCTTATAGAAAGCGCAGAAGGTTTAAGAATGCCTGGTAAAAGTGGACGTGAATTCTACTGGAGCGAGATTTCACCGACTAACTTTGGGTGTATTTTCGAAAGTACTTTAGACCCAGAAACCCAAAAAGAGAATGGTATGCACTATACTTCACCAGAGAATATTCATAGAGTTATAGATCCTCTTTTCCTAAATGACTTGCGTAAAGAGTTAGACAATATACTTGCTATGCCAAACGAGAGTGATCAGGAAAAGAGAAATCGAGAAAACTCACTTAAAGCATACCAAACTAGACTTGCCAAACTTAGATTTTTTGATCCGGCCTGTGGAAGTGGTAATTTCCTGACAGAGATATTCAAGTCGCTCAGAAGATTAGAAATGGAAGCAGTCAGTGAGATGAGTATGAAAGAATTTAACCCTTGTAAAGTAAGTATTGATAAATTTTATGGTATAGAAATCAATGATTTCGCTGCTCAAGTTGCTCGTGCTGCTTTGTGGATATCTGATTGTCAAATGGCAGAAGAGGAAATGGAACGATTCAGTGTTTCTGTGCCTCAGCTGCCATTGAAGAGTTATGACCACATTTATTGCGGCAATGCTCTTACTACTAACTGGGAAAGTCTTATAAAGCCTCGTCAGCTAAATTATATTGTTGGTAATCCTCCTTTTATTGGTGCATCAAAGATGAATGCAGAGCAAAAGGCTGAAACTGTAGCAATACTTGGAAAGGGAAAAAGGGTAAATAGTGTTGATTATGTAGGAGCATGGTATCATAAAGCTGCTGCAATGATTAAAGGAACAAAGATACAATGCGCTTTTGTTTCAACCAATAGTATAACTCAAGGTGAACAAGTTTCCCCTCTTTGGAAGAAATTGATAGAGGAATATAAACTGAAAATATCTTTCGCTTATAGAACCTTTAAATGGGAAAATGCTATTAAACAGGGTAAACAAGCAGCTGTCTATTGTGTTATAATTGGTTTTGCATATAAACTTCCGCAAAATTCAAAGCGAATCATATATACACCTCATAAAGGTGGAGAAATGACTGCAAAAGTTGTTTCGCGCATTTCTCCTTATCTGATTGAGGCTGACAATATTCTTGTTGAAGCCTCTAACAAACAGCTGAGTGGGCTTTCTAAGATGACTTATGGGAACAAGCCTTCAGCTAAAAATCTCATATTCAGTCAAGAGGAAAAAGAGACATTCGAGAAAAAATACAAAGATATTAGTGACAAATGTCTTAGAAGATACATAGGTTCGAAGGACTTTCTACATGGCAAGCCAATTAGATATTGTCTCTGGTTAAAAAACGTTTCTCCTTCAGTGTACTCTGGTAATCCTATTATAGAAAAAAGGCTTGCTGCCGTAGCCAAAGAACGTTCAGAAAGTAGTGAGGCAAACACTCGCCGTTTTGCTGATACTCCTCATCTGTTCTTCTCCGCACCCCAACCTGATACGGATTTTATGGCTATACCAGAGACTTCCTCTGAGAATAGGCCTTACATTCCAATTGCATATCTTGATAAGAATGTTAGAGCAAGCAATTCATTGCAAATCATTCCAAATGCAAATTTATACGAGTTTGGTGTTCTATGTTCTTCCGTTCATATGATTTGGGTGAAAACTGTTGGCGGGAAATTAGAGGAACGTTATAGGTTTACTAGTATTATCTATAATACATTCCCTTGGCCAAAAGTTACTCCAGAACAGGTGAAACAGGTGGAAGAAAAAGCACAAGCAATTCTTGATGCCCGCAATAATCATCCAGATTGTAGCTTAGCAGAGTTGTATCAGAAAGGTCGAATAGCTGATGTGGAATTGCTAAAAGCCCATAGGGACAATGATGCGGTTGTAATGAACTTGTTTGGTTTTAATTCGGAAATGACGGAGGAACAGATAGCTAACGAGTTGTTGAAACAATATAAAAAGATGATGATAGTAATTGGGAAGAGGAAACAAAAGAAGAAAACAAAGAAACCAAAGAAACCAAAAACAATAAGATAATAGAAGGACAAGCACAAAGTGATAAGACATTTAGTTAATTCCCAATCTCTTAGTGGATAATTCTAAAAGAGATGTTTTTGAATTGAGAAAGAAACAAAATGATTAACTTTGCAAACGGAATATGAGTAAGATTACAGTAAAAGAGTGCCAGAACGTTGAGTATAAGCGGAGCTGGAAGGACGAATACCTGAAGTGGATTTGCGGTTTTGCAAATGCACAAGGAGCCACAATGTTCTTTGGCGTGGATGATGACTTGGAACTGCATGGACTCCAGAATGCCAAGAGGCTGTTGGAGGACATTCCTAACAAGATCAACACAACAATGGGACTTGTAGTAGATGTTGACCTGCACGAACAGAATGGCTTGGACTATCTGGAAGTGACGATAGTTCCCTCTAACGTTCCAGTCAGCTATAGGGGGAAGTATTACTATCGCTCTGGTAGTACCCTTCAAGAACTGACGGGAACCGCTCTAACAGACTTCCTGATGCGGAAACTGAACATTACATGGGATGCTGCAACAGAAAAGTCGGCAACAATAGATGACATCTCTCCAGAAGCGGTGAAGTATTTCCTAAATGCAGCCATTCGTGAAGGGCGAATAAACCATTCTGCAAGAGATTTGAGTATCGAACAACTGTTGCGTAATCTGCATCTTATCAACGAAGAAAATGGACAACTTACCCTTGCCGCCCTACTGCTCTTTGGCAAGGATGTTGAGCGCTGGAACATGACTGTTGCATTTCGTTTGGGGCGGTTTGGGAAAAGTCAGGCAGATTTGATTATACAAGACAGGATAGTCTGCCCTCTGATAGAAATGCCAGACCGAGTGATAGTAACGTTACGGAGCAAATATCTTGTATCACCCATCCATTATGAGGGATTGCGACGTAAAGAACCGCTGGAGATACCAGAGGATGGTTTGAGAGAAATGCTCTGCAATAGCTTGATTCACAGGGATTATACTGGAACTTTTGTGCAGATGAAAGTGTTTGATGACCATGTGACATTGTGGAACGGTGGAACACTGCCCCCTGGTTACACGGTAGAGAATCTGATGAAGCCGCATGAGTCACACCCAAGAAACCGACTGATTGCTAATGTGTTTTATCTTGCTGGATTCATAGAGGCATGGGGGCGCGGATATGAGAAGATACGCGAGGCATTCCAAAAAGAGAATCTGGAGATTCCTGTGTTCGAGGAAGTGCGAGGTGGTATTATGGCTACGATAAAACGTGAGAAGTTTATGGCGATACAAGCAAAAGGCGGTGACATAGAAAATGGCAAGGATGTCGTAGATGCTGTCATAGATAATATCGTAGAAAAACTATCTGAACGTCAGTTGATTATATACAAGTTGATAAAGAAATCTGTCATAGATAATGTCGTAGTAACTGCAAAATCTTTAGCAAGTAAAATGAGCCTCTCTCCACGAACCATACAGCGTGATTTGACTAAGCTAAAGGATTTGAATGTAATTAAGCATAAAGGACCTGACAATGGAGGTCACTGGATAATTCTAAAAGATTTAGAACTGTGAGAACCGTTTTTAATATGCATTATAAGCAAACTCAATGAATCAAAAATATAAGAAAAAAGGCATAAAAATAACTTGTCGCCAAGTGGATAAAAATATGACTTAGCGACAAGTTTTGTAGGCATGGTCACTTGCAGGCCTGGGGTGCGCTCCATCTCGCGGCGGATGGCGTCCATGGAGCCTTTGTTGCGGGCCCATGAGCGGCGTGCGATGCCGTTATTCACATCCCACAGGAGCATCTGGCAGATGCGACGGTCGGCTTCTTCACTACCGTCGATTACCATACCGAAGCCACCGTTGATAACCTCGCCCCATCCAACACCGCCACCGTTGTGCAGGCTCACCCAAGTGGCACCGCGGAATGCGTCGCCAATCACGTTGTGAACTGCCATGTCGGCGCAGAACTGCGAGCCGTCGTAGATGTTGCTTGTCTCGCGGAATGGCGAGTCGGTGCCACTCACGTCGTGGTGGTCACGGCCCAGGACAACGGGCTTGCTGATTTCGCCGCGGCGAATGGCGTCGTTGAATGCCAAGGCAATCTTGGTGCGGCCTTCGCAGTCGGCATAGAGGATGCGTGCTTGCGAACCAACCACAAGGTGGTTCTTACCTGCCTCACGTATCCAGTGCAGGTTGTCGGCAAGCTGTCCCTTGATATCGGGGGTCACGGTGCCCATCATCTTGTCGAGCACTTCGGCAGCGAGGCGGTCGGTAACTTCCAGGTCGTGAGGGTCGCACGAGGTGCACACCCAGCGGAAGGGACCGAAGCCGTAGTCGAAGAACATGGGGCCCATGATATCCTGCACATAGCTAGGATAGCGGAAGTGGGTCTCATCCTTCATGATGTCGGCACCAGCACGGCTTGCCATGAGCATGAAGGCGTTGCCGTAGTCAAAGAAATACATACCATCGGCAGTCAAGCGGTTGATAGCAGCTACCTGGCGGCGCAGCGACTCAAAGACGCACTCCTTGAAGCGGTCGGGCTCCTCGGCCATCATGCGCTTCGACTCGTCGAGGCTGTAGCCCACGGGATAGTAGCCACCGGCGTATGGGTTGTGCAGCGATGTCTGGTCGCTACCCAAGTCCACGTGGATGCCCTCGTCGGCGAGGCGTTCCCACAGGTCAACCACGTTGCCCACGTAGGCCATCGAAACGACCTTTTTCTCCTCCACAGCCTTGCGGATGGCGGGGATGAGCTCGTCGAGGTTCTCGTGCAGCTCGTCCACCCAGCCCTGGTCGTAGCGCTTGCGTGCTGCAAGGGGGTTAATCTCGGCTGTCACGCTCACCACGCCGGCGATGTTGCCAGCCTTAGGTTGAGCGCCGCTCATGCCACCGAGTCCGGCGGTGACGAAGAGTGGTATGCGCTTCTTGCGCTCATCGCCCATCACCTTGCGGGCAGCGTTGAGCACGGTGATAGTGGTGCCATGCACGATGCCTTGAGGGCCAATATACATGTAAGAGCCCGCCGTCATCTGGCCATACTGGCTCACGCCGAGGGCGTTCATGCGCTCCCAGTCGTCGGGCTTGCTGTAGTTGGGGATTACCATACCATTAGTCACCACCACGCGTGGCGCATCCTTGTGCGATGGGAAAAGTCCCAGCGGATGACCGCTATACATGACGAGGGTCTGCTCGTCGGTCATCTCGCTCAAGTATTTCATCACGAGGCGATATTGTGCCCAGTTCTGGAACACGGCACCATTGCCGCCGTAGGTGATGAGCTCGTGGGGATGCTGAGCCACGGCCTTGTCGAGGTTGTTCTGAATCATCATCATGATGGCGGCAGCCTGACGGCTACGGTGAGGATAGTCGTCGATGGGGCGAGCCTTCATCTCGTAGCGAGGACGCAGGCGGTACATATAGATGCGGCCATATTTCTCAAGCTCCTCGCGGAACTCGGGTAGGAGAGTGGCGTGATGCTTGGCGGGGAAGTAGCGCAGCGCGTTGCGCAGTGCGAGCTTCTTCTCCTCGGGGTTGAGAATGTCCTTGCGCTTGGGCGCATGGTTTATCTCGGTGTCGTAGGGCATGGGTTCGGGCAATACGTCGGGTATTCCAGCCCTGATGTCGGCAATGAATTCTTCTCTTGTCATTGTATTATTCAGTTCTTGGTTTTTGTTTTTTTGGTTTCTTGGTTTGTTGCGTTGACAACGCAACAAACGGAACCGCTTTTAGAGTTTTGTTTCTACTATTGCGGTGATGTCGGCTTCCTCGGCATTGGCTTTCTTGATGAGCTCATTGGCCTCGGCGATGAGAGCGTCGGCAACAGCGCGGTCTTTGAGCGAACCGGCGTTAATCTTCACGTTCATGCCAGCGCCTAGCACTGCGGCACGAGCGGCGAGCACGCCCACTCCAGCGTCGCTCACGCTGTTTGGGTTGCCTTCCATTACCATGGCGCGGCAAATCTCAAACACCTTCATCGACTCCTTCATGGTGCGCAATGGCACTTGAGCGGCATAGAGGGTGGCGTCTTGGATGGCGGCGCTGCGGGCGGCCTTGTCCTCGTCGGTCTTCTTGGGCATGCCAAATGCCGCCATGATGCGGTTGAAAGCCTCGGTGTCCTCATCCACGAGGTGCAGCAGCTCCTTGGCGATAGCCTGACCCTTGTCGGCCCACACGCTGAACTCTTGCCAGCGGTCGTCCCAGCCGGGCTTGTGGCTCGAGAGGTTGGCAACCATCGTTCCGAGCGAAGCACCCAGCGCGCCCATGTAGGCCGAGATGGTGCCGCCGCCAGGAGCTGGTGACTCGCGCGAGGTCTCCTCGGCAAAGCCGGTAACGGTGAGATCGACGAGCTTGCTAGCGCTGTCGTCCTGAATCATATATTCGATAACCTTCTCCTTGGGGTCGAAAGGCTTGAGGTCGTCAAGACCCAGCGAGTGGATGGCAATCTCGATGATGTCGCCCTCTGGGATGCCAGTAGAGCGGTGCTGCTTCTCGAGGAAGTATTTACCAGCCTCGATGAGGCAGCGCTTGGGCAGTAAGCCCACAATCTCGGTGCCGGTGACGCGGATGCCGCGGTTCTGAGCGCAGCGGCACACCTCGTCGAATGCCACATGGAGTGGGGTGGTGTTGATGTCGGTAATGTTCATCGACACCTGTGCAATCTTATATTCGTCGATGTACCAGCCTATTGCCTTGGTGCCCTTGAGGGTGCCCGGCTGCATGATGGTGTTGCCGTTCTCGTCTTTCTTGGGAGTGCCAGTGATGGGGTTGCCCTCACGCACGGGGCGGCCCTTCTCGCGCACGTCGAATGCGATGGCGTTAGCGCGGCGGGTGCTGGTGGTGTTGAGGTTGAAGTTGGTAGCGATGAGGAAGTCGCGAGCACCCACTGCGGTGCAGCCAGTGCGAGCCACCTGCTCGTCGATGGGGCGTGCGCCAAAGTCGGGGGCGCCGTCCTTGCTCACCAATTTCTCGGCCAGAGCCTCATATTCTCCCTTGCGGCACACTGCCAGGTTGCGGCGCTCAGGGGTGAACGCTGCTGCCTCATAGCAGTAGCAGGGGATGCCAGCCTCGTTGGCGATGCGCTCGGCGAGCTTGCGAGCCAGCTCGGCACATTCTTCAAGGGTGATGCCAGCGATGGGGATGAGCGGGCACACATCGGTGGCACCCATGCGTGGGTGTGCGCCATGATGTTGACGCATGTCGATGAGCTGGCCTGCGCACTTCACTGCTTGAAAGGCCGTCTCCACCACGTCCTCGGGGCTTCCCACGAATGTCACCACGGTGCGGTTGGTCGCCTCACCTGGGTCCACGTCGAGCAGTTTCACACCCTTAGCCTGGCGAATAACGTCGGTAATCTGGTTAATCACGTCCATGTTGCGGCCCTCGCTGAAGTTGGGCACACATTCAATAAGTCGGTTCATGTTGTTTTTTAGGTTGTTTTATAGTTAGTTGAGTTAATTTTTCTAGAGATTTTAGAAGTTCTAGATTTGCTAGACATTCTAGATTTACTAGACATTCTAGATTTACTAGACATTCTAGATTTTGCATTATTAATAGGCTTTGCCAGTGGCTGCCAGCAGGGTGTTGTGCATGAGCGAGACGATGGTCATGGGACCCACGCCGCCAGGCACGGGGGTGATGTAGCTGCACTTGGGTGCCACGTGCTCAAAATCGACGTCGCCGCACAGGCGCCAGCCGCGCTCGCGGGTCTTGTCCTCGACGCGTGTAGTGCCCACGTCAATGACCACGGCACCGTCCTTTACCATGTCGGCCTTGACAAACTCTGGGCTTCCCAGGGCGGCAATCAGTATGTCGGCCTGGAGGCACATCTCCTTGATGTTGGGAGTGGCACTATGGCACACGGTGACGGTGCAGTTGCCTGGAGTGGCCTTCTGCATGAGCATGTTGGCAATGGGCTTTCCCACGATGTTGCTTCGTCCTAGCACCACGCAGTGCTTGCCGCGCGTGTCGATGCCGTAGCGCTCAAGCAGCATCATGATGCCCGATGGCGTGGCGGGCTTGAAGCATGGCAGCCCAATCATCATGCGTCCCACGTTCACGGGGTGGAAGCCGTCCACGTCCTTGCGGTAGTCGATGGCCTCGATCACTGCCTCCTCGTCGATGTGCTTGGGCAGTGGCAGCTGCACGATAAAGCCGTCCACGCCCTTGTCCTCATTCAGCTCTTGAATTTTTGCGATGAGCTCTTCTTGGGTGACGGTGTCGTCCATGCGAATGAGCGACGACTCAAAGCCGCACTGCTCGCAGGCCTTGGTCTTAGATGCCATGTAGCTCTCGCTGCCCCCGTCGTGGCCCACGAGCACGCCCACCAGGTTGGGGCGTCGTCCACCGGCAGCAACTATTTCTTTAACTTCGGCCGCAATTTCTTCTTTTATTTCGGCCGATATTTTCTTTCCGTCTATTATCTGCATATAGTATTTTTTAATTAATGTGCAAAATTAGTCAAAATTCATGTACCAGCCACAAGTAGCTCTCACTTTTAACGCATTTTTAAGGTTATACTGCCGCCATCTAAATCAAGTCTAACTTAAAAGAGAAAAGGAGCATCCCTTAAAAAAACAAAAAAATGTGGTTTGAAAATAATTTGTCGGTGGCAAATCTTTGCTGTAAATGGTATTTTTTTGGTAAATTTGTCACAAAATATAAAAGAGTATAGCAAAATTTATGGAAGAACTCCAAATAAATTCCTTGATAACCGACTTGGCGTTGATATTGACGTTAGGTGCTGCGGCAACCATCATTTTCAAACTCCTCAAGCAGCCAGTGGTGCTGGGATATATCGTGGCAGGTTTTATAGCCAGTCCGCATTTCTCGTTCTTGCCCTCGGTGGGTAATGAGGCCAACATTGAGTTCTGGGCGCAGCTAGGCATAGTGGTGTTGCTGTTCTCGCTGGGATTGGAATTCAGCTTCAAGAAGTTGATAAATGCCGGCATCTCGGCTATTGTCACTGCCCTGATCATAGTGTGTGGCATGATGGCTACGGGCTTTTTGATAGGCAAGTGCATGGGGTTCACGTCGGTCAACAGCATCTTCCTGGGGGCCATGTTGTCGATGTCGTCAACGACAATCATCCTCAAGGCCTTGACCGACCTAAACATGAAGCATCGCCAGTTTGTGCCCGGCATCTTTGCCGTGCTCATCGTTGAGGATCTCTTTGCCGTGGTGATGATGGTAATCCTCTCGTCAATCGCCATCAACAACACTGTGGCTGGCGGCGAGATGGTGGTAAGCATCCTCAAGCTCTCGTTCTTCCTCATCATCTGGTTTGTGGTGGGGGTGTTTCTCATCCCCTCCATCTTCCGCAAGTTTCGTCGTGTGCTCAGCGACGAGATGATGCTCATCATCGCCATGGGGCTGTGCTTTCTCATGGCAGTGTTCTCGGTGGCTAGCGGCTTCTCGCTGGCGCTGGGCGCTTTTGTGATGGGCTCGATACTTGCTGGCACCAGCGAGGCTGAGCGCATTGAGCGCATCGTCAATCCGGTGAAAGACCTCTTTGGTGCGGTGTTCTTCATCTCGGTGGGCATGATGGTTGACCCACAAGTGATAATGCAGTATTCTGGCACCATTGCCCTGCTGTCGGTGGTGGTGATAGTGGGGATGATAGTGTATGGCACGACGGGCATGCTTGCCACGGGCCAGTCGCTCAAGATCTCGATGGAGAGCGGTTTCAGCCTCACCCAGATAGGCGAGTTCTCGTTTATCATCGCCACGCTGGGCACCACGCTTGATGTGCTCGACGACAGCATTTATCCCATCATCGTGACGGTGTCGGTAATCACCACGTTCACCACGCCATTCTTCATCAAGGCAGCAATACCGAGCTACAACTTTGTTGAGAAGCACCTGCCCAAGAAGTGGAGCGTGCTGCTCGAGGGCTATAGCAAGACGGTGAATAACGATGTGAAGCAGAAGTCGCGCAACATCTGGGGCAATATCATCAAGCGCAACGCACTGCGTGTGGTGCTCTACTCGGTGGTGATTATTGCCTCGATATTTGTGCTGAGAACTTATTTCATTCCCTTTTTCAATGACCTGCTGGGCCGTTTCATGAGTGGAAATCTGGCGCTGCTGCTTAGTGTGGTCTCTGCCTTAATTTTGCTCTCGCCATTCTTCTATGGCATTGTCACCCCACGGCTTTCTCGCAAAGAGAAAATGCAGCTCAGCAGCACCAATACTCCTGTGATTGTGGGGCTTCCCCGTTTTGTGATGGTGATAGTGGGAGGTCTGCTGTCGATGGCCTACGTTGCCGCTTTGCTCTATGGCTTCTATTCAAGTACCACGTCGGTGATTGTGGCAATAGTCTATCTGCTGGCATTGATGCTACTTTTTGCACCTATCGTGCACAAGCACTTGGAGCTTCTTGAGAAGCACTTCATGAGCAACGTTAATGAACGCGAGAACCGTCGCACCGGCAAGGAGAACAACCTGGTGAGCGACATGCACCTTGCCTACATGACGGTGGGCTATAACTGTCCATTTGTGGGTGAGAGGCTCCGCAATGCCGACCTCAGGCGCAAATATGGGGTGAATGTGGTGGCAATCATCCGCAACACCGTGCGATATCCCATTCCCACAGGCAACATGCGCATCTTCCCTGGTGACCAGATAGGTGTGATAGGCACCGACGACCAGATACAGACCCTGTTGCCGCTGCTCGAGCCCAAGGCGCAAAATGCTGGTGATGCGACGTCGGCCGATGTGGAATTCACGCATTTCCAGCTCTCGGAGACCTCGCCGCTGCTAGGCCAGAAACTTGCTGAGACACGGCTTAGGGAAGACTACAAGTCGCTGCTGGTGGCGGTGGAGCGTGGCCAGGACAACTTCCTCTCGCCAACGCCCGACATCGTTTTCAGCCAGGGCGACATCATCTGGATTGTGGGCGACAAAGTGAAAATGAAGAAACTACGGTAGTCGCTCGCTGGCGCTCGCTGGTTTTGTCGCTCGCCTGTTGCTCGCTGGTTTTGTTGCTCGCCTGTGGCTCGCTGGTTTTGTCGCTCGCCTGTGGCTCGCTGGTTTTGTCGCTCGCTATTGCTCGCTGGTTTTGTTGCTCGCTGGCGCTCGCTGGTTTTGTCGCTTCGCTGGTTTTGTCGCTCGCTGCGCTTCGCTGGGTTTGTTGCTCGCTGGCGCTCGCGGTTTTTCTAGAATTCTAGAAAAAAACTTAACCCTTTACTCTTAACCCTTAACTCTTAACTCTTAACTCTTAATTATTTAGGCATATAGTCCTTGTATCTCTCCTCTTCGGTCATCTCACTCGGCATGAAGCGTGTGTCGTTGCTTGTGTCTTGTTCGTCGGTGAGACGTTGCTCTTGCTGGTGAGCTTCGGGTAAGGTGGTTTGGTGAGGTTGCTCTACATTCTCTTTGGTTTTCTTGCCTATCTTGTGAATCTCGTCGTGGATGGTGTGGCCCATCTTGCCTATCTGTCTCTTGCCCGACTCAAAGCGCTTGTCGATGCGCTGCTCAAGGCGCTTGTTGAACTCAAACGGCATGAGCGACACTAGTGCCGAGATGAAAGCGAGTATTGTTAGTGCCGAACTTAAATATAATCCTGACTTGAGTCCAACGACAGGCATTCCTTCGCTCATTTCGGTGTCGGCAACTACTTCGGGGCTGTGAGCCAGCGGCAGGCCTTGAAATTTTGTTAGCACATTGACGAAGAATAGAATTGCCATCATGATGAGAATGGCGTCGATAATGCCCCACCAGCGGCTGCGCAGGCAGTTGAAGCCAATGGCCATGAATAATGTGATAAAAGGGGTGAGGGCATAGAGGAGATATCCGTTGAAGGTGAGCAGGCTTGCCGAGAAGTCTAGGCCAGTGATAGAGCCCATGTGTGAAATCTCCATTATGGGGAGAAACGCATAGCACACCAGCGCTAGCACAAGGAGTATGTTGGTAATAGGTTTCATTGTTGCTTTCTTAGTAATGTAATGTATATTATAATAACTGATAAATAGGTGTTTTTAGTGTAAATGACGAGAAGTTTTTAGAATTGTATAGGGAATTATAGAATTTATAGATTATCCAGATGGCATAGAATTTCTAGAAAAAAGGGTATAAGTAACTGTTCAGCGATTCTAACGCGTTTAGGTTGACCCACAGTGAGCGTCGAAGACGCTGGGCGGGTCGAAGACCCGACTTTGTGCGCAAGACCATGCAACCACGAAGTGCTCGGGGAGATTCAAAAGCCATAGTCGCACGAAGTGCGGTGGGCGGTGCCCGAAGGGCATTTGAACTCGACCCA
>ONJX01000007.1 GCA_900318255.1 uncultured Prevotellaceae bacterium | reverse complement strand
TTGGAGCACTTCGTGCTAAAATTGTTGTTGCGCTGTCGCGCTAAAATTTATTTTAAAATTACTTATTACAATTTTAGCGACGCAGTCGCCGTTAATTTTAGTGCGCAGCACCACATTAATTTTAGAGCCTGAAGGCTCTCTAATTTCCACTCCGCAGGAGAGGTGAGAACTGCGCCCCCGTGCCAAGTGCTGCGCACATGGAAAATTGGAGCACTTCGTGATAAATAATTTCTACTTTAATTATTTCAAGGAACAATGAATTTAGTTGAAGAGCATAACAAGAAGTATGCGTTTTTTAAGGAGATAACTGGTGTTGCAATGCAGGTTCATCGCGAATATCATCCTGGTCTATTAGAATTAGCTTATCAGGCAGCTTTAAAATATCTGCTTACACAAAAGCAGTATAAAGTACAAAAGCAAGTTCTTGTCCCTATATATTGGAAAGATGTGCTTCTTGATGAATACTATCGAATTGACTTATTGGTTAACGACAGTATCATAATTGAGCTGAAAGCCACCAAACAAGTAATTTCTGAACACAGAAAGCAATTACATAACTACATGAGGTTAACACATTTACCATTCGGTATGTTGATAAACTTTGGAATGCAAGGCCTATATTCTGAATGGTATGAGTTAAATGTTGCGACCAATGAAATTGAGAAAATAACACTTATGTGAGAAATTTTTGAGCAATTTTAGCGACGCAGTCGCCGTTAATTTTAGTGCGCAGCACCACATTAATTTTAGAGCCTGAATGCTCTCTAATTTCCACTCCGCAGGAGTGGTAAGAACTGCGCCCCCCCGTGCCATGTGCTGCGCACATGGAAAATTGGAGCACTTCGTGCTAAAATTGTTGTTGCGCTGTCGCGCTAAAATTTATTTTAAAATTACTTATTACATTTTAGCGACGCAGTCGCCGTTAATTTTAGTGCGCAGCACCACATTAATTTTAGAGCCTGAAGGCTCTCTAATTTCCACTCCGCAGGAGTGGTGAGAACTGCGCTCCCGTGCCATGTAGATATTACAATTAACACTAATAACATCATTTTTAAAGACATTAGTTGTTAGTGTTGTTATTCAGTGGTGATTGTTGCTCTATGTAGTTGGGACTAAGGTGATTAGCTGCTTTAGAAACTTGAGTTATAAGAGAAGACGTAACAAGAGAGAACTATGATTTTTGAGTTGGAAAAAGACCTAATGGTTTTTCCGCATCCTGAGTTGCCAGAGCTTGACGACCCTAGTGGCTTTGTGGCTATAGGTGGAGACCTGAGTGTGGAGCGGCTATTGCTGGCCTACGATTATGGCTTCTTCCCGTGGTATGCCTTTAAAGACATGGACATACACTGGTATTGCCCAAGGCAGCGGTTTGTGATTTTCCCCGGCGAGGTGCATGTGAGCCACTCGATGCGCACCTTGATGAACAAGAATCTATATAGAGTGACCTTTGATGCTGCCTTTGACCAAGCGATAAGAAGTTGTAGCACAGTGGATAACCGCATCAACCAGATTGGTGCATGGCTTGGCGACGACATCATTGCGGCTTATAGCAAGCTCCACGAGCTGGGGCGTGCGCATAGCGTGGAGGTGTGGCGTGGCGAGGAGCTTGTGGGCGGCCTCTATGGTGTGGAAAGTGGCACTGGCTTCGTGGGCGAGAGCATGTTCTCGCGCGAGCCAAACACTAGCAAGCTGGCGCTAATCGCGCTGGCGCGGCGCATGCAGGAGCAGTGTGGGTCGCTCATCGACTGCCAGGTTCATAGCCCCCACCTGCAGAGGATGGGTGCGCGCCTGGTCAGCTATAAGGAATATATCACCGCCCTGCATGGCGAGGGTGCCTACCGCACCTGGCAAGAGATGCCTTTCATAATGCGTGACGCAGAATTCAATCTTTAGACACAAGGCTGTATTTTAGACAAAAGAACATAAGATTAGACAAAAGAACTCTTATGTCTAAGGAGTTTATGCTTTTTTGTCTAATATACTTGACTCTTTTGTCTAGAAACAGCTTGTGGGGCGATAAAAAAACCACCCGGGTTGCGGGTGGTTTTAGTTTCTTGCAGTGGTAGTTAATTAATTACTTAACATACTTCTTGCCGTTCTGGATGTAGATTCCGTGCTCGGGAACACTCTGGAGCTCGCGGCCCTGGAGGTCGAAGATGCGGTTGTCAACAGGCTGGTCAGCGTTGATGGTGCTGATGCCGGTGGGGATTTGAATAATCTCAGTGCCAGTTTTCTGGAGAGTGATCACAACGGGATCGTCGGTTGTCCAAGATTGCAGTGGCTCTGGACCCTGTGTGTAAGAGTAAGAGAGGCCTTGTGGGGTCTTGGGAGCAATGAGAGTATATGTTCCATCCTCACAAGCCGACATGTCAATGTTCATTCTGCCAATGGCAGTAGCAGTCTCGAGAACGGGGAAGAAGCGGCATTCGTTCTTCGTGAGAATCTCAATCATAACAAATACTTCTTTGCCATCGGTTCTTGTTTTCTTGCTCGACTTAACGTCGCAATAAGTGTTCAATACTTGCTTGCGAATAGCGTCGGTAACTTCAACTGTTACCATGTCGCCAGTGTCGGGATCCTCAACCTCAACAGTGCCTTCCAATCTTTGGAGAATTACGTTAGCATAGTTGGTTGCACTGAAATTCTTGAATGCTATGCTCTCGCTGCCCTCAGCTCTCTCAACCTCCATGTTGAAGCCGTTGAGGTTAAGGCTAGAGTTTGTGAGCATGAGCTCAATACCAACATTTGCAGGGTTGGTAGCGGTGAGCAACTTAAGCTCCATTGTTGAGGGGCATGGACCGTATTCCTCTTGTGCGAAAGCGCACACGCCCATCATTGCAATTGCAAAAAGAGTAAAAATTTTCTTCATGTTAAATCGATTTTAATGTTAGAAATTTAATTAATATTTATAAGTCTCGATGTTCGTTTTGTAACAATTTGTTCTATTTTGAAGCCCTTAGCAGTCAACTTCGCATAGAAATCAATGCAAAATAACTAAAAGTTTTTTTAACTGCCAAACATTTTAATAAAAAAAACGAGAAAAATAGTTTTTTTTAAATTTTCAGTGTCCAAAACAACATTCCTGGCGATATTTAGACATAAGAACTTGCTGGGCGATATTTAGACATAAGAACTTGCTGGGCGATATTTAGACATAAGAACTTGCTGGGCGATTTTAGACATAAGAACTTCTCGGGCGATTTTAGACATAAGAACATAAGATTTTCATAAGAACATAAGTTCTTTTGTCTAGAAACAGCTTGTGGGGCGATAAAAAAACCACCCGGGTTGCGGGTGGTTTTAGTTTCTTGCAGTGGAAGTTAATTACTTATTACTTAACATACTTCTTGCCGTTCTGGATGTAGATTCCGTGCTCGGGAACACTCTGGAGCTCGCGGCCCTGGAGGTCGAAGATGCGGTTGTCAACAGCCTTGTCGGTGTTGATGGTGCTGATGGCGGAGATAACTTTCTCAGTGATCTGAGTGCCATCGTTAACGAGAGTGATTGACAGAGGAGCGTCGGGAGTCCAAGCGCGAGTGCCCTCTACACCACCGGTGTAAGCAAACGAGTAGCGAGAAGGAATAGCGGGAGCAAGAAGAGTAGCCTCTTCGTCAGCCTTAGCAGTTGGAGTCCAAGCGATACCGAACTCACCGATAGCAGTCTTCTCCTCGAGAACGGGGAAGAAGCGGCAGTCGTTAGTCGAGAGAAGCTCGATGATAACGAGGTTGCCATTCTCTTTCACATTGTACTTAACGTCGCATTTTGAGTTCAACATTTGCTTGCGGATAGCGTCGGTGATTTCAACCTCTACCATGTCGCCAGTGTCGGGATCCTCAATCTCGGTGGTGCCTTCCCATCTAGCAAGAATTACGTTAGCGTAGTTAGTAGCGCTGAAAGTTTTGAATGTTACATTCTCATTTTCGCACTCAAGCTCAGTGTTGAAACCGTTGAGGTTCTCGCTAGAGTTTACAAGAGTGAGCTGGATTCTAGCGTTGGTCATGTTAGTTTGAGCACCATTCTTAACTTGAAGACCGAGCTCAGAAGGGCAAGTCTCGGGCATTTGAGCGAAAGCGCTCACACCCAGCAATGCAGCTGCAAAAAGAGTGAAAAATTTCTTCATTTTAAAATGATTTTTTGGTTAAAGATTAATTATTATTTATTAGTCACGTCATTCGTTCCTTAAATAGCGGGCATAAATATGCGCTTCGCTAGAAAGATTGTGCAAATTAAGAAAAAAAAATTCAAACAAACAAACAAATTTGCAAGAAAATAATATTTTTTTTTACGAAATGAGCATACAAGCTGATGAGGCAATAGTTAGGAGAACATACTTAAGTGTAAATAGTTCAGAGTTTTCTAGATTTTCTAGATTTCCTAGATTTCCTAGATTCTCTAGATTTCCTAGATTTTCTAG
The DNA here is from genome assembly GCA_900318255.1 of uncultured Prevotellaceae bacterium. Lineage (GTDB taxonomy): Bacteria > Bacteroidota > Bacteroidia > Bacteroidales > Muribaculaceae > Sodaliphilus. Next base: position 98,770 of record ONJX01000007.1, on the reverse strand, counting down.
ATTTCCTAGATTTTCTAGATTTCCTAGATTTCCTGGAACATCTAGCCCCTTAACGGACAAGGCACGCCTTGTCCCTACATTGCTCCGAACCTCGATTCCCGATCCCCGATCTCCGATTCCCGATCCCCGATCCTCGATCTCCGATCCCCGAACCTCGATCCCCGAACCTCGATCCCCGATTATAGCATGGAGTTGAAGTTCTCGGGTGCCGGTGATGTGAAGGTGACGGCCTTGCCAGTGGTGGGGTGGACAATGGTGAGGGTGGTGGCGTGGAGGGCAATGCGGTTGATGGGACTGGGATGGCCGCCATACTTGCGGTCTCCGCTCACGGGGTTGCCCAGGTCGTGCATGTGCACCCTGATTTGGTTCTTGCGCCCGGTTTTTATCTCCAGTTCCACCATGGCAAAGCGGGAGCCCTGCTTGACGACGCGATAGCGTGTGACGGCGAGCCGTCCTAGTTTCTTGTCGGTGGTGGAGTACATCTCATAGGTGTCGGGGTTCTCGGCAAGGAAGCTCTTGACGGTGCCTTCGTTTTGCTCCACTTTGCCCTCAACGATGGCCACGTACTTGCGGTCGATGACCATGTTGTTCCAGTTGCTGATGAGCTTGTCGCGTGCCTGCTTGGTGCGTGTGAGCAGCATCAGCCCCGAGGTGTCGCGGTCGAGGCGGTGTACCACATAGACGGCTGCCTTGTTGCTGAAGCGCCGTGCATATTTCTTGACGATGTTATACACAGTGTCGTCGCTGGGCTTGCCTGCGGCAGTGGAGAGCACTCCATATCCCTTGTCGATGACGATGATGTCGTTGTCTTCATACACGAGTTTAACGCGCGGGTGGCTGAAGACCTGGAACGAGCGGTCGAAGTTGACCCACAGCTGCTGCCCGGCGCTCACGGGATGGTCAAATTGCGTGGTGGGCACACCGTCGATGGCGAGCTGGTTGTGTCGCAGCATCGACTTGAGTTTGGTGGGTTTGTGGTCGGGCAGCAGGGCAGCGGCGGCAGCGAGCAGTGTGCTGTCTTGCTGGATGGTGAGCTTGGCCACATTGTCGGTGGCCGGTCCGCGGCGAGGAGTTTTTTTATAGTTCATAGTTTTTTACAGTTAATAGCTAATAGTTAATAGTTTTCTAGACGTTCTAGATTTTCTAGATTTTCTAGATGCTCTAGATTGTGCATTATGCATTGAGCATTGATTAAGTGTTGTGCATTTTGTTGCGTGGGTGGTGTGCCAGGATTTCTTGTCGCAGTGTGGTGCGGTCGATGTGGACGTAGATCTCGGTGGTGGCGATGCTCTCGTGGCCCAGCATCTGCTGGATGGCGCGCAGGTTGGCGCCTCCCTCTAGCAGGTGTGTGGCGAAGGAGTGCCGCAGCGTGTGTGGGCTCACCGTCTTGCGTATTCCCGCCAGCTGGCACAGCTCCTTGACGATGTAGAAAATCATCACTCGCGTGAGGCGGCCTCCGCGGCGGTTGAGGAAGAGAATGTCCTCGCAGCCGCGTTGTGCCACCTGGTTGTTGCGCGTGTTCTCCCGATAGAGGTTTATCTGCTCTAGGGCCTCTTGCGAGATGGGCACTAGTCGCTGCTTGTCGCCCTTGCCAATGACGGTGATATATTCCTCTTGTTCAAAGATTTGCGAGAGCTGCAACTCCACCAGCTCCGACACTCTGAGACCGCAGCCATATAGCACCTCGAAGATGGCGCGGTTGCGCTGTCCTTGAGGCTTAGAGAGGTCGATGCACGCTATCATGCTGTCGATCTCGCTGAGTGTGAGCACCTCGGGCAGGTGCCGCCCAATGTGTGGCGCAGGCAGCAGCAGGGTGGGGTTGTCGTCGATGACACCTTCCATCTTGAGGAACTTGTAGAAACTCTTGATGCCCGAGATGATGCGTGCTTGCGAGCGTGGCGAGATGCCCAGGTCGTGCAGGGTGCCCAGGAAGAGCTCCAGGTCGTGGCGCGTGATGTCGCTGGCACTCTTGCCGTTGTCGCCGGCAAAGCGCAACAGGTGCTCCACATCGCGGCAATAGCTAGCAGCGGTGTTTAGCGAGAGTCCTTTCTCGATGCGCAGATAGGTGTCATATCGCTTCTTGATGGTGTCGATGCTGGGCTGTGGCACAGTTTATTAAAGTTGATAATTAATTATGAGCTTGAAGTTTAGTGTTTAGAGTTTAGTGTTAGCTCTTAACTCTTACTAAAACCTCTAACCCCTAACCTTCAAGATTCTAAAGCTCTAGAAACTTGAATTATTAAAAAAATGTCATCAAGAGAGAGAAGTCTCTCCTTGATGACACGTGTTTTAAATCTTTAGCAACGATTACTTGCCACCACCTTGAGCTGGAGCGCCTTGCTGTGCTGGAGCGCCAGTGGGGAACGCGTTAGGGGCGTTCTCTTTTTGAGGTGCTGTGGTGTTCATGTTAGAGATGTCGGGGGTGCCCTCATCGTTGCTGCTTGCTGCACTGCGGCTGGTGATGAAAGAGCTGGCAATGCTGAGCACGCAGATGAAGATTGCGAGTCCCCAAGTGGCTTTCTCTACAAAGTCGGTAGTCTTGCGAACACCCATAAATTGGTTATAATTGCTGGCGTTAGCGGCAAGACCTCCACCTTTAGACTTCTGAATGAGAACAACACCAATGAGCAGAATTGATGCTAAACCGATAAGAATTGAAATAGTAATTGTCATTTTATCAAATAGTTATAGTTTGTTTTTGATGTTTTGGTTAAGCACTATTTTGCGCAAAAACCGAATTTGGTCTGCAAAGTAAATACTTTTTTCTGGAAAATTCAAATTTATGCTCTCAATAATTTCAAGAGCCTTAGAATATTTATGCCTAGCGATGTACATTTTAGCGAGGCTCTCGCTGAGCATGGAGCTATCGTTTTGGGTAGATTCCTCCACGGCGTCGTGGGCTACTTGCTCCACCTCTTGTTTCTTGATGTGATGCTCGGTGGGTGGTTTTGTGGCGATGGCCTTCTGCTCCTGCTCTCGCGAGTGAGCGATGAAACTGTCGATGAGCTCATCTTCGTGAGTAGTGGCGCTAGGAGTGTCGTCGCCCTGCTGTGCTGCGAGGATGTCGGCATAGTCGGGGGTGGGGTTGAAGATGGCGTTGCTCAGAGCGTCAACCTCCTTTTGGCTGGTGCCGCCGTCAAAGGTGTTGAGGAAGCGGTCGATGGCTTCGTCGTCGCCAAGTTGCGACGGTTGCTCAGTAGGGTAGAAGTGAGCGAAGGCGGCAGGTGCTTTTCCCATCACGATGGCAAGGTCTTGGCGGTCGGGGCTCATGATGGCTAGCTGCTGCCATGCCTCGTCGTCGCCGCCGTGCTTGAGCTGCAGCAGCAGCGGCAAGGCGAAGTAGGGATATCGCCTCCTGGCCTCGTCAACCCACAGCTTTGCAGGCATCTTGCCCTCGTTGAGGGTGTTCTCTATGTTGTTAAAAAGTTCCAAATTCTTGTTGATTTTCTAGACGTTCTAGATTTTCTAGACATTCTAGATTTTCTAGATTAAGCATTGTGCATTAAGCATTATTGAGTAGATTACCAGTTTCCTACCGTTTGGTTGAAGATGAGATCCACTAGCTCGGCGCTGATTTCCTCGCACAGCTGGTCTTGCACATCGATGAGTAGCTGGTTGCTGTCGAAGTCTCGATAGGCCGAGACGGTGACTTCGTTGCTCAGAGCGTCGTTGATGTTGTCGATATACTTGATTCTCACGCTGATGGTGAGTCGTGTGCGGGTGGCATAGGCATTTTCTCCCACCGCCTGTGGCGAGAGGCTATAGTTGGTGATTTCGCCCTCAAATCGCAGGTCGCTGTTGGGTGAGTCAATCTGTTTGAGGCGCGTCTGCTGTGTCACCACGTCTTGCAGCTTGTTTTGAAAGAGCTGTTGCAGAGGCGGATACACGAGTGCCGCCCTGATGGGTATGTTAGCAAACGACACTGTCTTGTACTTGTTGTAGTCGAGTGCGGCACCGTTAAACTTGTAGCTGATGCATGACTGTGTAATGACGATGACCAGCAGTGAGATGAGGATTTTGCTAGTGGCTCGCATGGTGTTACTTGCGGTTGTTGCGGTATTCGAGACCATATTCTTTAATCTTGCGGTAGAGTGTTCGCTCGCTGATGCCTAGCTCCTCGGCAGTTTGGCGCCGTCGCCCGTGGTTGCGCTCAATGGCGTTGATAATCACTTCTCTCTCGGTGTCTTCGAGGGTCTTGATTTTATCTTCTTCCACATCGATGGCAGTAGCCTTGATGTCGCTGAAGGAGTGGCGCGCCTGCTGGTTGCGGTGCGTGTCGTCGAGGTCGTAATCCTCGGCCACATTTTGCCACACCATGTCGTCATCGTTATGAGAGGTGAGATGCGAGCTTTGTCGCTGCAGGTCGTTGATGTTGGAGCTCAGGTGCAGCTTGCTGCCTTGCTGCTTGGCGGCGATGTTGGCATTGGCAAGGGCTTCCTTAAGCTCCTTGAGCTCGCTCTGCATCTGCATGATGAGCTTAAAGATGAGCTCTCGCTCTTGGGTGTAGTCGTGCTGTGCCTTGTCATAGACTACTGGCAGGTTGCCGCTGTGGTTCTTCTGGCTGAGGTATTTCTTCACCACGTCGCCGGTGACGATGCCGCTCTCAAACGACGACATCTCCCTCACCAGGCTCTGCAACTCACGCACGTTGCCACTCCAGTTGAAGGTCATCAGCTGGCGATAAGCGCTCTCGTCAAACATCAATGGCGGGCGGTGTTGCTGCTCGGCATAGTCGTAGCTGAACTTGGTGGCAAGCATCTTGATGTCCTCGCCACGCTCGCGCAGTGGTGGCACCTCGATGCGTATGGCAGCGATGCGGTAGAACAGATCCTCTCGGAACTCACCGGCTTTCATCATGTGTGTCAGGTCTTTATTGGTGGCGGCAACCACGCGCACGTTGGTCTTGCGCACCTCCGAGGAGCCCACGCGCAGGTATTCTCCCGACTCAAGCACGCGCAGCAGCCTGGCTTGGGCGTCGAGGGTGAGGTCGGCGACCTCGTCAAGGAAGATGGTGCCGCCGTTGGCCACCTCAAAGTATCCTGCGTGCTCCTTCTCGGCATTGGTGAAGGAGCCTTTCTCGTGGCCGAAGAGTTCGCTCGAGATGGTGCCCGCCGGTATGGCTCCGCAGTTGACGGCAATGTATTTCTTGTGCTTGCGCGGGCTATTGTCGTGTATTATCTTTGGAAAGAACTCTTTACCCGTGCCGTTCTCGCCGTTGATGAGCACCGAGATGTCGATGGGGGCGATGATCAGTGCTCGCTTGACGGCGTTGACCAATGCCGGCGCTGCGCCAATGATGCCGTAGCGCTGCATGGTGGTGCGCAGTTCGTTGTCGGTTATTTTTGCCATTTCTTCAAGTTGTAAGTTTGTTGTTTCAAAAATGTGCCCAGCTCTTCGGGGGTCTTGTACTGTGCTTGTTGCTCGGGAGTGATGATGTCTCCTATCGACACTCGGAAGTGGTGGTTGCTCTTGCGGAACACCTCGGCGGGGAGGCGCAGGGTGCGCAGTCGCCAGTCAATCATTCCCAGGGCCACAAATTTCCAGCTGTTGTGGCCGTGGAAGTAGATGGGGATGACGGGAACTTTGAGCTTCTGGATGAGGCGGAGCACTGTGGGCTGCCACTCGCGGTCTTGAATGCGAAGCCCCCAGGTGAGCTTCGACACTGCTCCGGCAGGGAAGAAGCCCAGTGGGTGCCCTTGCTTGACGTGCCGCATGGCATCGGTGATGCCTTTCACCGATACTGCGCGCTTGGCGGGGTCGTCGCTTGCCAGAGCATCGACAGCGATGAAGCTGGGCCTCAGGGCAGTGATATTGTTAAGAATCATGTTGACCATCACCTTGTAGTCGCTGCGGCGGCTCGACACGATGTCGATGAGCGTTACACCATCAAGTGCTCCAAAGGGGTGGTTAGAAACGGTGATAAACGCTCCCTGTGGCAGGTTGTCGAGAACCTCCTCGTTGCTGATTTCGATTTTGGCGTCGAGCTCAGTGAGCAGGTTATGAGCAAACTGCTGTCCAGGATGGTCGATATTGCGGCTATGGAAGTCGTTGGCTTTGTCAACTTTGAGCCAATGCAGCAGCTTGTTGACAAGCTTCTGCTTGCCTTTAAAGAATGGTGCCACCTTGCAGATGTCGTCATAGTCGAGCACCGTGCGCTTGATGGGCTGTTGCTCCTGTATGTTTTGGTTGTCGTTATTCATAGAGATTAATGTCTTGTGTAGCAGGGCGATAGCACTTGCATTGAAGCCCGTGTCGCCATTAGCGGCTACAAAGATACAGCAAAAAACTGAAAAAATGTCAGTTTTTTCAGTTTTTTAATAAAAGGTGGAAATTTCCTAGACGTTCTAGATATTCTAGACGTTCTAGACATTCTAGATTTCCTAGACATTCTAGATTTTCTAGATATTCTAGATTACGCATTGTGCATTGTGCATTACGCATTATGCATTATGCATTGTGCATTAAGCATTATGCATTGTGCATTGATAAAGCGTTATTTCTTGCCTGTGATGATGCTCTTGATGTCGTTGAGCTTGTTGAGTGCCTCCATGGGGGTGAGGTTGTTGATGTCGGTGTTAAGGATTTCGTCGCGCACCTGGCTCAAGACGGGGTCGTCGAGCTGGAAGAACGACAGCTGCACACCGTTGCGGTTGTTGGCCACATCGTCGAGGTCTTTGCTCAGCGAGTCGTTGTTGCTGTTCTGCTCCAGGCGCTTGAGCACCTCGTCGGCGCGATGCACAATGGCCTTGGGCATGCCGGCGAGCTTCGCCACATGAATGCCGAAGCTGTGCTCGCTGCCGCCGCGCTCTAGTTTGCGCAGGAACACCACCTTGCCGTTGAGCTCACGCACGCTCACGTTGTAGTTCTTCACGCGCTTGAAGGTCTTCTCCATCTCGTTGAGCTCATGGTAATGGGTGGCAAAGAGTGTCTTGGGGTGAGCTTGCGTCTCGTGTATGTATTCCACTATGGACCAGGCTATAGAGATGCCATCGTAGGTGCTCGTGCCGCGTCCCAGCTCATCAAAGAGGATGAGGCTACGCTCACTCAGGTTGTTGAGGATTGACGATGCCTCGGTCATTTCCACCATGAACGTTGACTCGCCGAGCGAGATGTTGTCGCTAGCTCCCACACGAGTGAAAATTTTATCGACGATGCCCACTCGTGCTGCCTGGGCTGGGACAAAGGAGCCAATCTGTGCCATGAGCACGATGAGTGCCGTCTGTCGCAGCAGTGCGCTCTTACCCGCCATGTTAGGGCCGGTGATAATCATCACTTGCTGCTCGTCGTTGCTTAGCTGAATACTGTTAGGCACATAGACCTCACCCACAGGCAGTTGCTTCTCGATGACGGGGTGGCGTCCCTCGGTGATGTCGATGTCGAGTGAGTCATCCACGATGGGGCGGTTGTAGTGGTTCTCGAGAGCCACTCGCGTGAAGGAGAGCAGGCAGTCGAGCTGCGCTATCAGCGCCGAGTCGTTCTGGATGGCGGGGATGTAGTCGCTCACGGCAGCCACCAGCTCGTTGAAGAGCTGGTTCTCGATGGTGAGAATCTTCTCCTCGGCACCGAGTATTTTCTCTTCTAGCTCTTTGAGCTCGGGGGTGATGTATCGCTCGGCACTCACTAGGGTCTGCTTGCGTATCCACTCCTGTGGCACCTTGTCCTTGTGGGTGTTGCGCACCTCGATGTAGTATCCAAACACGTTGTTGTAGGCAATCTTCAGGCTAGGGATGCCAGTGCGCTCGCTCTCACGCTGCTGCAGCTGCATCAGGTAGTCCTTGCTGCTCGAGGAGATGTTGCGCAGCTCGTCGAGCTCGTCGCTCACGCCATTGCGCATCACGTTGCCACGGTTGAGCTGGCTGGGCGCGTCGGGGTTGATTTCGCGCTCTATGCGGTCGGCGATGAGTGGGCAAGGGTTGAGCTGCTCGCCAAAGCTGTAGAGCACCTCGTTGTCGCTGTGCTCGCACATGCGCTTGATGGGAGCGATGGCTTGCAGGGCGCACTTGAGTTGCACCAGCTCACGTGGCGAGATGCGTGCCACGGCAACTTTCGACACCAGTCGCTCAATGTCGCCTATCACCTCAAGCTGCTCCTTCAGCAGCTCACGCCCCTCGGTGTCTTTAAAGAAGTGCTCCACCACGTCGAGGCGGCGGTTGATGGCTTTCACGTCCTTGAGCGGGAACATGAGCCAGCGGTGCAGCAGGCGTGCTCCCATGGGTGAGATGGTGTTGTCGATGACGCTGAGCAGGCTCTTGCCGTCGTCGGCCATGGGTGCTATGAGCTCGAGGTTGCGCACCGTGAACTTGTCGAGCCTCACATATCGCTCGGCCTCGATGCGCGAGAGCGAGGTGATGTGCTTGATTTGGGTGTGCTGCGTGAGGTCGAGGTAGTGGAGGATGGCGCCCGAGGCGACGATTGCGCATGGCATGTTCTGCACGCCAAAGCCTTTCAGGTTCTTGGTCTCGAAGTGACGGAGCAGGCGGTCGGTAGCCGCTTCCTCGGTGAACACCCAGTCTTCCATCTCAAAGGTGAGGAACTTGCTCGAGAACGACTGCTGGAAGCGGGTGCGGTTGCTGCGCTCTATGAGCACCTCCTTGGGGGCAAAGTTGGCGAGCAGCTTATCTACATAGTCAACCGACCCCTCGGCAGCGAGAAACTCGCCGGTGCTGATGTCGAGCAGCGCCACGCCAGTAGCTTTCTTGCCAAAGTGCACGGCGGCGAGGAAGTTGTTCTCCTTGCGGTCGAGCAGGGTGTTGCCCATCACCACGCCGGGGGTGACGAGCTCGGTGATGCCGCGCTTAACGAGCTTCTTGGTGAGCTTTGGGTCCTCGAGCTGGTCGCAGATGGCCACGCGCTTGCCGGCTCGCACCAGCTTGGGCAGGTAGGTGTCGAGGGCGTGGTGCGGAAACCCCGCCATCTCCAGGTTCTTGCCGCCAGTGCCGTTAGAGCGTCGCGTGAGGGTGATGCCCAGGATTTCGCTGGCCACGATGGCGTCGTTGCCGTAGGTCTCATAGAAGTCGCCCACACGATATAGCAGCAGAGCATCGGGATGCTTTGCCTTCATCTCGTAGAACTGTTTCATCATTGGGGTTTGACCCGCTTCCTTTGCCATGACACTTATTTTTTAAATATTATTTCTAGAAGTTCTAGATTTTCTAGATTATCTAGAACTTCTAGAATTGCTGGTTTTCTTTTCTTTAGTCAAGTTTCGGGAAGTAACCGAAACTTGAGTTCTTTAAATTATAACTAGTACACCAGCGAGATGTTGTCGATCCACAGGGCCATGCCAGGTGTGCCTTCATAGGCAGTGCCGCAGCCCGAGGATGCCATCACCACGATGTGGGTGGGGGTGGCGTTGGGGGCGTCCCACTTCTCCTCAATCACGGGCACCATCTTGCCCTTGCTGTTCTTGGCATAGTAGCTCTTGGCCTTAGGGATGAGGCCCATGTAGGACTGGTATCCGGCGTGCTTGGTGATGTCGCCATACCAGATGGGGATGCGGTGCTTGTTTACCCAGTTGGCAACAGTCTTGCCAAAGCGCTGGCGTCCGGTGCCCACGCGTGCTGCGTGGAGGTTGCCCTTGCTGTCTTCCCAGCGGCGCTGCAAGAGGATGAACACCTCGGCATAGTCTTGTCCGGGCAGGTTCTTCTTGCTGCCGAAGCCGCTAGAGTAGATCTTTTGTCCCGAAGGCACATTCACCTTGTAGTCAAACTGCAAGTATTTGGGTCTCTTGGTGAATGGCACGCCCATGTTCATCTTGCTGTAGGGGTTCTTGGTGCTGCTCACAGGCTCAATCATCTGTCCCATGAAAATGGAGCCCGACACGAGCACGTCAACATTGATGACTCCCACTGCCTTGCAGTGCTCAATCATTGTGGTGAGCTTAGCGCAGTAGCCATTTCCGTGTACGTCGGGGAAGACGGCATTGCTGGTTTTTACAATGCCCATCACCTTGGCAAGGATGTTGCTGGTGGCCCATGGCGAGCCTCCCTTGTTGTTATAGGCTACAGCGCCGTTGATGTTTTGCTTAGGTCCAATCTCAAAAACCTTCTTCTCTTGTCCTCCAATTACTCCCGACTCCTTAATGTGGCGAGTAATCCACTGGTCGAAATTACCATAAGATAAAGGCACCACTGTCTCGGCATGGGCATTCATTAGTCCCATGCAGGCTACAGCTGCCATCAATAGATTTTTTCTCATGTTTTTGTAAGTTTTTAAAAAATAGTAGTTATTAATTGTGTTTGTTAGTGTGTGTGTCATCGGTGTGCGCTGTCGCTCAGCAGGCGATGCCCTATCTTGCAGTAGATGCACTTGCGGGCGTCGCAGTAGCTGCGCCGCAGCTCTATCAGAGCTTGCGAGGTGAGCGCGCTCTCGCACTCAATGCCTGCCATCGCAAAGCTGGTCACTATCGAGTTCTTCTCGGGTCGCAGACTCTCGAGCAGGCTCACGGCCTTGTCGGTGAGGGCATAATTGCCCGTTATCTCGCCGTAGGCATAGTAGAGCGGCGCCACGGTGTTGATGAGCACGATGTCGATTGACTTGTTGCTCAGCGCCAGGGTGGGGCGCTCGCTGGGCTTGCCAAACGAGAAGTGGTTGCTCCAGTAGCCAGTGAGCTCCACCTCAAAGAGCTTGCGCAGCTCTTTCTCGCCGCTAGCATCGAGGATCTTGCTCATCAGGCTGAAACCGCCCTCTATGTAGTGCGCCAGCATCGCTATGCGGCGGTAGGGGAAGTTCTGTGGCCTGATGCGGAACATCTTCCACGCCTCGCTCTCCATGGCCCGCAGCGAGAACTTGTTGGCGAGGAAGGCATATTCCGAGCACAGGTGGCGGTAATACTCGTCGGCACCGGCGGCCATTGGGTCGAGCAGGCCAGCCTGACCAAAGAGCAGCGCCTCCACTTGCAGCAGCGAGTCGCTGTGCTTGTGCAGCAGCCGCAGCGGCGTGCGCCTGGCCAGGCGTTCAAAGGCCTCGTTGTTGATGCCGAAGCCCAGGTTCCTTGCCACAGTCACGTAGCACACCTCTTCCCAGCTGCCGTGATAGAGCTCAAGCATGTCGCGCACTCGTTGCACCTTGCCGTGCAGCCGCTCAAAGGCCAGCCTCTCTATCCACTCGGTGATGGTGATGCGTGGCACGGTGGCGATGGTGGCGGCACATGGCAGCTCGTGGTGGCTGTTCACGAGCTGGTCGTAGCTCATGTTAAACAGCGGCGACACTTGCAGCACCAGTTGCGGGATGCGCTCACCATTGGTGCGATACACTGGAGCGTCATCTTTATCGACCACATGCAGGATCACGCTGTCGTAGGCGCTGTCGCTGTCGTGGCCATGGCGGCTCCAGTCGCTGGCACGCACATGCATCTCTATGTTGCCCACCCACGTCTGTCCGTCGATCTCCACTTTTGCGTTGAAGAAGTCGGGGCCGGCGTCGGTGTTGAGCAGCCCAGGGTCGAGGACTCTCACCTGGCGCCCGTCGTTGGTGACCATGTCGTCGGTGCGCCACAGCCGGTGTTGCCATATATATTGCATCAACTGTTCCATAGTCTTGATGCTCGCTGTTGCACGGAGCTCGCTAGTGTTTTTTGCAAAACAACCTGCTAAGGTACATATATTTTCTAATATAGAGCTGGTTTATGCCATGTTTTTTCCGTTTTTTGTGCGTTTTTAGAATATAATTTGATTTTTTTGCTCAAAAAGTTTGGTCATGTCAAAAAGTTGCCGTAACTTTGCACTCGCAAATCGCAAAACCACGATGGTGCCTTAGCTCAGGTGGTAGAGCAATGGACTGAAAATCCATGTGTCCCCGGTTCGAATCCTGGAGGTACCACTCACGAGAGATTCCGCAAGCAAGACTGCTTGCGGGATTTCTTGTGTTAAGGGTTAAATGTTAAATGTTAAGTGTTAAGTAGAAGGGGTTGAGGAAGTGAAAGAGAAGCCTGGTCATCGTGGTGATGCCAGGCTTCTCAACGTTATGTAGAAGTTTTATTATTTAGAGGTCGCGTTAAGTTATGCCTTCTTAGCTTCGTTGCGCTTGCCCAGGGTTTTGTAGATAGCGAAAGCCACTGGTGAGGCGATGAAGAGTGACGAGCAAGTACCGATTATCACACCCAGGATCATCGCGAAGATGAAGCTGCGTATTGAGTCGCCGCCCAGGAAGAAGATCACGAGCAATACCAGCAATGTGGTGATTGAGGTCATCATGGTGCGGGCGAGGGTGCTGTTGAGCGCCTTGTTGAAGGTGAGGTTCAGGTCTTGCTTGGGATAGAGCTTGCGGTACTCACGCACGCGGTCAAATACCACCACGGTATCGTTCACCTGATAACCTATCACGGTGAGGATGGCGGCGATGAAGGTCTGGTCAATCTCCATGGCAAATGGCAGCAGTCCGTGCAGGGTGTAAACGCCAATTACGAGGAATGCGGTGAATGCCACGGCGGCGAGGGCGCCTACCGAGAATGCCACGTTGCGGAAGCGGAGCAGGATGTAGAGTGCCATAGCGATGAGGGCGAAGAACACTGCCCAGATTGCTGAGCGTGTCATGTCCTTAGCGATTGATGGGCCCACGTGCTCGATATCGATGATACCGGTCTCGTCGTTGGCAGTGCTGAAGTCGCTAGCGCTGATTTTGCTCTTGAACGAGTCTTTGAAGTTGTCGTAGAGCACTTTTTCGATCTCGTCGTCAACCTTCTTGGTGTCGAATTCCTCGCCATTCTTGAAGTTGGTAGAGACGCGCACGGTGCGGTCGTTGTTGATGGTGATGATCGAGGTGCTCGACTGTGGGAACTTGTCGCTGATCTTGTCTTTGAGGGTCTCTACGTCAACGGGCTGGTCAAATTGCACGATGTAGTTGCGTCCTCCCGAGAAGTCGATGCCACGGCTAAGGCCGCGTCCGGGGATGATGAACATGGCGATGACTGCCACAATGATGATGCCCACGATGGTGGTGCTGAGTTTGCGCTTGCCCATGAAGTCGAAGCTGGTGTTCTCCATCATGTGGCGGGTCCATGGAGTGGAGAAGGTGATATTAGAATACCAGCCTTTGTTGATGAACCACTCGAGGATGATGCGGGTGAGATATACTGCGGTGAAGAACGAGCAGCAGATACCCACGATGGTGGTGATGGCAAAACCCTTGATGGCGCCTGTTCCCAGGAAGGCAAGGATTACCATGGTGATGATGGTGGTCAAGTTGGAGTCGAAGATTGCCGAGAAGGCGTTGCCATAACCGTCGGCCACGGCAGCCTTGAGGCCCTTGCCGGCGCGCAGCTCTTCCTTGATGCGCTCGAAGATGAGCACGTTGGCGTCAACGGCCATACCCAGAGCGAGCACGATACCGGCGATGCCTGGCAGGGTGAGCACGGTCTGGAACGAGGCTAAGATACCTGCGGTGAAGAAGAGGTTGAAGATCAGACCCATATTGGCGATGGTGCCGGCCTTGATGCCATAGACGCACACCATGAATATCATCAGCAGCACGAGGGCCACGATGAATGAGGTGAGGCCCTTGTTGATTGACTCTTGTCCGAGTGAGGGACCAATGATGCGCTGGCTTATCACCTCGGGCTGGGCGTCCATCTTACCGCTCTCGAGCACGTTAGAAAGGTCGGTAGCCTCCTCGGGGGTGAAGTTGCCGGTGATCTCGCTGCGGCCGCCGTCAATCTTGTCGTTAACTCGTGGGTAGGAATAAACCTGGTCGTCGAGCACGATGGCTACAGCTTTGCCTCGGTTGGCCTCGGTGATGCGTGACCAGCGTTTGGCGCCTTCGTCGTTCATGGTCATGCTCACGGTGCTACCCTTGAGGTTCTCATAGGAAGTGGAAGCGCTGGTCACCACCTCGCCGGTGAGGGCTGGGTTGCCTTCTTTGTCGGTCTTCAGTGCCACGAGGGTGAATCTCTCGGGCTGGCCTTCTTTTGCTTGCTCGGCTTTTACTGACCAGCTGAGCTTGATGTCGTCGGGCAGAATCTGTGTGGCGAGCTCGCTGTTGATGATTCTGTTCACGGCGGCGGTGTCGGTGGTGAGCACATTACCTGCCACGCACCAGTCTTGTCCTACTCCTCCGAGCATTGCCATGAGGGTCTTCTTGCCTACTATGGTGTCGGCAGCGGCGCTCGAGGCATATTTCTGGCTCAGCTCATTGAGCTTAGAGGCTATGTCTTTGTACTGATAAGTCTCATAGAACTCGAGGTTGGCAGCTTTCTTGAGCAGGTCGAGCACGCGGTCGGGGTCTTTGATGCCTGGCAGCTCGAGCAGGATGCGGCCTTTCTTGGCCAGCTGCTGGATGTTGGGGGCTATCACACCAAAGCGGTCGATACGAGTGCGGAGCACCTTGTAGGAGTTGTCGATGATTTTGTCAACTTCTTGCTCGATGTATTTTTGCACCTCTTGGTCGGTGGCATTGGGGTTGTCTTGAATTTGTTGCACTCTCTTCTTGAAGAGATTTTTCACGTTGCTGCCAGTGGCATTGTATCTCTTGCAGAACTCAGCAACGAAGTTTGCGCTCTCTTCGTTAACTTCTTTGAGTGCTTTGTCGAAGTTCTTGTCCTGGCCGTCTTTCTTGATGCCGGCAAGGGCCTTAAGCACGTTGGGGACTTTGATCTCGAGGGTTACGTTCATACCACCCTTCAAGTCAAGGCCCAAGCCAAGCTGCTTCTCGCGAACTTCCTTGTAGTTGTAGCCGAGCCACACATTCTTTTTCTCCTCGATTTTGCTAATGAATGTGTTGTAGGCATCTTTGTACTTTTGGCTACCCTCGTCTTTGACACCGCCGTTGGCCTTCATGGCAGCTGCGACGGCCTGGTTCTCATATTTGTTGGCAACAAACGAGAACGAGAGGTAGAAAATGCATATCAACACTAAAGCAGTAGCAATAGTTAAAATAAAACCTTTAGTTTGCATTTCAAAAAATTATTAGTTATGTTTGTTTATTTAATTCAATGGTAATCAGTGCTTTTGACACGTCATTAGGGCGTGAGAAAAGCACTTTTTCACGTTTCAGCCTGCAAATATACAATAAATTATTAACCTATAAAAATTTTTTTACCACTTGTTGTGATTTTTTAGGTTTTAGCTTACCAATAAAGCTTAGATGCTCTAGAAAGTCTAGTTGATCTAGAAAATCTAGAACTTCTAGAAAGTCTAGAAAGTCTAGAACTTCTAGAAAATCTAGAGCTTCTAGTGGGCTAGGGCGTTTAGGAAAGTGATGATTTAAAATGGCGGCTGGCGCCAGGCTAGCGCACCGCTCCGCCCTTGGTGTCGCGGTATTTGTCGCCGCTGTAGGGGGCGTTGTTGTTGATGAAACCGTTGCTGTTAAACTCGTCCTCTTCTTCGTCGAGCTGGTTGTTTTTCTTGTCTTCCTTCTTGAGTTTTGTGTCGCGATCTTCGGGGTGGAACTTGCGTATCTCGTCGGGCTTCTGCTTATCGACGGGGGTGTCGTAGATGTTCCACGTGAGTGTTATGTCGCTGAACTTCTTGAGCTTGATGGGGTTGTGGTAGTAGAACACGTCCTCGGGCTGGAGGTGCTGGCTGTAGTTGCCGGTGTCCCAGCGGCCGTTGCCGTTGGCGTCGAGCACCATCATCAGGTAGTAGGACTCGGGGGGCACGTCATAGAAGTCGGCATAGCTTCCCAGCACATCTACTGTCCTGACCACGGAGCCCTGCTTGTTGAGCAGGTGGGCAAAGGCTTTGCCCTCAAAGCCGAGGCAGTTGACGTGCAGGTTGGCATATTCTTCCTCGCCCTTGACCTTAAAGGTGGTGCGCACGGTGTCGCAGGCAATGCCATATATCGACTGCACGGCGAGCGAGTCGATGGTGAGGCGGTAGTCGGCGCCGGGCTTGAGCGTCATGGGCGCCACGCGCCGGTATATGTCCCACTGGTTGCTCGCTATCATGGTGGGCAGCTCCACCGGCAGCCACGTGCTGTCGGGGGTCATGATCTCTAGGTGTAAGCCGGCGGGGTCGATGTGCCCTATTGGCGTGGTGGCTTTTATGAACAGCGAGTCGGTGATTTCGGCCGAGCCTTTGTTGGTCTCGATGGCGAGCAGCACAGGCTTCACGCGCAGGGTCTCGCGCAGGTCTTCGATTTCGTCTTCGAGGTCGGTCACGTCTTTGCCCTCTTGCTGCTGCTTGGCGAGTTTCTCTTCGAGCTTGGCGAGCTCTTTCTGTTGTTTCTCTCGCTCCTTGGCGGCTTTCTCTAGCTGCTTGAGCTCGCTGGCGTTGCGACGCTTGGCAAAGGTGAGGGTGTCGGTCTTGAACGTGAGCGAGTCGCCCTCGCCGGTGTGCAGGTAGGTCATCTCCAGCCTGAGGGTGTCGGCCTTGATCAGAGTGGAGTCGGTGAGCCAATACACTAGCGAGTCTTGTGCCTCGCGCGTCTCCAGGCAGTGCCAGTCGTCATTATAGGTCTTTGGCTCGAGCACGCGGGTGGTGGGCATCTGGGGCAGGGTGGTCGAGAACAGGGCCAGGAGCTTGTTGTCGGCCTGGCGCTCGCTTTTCTTGAGGTATAGAGAGTGGAACTCCTCGTTGAAGAGGCTCAGCAGCACGTCGTTAGGCTTGAACTCGGTGTGTACCGCCGTCATGATGGTGTCGATGCGGTGGTCAAAGGTGAAGATGGTGTCTTGCGAGGTGAAGTCGCTGGCGCTGGGCTCTATCACCTGGTCGAGGAAGGCGATGTCCTCGGTGCGCACCATCTTGTAGTCGTTATCCACGTCGCGCAGCGCAAAGATGTGGTACTTGCCCGCCGGCACGTTGCGCAAGGTGAACTCGCCGCGGCTGTTGGTGCGGCTCACGCGGTCGAAGGGCAGCGTCGCAAATGCCGTGTCGCTCAGGTTGCTGTGCAGGCCCACTATCACGCCTTTCATCGTCTCCAGGTCGCTGGCGCGCAGCACCATGCCGCTCACCTGCAGCGAGTCGAGGCGCGCGCCGGTAGAGAAGGCGAAGCTGAAGCCGTCGAGCACGTTGCCCTCGTTGTTGTCTTCTATGGCGTCGGTGAAGTCGATCACGTAGGTGGTGTTGGGCTCCAGGTCTTCCTGAAATTCCACGGTGATTTTCTTGCCCTGGGCGCGGATGATGGGTTGCTCCTTATGGGCGGGCGACACTATCACTCGCGTGGTCTGGTCTTTGAGGTTCACAATCTCATCAAATTGGATCTCTACCTTTTTCCCCTTGAAATTCACGGCGCCAGGGATAGGATTACTGCGCAGCATCATGGGCGGCGTGTAGTCGCGAGGGCCACCCTCGGGCGAGCCTATGTTGGCACACGCCACCGCTGCCAGCGCCACCAGCGCCAGCACCACAGCTTGCAATATGTGAACACGCTTTCTCATCGTTTCAAACTGCAAAGGTAAGAAAAAGTTTTCAGTTATCAGTTTCTAGTTGTCAGTTTTTTGACGCCTCGCTCATAATGGAGTTGTTGGAGTATTGCGCCGCACCGCCGGCGTTCGAGGAGGTGGCGCCAAAGCAGCTCTCATCGTGTGGTGGCGATGGCGGCAGCGAGCAGGTTGAGGTGGTAGCATATCTGCTCGGTGAGCATGCTCTGGTGGTTGCGGTGCTCAAAGGGCGAGACCAGCAGCAGCTCGCCACGCGAGCAGGCGTCGAAGTCCTCGCCTGCGGGCTTCGACAGCGACGTGAAGCCGTTATCCACTATCTTTATCACCTTGCAGTGAGCCTCTTGAGCAGCTTTTATCACCTTCTTCTCGCCAGGGCTGATGGCGGGCGACACGAGCACCACGCCACGCCGCGCCAGCGCCAGGAAGTGCTCCACGCGCTCTTGTATCTGCTCCTGGCTCAACTTGCGGGAGCACTGCACGGCGGCTATGAGGGGGCACTCAAGCAAGAACACGTTGCCCAGAGCTTCCACCTGCTGCCCGCCGGCCTCTACCGTTTTTCTCACCCTGAAGAAATCGCTGTGGTTGCGTTTCACCCACAGCCGCCGCGGGTTGTCGTGTACATAGCTCATCATGTGGCTCAGCTGGTCGCGCGAGCTCAGTATCAGGTCGTGGTAGTCGCTCTCCCACAGCGGCGTGGCGATATCCATCTTGCTGGCGGCGATGTTGCACATCTGTTTAAAGGCTTTGACGATATTGCTCAGATGCACCTCGGTCTTCTTCGTCACATGAAGGATGCCGTGGAAGTGGTCGGGCATGAGCTGGCTCCTGAAGAGCTGCACGTGAGGGTGGTGCGACGGAATCTCGTGCCAGTAGCGTTTCACCGCCTCGCCAAGTGCCGTGGCCCTCACCCAGGGCTCGCGGTGGTTAGCGTCGGGAGGGCACAGCGTGCCCAGCACCTCGCGGCGGCCTGCCACCACCACCGTGATCATATACACGCAGTGGCCATAGTAGTCGTGACCCGCCTTGCGGCGAGTCATCGACGGCTTCTTCTCGTGCTTGCCGCCATTGCGCTGCCACCACTGCCGCCGCTGCTCATTGCGTTTATCTTCCATAACCGCAAAAATAGCAGTTTTTTATTTCACAAGCAAGCAGCAGCGCCATTTTTTGCCCAAAAAGCAAAAATTCACCCCCCGAGCGCCGGCAGTGCGGCGCAATACACCAACAGCCCCCAGTGAGTAGAGAGAAAGAAGAGAAAGGAAAGAAAAGAAGAGGAAAGAAGAGAAAGAAGAGGAAAGAGAGAAAAAAGAGGAAAGAAGAGAAAGAAGAGGAAAGAGAGAAAAAAGAGGAAAGAAGAGAAAAGAAGAGGAGGAGAGAAAGAAGAGGAAGGAGAGAAAAGAAGCGGAAGAAGAGAAAAGAAGAGGAAGGAGAGAAAAAAGAGGAGAGATGAGGAAGGAGAGGAAGGAGAGGAAGAGGAGAGAAAAAGAAGAGAAAAAAGAGAAAGAAGAGGAAAGAAGAGGAAGGAAGAGGAAGGAAGAGAAAAGAAGAGGAGAGATGAGGAAGGAAGAGAAAAGAAGAGAAAAGAAGAGGAAAGAAGAGGAAAGAAGAGGAAAGAAGAGGAAAGAAGAGGAAAGAAGAGGAGAGATGAGGAAGGAGAGGAAGAGGAGGAAAGAAGAGAAAAGAAGAGGAGAGATGAGGAAGGAGAGGAAGAGGAGGAAAGAGAGGAAAAAGAGGAGAGAAAAGAAGAGAGAAAGGAAGCCAAGCGTGGGTGTTGTCAGGTATTGCGCCGCACCGCCGGCGCACAAAAAGAGCCAGGCGCAAGCAAGAGCCAGGCGCCAAGCGAGAGCCAGGCGCCAAGCAAGGGCCAGGCGCAAGCGAGAGCCAGCCGCAAGTGCCCAGCCCCAGGAGCGAGTGGCGAAAAAAAGATGCCCACCATTGCTGGTGAGCACCTTTTTATAATTAGTGAAATTAGTGGTTATCACTTGCGCAGCATCTTGCTGGTAGTGCGAGAACCGTCAGTGTATTCGGTAACCACAATATTAACGCCCTCGAAAGGAACATCACTTACCATACCTGCTACGTTCACGTACTTAACGCTCTTAACCTGACCATTGCCAGTCTCAACTGTGTTGATGGCAGTAGTAATATCACTGCCACCATCTTCACTAGGATCGAGGTCTATTGGATAAAGAGTGATGCCAGTGGCTGGAGTGGTAACGTTCTTAGGTCCATAATTATCCTTATCTGAACGTTGTACGATGGCTTTAAACCTGTAGATATGCTCATCTTGCAAACTAGAGGTAAAGTTTTGACTTTGAATAACATTGTATCCCGTTCCTATATAGAATGCTCCATCAAAGCCGCTGGAAGTAGGAACAGTGAAGTATCCATTTATCTTATCCCATTGAGCATATGTAACTTCGCATATCTCCTGAATCTTAGGATTCATGAAGAAGTAGTTCTGAGTATTGATTTGGGGATTTCCAGTGTAACCGCCGTCACCATTCTCAATACCGCCATGGATGTTGAGGTTGTCGGGCATGAAGTTAGCTGGACAATATACGTTAGGAATGTAATCAGGGTTGATGTCGGGATCATCGGCTTGTGTTACGAGCTCAAGTTGGTCAAGATCCATCCTCAATGCGTAGTTCACATCATCAATCAACTTTCCTTTCACAGTACCAGGCTTGATGTAGCGGTTTACAGCACCATTCACCAACTGGCCAATGTTATTGGTGGCAGTAGGAGTTGAGAAGTGAAGTGCTATCCAGTTGCTCTGGTCCCAATCACGACCATTCTGTGCCTTTGGGTCATCCTTCAAGAAGTCCACTTGACCATCCAAGATAGAGGTGGAGAAAATTGAGGCGTTGCCCTGGTCTTTACACCAAAGGATACCCTTTACATCATCAGCATAGACTGCAATGAGTTTGTCGGAAATAACATACCAGTTCTCGCCTTCGGTTATCACACCATTCTGACAAAGCTCGGCAAGAGTCACCTCGGTGGGCTCATCAACTGGGTTTTCAACTTTCTTGTAGAGAGCTACAGGTTGTTGTCCGCTCCTGTAATAGCGGAAACGTTTTTGATCGTTATTCTTATTATAGCGTAATGTGCATTCACCTTCTGCAGTGATAACAGCATTGCCGTCCCCATCAAACGCGATAGTATTTAGATGTACTGTTGCTTGGTCACAATCAAGACCATTTGCATAGGATTCTTTACCTATGTAATATCCACTTGAACTACGGATACTGTATTTTTGTGCAATTGGCATATATGTTATTGTAAATACTGCTGCATCAACTGCATCACTTGATGCTATAGTGTAATTGTTGATTTCTACAGGTTCAGCAAGAGTGTTACCAACTGCATCAAGAGATGTCCTGCTGCCATCAAATACAATACCATTTTCGATTGGAGTTCCCTCCATTTCATAAACAATGAGGTATTCACCATCAGTGAGGTCTGTTGCAGTAGTAACTTTTACATAATCACCGTCACCTGAAGGCTGTCCGCCAGAAGTGATGGTGTAAGTGGCATTTACAACAGAGCTCTTAATGCCATTTCTTACAACCATAGCGTAAATGGTGTGTGAACCTTCTCCACTAACATTTACAGGATTCTCATATAGAGTACCGCTTTCTGACATTTGAGCAGCTGTTGGTGCACTTGCTGGATCTAACATGTAGTAGATTACAGCATCTTCATACTCGCTGCTGATAGTTACATTGAATGCATCATTGTGAACAGTGCCAGAGGCTGGATTGAATGTTGGTGGATTAGGATTGGTAAACCTGTAGTAAGATGTTGCAATCTCACTGTCATCCATGTCTGCCTTAACAGCGATAGCCTTAACGGTCACGTTACCGCCAGTGCTTGTCAAGTCAAATGGCTCGCCGGTGTACTGAATTGAGCTAGTTGTTGGCTCATCACCATTGATAGTGTAATAAACAGTAGCACCCTCGGTGGCGCAAGTTATAGCAACTTGTTGCTTGCCGCCATAAACAATATATGGATTTGAAGAATTAGCTGATCCAGGATTAAAGGTTGGAGTGGCTACCTGGTCACTTGGAGGAGTTACAGAAGATTTCTTGTAGAGGTAAACAGGATTTTGAATCGATGATGTTTCAGCATAGCAAGAGAAAATGGGATTTCCACTGTTTGGATTAAATCGCATGTGGTTGCGAGTATTTGTTCCTTGGAAAACAACGGTGGCCACGCCAGTGCTACTATCAATTGAGATGGTTGCAAGTGCATTGCCATCAGCGTCTATCTCAGATTCAGTTTGCAATTGGTTACCAGTACTTGAACAAGCATAGAGATAACCAGAATTAATCTTTGTGGCCTTGAAGTACCAGCCGTTATTGCCTTGTTCTAAAGAGAACAACTCAATAGTTTCATTAATAACTGCGTTGTTGCCTTCATTAGTAAGAGTAATAGGTAGTCCAGCACGGTTATTTTGGGTTCTTTGTCCTGCCATCGCGATAGCATTCTCCTTAGAAACGATGATATAAGAGTCGTTCTCGTTGAGTTCGTTTGCACTGGTAACAAGGGTGTAAGTGTCGCCTGCGGTAGAAGTGACAGTAAGAGTGGTGAGTGCTGTGTTTACAGTAAGATTGTAATTGCCGGCATCTACCATATAGAAGTTGTCATTGCTGTAGATAGTGAGTGGATTGCCCATGTCGTTTGCTTGGTAAATCCAATATTTGTTGCCACCATACCAGGAGCCCCACTCGTTAACGAAGCCGAACTGTTGCCCTGCGGAGAAATCCTTATTGATGGTCCAACCATCAGCACCGAGAGTCAAAGCCTCTCTTGTCCAACTGTTCATGTCACCCTTGATAAAGAACTGAGCGTCCCTGCTGACATCAAATGTCATATTTGTGGTGTTAAGAGTGAAGTTTGTAAGCGCTCCAGATGCAATAGTGTAAGCGTCAGCACCATTCATAGGAAGGTTATTGTGCCATCCACTATTGATTCCATAATCGTTACCTCCATTGCTAGCGCCAATTTCTGTGACTTGGTCATTTACAACTTTAGCAATCTTGAAACGAACACCATCAGGAAGGTCTGCTCCTGTGAGACTATAGGTGCCATTGTTTAAATTGAACTTGTAGTTTGGATCCTGAGTGTTCCAGTTATTAAAAGTTCCATAAAGATAGTAGTCAGGAGTAGCTGTATCCTCAACAGTTAGATTCTTGATTTCCCATGTTCCGGCACGGCTTGTGCTAGAAGTGTACACGAAAGCAATCTGAATGATCTCGCCTGCATAAGAAGCCAATGAAGTGGTATTTTTGGAAAAATTCCAAGTTCCTGTTACATCTGGCCATGTGTTAATGGTCAAGTCAGACCACTGAGTGTCACTTTGCTTCTTGACCTTTAATGTCACATCACTCTCCATATTGGCTTGATTAGTAAAATAGTTGCCGGCATGAGAGAATGTGAGCTGTGGGCTAGCAGCATCGGTCATGTTAATGTAAGGTGAAATCAGCCAGCTTTCAGAAGCAGTGTTGCTGCCACCAATGTAACCAGAAGCTTTGGCGTAACCGGAATTTGTTTGCCAAATATTTGTTCCAGTAACATCTCTCTTGTAGAAATCGCCAAAGGTTCCAGCAAAGGTCTCACTATATGGTAGTGTGACAATTTCAGGGGTGTTGATGGTGTAAGTGGCGCTTGCAACGGAACTGGGGTCAGAACCAGAGGCTGTTGCAATGGCCTTGATTGTTGTAGTGGAACTTACACTAATAGGTCCTGAATATACAGTACCTGTTGTGGCTGTTGGATCAGTACCATCAGTAGTGTAACGAATAGTCGCTCCTGTTGTCGTACAGCTGAGAGTCACACTCTGTGGTTCGTAGTATGTGCCAGCAGCAGGACTGAAAGTTGGTTCGTTACATGCACTACTTTCATAAGTCACAACAATTTGAGTCATTCTTACCTGATTTGATGTCGCGGTAAAAGAAATTTCTGTTGCACTTCCAGACCAAGTTCCTTTAGTTCCAGAGTATGTATATGACCCAGGTGAAACAGTTCCAAAACAGCCGGGACCATATTTGTTGGTACCACTTGCTGTACAAGTAATTTCTATTCCAGTGATTGTGTAATTACTGGAAATAGTCATGGTTTGATTCTTGAAACATTGGAAATAGCTTGAGCTAGATTGAGTACAATTAATTGTAACTCCACCTTTTGTGATTGTCGCATCTCCACCATCAGTTGATGATGTGAATGTCACTGTTGTTGCCCAGCCGACTCCGATAAAGACGGAGAGCAGCGTTAGAAATGTTAGTAATCTTTTCATACGCATGAAATGTTTAGTAGTTAGTAAAAATATTTAGTAAAATATAAAGCATTAAAATAGTGGAATAGTCGAGCGATGGAGCAGGGCGGTCATGATTTGCTCCCGTGGTCGTCTATGCTGTCGCCTCCACTCTTGGATGCGCGACTTAGTAGGTTGAGAAAGAATTCCACAGCGTCCTTAAGAACGTTTAGGTTGTTTTTTACGACATCAAAAACTATCCCTGCGTCAATATTGAAATATCCATGAGCAATGTGGTTCCTCATTCCAATAATGGCTCGCCATGGGACTTCTGGTCTTAGAACAAATAGTTCTTGTTGGGTAATCTTGTCTATTCTGCCAATGGTTTCTCCAATGGCTTCGATTGTCATGCAAGAAGCCGCCAATTTTTGTGTGCCCAAACTTGAGCTATAATAATCGTCTTCGCTTTTGATATCACTGTTCCAATCAATTAGCTGAATAATTGCCTCATTGATTTGTGTGAGCAACATGCTGGCTTGGCTCCGTATGTCGTCAGAAAATGAGAATTCCATCTTTTTCAATTTCTTTAAGCAGGAAGGGGTTGATGTGCTTGTGTTTCCTCACCAAATCTACCGAGCGGTTGAGCAGCTTCTCGAGGAATTCCTTGAGGCGTATTATGGCAGTGATTTTTGGTTCCATCTCTACGTAGAGGTCAACATCACTGTCTTCGGTGTTTTCTTCACGAGCCACAGAGCCAAACAAGGTCATGGAGCGCAACCCGTAGGTGTCGCGCATCTCGTCGGCATGCTGCTGAAGCAAGACTATATAATCGGTTTTGTTCACGTCTCTGTTTTGTTGTTATGTGCCTAAAACAAAAAATGCACAAGATGCTGTAGTGCTCTAGTGATGCTGTGTAGAGCGCTCTAACATATTGTGCTTGTGGCTATTATTATGCATTTTGTTACCTTATCTCATTACCACGGTGCAAAGGTAGGAATATTTTTTTGATTTGTTATAATAAAATGATGTGGTATTTTCCTCTTTAAGTGAAAAAGATGTTAAATGCCTGCCGCCAGGCGCGCCCTCGGTGCGTGAGCCATTAGTATTAATTCGTTTAATTAGTGTGCCCCTTAAAAGAGTTGTGGCGGTGATGTGGCAGTGATAGAAAAAATGCTTGGCGCAGTGTGTCGCGCCAAGCATTTAGAAATTGTGCATTATGCATTATGAATTATGCATTATTCCAAGCATTATGCATTATTTAAGCATCTTAGTGACCTTCTTGGTGCCGTCGGCCATCTCAGTGACCACGATGTTCACGCCCTGGAATGGGGTGTCGCTCTCGAGGCCTGCTGCGTTGATGTAACGCACACTCTTGACGGTGGTGCGCAGGCTCTCGACACCCGTTGCGATGTTGCTCTCGGGCTCATAGAGGGCGTTGGCAACGTAGTTCTGGAACGGATAGTCGTAGTCCTTAGGGCCTATGCCGCCGCCAGTAGAACTGCTGTTCCACGGCTCCTTGAGGGTGATGGCGGCGCGCACTTTGTAGCAAGTGCCGTCGATGAGGGTGACCTGGCCGCCCCACAATGCCCACTCGGTGCTGAGCGTGAGGCTCTGGCCCTGGATGGCGTTGTTAGGAGCGTAGGCACGCAGGGCGCCGTCGCTGGCGTTCCAGTAGCCGGTGACGTCAATCACCTGGTTAGGCTTGAAGGCGAATGGCTCGGCCATGTTCACATTCTCGATCACCACGTCGTTCTCGAGTGGGGCACCAAAGTCGGCTGTCGTCACCACGAGATATGGGTTAAGGCCCTTGTCGTGGAGCACGCCCTTGAGCGAGCCGCCAGCAATGAAGTTGTCCTTCTGGAACTGCTCCCACAGGTCGCCAGGATATTCTACCCTGATCCAGTTGTTGTTGCCATCGGTGAGGAAGGCATACATGTAGTCGAAGTTCTGTGGCAAGTCAACCACGGCGAGGTCGTCGGCGATGCGGTAGAGCTCTCCATCCACGCCGTTCTCAAGCATGTCGGCGAGAGTGGTGGCGGGCATCTCTTGGAAGTCGCCCACCTTGGTGGCATCTACTATGGCCACGAAGATATTTCGTCCAGAGTCCTTGGTGATAACCTTAAGCTCATAGACGCCGTTCTCCACAATCAGCTCATTGAGAGGAGTCTCGCCCTGATAGTAGGGCTGGTCTCCATCAAGAGGATAGGCCAGTTGCACCGAACCTTGCAGTGCGATGTCCCATGGGTTGTCGCCAGTTTGGTTGGCCATGATGAACTTGCCGTCGTGGTAGATGGCATACTTGATGGTGCTGTACTCCTGTGCCTTGGGGCGCACATAGAAGTAGTCGCTGTTGAGGTTGTCGAAGTTGAGCACGAGGTAGTTGTTAGGAGTGAAGTCAACCTGCTTGCCAGGAAGTGGGTTGGCACTGAGCTCCATCACGGTGTTTCCGAACTCGGTGATCTTACCCACCACGGTGTGTCCGAGCAGAGTGTGGTTGTCGAGCTCGAGAGTGCTCTCGGTGGGCAGCACGAGCTCTAGCCAGTCGCTCTGGTCGAAGGTCCAGCCTTCCATGGGCTCGGGCACGGGCTTGCCCTCGGTGTTGATCGTGAGGAATTGGCTCTCGCCGTCTTTGCCCTTAGCGAAGAGGTGCATGCTCTTGTCGCCATCCCTCATCGGGGTAGTGGCTATGGTGACCACGCCGGTGATGTCGTCGCTGATGATGTACTCCTTGTCCCACTGGCCGAACCTGATGAGCTGGTCGAGGGTCATGATGTTGTCGTGAGCCATGCCCTTGAGGCCAGCGGTGGTGTAGTAGCCGCCGTTTACAAAGTCGAAGTCGGCAGTCTGGTTCTGGCCGTTGTTGCTGAAGATTACCTTAGCGGGGGTGGCATAAGAGGAGCCGCGGGTCCAGCGATACACGAGGTTGCCGCTTGCCGAGGTGCCCACCACTTCTACGAGGGCGTCGCCAGGCCAGCCATGATTGCAGAAGGTGTTGGTGCTGCTATATACCCACGCCGTTGGCGAGCCGTAGCTGTCGTTCTCGAAGTAGAAGTATAGGCCTTCGCCCACTGCACTGGCGCACGAGGGGATGGGGTCTTCCTCAACGGGAGTGACGGTGCCTTCCTCGGGAGTCTCCACTGCGGGCAGATACTGTGCATAGGTCTCGGTCTCGTTGGTGCCCGTTGACCAGTTGTCGCTGGCTGCCGGGAACTTGATGAAGACATCGCTGGTGACACCTTGCACCTCGAAGCGCTCGCTGTCGTTGCTGCTGTTGAACAGGATGGCATTGATGCTCTCCTTACCCAGGAAGGTGCAGTAGTACCAGCTCTGGTCACCCACGGTGGAAGTGGGGAAGCCAGCCTCGGCCCACGAGCCAGCCCAGTTCCAGAAGATGTCGCCTGTGCTGGTGTAAGGATATAGCTTGAGGCCGTTAGCCCAGTCGGCATTGCCGTTGTCGTACATAAACACGGTGATGGCCTTCACGTCGGTAGTGTGCTTGGCGTCGGCAGTCACATCGATGTAGCCGGGCTGGTAGCCCTGGTTGCCGAAGTGTGCGCCGGGATAGTAGTAGAAGTAGTAGTCGTGACCGTCTAGCAGGCCGCTGATGTTAGCGCACTGGTCCTTAGCGCCAGTGATGAGGAACATCAGGCCGGCAGGCACCTCGTCGAAGTGACGCTTGTACCAGGTCTGGCCGCAGTTAGTAGCGGTCTCGGTGAGAGTCTCGCCACCTTCTTCAAAGGCGGTGGTGACAGCCTCCTCGCTAGCGTTCCAGGCGTAGATGTGAGGCGCGTCGCCAGTGGTCATGTTCTTGACGTAGATGTTCACGCCGCTGCCGTGGCCGTTCTCCACATAGTAGCTGCGAGCCACTTGCTTGATCACCTCGCCATCCTTGAGGATGCCGGCACGCAGGTAGTGGTTGCCGGTGGTGTTGAAGGTGACGGTGTTGCCGCTGGCGATGGTGGGACTGCTGGCGGTGGGCTCGGTGCCGTCGGTGGTATAGACGATGGTCACGTTGCTGTTAGAGCTGGTGATGGTGGCTGTGACGCTGCCCTCGTAGCTGCCAGTGGTCTTGTCGATGTCGAGCTGTGGATTCTCAAGGATGGGCATGTAGATGCTGGTCACATCGTTAGGCAAGCCATTCTGCACGGTGTAGAACACGTCGCTGGTGATGCCGGTGATGTCGGGAGTCTGGCTGCCGTCCCAGTTGATGATCAGGTTAACGGGCACGCTAGGCTTGGCGATTGACACATGCCACCAGTTGATGCCACCCACCTTCACTTGCTCGGTGGCGTGGGTGCCACCCCACTCGCCCAGAGGCTTCTGGGTGCCGTTCTCGTCGTCATAATAGACGTAGAAGTTGGGCGCGTTGTCGTCCTTGACGTAGAAGTTGATGCGGTCGCTCTCGCTGTCGGTCTTCACATACTTGCGGGTGACAATCGACGAAGTGGGCACATTAAAGGTGCCTATCGACACGCCCACTTTGAGCGTGGTGGTCTCGTCGAAGGTGAGGGTCGTGCTCTCGGTGATGGCAGGGCTGTTGGGATTGGGGTCGCTACCATTGGTGGTATAAACCAGCTTGCAGTCGGGGCTCGAGGGGGCTACGTTAACGTCGATAGAGCCGGTAAAGGTGCAGCTGTTGCGGTCGATAACGGGGTAGCCGTTGATGAGGTTTTGCTTGCTGTTGTACTGAATCATGTGATAGAGGCTGCTGGTGATGCTGTAGCGAGCCACACGCTTGCCATTCTCGTCGAGATTGCTCTCCCACACTGTCTTGAAGCCCTCGGGAGGGAGGGTGTCGCTCGAAGCGGCGTCGCCCAGCTGGAAGCACACCTGGCCGTTAGTGCCGGTCACTATCCACTGGATGCCGTCGTTGCCCACGAGCTCGGCAGCCGAGCGCTCACTCTCGTTGGTGATGCCGGCGGTGCGGCGAGCCTTGATGAGGGTCACGAGGATGTCGTGCCACTGTGGGTGCATGAAGTGAGGATAGAACAAGCATGGGGTGCCAGGCATCGCCAGGATGAAGGCGTTGGCCTCGACGATGTTTTTCTCCACGCGGTGGTTGTAGGGCTTGCCCGACTCCCAGTTGTAGTTAGAGCCATCGGTGGGCAGGTCCTTGAAGGTGTCGTGGTTGTCGAGGAAGGTCACTGCATAGCGCTTGAGCACGGGGTCGCTGATGAGACCCGAGTTGTTGAGGTAGCGGTAGTGGCCGTAGTTGAACGCCTCGCGGATGTCGCTCTGCAAGGGGAAGTCGAAGGCAGCACTCTGGTAGGTGCCCTCCATGTAGGTCTTGTGAATCCAGTTGGAGATGTCGTTCTTCGAGCCCCAGTACTCGCCCACGCTGAAGGTGGGGCGCAGGGTGGTGTTATACTCGGCAAAGTGCTTCTCCTCGAAGCCCATGGCGTAGTCGTAGCGGTAGCCCACATAGCCCAGGTCGTTCTTGAGGAAGTCGAGGAACTTCATCACCTTGAGCCTAGTGACAGGGCTGTGGTGGTCGATGTCGCGCGCCCACTCGCCACGGCCGCCGCAGTCGGCGTTGCCGGTGCCGCGTCCGCTCTCGTCGTCGCTGCACACGTCGTCGCTGCTCCACGAGATGTACTCACCCTCGGGGCTGAAGGTGCCTTTGTAGTACTCGGTGGGGAACTCGATGGAGTTCTTGTCGCCACTCCAGGTGCCCAGGCCGCCGCGGTGGTTGGCAACCACGTCCTCGATGGCTCCGGTGCCCTCGGCCTTGAAGGTGGAGATGAGCTCACGCAGCTCGGCCTCGGTGCCAAAGTAGGACATGGGCGTCCACACCTTGCCCTGGCTGTCGGTATAGGTCCAGGGAGTGCCGTCGGGGTTGTAGCTCAATCCGTGGTGGAAGTAGAACACGGGCACAAAACCCATGCAGTCGGGGTTGGTGATGGTGGAGTTGTCGCTGTAACCCCACGTCTGGCCGTTGCGCCAGGGCCTCACGCCGTTACGACCGCTGTTGTCGTTGCTGGTGTAGTAGGTCATGGTGGAGTCGGCCACTGTGGAGCCGCTCTGTGGCAGCCACAGCAGGTCGATGTAGGGGGTGATCTCACTCTTGTGAGCCAGCAGGCTGCTCCAAGTGGTTACTGGCACCTGCCACTCCTCGCCAGTGGCCCATCCGGCACCATACATGGTGGCCCAGGTGTAGCCTGGCTTGTGCGTTGCTGTAGCCTCATTGTCCTGGTGGTATTGCCACGGTCCAAAGGGGCTACAGTCGGGGGTCTCTTTGTAGCTGTCCCAAAAGAAACCCTGCAGCATCACTCCGCCATAGTTGGCTGGCCAGCCCTGTGCCAGGGTGGTCAACGGCAGGAGTAACGCCATTGCGAAAATGATGTAGAATTTCCTCATAATTAGTTTGTTTTGAATTAGTTGGTTTATAAATGTGTTTTAGTATTAACGAAATGATACAATTAGCACCCAAAATTAATAAAATTATTTAATAATGTACCAAAAAAATAATTTTTTTCAATAGGGATAATTGCGTAATCGTTTGCACGGGGCTAGAAGTTCTAGATTTTCTACATATTCTAGAAAGCGTGATGGTCACAATAATTCTTGCATTTTGCAGTTAATCTTATAGATAAATTTAGGTTATGATGCGACGTTTTTTCACGATAATTATGGCGGCGGTGGCTCTGATGGGCATGGCTGCCACAGTAGAGAATGAGTTTTTCACGATTTCTACGCCCGACGACAGCTGGTTCCTGGCCAACGATGACGCGCTGCGACCCTATGGCGCGCGCGTGGATGTGACACGCCTCGATGCTCGTGGCGCCACGCTCGAGCTGGCGCGCATCGACTACATCGAGGGTGCCTTCGACCCCACACTCTACCTCCAGAAGCAGGTGGTGGGCAAGAAGGACATCTTTTGCCACTCGGCGACCCACATCACCGACATCTATGCCTCGGCGTTGGCAGGTTTTGCGGCGCAAGGCGTGGGATTTAAGAAGGTGTCTAACAACTACACTTATGAGTGTGAGGCTATGGCCTTTAACGCCGGCTATGGCACCTTTCTCGTGATAATGGCTCACCGTGCTGGCGAGCCGTCGCTCATTGGGCGCATTGTGGGGTCAATCAAGTGCAAGACTGATGTTACTCCCTTGAGCACCACGTCGCTAATGGTGAGCGCTGCTCAAAAGGTGGTGGCAAAGCATCACCTGCCCATAGGCAACAACGAGCACCTGAGCGGTGTGGAGCTGGCACCTGACACTGCCACACTAACGCTCAAGGTGACAGTGCCTTACATCACCAAGGAGAGCGTGAATGTGCCGGCCTTTGTGATGACAAAGCGCGACGCCTGGTTCAAGCAGGCTCCCGAGGCGCTGAAGTTTAACCTGCTGCTGGCTGCGGCAGTGCGTGAGCGCAAAATGCTGCGTTACCTCTATGTGGATACCAAAGGCAACGAGATAGGCACGCTGCTCATTTATCCCGAGGAATATGAGCAGGTGGATAAGCTTGAGGCTGAGCGCATAGCACGCGAGGAGGCAGCACGACAGGCTAAAGAGGAAGCCGAGAGGGCAGCTAAAGAGGCTGCCGCGCTCGCCGAACGTGAAGCTGCCGAGCGCGCGGCACAAGAGGCGGCACGCCTGGAGGCCTCCAAGCCCATCATCTATGAGGTGAAACGTGGTGACAGCCTCAACAAAATCGCCAAGCAGCATGGCGTGAGCGTGCAAGACATCAAGAACGTTAACCCCTCTATCAAAAACGACAAAATTCAGCCAGGACAAAAACTCACCATACCACGCTAATTAAGTGTTAAGAGTTAGGAGTTAAGTGTTAAGTGTTTTCTAGATATTCTAGATATTCTAGATATTCTAGATGTTCTAGAGGTTGCAATGCCCATAATCTCAACACTGTCTTCCATAAACCATAAACGAAAAACCCTAAACGAAAGACCATAAACGATAAACCATAAACCATAAACCATTCTTGCGAGTTAAAATTCCACTCTCTCGTAGGTCTTGTTTCCGTCGTAGATGAAGTAGTGGTTTCCTGGTGCCAGGCCTTCGATGTTTTGCGTCTGGTGCTGGCTGTTGCCGGCGTTGAAGATGATATTGATAGTGTCGTAATCCACGTCAAAGCGCTGGGTCCACCACACTGTGCCGTCGCTGGTGATGCGCGTCTCGGTCATTACTTCGCCAGGCCAGTTGCCGTTGAGAGTGGTGTTCACGCCATTGTGATACACCCATGAGTAGAGATGAGGCGCGAAGGGGCACTGCACATTGATGACGATGGCAGTCTCCTCAACAGGCGGCTGATAGTTGCCGAGCAGGATGTCATAAAGGCGGGTCACGTCGGCGGCAGTGAGCGAGCCATCTTGGTTGACGTCGGCAAGAATTTCCAGGTCATCGTCGAGCGCCACATTACCAAGCAGTATGTCATATATCAGCGTGATGTCGGCGGCCGTCACCACTCCGTCGAGGTTCACGTCGCCCACCACTTTCTCGGGCTCTCCCCACTGCTCGGCCAGCCAGTCGTGCTTGTTGTGCAGGAAGTCCTTGAAGGTGTCGCGGTCGTAGAGGATGTCGGCGTTGCTGTATTGAGGCCATCGCGCCGCGTCGCTCATCGTGGCATGGTAAATCTTGTTGATAAAAGCGTCGATAAAGTCGTCAAGACCGCTATAGCGCAGCAGTTCAAAGCGATCCCAGTGCTTCTTTACAACCTCTTGGAAATGAGGAAACTTGGCAATCTCGCCAATCCACGTCTGCGTGAATGCCGGCCGGTCGTAGATAAAGCGGTCGGTGCCACGGTGGAAGGCGTTGCCAAAGTCCCACACGGGTCCAAACATGATTTTGGTGCTGTCGCCGTTGTCCTTGTGCCAGTAGCAGCTGCCGTGGAACGACTCGGTGTCGTCGAGCAGCTCCTGCACGATGTAGAAGCGCGCCAGCTCGTCAACGTCGATGTATTTCTCCCAGCCGTTGTTGCTCTTGTCATTAACATAGATGGCGGCATTAGTGGTGTTGATAAGACCGGTGAGGTAGGTGCGCTGCTCATCGCTCAGGTGCTCGGGCGACTTGTAGGTAGAGTAGATGCTCTTGCCGTTGCCCTCGACGGTGCGCACTTGTTCCTCCTCCTGATAGTTGTCGATTTCCACGAGCCACCCTCCAGTGATGGAGAAGCGGTCGGTCTCATAGTCGGCCTGCTCGGTGATGTCCACGCGGTCGGGATCTACACGGATTATCTCGGTGAGCATGTAAAGGCCTATGTAGTCGCCGTTGAGCACCACCTCAAGGGGCTCTTGCGATGGTGTCCATGCCATTCCCAGGCGTCGGCTAAGCTCATATCCCACGGTGTTGCGCAGTCCGCTATAGTTGTCGTCGGCGTTGGCCATCAGTGCCCAGTGCCGGTTGCGTTTCATGCCCAGGAGTGCAGTCTTGTTCTCGAGTTTCAAGCGATAGGGCTTCTTGTCGAAGTCTATCCAGGTGTAGTTGCCTCGGCCACGTATCTGCATCAGCTCGGGCGCGTCTTTGCTGCCCACATTGTCAATGCCGTCGATGCCCATGTTGTCGATGTAATACTCGGCATAGACATAGTCCTCTTTAGAGGTGATGGGCACCGCGCCGTCGGTGTTGATAAACATCACCGGCAGGGTGCCAGAGTATCCCACCGAGGAGCCATTGGGGTTTCTCCATGAGCCAGAGGCCCAGTTGTTGCCGCTGGTGGGGGTGAACACCCACCCCACGGGGATGGAGAGCTCGCAGGTGGTGGTGCGCTTCTCGCCCAGCGTGTTGCTGATGCGGTCTTTCAGGTTTGGGAAGGTCTCCTGGTGCAGGCCGTCGAGAATGGAAGTCTCGGCAAAGCAGTATCGGTACATGCCCGTCACCGTCTCGGGGATGGTGATGCTCCACAGGTTGTTGCCCTCGTTGGTCATGGTCATGACATAGCTCTCGGGGTTGGAGTAGCTGCCGAAGACGAATTTCACTACCGAGTATTTCGTGAGTGAGTTGTCGAAGTAGAAAGTGCCCTTGGGAATGTCGAGTGCACTGGCGCTAATCATCACGAGCAGCATAAGAGCCAGCAGGGTGTTTTTCTTAGTCATTGAGTGTAAAGGGGTTGGTTTACTAGATGTTAAGTTTAAATAGGTTGATGGCATTGCGGGTGGTGGCGGCTTCCACCTCGGCGTCGCTCACTCCCAGGTGCTGGGCAATGAAGTGGCACACGTGAGGCACAAAAGCGCTCTCGTTGCGCTTGCCGCGGTGAGGCACTGGCGCCAGGTAGGGCGAGTCAGTCTCCAGCAGCAGCCGGTCGAGACCCACCACTGGCAGGATGTCCTTGACGTTGCTCTTCTTGAAGGTGACGATGCCGTTCACGCCAAAGTAGAAGTCGCCGCGCTGCCGCACCTGTTCCACCTCCTGGGGCGTGCCGGTGAAGCTGTGAAACACGCCTTGCGGTAGCGGTTCGCCAAAGTTGTCCATCACGCTCAAAATCTCATCGAGGGCGTCGCGGCAGTGCATGATGAATGGGATGCCAAGCTCCTTGCACCAGTGTAGCTGGGTGTGGAGTGCCGCCATCTGCTGCTCACGCCACGTCTTTTCCCAATAGAGGTCGATGCCTATCTCTCCCACAGCCACCGGATGATGCTCGTCGAGCAGCGGTCGCAGAACCGTGAGCTGCTGCTCATAGCCCTCGTCCACGTCCTCGGGGTGTAGCCCCAGGGCTATGGAAGTAGCAGTGGGGTAGGCGCGGTGCATCGCCACCACGCGTTGCACGCTCTCGAGGTTCTCGTTGGGCAGCACTATGTGTGTCACGCCAGCCTCTAGCGCCCGTGCCATCGCCAGGTCGCGGTCGTCATCAAAAGCGTCGCAATACAGGTGGCTGTGAGAGTCAATCATTTATAAGTGTTAAGTGTAAAATGTTAAGTGTTAAGTAGGGACAATTATAAGTGTTAAGTGTAAAATGTTAAGTGTTAAGTAGGGACAAGGCGTGCCTTGTCCGTGAAGAGGATATAGGCTCTAGAATCTCTATAAAATCTAGATAGTCTAGAAAATCTAGAACTTCTAGGAAACCATTAACCATTAACTATTAGCTATTAACTATTAGCTATTAACTATTTCTCCCTATTCACCAGGTTGTTGATTACAGCCTCAAATTGCTTGTAGGCATCATATTTCATCTTGGTCTCATGCAGCAGGTCGAGGGCCTGGTGCGAGTATTTGATGATGGCGTTGCGTGCCAGGTCTTTCAGACCCAAGCTCTCGTAGAGGGCAGTCACAGCCGCAATCTTCTCTTGCTTGGGAGCGTAACGGTCGGTGAGCCAGTGGTTGAGCTCCTTGGCCTCGTTGCCGGCAGCGTGGTCGATGGCGTTGATGAGCAGGAAGGTCTTTTTGTTGTTGACGATGTCGCCGCCTATCTCCTTGCCAAAGGTGGCAGGGTCGCCCCACACGTCGAGGTAGTCGTCTTGCAGCTGGAAGGCGAGACCCAGGTTCACCGCCATGTTGTAGATGGAGTTGGCATCCTCTTCGCTGGCGTGCGCCACGATGGCTCCAGCCTTGCAAGAGCAGCCGGTGAGCACCGAGGTCTTGAGGCGTATCATCTTCATGTATTCCTCCACGGTCACGTCGTTGCGGCTCTCGTAGTCCATGTCATACTGCTGACCCTCATACACCTTGATGGCGGTGTCGTTGAAAAGCTCCATCAGGGGCTTCACGAGGTGAGCGTCGGCACGTGCTATGGCCTGTGCCGCCATTTGCAGCATGGTGTCGCCGCTGAGGATTGCCACGTTCTGGTCCCAGCGCTTGTGTACGGTGGGCTTGCCGCGACGCACGTCGGCGTGGTCCATCACGTCGTCGTGGATGAGCGTGAAGTTGTGAAACAGCTCAATGCCCAGTGCCACATCAATGGCATTGTTGAGGTCGCCACCCATGGCCTCGCAGGTCATCAGGGTGAGGACAGGACGCACGCGCTTGCCACCGAGCCCCATGGTGTAAGCAATAGGCTCATAGAGGTGTGCAGGCTCCTTGGGATAGTTTATGTTGTTGATAGCCTTGTTCACAAGGTCGAGGTAGAAATTGTAGTTATGCATAGCTATGGTGTTTTAGGGTTATTAATCTTCTTCTAGTTCTTCAAACTCATCCCATTTCTCTCCTTCGGGGAGGTTGGCAGGGCGCTCCACAAAGATTTCCTTTGCCAGCTCGGGGTCGTTCTCAACGAGATATTGCTTGTAGGCCTTGTTAAAGCTAGCCACGGCAATAGAGTCGTCGGCAAGCTGGAACTCGGTCTGCATGGCCTTGGCCTCGAGGATGCAGTTTTGCATCGCCAGGGTGTCGGTGTGGTCGGTTTCCACCAGTCGCTTTGCCGCCTCGGTGGCCACCTCGATAGCTTTGCCCTTGAGCTTCGAGACCTTGGGCTTGGGGGTCGGTTGCTTCTCGCTCTTGCAGCCATCCATCATTAAAGCGGCTGAAATCAGAGTGATGAAAATAAGGAGTTTTGCTTTCATGTTGCAAAATTAGTGCAAACCGAGAGAAACACAAAATGAAAAACGAAGTTTTTTATTTTTAATAAAAATGAAACAAAAATGAAACATCGGGGTCTGACCCCATTGTTTCAAAATTTTCAAAAAAGCCTGCAAAGAGGCCAAAAATGAAACATCGGGGTCTGACCCCATTGTTTCAAAATTTGTAAGAAAAAGCTGCAAAGTGGCCAAAATGAAACATCGGGGTCTGACCCCATTGTTTCAAAATTGGCAAAAAAGCCTGCAAAGTGGCCAAAAATGAAACATCGGGGTCTGACCCCATTGTTTCAAAATTTGCAAAAAATCCCCTGCAAAGAGTTGCAGAGGATTTTTCATGCCGTCTAAAGCTAGTGTTTAGTCTTCTTTGTCTTTCTTGCACTTGCAGCAGATGGGGTCGATAATCATCCAGATGCAAGCTGCGAGAGCGGCACCCACGAATGGACCCACGATGAATATCCACAGGTTGCTCAAAGCCTCGCCACCCTCAAACACTGCTGGTGCGATAGAACGTGCGGGATTTACCGAGGTGCCAGTGTAGCGGATGCACACCAGGTGCACGAGCACGAGCGACAGACCAATGGCGAGACCGGCAAAGTTGTTGGTAGCGCCGTTAGTCTTAGCCGTAGCACCAAGCACTACGAGCACAAACACACAGGTGAACACGATCTCGGCGATGAGGCCGCCGGCCATCTCCACACCTTCCTGCAGGTTGTTGGCACCAGTGCCTTCAAGACCGCTGTTGGTGGTGAGCAGATACAGGATTGCCGAGCCAATGAAAGCTCCTATCACCTGGAAAATCATATACATGGCGCAATCCTTAGCGCTGATGCGCTTGGTGAGGAAGCATCCCAGGGTGATGGCAGGGTTGATGTGGCAGCCACTGATGCCACCGATGGTGTAGGCCATCGCCACTACTGCTAATCCAAAGGCAAATGCAGTGCCCACCACAGCGGGGATGTTGTTAACAGGATCACAACCAAGGCTCACGGCCACGCCGCAGCCCATCAACACGAGCACCATAGTGCCCACCATTTCGGCTAAATACTTTTTCATATAAAAACAGATTTTAAAAGTTAGTAATATGAGTGAATGATTAAATTATTGTCGTGTGGTGATGTGGTAGCAGGGCTGCCCGCGCTCAAACTTGACGTAGCATCGACCATCGTCGCGCAGTTCCTTAAGGGTCTCGCCCAGGGTGTTGAGGAGCACTCGGTGGGTGGCGTCGGCCCCTTCAAAGTCGGGCACGCTGTCAATCTTCTCAAAGCAGTTGTAGGCGATGTCGAAGGTGGTGCCATACATGTGGCAGCTGTTCCTGACGGCGTTGCGGTTCACGCGGCGCAGCCGCCGCACGTCGTCGCTGGTGCGCAGCATCGAGGTGACGATAAACTGATATTGCGCCAGCCCTTGTGCTTGCAGCTTGGCCTGGAAACGGGTGGCGATGGTGTTGAGCAAGTCGCTGGCGCTCGGGGTGAGGTAGGGCACCGAGTGGGTGAGGCTATCGACCCTGAAAGCGCGCGACGACTCTATCTTTATCAGCTGCGAGGCGATGCTGTCAACGCCGGCACGGGTGCTCAGCGGCACGATGCCAAACTGCTGAGCCGCAACAATCTGGGTGTCGTTCACGTCCTTGAAGCGATACAATGCATTGAGGCCGGCGCTGCCGCCTCTCACCTCGACGCGCTGCACCTGTGAGCCGGGTTTGCGGGTGTCGTCATGACCGAGTGGAATGGCATAGCAAATTACCACGAGAAGCGCCACCAGCATTACCGACAAAATGGCCGTTACTCGCGTGATAGTTCTATTGTGCTTGCCTTTATTCATAGTGCAAAATTACAAAAAATGGATAAAAACACATAATTTGTGACGAATTATTTTATCCGTTGGGCTTATTTTTATACTTTTGTGCAAGATTTCATAGGCGCTCAGGCAAGCAAGCTTGCAGTTTAGTGGTTAGAATGCAGGCAAGCTTGCAGGTTAGAGGTTAGAGGTTAGTGTTGGGAGAGACAACACTAGCGAAGCGCCAAAACCAGCGAAGCGGCACAACCAGCGAAGCGCCAAAACCAGCGAAGCGCAAAAACTTATAACTAATAAAATAATGGACAGTTTAGACTTGACATTGGCCAAGAAACTATTGAAGATAAACGCGATAATGCTCCAGCCCGAGCGCCCCTTTGTGTGGGGCAACGGCTGGAACGCGCCCATCTATAACGACAACAAGATAGTGCTCTCTTACCCCGACATGCGACGCTTTGTGAAGGTGGAGCTCTCCAGGCTCATCCTCGAGCACTTCCCCGAGGCGCAAGTGGTGGCAAGCGTGGCAATGGGCTCTATAGCGATGGGCGCTCTGGTGGCCGACACGCTGGGGCTGCCTTTCGTCTATGTACGCGACGTGCCCAAGGACCATGGATTGGAGAACCTCATAGAGGGCAATTTCGAGCCTGGACAGAAGGTGGTGCTCATCGAGGACTTGGTCTCTACAGGCTCTAATGCTCTAAAGGCACTGCGCGAGATGCAGCTCGCCGGGGGCGACGTGATGGGAATGGTGGCGATGTTCACCTACGACTTTGAGCCGGCTGTAGCAGCCTTCAAGGACGAGGACCTGAAGCTCATCGCCCTCACCAACTATCACGCCATGATAGAGGCAGCACTGGCAACACAGTATATCAAGGATGAGGACGTCGATACCCTTGAGCTGTGGCACGACAGTCCCGAGAGCTGGACACCGGCCGCCACCAAGCTCGATTAATCAGTAACCTACATAATTAATGATAAGAAATGGAAACCTATAAAAGCGACCAATTTGTTATTGACCATAACATCAATTTGATTTACAGCAAGCTTAGCAATCCATCAATGTTCAGAGAGCAGATGGAGAAAAATCGTGACCGCATCCCCGACGAGGCTCGTGAGAACCTCAACAAGGTGAAGTTTGAGGACGACGGCATCAGCATCGACTCGCCCATGGGAGCCATGAAGCTCAGCGTGAGCGAGAGCGTGGAGCCTAGCTTAGTGAAATATGTGGCACAGTCGTCGCCAGTGCCCTTTGGTCTCGCCGTCAACCTTGAGGCCATCGACGACAACCACACCAGCGCCATCGCCGAGATAAACATAGAGCTCCCCATGATGCTGCGAGCCATGGTGGGAGGCCAGCTAAAAGAAGGCGCCAAAAAAAT
Source organism: uncultured Prevotellaceae bacterium (assembly GCA_900318255.1). Taxonomy (GTDB): domain Bacteria; phylum Bacteroidota; class Bacteroidia; order Bacteroidales; family Muribaculaceae; genus Sodaliphilus. Next base: position 59,567 of record ONJX01000007.1, on the reverse strand, counting down.
GGCCGAAGTAATCGCCAGGCTCCCCTACGGAGAGATGTAACCCGCCCTCTCCTTATTGATAGCAAAACATCACCAAACTAGTCGGAATGTCGATTTTTTTTCCACATTCCGACTAGTTTGAATTCTTATTGTGAGATTATTGTGTGTTGATAACTATGTGGTGTAAATTGATAATCAGTGGTTTGTAGAGCTATATTTTGCAGGAAAGGTTATGTATGATGAAACTAGTCGGAATGTCGATTTTTTATTGACATTCCGACTAAATTCATGACCGTTGCACTCGCCTCACAATTAGGATGCTCACCTCATAGAGGCCATACATGGGAATTGCCACAAGGCATAGTGTGAACAGGTCGGGTGGTGTGATGATCGCCGCCACAAGTGCAATCACGATGATGGCGTGGCGGCGGTAATGGGCCATTGTCTCGCTTGAGAGTATGCCCATCTTGGCAAGGAAGAAGGAGATGACAGGAATCTGGAACACTAGTCCCAGCATGAAAGTGAGGGATGTGAAAGTGGAGATGTAGGACGAGATGTTGATTTGGTTCACCACGCTCGCATCCACCTGGTAGGTGCCAAGAAACCGAAGGGCAAAGGGGAAAAGGATGTAATAGTTCATCACCACGCCTGAGATAAAGAGCAGGTAGATGATTACTGTTATCAGCACCGAGTAGCGTCGCTCGTTGTCGTAGAGGGCGGGGCTGATGAAGCGAAACAGCTCCACCACGATGTAAGGTGAGGCACACAGCAGCCCCAGGATGACCGAGGTGGAGAGGTGGGTCATGAACTGGTTGGAGAGTTCGGTGTTGATGAGGGTGATTTTGAAGGGCTCGAAGTGGAAGTCTATTCCCACCCAGGCACAAAGGCTCTCGATGCCACGGTAAGTGGTAAAGTTGCTGCTGCCGGGGGCAAGCAGGATGTCGAAAGTGGTCTGGCGGAAGCAGAAGATTGCCACCGCAAACGCCATAGCCACGGCGATGATGCGGAAGAGCATCTTTCGCAACACCTCAAGATGCCCTCCGAAGGTCATCATGCCTCCGTTGTCGCCCTTGCTCATTGTTGCTGGGCGCTATCCTGTGCCTGGGCAGGCTGCTCGGGTTGTGCCTCATCGGTAGGCTTCTCCTCCTCCTTTTGAGGCTCCTCGCTTGGAGAGTTCAGTCCCTCTTTGAAGCTTTTCACACCTTGCCCCATGCCCTTCATCATCTCGGGCAGTTTCTTGCCACCGAAGAGCAGCAGGGCCAGTCCTGCGACCAGCAGCAGCTCGGTGGTGCCTATCATTAATAAAGTCATAAGAGTTAAGTTTAAAGTGTTAAGTTACGAGACTTGTCTTGTAATACTCTGACTATTGTCACTCGGCGTTGAGGAATATCTCGCAGGTGTCGAAGTTGATTTCCCAGTTGCCGTTGGGTGAGCTTTCCCAGTTGTACTTTTGCGCCATGGTGTCCCACCAGCCTTGGAACTTGGTGCCGGTCTCGCCCATGTCTTTTACAAGCTTCTCATAAAGCTCGGCATTGTCGGCGGTGAGCACTTTTGCCAGCTCGTTAAGGCCATTGCGGCGCTCAAAGAGCGCTAGAATCTCGTTTTTCTCCTCAGGTGTTACCTGACCTACTAATTTGCGTGTCATGTTTCGTTTATCGTTTATGGTTTGTTGGTGGAAAGTGGAAAGTGGAACGGATTTCGTTTATCAGAAGCAGCGGTGATTAAGCATTATGAATTGTGCATTGAATTAACTATTTCCATCGTGTCGCTATCTCGAATGGGTCGAGATAGGTTAATTCTTTGATTTCTTCCTTGTCGGGCAGGAATGTGCCCTTGCTGCGCAGCGAGAGCATGAGCTCGCGCGAGGCGTTACGCTCAAGGTGGGCCGCTACGCATTGCTCATGGCTTGGGGTGTTGACCTCGAGGGTGGTCTTGCGGTTGAGCCAGGTGCAGCGGTGGCATTGCCATGCATCGCATTTGCGACATATAGGGGCATAATTGAGCTTGTAGAGCTGCTTGTTCTTGATGTCAAGGCCGCTGTCAAGGTCGCCCACGGTGTCGCTCTCATCTTCATAGTAGAACGCCGGGCATGTGTAGAACTTGCCGTTAGGAGCAAGCGTGATGGTGGTGTCGCCGGCGTTGCAGTTGTTCATCGCTGTGAGCATCATGCGGTCGGTGAGCAGGTTGAACTGTGGCGACTTGCCATCAACATATAGTGCTTCAATGTCTTTGCACATAGCTTCAAGCACAGCCTTGTAGTTCTCACGGTCGCAGTCATTCATCCGCTCCAAATCAGTGATGACTACGTTTAGGCGTTGCACCACGTTAAGCAGGCCTTTGAGCTTACTATGGTTCTCATAGAACTGCTTCCAATTGGTGCGTAGCACTAAAACTGAATCTTTAAGCTTGGTGGCATCGCATTCCCAGTCGTCAATCACCACAATATCGGTGTCATTGTCGAGAGCGGCCATTGGCTTGATGTTGCTGTGGTCGATGGTGTCAATTACGTCGAGATATTCCTGTGGCAGAGGATAGTCGGGATAGACAAACTGGATCATCAGGTTCTCCACCATGCCAAAGCGTATGCCCTTGCGAAGGTGGTCGAGCGAGATGAGATTGCGCTCTTTCTTGTTCACACTGTAATGACAGAAGCTTGTGCTGGTGTCATCGAGCAGAATTACTAAATATTGTAGCATAGTTCACGTTTTTTTGTTTTTGAAGTTGCTTGCGTTGTGCTTCACGGACAAGGCACGCCTTGTCCCTACATTGCGCGTTTCACGGACAAGGCACGCCTTGTCCCTACATAACATTTAACAATTAACACTTGACACTTCCGATGGTTTGTTCTTCTCAAATTCCTCGCGTTGGCCTTCAAGTTCGAGCTTTCGGTAGAGGCGGTTCCAGTAGTAGTTGTTGGCTCTCACGCGGGCCTTGTGCATCAGGCAGATGGCGGTGGCACGCTGGTAGATGGTGCTCGTTGCGGCGGCGTCGTAGTTCTCGCCTTGGCACCAGGCGCAGCCGCTTGCCACCTCGCAGTCCAAGCATTTTTGAGGACTTTGAGTAGTGCGGTCGAGCGTGAGGAACGGGCGCAGCTTGTTTTTATCTATGCCGTCGCGCACATTGCCAATGATGATTGGTTTCTTCTCACGTAGTGAGTAGCCAGCAAAGCGGGTGCAGGGATAGAACATTCCGGCAGCGTCAACGGCAAGCATCTTGCCCGCACCGCACCAGTTCTGGTTCTCAAGCACAGGGTCGAGCGGCTTGCCTATGTTCTCGCTGAAGAATGAGCAGGCATAGTCGGTGTAGTAGCCACCGTCGATGATGGCATCGGCAAGCTGCATGAGCTGGTCCTCAAAGAGGCGGTCGTCACCCTCTTGCCACACGTCCTCAAACACACAGTTGATGTTCACCTCATGGATGCCCAGCGAGTAGAGGTGCAGCACGCTCTCCTTGATGAACGGGATGTCGGCACTACTGATGGTCACCTTGGTTGATGCACCTGGGAACTGCTCCAGCCACAGAGGGATGTTGCGCACCACGTCCTGGTAGGAGCCGTGCTCGCTGCCGTCGGGGTTGCTCTGCTTGTAGATGCGGTTAAGGTCATGCTTGCGCTCGGTGCCGTCGATGGTGATGCCTACGCTCAGGTGCGTGTGGTTCTTCTTGATGAACTCCTGCACCTTGGGAGTGTGGTAGTTGATGCCGTTGGTCGAGAACGAGAAGCGGTAGCTGTTGAACCAGTGATGGCCCAGGCGGAACATCTCGGTCTTGAGGTAGTCGCATATCTTGTCAATCAAGTCAATCTCCATAAACGGCTCACCGCCAATGAAGTCCCAGATCACGCTCTCCTCACGAAAGTCATCCTCGTGGCTCAGAATATAGTTGATAGCAGCCTTCGCAGTCTCCCACGACATCTGCTCCTTCTCATTCTTCCCCACAAGGTAACAGTACTTACAAGCCAGCTGGCAATCCTTCGTGACAATAAACGTGATGTTCTTAGCCACGCCCGATTGCCATGCTTGGCTACTTTCTTTAACTTTTTCCACAGATAATAATTAATTGTATTCTACTTAATAGAGTCCACTTAAAATAATGGCTGTTTTTGGAGTGGACTCAACACTTAATATTTTTTCACAACCTTATTTTGTCTGACAAAATAAGGTTGTGAAACGCATTAACGATTATGTGAGCTATAGCCATTACATGTGTATTGACACCCACGAGCACAAGAATTGGAGCAGTTAACATTACACCTTCCCTCGCAACTGCCTTTGCAACTGCCCGTGCAACTACGCGAACAATAACTTTGACACATATATGAGCAACCATTATTACAACTATTGGTTGACTCTAATTCATGTGCATTGATCAAAAAAGGAGCATTTGTCAGTGCGATAGCACCGAGGATTGGTAATGCGCCTTTGGCGGCTTTCTTGAAGAACTGTCTTCTTGATTGCAGTTCGTCTTTCTTTTTGTTTTTCTCCATATTTTTTATTGTTATTAATTGTGCCTACTCTTTAAAAGGTTTTCGGCTTCCCCTATTTATTCTTTATAAAATAATCTTATACCTTTTCTCCTTCATAAAAAATTGTAATAATGCTTTTGTGGCAAGGAGAAGAATAATTGCGTGTTATCATATTGTTTCTTTCTTTTGCTTTAATCTAAACAAAATCTCCAGACAAGACCTGCATGCCAAATGAATATTGGGTGAATGTGATTCTCTGGGTCTTTTCCTCTAATAGAAAATCCTAATCCAGCATTTATTCCAAGTCCTCTATAAATCTGTTGAGTATAGTTAGTTGTCATATATATCCCAATGTTTGTTGTCTCTGTATGCTTAAAATAGTAGTTTCCAACACCCATCTCAAAGATATTCCAATTCTTAATCCAAAATTGAATACCTGCGCTCCAATGAATAATTTTGTCATCACCTGAATACTTATTATACTTGAAATTATACCCAGCTCTAGCAATCACACCAAATACTATTGGCGTGCGGTACTGCAATCCTAATGCAGTACCACCTATTCCAGAATCATATGAGACTATAACGTCAAGGCGTTTTTTCCATTCTGACCACTCTTTGACGTGATTTTCAAAGACATAGGTCAAGGCATCGGCACCAGTTCTTGCTATATCATCTGTATGTCTTGACAGAACATTAGTAACTGGGTTTGAAGAACTAGATGAGTGTCTATTATAATTATCGCTTGATGAAGTTGTTTCAGGATATAATGTTGAGAATTTAAACCATCTCTTGTATGGACCTTCAGAGTTTTGAGTGTAACTATCAGCTTCGGTGTCAATTATCTTTCGACCTTGACAATCCCATGCTTCTATGTACATGAGATTTCCATAAACTATAGTTTCATCATAATACACTTGAAATGTCCCCTTGTTACATTTCACAGTAACAGGAGTACAAATATTTGGACCAGCTGACAGGTAGTTTATTACTTCTCTTTCAGCATGTGCTTTAATAGGTAATAAAAGCACTAATGCAATCAAAATGAATGCATTTTGATAAAAAACTCTCATATGAAAAGGTATTTTTTATCTCCAATAAGTAGTGGCAGACCCTTTACAAGTAGTGTTACAATGAGTATAACAACTTGTTTTGCAACTGCCGGTACAATCGTGCGAACATCCTTCTTGGCACAATGTTCTACATCCTCCTTGGCATGTTGGCGAGCATCCTGTCATAGGGCTTGCCTCATGGGCATTTGAGATAAACGGAACTTGAGCCAGTGCGATGGCACCGAGAATTGGGAGCGCGCCTTTGGCGGCGTTCTTGAAGAACTGCCTTCGCGATTGGAGTTCTTCTTTTTTCTTTTTGTTTTCCATTTTAACGTTAAATTTTCATTGCCTTTTTAGATTCCTCGGATTTAAGGCGTGCATAAATAAAAAAGACGTGGGAATCTGTACTTGTGCTCATCCCACTGTCAGGCCTTCGCATTGCCTTCACCCTGGATAAGCAACGCAGTTAGCCCACGTCAGTATTGAATAAATGCTCTGGTCATGCCGGCACTCACGTGCCGGCACAGGTGCAAATTATTCACCCAACGTGGACGCCTACTTTGTTGCCGCATCTTCAGGGTAGAAATCAAAGTTGCGAAGTTTGACAGTAGAAGATAACGCCGTTAGTAAACGTCCTTTACCAAAATGTTCAGGAAGCTTGAGTTACACCTTATTATTAATATATCATCAAGCCTTTCCTCGACCCGCCGCCCTCTATTGGGCTAACTGATCGGTTGCAAAGATAATGATGTTTTATGGATTTTACAAGAAAGTGATGATTTTTTTGAGAAAAAAGAGGTAGAAATAATAATTATTGATTGATAAAACAGCGGGGGTCGCCGCAGGCGACAAGTGTGTAGTTGTCAAATACCCCCCTTGACACTTGTTGCGCTCGCTACTGCTCGCTGCACAAGTGCCAAAGGGGGCTACTCAGTGGTCAGCCTTCGGCTGAAATGCGCCTCATGTCGGACGTGTCGGACTTGTCGGACTTGTCGGACAGGTGGGACAGGTGGGACGGGTGGGACGGGTCGGACAGGGCGGATGGGTCGGGGCTATGTTTTTTGCTACTTAAGTTTCACAAGTTGTTAACTTGCTCACTGACATTTGTGAGTACTGATTGGCGATTAGTGATTAGTGAACAAAAAAGCTGTAACCCATAAAATTTCAAAGAAATTTCATCCTTAATCCCTAATCATTAATCCCTAATCCTCAAGTTTCTAAAGTTTTAGAACTTTAGAAACTTGAATTTACTTGCTATTCGAGTTGGGCGGCGGCGAGGGTGAAGAGGGAGAGGCGTGCGGTGGGGAGGGCGGCCTTTAGTGCTGTGGCGCAGGCTAGCAGGGTGGAGCCGGTGGTGACCACGTCATCTACGATGAGCAGGTGCTTGCCGTCGAGTCCGCGGCAGTGGCGGCGGCTGGCGGCATACATGCCCTGGGTGTTGAGCATGCGCTCGGCGGCGTCTTTGTGGGTCTGGGTGGAGTGCTCGTGCACGGCTTTGAGGGCTTTCACCACCGGTTTGCCTATGGCGCGAGATATTCCTTGTGCCAGGAATTGACTCTGGTTGTAGCCGCGGCTGGCGAGCTTGGTGTAGTGCAGCGGCACGGGGACTATGGCGTCGATGTCGTCGAAGAAGTGGCTGGGGAGCATCTGGCGCGTGGCGCGCTCGGTGAGCCATCGCCCCAGGGTGGGCATGTTGCGGTACTTGATGTCGTGGAGAATGGATGCGTAGGGGTCGCTCTTGTGGTAGAAGAAATAGCTGGCGCAGCGCTCCACGGGCACCTTGCCCGCCATGAGCTGGTCGAAGGCGTTGAACGCTATGTCCTCGTAGTGAGTGCGCGGGATGTCCATCAGGCAGCGGCGGCACAGGAATTTCTCGTCGAGCTCTAGCGGCTTGCCGCACACCGAGCAGGTGCGTGGCATGAGCACGCCGGCGGCACTGGTGAGGAGGTCTTTAATCGTCATTGGCTCGGGAAAAGTTATAACTGAATCTACTTTAAAAAGTGAAAGCACACGAATTAAACGAATTACAGCGAATTCTATTTTATTGATATTGAGTTTATTGGATTTGTCTTCTTTGGGTGTTTTGTGTGTACCTTAGTCGCAATTATATAAAACAACAATCATAACTGAATAACAACAAAAACAATATATATTATTGCTACCGTCATTCGGTGGAGGTGAGGCGCTCCAGGGCGCGGTAGATGAGGCTTGGCTCGAAGCCTCGTGAGCTGGCAAAGCGCAGCAGCGCGGCTCGCATCTGCTCTGCGGGCTTGCCGCTCAGGGTCTTGGCTTTGGCGGTGAGGGCGTCGTCGAGGATGGCGGCATATTGCTCGTCGTTGATTTCGGCTAAGGCGGCATCGATGTGTTCCTGCTCAATGCCCTTGCCCCGCAGCATGTAGCCGATTTTGATGCGTCCCCAGCCGTTGAAGCGCAGCTTGTCGCGGCAGTAGGCGCGGGCGTAGCGCTCGTTGTCGAGGTACCGCTCGTGCTTGAGGCGGTCGATGATGGCATCGGCATCGCTAGGCTGTAATGCCCAGTCGTGGAGCTTGCGGCGCAGGTCGCCCTCGGCCTGCTCGCTGCGTGCACACAGCGTGGCGAGCCGCAGGAAGGCGTTGTCGGGAGTTATGGGTTTGCGTGGCATAGGAAACGTTAAAGGTGGGTTCTATAAATTAAGAAAAAAGTAAATAATGTTTTGGTTGTATTTTGTTTTCTGTCGGCATCTTTTTATTTAAAGTCTTGAAATGTAGTCCGCTACTATTCTTCAACTTTGAATAAAAACCTGCTCGACATAAATTCAAAATCCATCTCAATTAATTTATAGAACCCACCTAAATTAGAAATTCATAAAAGTTGTCACGGTTGATTACATGGAACTCCACATTTTGATAAGCATTTTTGAATGATAGAGGCAATTTTGCCTTGCGATTAGGGTTCCATTTTATTTCGAAGGCTTTAATCGTGCCATCTTTCTCCTCGATGTAGTCAATCTCTTGTTGGGATTTTGTTCTCCAGAACCAAGATAGTGAATAGTCATCAGTATATTCTTTTTGCTTTATCCTTTCAGAGATAAAATAGTTCTCAAACAGAGATCCAATATCACCACGCATTTCGGCTGGAGCAAAATTGCGAATTACTGCATTCCTGATGCCATTATCATAGAAGTAAATCTTGCGACTGTTTTTTAGTTCATTACGCATATTCCGGTTGAAAGACCGTAATCTGAAAATAATGTAAGCTTGCTCAAGGATTGTGATATATTTATCTATTGTTTTTACATCTAATCCAATAAGCTGTGCTAATTCGGTAAGTGATACTTCTGAGCCAATTTGATAGGCAAGTGCTTGAATAAGATTAACTAATTTATCAGCTTTGTGAATGCCTTCGTAGTCCATAATATCTTTGTAGAGATAACTATTGGTTATCTCGGTCAATGCTTTCTGCTCATCCCCTAAATTGTTAATCACATCAGGATAGCTCCCATAAATGAGTCGATGATGAAGCAAACGTTTTTCTTCAAGAATATTGGTATGTTGTGCTAACTCATTAAATGATAATGGAAATAGTGTGTATTCCCACTTGCGTCCTGTCAACGGTTCATTAATCTTATTTGCGAGGTCAAACGACGAGCTTCCCGTTGCTACAACTTGTAGACAAGGTATTTGGTCTATAATTTGTTTTAATTTAATGCCGATATCACTAATTCTTTGGGCTTCGTCAAGGATTAAAGTTTTGGTGTTGCCAATCAATGCTTTAAATCGTGAGGCATTGAAGTTGTTGAATAGAGCTAAAGTGTCGCTGTTGTCACCATTGAGCCAAAAGATATTGTTTTTTGGGGATTCAAATATTTTATTAAGCAAAGTTGTTTTGCCAACCTGCCTTGCTCCCATCACAATTATCGCTTTACCCTTGTTAAGACGATGGGCAATATTATTTTCTAAAATACGATTTATCATGTCGCAAAGGTAACATAAATTTTCATATAATCCAAAAAAGTCATTAAATTTATGGAATTGATTCCACAAAAATCATAACTTTTTTGGATTATTGGCTCTTTTAGTAGTCTTTTACTGTGTGTAGACATTCATTGGGTGTGCACCAGGTGATGGCGGTGTCGCGCTGTAGCCAGGTGAGTTGTTTCTTGGCATAGACGCGGGTGTTCTTCTTGATGCGCTCGATGGCGGTGTGGCGGTCCATAGTGCCGTCAAAATGGGCAAACATCTCCTTGTAGCCCACGGTGTTGAGCGAGTTGAGGTGTCGCAGGTGATAGACGCTGCGCGCCTCTTGCTCCAGGCCTTGCTCCATCATGGCATCGACGCGGCGGTTGATGCGGTCGAAGAGCTTTGCGCGCTCTATGTTCAGGCTCATCTTGACGATATTGAAGGGGCGTGGCTTCACGCGGCCTGTGCGCAGCGAGGAGTAGGGGACACCCGCCTGCCGGCACACCTCGATGGCATGTATCACGCGCTTGGGGTTGAGCTTATCCACTTGCTCATAATATGCTGGGTCGAGGCGCTTGAGCTCGCCAAGCAGCGGCTCCAGGCCCTGCTCTTGCCACTGCTGCTTCACTGCCTGTCGCACCTCGGGGCTGATGTCGGGGATAGGGTCTATGCCCCGGCACACAGCATCGACATACATCATTGAGCCACCGCACATCACCACATGGTCGCCCTTCGTCCACAGCTCTGGCAGCAGCGCCATGACGTCGGCCTCAAACTGTGCCGCGCTGTAATACTCGTCAAGCTCCTTGAATTGCACGAAATGATGCTTGACGAGGGCTTGCTCCTCGGGCGTGGGCGCTGCGGTGCCTATGGGGATGCCTCGGAACACCTGCCGCGAGTCGGCATTGATGATGTCGCAGCCCAGCCGCCGCGCCACCTCGATGGCAGCCGCCGTTTTTCCCACTCCAGTGGGGCCAGTGATTACTATTAACGTGTTGTTGTGCATTTAGAGTTGAAACTGAGTTATTTACCCTTCTTAATAGTGCAAAAATAATTATTTTATTACACTTTTCCAACCGATTTTCAAATAAAATTTACACTTTTCCAACCGATTTTCAAAGAAAATTTACACTTTTCCAACCCGATTTATAGATGTCTTTTGTATTTTTCCAACAATTTTGTTTTCTATCAGTCTTCCATCTTATAAATAACTGACGGAATAAGTCACCTTTTTTGAGAGTTAAAAAATAGAATAAGTCACCTTTTTTGAGGGCTAAAAAACGGAATAAGTCACCTTTTTTATGTCAAAAAAAGTGGAATAAGTCACCTTTTTTGAGGGCTAAAAAACGGAATAAGTCACCTTTTTTATGTCAAAAAAAGTGGAATAAGTCACTTTTTTCTTGCTTATATCACTAAATATCTGTAACTTTGCATGCAAACGATAAAAATGTTGTTATGTTAGAAAGAAAATTTGCAACCTATATCGAGAACTTCCTCCAGAATGAGCGGAACAAGATTCTGTTAGTGAATGGCGCCAGGCAGATTGGTAAGTCTTTCATCATTCGTCATGTAGGCCAGAAACTGTATAAGCATTTTGTGGAAATCAATCTTAAAGAAGACCTTGAAGGAGAGCGTATATTCTCGACAGTGAAGAGCACCAAGGATTTGTATATGGTGTTGAGCAATTTCTATAATAAGCCTCTTGGCGACAATAATGACACTTTAATTTTTCTTGATGAGATTCAAAGTTACCCTAATCTCCTCACCCTTCTAAAATTTCTTAATCAAGAAAATAAATACCGCTTTATAGCAAGTGGCTCACAACTGGGGGTGGCACTGTCACAGACGCCTTCGGTGCCTATTGGAAGCATAGAGATGGCACAGATGCACCCTCTCGATTTTGAGGAATTCTTGTGGGCTACGGGCATGGGAAAAGAATTTATTAGCAACATCAAGTCCCACTTTGTAAATCTTGAGCCTCTTGATGAAGCCATGCATGACATCATGCTAAAGAGATTTAAGTATTACCTCTTGATTGGAGGCTTGCCCGAGGCTATTAACAGATTTCTCGAAGATAGTAACATGACGCGTGTGAGAAAGGTGCACAAGGAAACATACGAGCTCTACCGCATAGACTCGTCGCAATATGACAACGAGCACAAGTTACAGATAAGACGAATTTACGATTTCATCCCAAGTACTTTAGAGAACAAGAAAACAAGAATTATTTATAAAGACATTGAAAGTAAAAAAGGTAAATATTTTGCCGACTATGCAAGCGAGTTTGAATATCTCACCAATTCTGGTATAGCTCTTGAGGTGACTGCTATCTCCAATCCTAAGTTTCCGCTTATTGAATCGGAACAGAAAAGACTAATAAAGCTCTACCTCAACGATGTGGGATTGATGACTTATTTGCTATATGGATTGAATGTTAGTGCTGTGCTGCAAGACAACAGAAGTATAAACCTTGGCAACGTGTATGAGGCAGTCGTGGCACAGGAACTGAACGCTCATGGCTTCAAGCTGCATTACTACGACAACAAAAAGCGTGGCGAGGTTGACTTCCTCATTGATGACTACAACTCGCTGCAAGTGTTGCCTGTTGAAGTAAAAAGCGGTAAAGACTACACGCAGCATAGTGCATTAAGCAGTTTTGTCAATAACGCTGAGTATGGAATAAAGCGAGCTATTGTCTTCTCTAACGAGCGACTCATCTACACAAAAAAAGGGGTTACCTACATGCCCATCTATTATAGCATGTTTCTTCAGCAAGACATCAGCAGCAATTCGATTAGTGACTCGGTATTTTTGCCCAAACTCGAGAAATTATTGTAATTATTAGACAATAATCAGGAGACAATGTCGCATTAAATAATTTTTTTTAGTAACTTTGCGCATTGATTCAAGCAATCTGGTAGAGACCAGCTCTTGGTTGAATATTTTTTGAAAGCGTTATGCTGATTCTTGCTAATTGAGAACGTAGGAAATTTTCATTTAGAACGCAAGAGAAAAGGCACGACGGTTTCACGCTCTATAGGCGTGGACTGTCCTATATCACCTTTTTGCGTTCACGGTTTTTCCTACGACCATCAATTAGCAAAGCGTGGCATAGCAGTCTACGCTTTCTTTGTGTAGTGTAATATCATCATAAGGCTGCGGATGAAAAAAAAACAATGCATTATGGATATAGATGACCATTTAACTAATGAGAAAAATGAGAAAAGGTTGATTGCATTTATTGAAGGACTTTTTTCACTAATGTCTGAGAATAAATCTAACCTTATTCTAGATGAAACGGTACAAAATCATTTTGCCGCACTTGTTCAAGAATTCAAAAGTGATGCTATTGATTTTGAAAAATTTATTGATTGTTCTATGGCTTATGGTTTTGTTTCAAGTATTCACTGGAATCCTGAAACAAAAGAATGCTGTAAAGACATTACTTATTCTAAACTTTTGGAAAAAGGAATAAGTCTTCCGAATTTTTTGGCAAAAGAAAAAATAAATAATTGAATATTTAATTAAAAATCAATGAATTATGAAAAAGATATTTTTATTATTTGTACTGCTTATAGTCTTTGAACAAACTAGTGTGAGAGCAGATGATTGGCTTACTGAAATTAAAATTGATAGTATGGTATATGCTCTTAATACTACTCAAAAAACAGCGACTCTAAATTGTTTTGTTACAGGATTGACAAAAGCAACAATCCCCAAAAGCATAACATACAATGGTGAAACTTATAAAGTGAATGGGATTAGAGCTTATAAGTTTTATCACTATAATGGTGATGACAGATGTACAACTACTATAGATGAAGTTGAAATTGAAGACAGTGTTAATTTGATTTCACCAGCAGAAGCAGGCAATCTGAATGCCGTTCAATTCTTTACTATTAATAAATTGACAATTGGTAAAGGTGTAAGGTTAAGACAAGCTGGTGCTAGCTCGAGCAGTGATACATCTCCATGGAGAGGGATAAAGATAATATATTGCAAAGATGATATACCTTTACCATGTACAATTTTTACCAATAATGGATCTGTTCCTTTATTTCCATTCAGAGATAATGAACTTGTTGTATACGTCCCAATAGGTGCTGAAAGAACATATAAATATACTTATGGTTGGGGCAACGTAGATCAAATTATAGGTTTAGAGGAACTTGGAAATGTGGCTGATATGCAGGTATCTGTTACTAGCTTCAACTTTTCCCAAAAGAGTGCAATAGTTAATACTCACAGCAACTTTACTTTGCCCATTATGCTTGATAACAAGAACGATGTGGCATCGTTAGAGTTTGACGTAGTGTTGCCTGCCGATGTTACATTAGTTGGTGAAAATCCTTTTATCTCAGCAGGGCGTGGTAGTGAATTAAATATTTCCACAACCGACATTGAGGATGGGACAGTGCATGTGGTGGCTACAGGCGAGTTGGCATCAGGTAAGGGACAAATTGCGTCTATTGAACTCAGCACCACCAAGAGTGATTACTACAATGTGGCCTTTCAGAACGTGAAAATAACAACTAAGGCTGGCACGAGCATCACACTCGACAACGAGGACTTGCAGTTTGTCGCAAACCATAAGAAAGGCGACTACAACGAGGATGGCGACGTCGACATCGTTGATGCTCAAGACTTGATGGAATATGTGCTCAACGCTAATTAATAATTTGCCAAAAAGAAGAAAATAATGAACACAATCAGAAAAATATTATTTACAATGGCAATGGGATTTGTGAGCCTTGTGGCACTTGCCGATGCTGTTAGCATTGAGGATTTCACAATCCAACCCGGAGAGACCAAGACTCTGGGGTTGTTGCTCGACAACAGCATTGTGTATAAGTCGCTACAATGCGATATTGACCTGCCCGAGGGGTTGCAGATTGCGACCGACAGCAATGGTCGCCCCATCTTTAACGCTACCGAGAGAACATCAACTCACATCATACAGGGTTCTCACCCCGCAGGCTCGTCCGAGAATCACTACCGTGTGGGCATGATAACGATGTCGAGTCCCATCAGTGGTAACAGTGGACCAGTAGTTACATTCTCTGTTACAGCAAGCGAAACCTTTGTTGGCTATCATGAGATTGCATTGACCAACATTCGAGTGGGTGATGAGAACAACGTGAGCCATCATTTAAACGACACTGTGTGCAACGTTACATGCGGTATGACACTTGCCAACGTGCTTGAAACAGGTGAGGATGGAAAGACTTACGCCATTCTTGATGACCTTGCAATAGTAGCAAGCGCAAGTAAACCAAACCTCGTTTTTACCACCGACGGCAATGACAACTGGCTTGAGGTGGAAGCTGGAAATGGAATGTTTGGCACTGTGAGCGCAATGCCATCAATCAAGGGCGGAACCCTTGTGGGGACTCTCAGCAACGTGGGCACAAATCCCACGCTTACTATTAGTGTTATGCCACAAGCAGGCGATGAGATGGATGTGGAAATCAAGAATTACCCACTGTCAGTTAGATTTGCTCCACGCACTAGCGAGGTGCTCTATGTTGAGGGCTACTATTTCACCGATGAGGGTTCACCCAAGTTGCGTGGATATAGAGGCACAAATGGACCTCGTGGACAAAGCGGTGACCTTGACATGTCATGGATTGATGGCGATACCCAGCTGCAAGAGGCAGCAAAATATCGCATCCTGGTTGTTGCCCACTTGAAAGAAGCATGGGAACCTGAAGATGATTCACCATCGGGTATATCAATGCAGATGAAACCTAGTGATAATCTGGCATTCCAAAACTACACTCTCATGACCCTTGAACTACCCGAAGCCCCAATCACAACTGGCCTCAATGAAATCAACATGGATGAGACAGGCGACAACACCTATTACAACCTGCTTGGTCAGCCAGTGACTAATCCCACTCCTGGTATCTACATCAAGAATGGTAAAAAGGTGATTGTGAAGTAATACACAGTTGAGAATACCTTTTAATTATCTAAAAACAAAGAAGCGCGGCTTGCTGTTAGCTGCGCTTCTTTGTGATATGGTTCGGATGTGGTGTGGTGGGTTATTGCGCTGGGGCTGCCTTGAGGGTTTACTTGATGAAGCGGTTGACGAAGGTTTTCACTCGCTGGGTGTATTCTCCGGGTTGGTCGGTATAGGCCCGGGCGTGCTCGGTGCCGTGGGCTATGTACTTCTCTTTGTAGCCAGTGGTCTTGGCGTTGTAGAGCTCATCGAGCATGTGGTAGGGGACAAAGGTGTCGCGGTCGCCGTGGATGAAGAGCATGGGCAGGGTAGATTTCTTCACCTGTTCTAGCGGTGATGCCTGCCCAAAGGTCCAGCCGTAGCGCAGCTTGCACAAGGCGCTGGTGAGGTGCATGAGCGGGAACTGTGGCAGCCCAAACTGGTTGCGCAGCTCGCTGCCGAACTCGTCCCACACGCTGGTGTAGCCGCAGTCCTCGACAAAGCACTTCACATAGCCTGGGCACTGCTCGCCACTGATGCACATGGCAGTGGCGGCTCCCATAGAGATGCCGTGTACCACCATTTGCGACTGTGCCGAGTCGCCCCGGAACATGTCGTTGGCCACCTGCATCCACTGCAGCATGTCGAGACGGTCGTTCCAGCCCATGTCGATGTGGTCGCCGTCGCTCTCGCCATGACCGTAGAAGTGCGGTAGCATCACGTTGTAGCCCATCTCGTGATGGTAGATATAGGCGATGTGCAGCATCGACTCGGCGCGGTCGTTATATCCGTGCAGCAGCACTGCCACGCGGTTGCAGGAGCTATCGCTCCTGATGTATAGCGCGTTAAGCTTGCCTCGGCCATCGATGACGATGCTAGTGTCGCGCAGCGCATGGCAATGCTCCAGCGAATCGACCCACACCTTGAGGCTCGCCGGCTCGCGCTTGTAGAAGCGCTCCATCGCCTCGTGGTGGCTGCGCCGCAGCGGCTCAAGGGCAAAGTGCAGCATATAGAAACTGGAAGCCACAATAGCCCCTACCGCCAGCAGTGCCGTGACCACTAGGCTCCAAGTCAATATTTTCTTGATGCGTTTAGGTTTCATGCGTTGCAAAGTTACATTATTTTTTGAACAAAACGCCGAAATGCCCTCGTGTTATAGAGAAAAACCGCTATTTTTGCACCATGAAAAACATCATTACACTGGTTGCCGCCATGTTGCTTGCCCTGGCACCTGCGGCTGCCACGGGACTTAAGGGCAAAGTGATATATGTGAACCCCGGGCATGGGGGATGGACCGTCAACGACCGTCCGCACGCTACAGTGAACTATGAGTCGATGGACACGATGAGCTTCTTTGAGTCCAAGACTTGCCTGTGGAAAGCACTGGAGTTGCGCGACCGCCTTAAAGCTGCGGGAGCGCGGGTGATAATGTCGCGCACGAGCAACGGCTGGGTTGCCGAGGGCGACAACAACGCCACAGCCAACGACCGCTTTGAAACCTATAGCGACGAGAACGGCGAGCAGCAGCTCATCACGCTCGAGAAGATTGCGTGCCAGGTAGATTCTATCAACCCCGACTATTTCATTGCCCTGCACAGTAATGCCACTGGCGGTGGCGACGGCAAGCCGGTGAACTACCTGCTCTACATGTATCGCGGCGAGACGGGCAACGATTATGCCAAGGGGAGCATCGAGCGCGCCAGGGTGGCGTTCCCCTATGTCTATGACAACCCCCTCACGGTGTGGACAGTGAAAGAGACCGACCGCTACATTGCCGGCGACCTCTCCTGGATGGGAGGCACTCCACCGGGGACACCTAATGTGCTAGGCTACACTGGGTGGCTGGCGGTGCTCAAGCACAGGGTGCCAAGTTTTCTTGTGGAAGGGTCGTTTCACAGCTACCAGCCCGAGCGTCAGCGCCTGATGAATCGCGACTACTGCCGCATGGAGGGCATCCGCCACTTTCGTGGCATCAATGCGTGGTTTGGTGGCAAGCCCGAGAAGCACGGCTACATTGCCGGTACCATCAAGAGCGCCGACGAGGTGGTCAGTCACCCGTTATACACTTACAAAGAAGGCACCTCCGACCAGTGGCTGCCGCTCAATGGCGGCATAGTGTATCTGCTCGACAGCCACAACGTGAGAGTGCGCCACTACAAGATTGATAATGAATGGAATGGATTTTTTGGCTTCTTCTATCTCAAGCCAGGAAAATATACTCTCATCTACCAAGTGCCAGGCTACGAGAGCATTAGCGAGCAGGTGGTAGTCAAGAAAGACCAAACCACCTACTGCCAGCCTCGCCTGCACCGCGCAAAGCATGATGTGAGATAACGCAAATTAGCGTTGCTTTATCACAAATCTCTTGACCGATTGGCAGGTGTCAACACCTGGGAAAACCATTCTCAAAAGATTCAAAAAAAATAGTGCAAGTCCCTGAAATGACTTGCACTATTTTTTGTGCTTAGAGCACTAGGTATCTACTAAAAAATTATTTCTTCTTACTAGATTTTTTGCTAGATTTTTTGCTAGATGACTTATTGGTTTTAGTGGTTGAAGCGGCAGGAGTTGAGGCTTTGATGTAGGCGCCATACTCTTGCTTCACCTTGGGCAGTTGTTGCTGGATGTTGGCGATGCGTGTAGCGTCGCTGGGGTGTGTGCTCAGGAACTCGGCTTTGGTGTTGGTGCTGCCGGCGCTCATCTTCTGCCAGAAGGTGAGAGCGCAGTCGGGGTTGTAGCCCGCCATGGTCATGAGCACCAGGCCTATGTTGTCGGCCTCGGTCTCATGCTTGCGCGAGAATGGCAGCATCACGCCATAGTTGGCACCGAGTCCAAACACCTGGCTGGCGATAGCTCTGGTGTTCTGGCTGGCATTTTGAGTGATGGCTCCGAGGATGGCGCCACCATACTCGAGGGCCTTTTGCTGGCTCAGACGCTCATTGCTGTGCTTGGCCACAGCGTGAGCCACCTCATGGCCGAGCACCACGGCGAGCTCGTCGTCGCTGGAGATGATGTTCATGATGCCCTCATAAACGACGATTTTGCCGCCAGGCATGCAGAAGGCGTTGAGCTGGTTGTCCTTGACGAGGTTAAACTCCCAAGCGAAGTTCTTCACCTGGTCGCTCATGCCGTGCGAGTTGAGGTAGGCCTCGGTGGCGGCGGCAATCTTGCGTCCCACGCGTGTGACTTGTTCGCTCTTTACAGTCTGTGTTGACTTAGGAGCTTTGCTGATGTACTCACGGTAAGAGGCGAGGCTAGCTTGGAGCACCTCGCTGTCGGAGACGAGGTTCAACTGATTGCGTCCAGAGATGGGCACTTTGTTACAGCCGCTCAGTAGTAGTGCGGCGATTGCTGAGAGTAGAAAAAACTTTTTCATAGCTTTAAAGTATTTAGTTTTATAGTCTTTTAGTTTCTTGTTGCGTTGACAACGCAACATACAGAACATACAGAACAGGCAGAACAGGCTCAACCTGCTCAACAAGCGCAGCGGGTTAATGAGTTATCACCCTCTTGGTGGGTGGCAGAGTGGCGTTGCGCTCGTCGATAGCTTCGCCCACTGCTGTTGCCAGCTTCATGAAAGCCACTCCCGAGACAGAGTTCTCGAGGATGACTGGCACGCCGTCGTCGCCTCCCTTGCATATTGTTGCCACGAGCGGAATTTGCCCCAGCAGCTTGACGTTGAGTGCTTGGGCCAGGTTTTTGCCCCCGTCGCGTCCAAAGATGTAGTATTTCTCGTCGGGGTGTGCGGCAGGTGTGAACCACGACATGTTCTCGACGATGCCTAGCACTGGCACGTTCACATGCTCGCCCATGAACATCGACACTCCCTTGCGCGCGTCGGCCAGTGCCACCTCTTGAGGTGTGGTGACAACGATGGCGCCAGTGATGGCGAGAGTCTGCACCAGCGTCAGGTGAATGTCGCTAGTGCCTGGTGGCATGTCGATGATGAAGTAGTCGAGCTCGCCCCAGTTAGCCTCGGTGATGAGTTGCTTGAGGGCGTTGCTTGCCATAGCTCCTCGCCATAGCACTGCCTGATCCTTGCTCACCACAAAGCCAATGGAAAGCACCTTCACGCCAAATTTCTGTGCTGGCACGATGAGTTTTTTCCCATCCACCTCTTCCATGTAGAGCTGCTCGTCCTCGATGCCCAGCATCTTGGGTATTGAGGGTCCGAAGATGTCGGCGTCGAGCAGTCCCACCCGGTAGCCCTGTTGTGCTAGTGCCACGGCCAGGTTGCATGCCACAGTAGATTTTCCCACGCCACCCTTGCCGCTCGACACGCCAATGATGTTTTTCACGCCTGGTAGCGGTTCGTTGTCCTTAGGCTTAGCCTCAGGGTCAGGGGTCTTGACCGTGATATTGCCCTTTATCTCCACCTCGGGACTGATGTAGGTGTTGATGGCTGCTTCACAAGCCTTTACTATCGACTTGATGAAAGGGTCGGTTTTTTTAGGGAAGATGAGTGAGAATGTCACGCGGTTGCCGTCGATGCGAATGTCGTCCTCCACCATTTGCATGGTGACGATGTCTTTTCCCGTGCCTGGGTAGCGCACCGTGCGCAGTGCGTCGATTATCAGTGATGGATAAAGTTCTGTCATTTCTTTGATGATTGTATTATTCTTGTTTATTTTTCGAAGATTTGTGGCATTTGTATTTCGCCGCGGCCGTAGCTGCGGTAGGTGTCGTGCTCGATTTCTATGTCGGGCTCTTGGAGCTGTCCCTCTTGTGGCAGGTGGAAGCTGATGTACTTGATGGTGAGCCCGCGTTGTAGCCATTGCAGCTCGTAGTGCGTCTTGATCTCGAGGATGTCGTTGGCAAGACCGCTGGCATAGAGGTCGGGAGTATCGACCTCGGTGATGAGGCTGTTGAGGCGTGTGAGCTCGTGAGTGTAGGTGTAGAGGAAGGGGCTGTCGGTCTTGAGATGTATGAGTCCGTCGGGCACTAGAATCTTGCGGTAGTTGTTCAGGAAGCGCGTGCCGGTGAGGCGCTTGTTGGCGTTCTTCATCTGCGGGTCGGGGAAGGTGATCCAAATCTCTGCCACCTCTCCAGGCTCGAAGAAGTGGTCGATAAACTCTATGCTGGTGCGCAAGAACGCCACATTCTTGATGCCTTGTTGCTCCACGGCTTTAGCTCCGGTCCACATTCTCGCGCCCTTTATGTCAACGCCAATGTAGTTCTTGCCAGGGAATTTCTTGCCCAGCCCCACTGCATACTCGCCCTTGCCGCATCCCAGCTCCAGGACAATGGGGTTAGAGTTGTGAAAATACTGCTCCCTCCACTTGCCACGCATGGTGAAAGGCGCCTCTTTAAGCTTGGCAAAGGGGTACTGGAAGACGCAAGAGAAGGTCTCCATGTCGGCAAATTTCTTGAGTTTGTTCTTTCCCATATTCTAATTGACGAGTTGACAAAAAAGCCAGAGAGCAAGGCCCCTGAGTGCCAATGGCTCATGGTTTGGTTAGTGGCGCATGAGTTTAAACGAACGCTGTGTGCCGCCTTCGAGAATCACGTTCACGATGTAGAACTTGCCATTGAAGTTGGCGGTGCTCAGTTGTGCTCTCTCGCTTGCTGGTGAGGCAGTGCTGAGCATCACGCCGTTAATGTCGAATATCGAGATTTTAGTAATGACCGCATTAGCGTTGACGATGAGCCACGAGCCCTCGAAGTGAGCCTTAACCTCTAGATTGCCAGCATGGTTATCGTCGATGCTGGTGGGTGGTGACACATGCTGTATATCAAATTCCATCCACTGCTGGGCAGCGGCATAGTCATCGGTAACCGAGGCGTCGGTCTTCAAGGGGATAGAAGGTTGGTTTACCCCAGCCCACACGCTATCGCCCAGAGCCGGTACGGTGAGCGGGTGAGCGGTGACAAGCTCGAGGCTGGTTTGCCCAGCCATAGCCATAGTGCCCACATATTCCACGCTCTGCGGGAAGGTGAAGTTGCGCATCTGGTCCCAGTTGTAGAAGGCATAGTCGCCAATGGAGGTCACGCCGTCATGTAGAGGTTGCTCCATATCAACAGCGTTGTTGCCAGCCATCAGATAATTGCTCAAGCTGGTGATGGCAGCCGGCAGGTTAATCTGCTCCATATTGAGGTTATAGTAGAAGGCGCCGTCGCCCAACGACTCTAGCGACTCGGGTAGAGTCACATTTTGCAGTGGGGTGTTGGCAAAAGCCCACATCCCTATTGTGGTGAGCTGGTTGCACTGGTTGAGGGCGATGTTCTCCACTGCAGAGGCGGCAAAAGCGGCTTCGGCGATGGTGGTCAAGTTGCTGTTGCTGCTTATGGTGGGCGAGGCGAGTGCCGTGCATCCGCTGAACGCTCCTGGGCCAATAGCAGTGACGTTGTTGCCAATGGTCACGCTCGACAGTGCCGTGCAGTCTAGGAAGGCGTCTTTGCCCACCGAGAAGGAGTCGTCGGGGTTGATGGTTGCCTCTTGCAGGCTCTTGCAGCGTGCGAAGGCCCCTTCGCCTAGTTGTCTCAGCCCTGCTGGTAAAGTTATTGACTTGAGGTTATTGCACGATGAGAAGGCGTAGGGCTCAATGTTCTCAAGAGTGGTGGGCAGCACAATGCTCTCAATGTTGCATCCGGCAAATGCCGCTGTGCCAATCGTGGTTAGCCCCTGTGGCAGAACCACATTGCTCAGTTTCTTGCTCATGAACGCTGTGGCAGGAATGGCCTGAGCATCATAGGTGGTGATGGACAAGAACACTGGCGACTTCTCATTGTTGTAGGCCACTATCTCGGCATTGCTCAAGTCGAGCTGCTTCAGGCTGTTGAGGTTCCTAGCCATGAATTTGAAGTCTCTGGCATCAATAGTGCCAGTGATAGTGAGCTGAGTTATTGACGTGTCGTCGATGATACTCGACAGGCTGCCAGCAACGCAATCAACCTGCTCTGCCCACATTGAGCAGCAGATGAGGCAAGCAGCTAACAGAGTAAAGAAACGTTTCATTATCTTGACTTTTGCTATAGATTTGAATGTGCAAAAGTAATAATAAAACTTTAGATAATGAAAATAATAATACTTAAATTAGGGGTGGTCACCAAATTTCGTCGTTCAGTCATGGCGCATGACCCATTAGGGGTTAGGGTTTAGAGGTTCTTCGTGCCCCGTTGCACCGAAGTGAGCGAGTTATCTCACTATCACCTTCTTGTTGCCCACGATGTAGATGCCTGCTGGTAGTCCGTTAGTGGCTTGAGCTGGTGAGACGTTCTGTCGCAGAAGTTGCCCCTGGGTGTTATATACATTGACGGGTTGCTCATCGCTGTCGATGGTAATATTGTCGATGGCCGAAATTCCTAACACTTTGGCAATGATGTCTTTGTTATGATACACATTTTCTTTGCCGTCGGCAAAGTAGATGTGAGAAAGGGTGATAAAGTCGTTGTTTGTGATAGTATTAGTGCTTGTGATGTAGAGTGTAACGATCACTCCGCTATTCCCCTCGAAGTCATCGCCAGTAGGCGAGTAGCTTACAAGTCGGTATTCGTTGCCGCCAGTTAGGCCTAGGTGAATCTCGTGTGCCAAACCTCGCCCCGATACCTTGGCGTCGTCGATGGTGATGTGGCTCGGCGTGACGATATCAAACTGTAGTGCGTTGTAGCTGAGAGAGTTGTCGAGTGAGAACTCTATTTTTGCTTTTCTGGCCGAAGTTTTGAAGCCCATCGACTCGAAGTAGTCGCTAAACCAGTAGTTCATAGGGCGTTCGGTTTGGTAAACGCCATTGATGATGTTGTATATTGCCACGATGTCGGCAACATCGGTGTTGCCGCTGGCAGTGACATCGGTTCGGCTGGTGTTTATCCCCTCGGTGATGCCATTGACGAGGAATTTCCTCTCGGCGATGGCGTCGAGGGTGTTGACAAATCCGTCGCAGTTGACGTCACCCCGCAGCTGCGCCACGTCGATGAGGAAATCTTGCCATTGCTCGGCGGCGCGGTAGTTGTCGAGGCTTTCCTCATTGACGTAGAGGTTCACTCTGCTTTTTTTGATGCCAGCCCACACGTTGTTGCCCAGTTCGGGAGCCTGTAGAGGCTCGCTGGTTATTTGGTACAACCACTTTATTCCAGCCATAGCATAAGAGCCGATGTAATATACCCTTTGTGGCACCGTAATCTTGCCGTGTTGCTGCTGGTTATAGATGGCAAAGTCACCGATGTTTCCCAAGCTAGGTGTCATGAATTGCGTGCCGTTGATGTTGTCGCATCCTGCCAGCATGTAGTCGGGCAGGTAGGTCAGTGTGCTGGGCAGCTCCAGCGAGGTGAGCTTGTTGTTGTAGAATAGCGTGCCTTCGTCCAGGTTCTTGACGTGAGCCGGCAGTGTTAACTCCTTGAGGTTAGTGCGCGCCAGGGCCCATGCTCCCAGGTGCTTGAGGTGAGGCATGTCTTCCATGTTGAGTTCTTCGAGCCCGGAGTTGTAGAAGGTCATGTCGCCAATGCTCTCGAGTTTGGAGCCCGGTGCGATGTTTATTTTCTTCAGGGCTTTGCAGGCGGTGAAGGTGCCGTTGCCCAGATGGGTGACGGCAGCGCCTATGGTCACATTGTTGAGGCTCTGGCAGTTGGCAAACGCCTCATCGCCTATCGTGATGGGGCCACTGGGGTTGATGATGACAGTGGCGAGTTTTGCGCAGTGGGCAAAGGCTTTGCTTCCCAAGTGGTTGATGGAGCCGGTGATGCTCACCTGCGTCAACGAGGAGCAGGTGTTGAACGCGTCGTCACCAATGGAGAGCAGCGTGGCAGGCAGGCCTATGGCAGTGATGCCCGTGCATCCAGCAAAAGCGCCATAGTCGATAGCGGTGAGATTGGATGGAAGGGTCACGTTCTTGAGCGTGAGCACGCCAGCCAGGGCGCAGTAGGGCATGGTGTTGGCAGCATAGTGATGCTCTCCAGGCAGCAGCCCGTCGTTGAGAGTGCTGTTATAGGCAACGATAGTGGCGTTTGCGAGGTTTAGAGTGTTAATGTTAGGCATCTCGTCGGCAATGAAGGCGAAGTCGCGAGCGTCGATGGTGCCGTTCACTGTGAGCTCTGTGGCGTTGTGGTTGGTGACTATTGTTGCCAGCTTTCCCGCAGTGCTGTTGACCGTCACGGCCTGCAGATGCAGCACCGTAGCCAACAGCAATGCTAAAAGAAACCCCTTCTTGCTCATAGCCATAAGTCCTTTTCCAGATTTTTCTCTCTAGTGGTGTGCTCTAGATACTCTAGCTTGGAAAAACCATGTTATTTAACCACAACTTTCTTGCCACCCACGATGTAGATGCCGCTAGGCAGGCCAGTAGTGGCTTCGTTGCGCTCCACATTCTGGCGAATGAGCTGACCGTTCATGTTATAGACATTCACTGGGCCATTGTGGGCATCGTCGATGTTGATATCCTTCACGCCAGTGACAGTGCCCACCTCCACATCAACGTC
This sequence comes from uncultured Prevotellaceae bacterium, assembly GCA_900318255.1. Taxonomy (GTDB): domain Bacteria; phylum Bacteroidota; class Bacteroidia; order Bacteroidales; family Muribaculaceae; genus Sodaliphilus. The sequence continues at coordinate 34,784 of ONJX01000007.1, read as the reverse complement.
GTTCATCTGATGAGTAAGCTCGTTAGGCTCGACGGCAATGATATTGCTGATGGTGATGATGTCGTTGCCGGTGAAGCCCTCGAGGGCCTTGACGGTGACGTTGAGCAGTGCTCCCTCATTGCTTGAGGTGGTGGTAGCGCTATGTATAAGAATTCTCCACTTGCCAGGCTCTATCTCGTTATAGCCCATGGTCATGTTGCTGGCTCGAGTGGTAGTGGCCACGTGGGCAATGGTGAGTCCCTGTGGCATGGTGATGTCGAACTGCATAGCAGCAAACTGTGCGTTATTGCGCATGTTCACATCCATAGTGTGAGTCTTACCAGCCTCAATGACGAAGGCATCGGCGCTGAGATGGTCGTTGCTGTCGAAGACCTTCTTGTTGCGTCCAGGTGCATTAGCGTTGCCAAGCAGTATGTTGTAAATGAATGTGATGTCGGCAGCTGTGACTTCGCCGTCGTTGTTCACATCGGCAGTGTCCATGTAGTCGGTGGTGTTGCCCAGGATGATGCCATAGAGGCAGGTGATGTCGGCAGCGGTGACAAATCCGTCTTGGTTCACATCGCCAGGAACGCCTTGCGGCTCTTCGGCCCACACGAGGAAGCGCTGCCACTGGTCGGCGGTGCTGTAGGCGTCATAACTCTCTTGCGGCACCTTCAGTGGAATGGTTGCCTGCTTAACGCCTATCCACACTTCTTCGCCGAGCTCAGGCACTTGTGTTGCCTCGCTGGCGAGTTCAGTCAAGTTGATCATGCCTGCCATTGCTCGGTCGCCAATGTAGGTGGTGGTGCTGGGCAGGGTGAGGGTTGTGACAGGGGTGTTGTAGAAGGCATAGGCGCCTATGTGTTTCACGTGAGTTTTGCTGGTGATGTCGTTAGTGACGGCGGTGCCAGCGAGCAGCATGTCGGCAATGGTGTCGCTAGCTGCGTTAGGCACGAATGAAGTGAGGTCGGTGGCATAGTAGAATGCTCCCTTGCCCACATTGGTGATGTTAGCAGGGATAGTGGCACTAGCCTGCTTAGACTGTGCAAACGCCCACTCTCCGATATAGCTAAGCGTGGTGGCCTGCTGAAAGTTGAAGTTGCTCACCTTGGTGCCCAGCAGAGCCTCGTTGCCAATGCTCTGAATGTTGTTAGCTTCGGCGAAGTTGATGTTACTCAGCTTGGCGTCGCCCTTGAAAGCTCTGTCGCCAATGGCTATCACGTTAGGGCCTAGAGTGACAGTGGTGAAGGCCTGGCATCCCTCGAAGGCACTCTTGGGAATTGCCATGGGCTCGGCGGGGTTGATGGTGGCTTGAGTCAACGAGTTGATATTGGAGAAAGCGCCCTCGCCCATGAACCGCACTGTGGTGGGCAGGATGAGGTTGCCGATTCTTGCTGCCGAGAAGGCGTAAGCTGCTATAGAGTCAAGAGCCTGTGGGAAGCTGAAGTTAGACAGCTGGTAGCACCCGGCAAAGGCTGCCATGCCGATGGCTCGTGTGCTGGCAGGCAGGCTCACCTGTGTGAGTTTCTTGCCAAAGAATGCCATTGGTGGGATGCAATTCTCGGGATAATTCACCTCGTTGTTAAACAGAGGCTTGGTGTTGTTGCTATAGCCCACTATAGTAGCTCCGGCAAGGTTTATAGAGGTGAGCGCGTCAAGCTCGTCGGCTATGAACTTGAAGTCGCGTGCGTCAATCTCTCCTGTGATGGTGAGCGACGTGATGCTAGTGTCGTCGATGAGCGATGCCAGGTTGCCAGGGGTACATTCCACCTCGAGTGCCCAACTTGCTGTGGCACTAATCATTAATACTATTGAGAGCAGTGTTTTCTTCATATCGGTTATTGTGTTATTCTTAGTTTGCGTTAGGGCATAATATGCCTTATATATCTAAACGTGAGGCATGGGCAGTTTATTATATATAAGGTGAAATTTTAGTTCATCAGGCGAAAAAAAGATGCTGGTTGCTTGCCGTTTTCAATATTTTTTTGTAACTTTGTGATAAAGTTTGTGAGCTATGAAGATAATTGTTTTGCCTGATATTCATGGGCGTGATTTTTGGAAAAGCGCTATTGGCCGCATCGACGACTGCGACCGCGTGGTGTTTCTTGGCGACTATTTCGACCCCTACGGTTTTGAGGGGATAAGCGTGAGCAGTGCGGTCGATAACTTTACCGAGATTCTGCAGTTTATCAAGGATTATCGCCACAAGGTGGTGATGTTGCTGGGCAATCACGACTTGCCCTACTTCAGTGAGGACTATCGCTCGCTCGCCAGAGGTCACTGCCGGTGGTCGCGCGAGTGGCATAGCGTCATTGCCGGCATGCTTGATGCCAATCGTGAGATGTTCAGGATAGCGCACGAGGAGGATGGCATCTTGTTTACTCACGCTGGGTGCTCGATGCGATGGCTCAAGAGCATTGATGTGGAGCCGTCGAGCCTGGGCGACCTGGTGTCGTCGCTCAATGCCTTGCCATCTACACACAAGGGGTTGCGGCAGCTCTTCATGGTGTCTCATCACCGTGGCGGGTGGGACGATGCTGGCTCATGTGTGTGGGCCGATGTCAATGAGCTGGTGCATGCGCCAGTCGATTTGCACATCGCTGGTGGCCCGGCGGTGAGGCAGGTGTTTGGCCACACGCTTCAGGTGGCTTATGACAAGAAGGGAAATCTTGTGAGCTGCCCGCCCATCACCACACCGCTGCTCAAGATGCTCGACAACCGCAGCGCCTACCTCCTCGACACCACGTCATTCACGCACGAAGCTTTGCTATAGCTAACAAGCTGACAAGTAAACGAGCTAACAAGGCAATAGTAGTCACTATAGCATCTCTCTAATAAGCAAAAACATTCCACGCTAGCTATAGAATTATGAAAAAGTCGAAGATACCCAAGAGCAACGCGATGGATAAGATCATCAAGATGATCTCGCGCAACGAGCAGATGGAGCGCAACGGCTGCCAGTGGGTCGCCACCCACCGCGTGCACAAGTCCAAGAAGCAATACTCCCGCCGCCGCTTCAAGCAAGAAACAAAGCGCGAGATTGATTAATCAATCCATAATTGATGGAGTTCGCTCATTGCACACTGTGCTTCGCACGACTCATGCTGCTCACTCCATCGAGCTAAAGGTTCATAATGCAAAATGCTCAATGTGATGCACATGCTTGGTACATCTCACAGGTTTGAAGCTTGATTACTGGTTTTGTGGTTTCGATGGTTTAAAATTGGTTTATAGTGGCAATTATGTGATTTTTTTAGCCCGAAATGTGGTAATTATGTGATTTTTTGCTTATATTTGCATCGAATTATGTGAAACAATCAATAATTATGCTTAAGCGAAAGATAGATAATATATTGATTAACTGGAAAAAGAGAGCTAATCACAAACCTTTGATTGTAAAGGGAGCACGTCAAGTTGGCAAAACCATGTCAATTCGCCATTTTGCGAAGCAAAACTATAAGCATGTTGTTGAAATCAATTTTGCTCTTGAAGAAGAATATTGCAGTATTTTTGATGATGGCTTTAATGTTGATGATATTATCAAGAATATCACATTCATTAATCCACATGTCAATTTTGTGCCTGGTGAGACGTTGATTTTCTTCGACGAGCTTCAGGTGTGCCCAAGTTGCGCTACAAGTCTGAAGCCATTCAAGATTGATGGTCGTTACGATATCATTTGTTCTGGCTCGTTAATGGGAGTTTATTATCAGCAAATAGAGTCGAACAGTGTAGGTTATAAAGAAGACGTGCTTATGCACTCTATGGATTTTGAAGAATTCTTGTGGGCTTGTGGCTATGACAACACTCTAATTGACGAGCTTTTCAATCACATGCTTCAGGTAAAGCCACTATCAAAGCTTGTTATGAACCAGCTTATCGCCCTGTTTCGAGATTATATGGTGCTTGGCGGCATGCCCGAAGTGGTTGACACTTTTGTCACACAAAAGAATTTTGCTGGAACTTTGTCATTGCAACAACAGTTGCATCTCGACTATGAAGAAGATATCACCAAGTATGCCGTGGGTATGGAGAAAGGTAAAGTCCTAGCCGTTTACCGTCACATTTCGACATTTCTAGCGCAAGAAAATAAGCGGTTCCAGGTCACAAAAATTGCGCATGGCGCTCGCAACAGAGAATACGTTGGAGCTGTGGAATGGCTCAATAGCGCTGGCATCATCAACGTGTGCTATTGTCTGCATGAGTTGGCATTGCCATTAAAAGGCAACTACAATCCTGCACTGTATAAGATATATTATCGTGACACAGGCATGCTCATTTCCTCGCTTGATGAGGAGGCGCAAGAAGACTTGCGCCAAAACAAGAATTTTGCTACCTACAAAGGAGCAATCTTTGAGAATATTGTTGCCGACATGCTTGTCAAGCAAGGATATGACTTGTATTACTATCGCAACGACAAACTGTCGATTGAGATGGATTTCTTTGTGCGCAGTGCTAATCTCCTATGGCCTATAGAGGTGAAGGCAAGCAACACTGCTACTGCATCACTTAAAAAACTTACTGGCAACACAGCTCTGAGCCATGATATTAATCATGGAATCAAACTTTGCTCGGCAAACATAGGCTTTAACGGTAAATTCTACACCTTCCCCTATTTTCTCACATTCCTACTAAGACGCTGGCTAAGAGAGCAGAATTGAAAAAATGACATTTGTCAGTAAGTAAGGTTTCGGAAGTAGCCGAAACTTGAATCATGAGTCCACTTTTAAAATAAAAAAACGGCGAATTATGCGAATTAAACTATTATTTTTATTGCTGAAAATCAATGATTTAATTTTCTGTTTTGATTGTTTTTGGGACAATAGACTCAAAATATGGACTTTTTGAAATGGACTCAATCATTAAGATAATAGAACGTGGCAATACTCCCGCCGCCGCTTCAAGCAGGAGACAAAGCGCGAGATGGAGTGAGTGGCGCATGTGTGTGTCTGCGTCCCTTTGTTTTCTCACATTCGTGCTAAGATGCTGGTTAAGGGATGAGAGAATGTGAAAAAAATAATCATCGGCACGTTGCTGTGTCGATGATTTTTCAATTAGAGTCTCGCGAGGCTTTGGGCCTCAATGAGATGATGTCTTAGTTTTCTTCGCTTTGCTGGGGAGCAGCCACTACGTTAATGTAAGTGTGGCCAGCTCGGTGCTGGAACTCTACTGTTCCGTCAACGAGAGCATAGAGGGTGTGGTCCTTGCCCATGCCCACGTTCTCACCTGGGCGGTTAACGGTGCCGCGCTGACGGCGGATAATGTTACCGGCCTTTGCGAATTGCCCACCAAAAAGTTTCACTCCGAGTCGCTTGCTGTGCGACTCACGTCCGTTCTTCGAACTACCTACACCTTTTTTATGTGCCATAATGAAATAGTTTTTAGGGGTTAAGCAATTACATCTTTAATCACGAGCTCGGTGAAGCACTGGCGGTGACCGTTCAAGCGGCGATAGCCCTTGCGGCGTTTCTTCTTGAAGACAATCACGTGCTCTCCCTTAACGAGAGGCTGCTTAACTTCACACACTACTTTTGCGCCTTCCACGGTAGGCGCGCCAACTGTGATGGCACCGTCGGCATCCACGAGGAGGACCTTGCTGAACTCTACTGCATCGCCCTCGTTCTTCTCGTCGCCGAGATAGTGAACAAACAGCTTCTTGCCTGCCTCGGCTTTGAACTGCTGTCCCTGAATTTCTACAATTGCGTACATTTAAATAATTGTATTACAAGTTATACCGTGCGGCGGCCCCTTGAAAGAGAGGCACTTAGTCGAGCCTTTCGGAAAATCGGTGCAAAGGTACTATAAAGTTTTGGAATACACAAGAGTTGTGGTGAATTTTTTTTAATGCCGCGTGAAACTCATTCCCGAGCACTCGAGCGGTCGAGTAGTCGAGCGGTCGAGTAGTCGAGCAGTCGAGCAGTCGAGTGGTCGAGCAGTCGAGCGGCCGAGCGGCCAAGCGGCCAAGCAGTCGAGTGGTCGAGCGGTCGAGTAGTCGAGCGGCCGAGTGGTCGAGCAGTCGAGCAGTGAGGGTGGTGTTTACTGTATTTTCTGCTCTTCGGCTACGATGAGAGTGGCCTTGGCGGTGCCGCCGTAAATGGTGCCGTTGTTGAACTTTCCGTAAATGGTGTAAACGCCGGCTGGAATTCTGCCGTTTGAGACCTTGAGGTCCCAGTTGAAAGGAAAGCTGCTGGTAGTCTTTCTCAGCACCACATTGCCCTGGTTGTCGATAACCTTGATTGCCACGGTGGGCGTGAAGTTGAGGTTGGAGGTGAAGTTGAAAGTTGCCACGTTCACTGCTGGCTCCTGCTCAACGGTGAGCTGTGCTTGCTGAGCGCTGCTGACGGCAAAGTTGATGGTGCGTGTGGTCATGTTTCCTGCAATGTCATAGACGTTGTATTGCAGGGTGTGGTCGCCGGGTTCCAGCACCAGCGGCATCTCCACGTTTAGAGTCTTGCCGTCGTTGGTGAGGGTGGCATAGGCAGAAACATTGTATAGGCTGGTCTTGCCTCCGTCAATCTTGAGGTCCATGCTGTTGCCAATGGCGAGGCTTTGGTTGTTGAAGGCGTTGTCGTCGGTGGCATTGATATAGAGTGTTGACGCTGGGCTGATGGTGCTGCATGCGTCAAAGTCGTGCTGGTCGTTGAAGTAGATGGCGTTGATGGTGGGTGGCGTGTCGTCGTGCACTGTGACGGGGCTGGTGGCCACGTAGTCGTTGATGACGAGTTTGTTGAAATTGCCGTTTACCATGTCGTCGCTGTTGTCGCGGTGAGCATAAACCGAAACCAGTCCTGATGACCACGGGCTGAGGGTGTGTCGTGGGATGATGGCTTTGCCTGTAAAGACTCCGTTGACCACTCTGCCGTTGATAGAGGTGAGCAGTTGTCTTGGGTAGAAGATGTCGCGGTTGTTGAAGGTGGTCTCTTTCTTCTGGTAGTCGTAGATGGCGAGAGTGGCATCACCGTTGAAGTTGTTGTCGATAGTGGTGCCGTCGGGCTTCATCACCTGTGCCTCTACTGTCACTTGCTGCATTGGCCTGACTGAGATGTTGTTGTCTCCCACTGCGGTGTTGTTGATTTTGGTGAGTTTAAACAGCGGCTTTGGGTAGTTCACTTTCATGGCTGGGTCGCCAAATAGCGAGAACATCATTTTGTTGCACGAGGTGGCGGTGCCAAACCACTGCTTGCTGAGCATGTAGGCTTCGCCGAGGGTGGTCATGGTTTTTGAGGAGTTGTAGTTGAAAAGGTAGCTCACAAACGCCCTGTTGATGGCGTCGTTGCCGTTGGCATAGGCTGCTCGTGTGGTGGCGAGCATGGCTATTGCCCCGCCGTTGGGGTTATGGAACATGATTTCCATGAGTCCGCGTTGCGTGCCGTCATATCGTGCCACGTCGCAGCAAGCTGTGGTGACGATGGGCAGGTGCGTGTTATTGACTCGCCTCGACTCGTAAGTGGTCCACAGTTGCACTTCCTTGGTGAGCTGGTTGGGGTTGGCATGTCCCACATAGGTCATGAAGTATTGCCCGTTCTCAAGCAGCGAGTTCATGCTCTTGCGTCCATCGGGCAGGAATCCTGTGGCGGGGTCTATGGGGAACTGGTGCACATACACCTTGTTAGCGACGAAGCCTATATTTAGCTCGTCATTGATGAGGTTTACCACCCCTTCGGCCTGGTTCTCGTGCAGGAAAGTCTCGGTAGAGGGTGCTTCGGGCGGCCCATACACGTAGTCGGCAATAAAGAGAGCGTTGTTTCGCCATGGCCCGTAGTCGGGGTTGTTGACGTAGTTGATGAGTTTATCGACGTCGGTCTGTGCTTCCTCGAGCGAGGCGCATGGTATGCGCCCCACGCCTAGCCTTAGCAGGTCTCCGGCGGGGTTGGCTCCCGAGTTGTCGTCGAGTTGTCCAAAGAAGTCGTCGCTAACGTAGCTGTTGTTCTCGTCGTGGCTGACGCTGGTCTCGTAGGTGATAATGTTGCACGGGTTCTTGGCCAGCAGCTGACGGTTGTCGTAGGAGCCAGAGCCAAACATGAGCAGGTATTTGAACTTGCCATTGAGGTCACGGTCGTAGAACATTTTGTTCATGATCCTGATGGCCATGGGGTCGGGGGTTCCGCTCGAGAACTCGTTGAATATGTGTTGCTGGTCGAGCACGTGCACCACCATGTTGTCGTTGTCGCGGTGCAGCTGTGCTATGCGCTCGGCTTGTGGCATGAGTGTCTCGTTGGTGACGATGACCATATTAGGTATTGCCATGCCGTGGATGTTCTGGTTCTCTACTTGTTCATATCCTGCGATAGACATCAGCTCCATGGCGGGGTCGAAGGCGATGAACTGAGTGTAGTCGATGGTGTAGAGAGGGGTAAAGCCTCTGAAGCCGTCTTTGGGGTTTAAGGTGTAGTTCTTTGGAACCAGAGGGTTGTCAATGTTCCACAGCTGTGTGGTGGCAGTGGCTCCTTCGATGGCGATGATGTCGGCCGACGACACCTTGTTGAAACCCATGCGCATCTGGTTGCCTGTGGCACCCCTCAGGTTGTTGATGTGATAGTAGGTGATCATGCAGTAATCTAGCCTGGACCATACGTAGGGCTGTGAGGCGTTGATTGTCATGGTCACCTCACCTGTCTCGGGAATAGTGTTGCCGTTGTTTTCCCTGATTGTCACCACTGGTTGCGCGGTGTTGTAGAACACATACTCTGACGTGGCGCTGAAGATTTTTGACTCTTGTGTGGTGAGCTCTATGTCGTTGCTGTTGAACTTGAGAGCGAGGAAAGAGACGTTTTTGCTCTTGACGGCAGCTCGCGGGTTGAGCACTATGGCCGAGTCTCCGCACACCTGGGGTAGTGAGTAGGGAATAGTGATGGTTCCGCCTGTCAATGCCTCACCCAGGAATTCCTTCCCCGACTGTGATGCCGACAGCAACTCCTCCTCGTGGTGCCAGTAGTCGAGACTGGAGTCCCTGACCTTGGTGCCAGAGATGCCATAGGTCACCGATTGCGGTTGCATCGGTGCGCTATCGAGCTCGCCAATGAAGTAGTATCCCATTGTTGAGCAGCTGTTTATCTTGCGAGTGAAGTGTGGTGTTGTGGTGGGAGTCTCCATGGTGTATTGCACTGGTCCGCAGGCATAGAAGCATAGCTTGTTGCCAAATATCTTGCTTGGCACCTGCTTGAGGTCGTCGATGTTTGAACCATTAAGAATTTCGCTTAATGGGTGCCCTCCAGTGCCAAATATTCCCACTTTTTGCGGGTTTTCAAATCCCATGCGGGTTAGCTCGTCGAAGGTGATTTGATACATGCCGTCCTCGGGGATGGCAATTTTCACCCATTTCCCCTTGCTCAGAGCCGAAGAGGTGGCATAGCCCGAGGAGGAAAAAGCCTTAGATGTTCCAACGCCAGCAATAGTAATGGCGATGACGCATAGTGTGTTGAATAAAAGACGTTTATTCATGATGATATATTAGTGGTGTGTTTTTACATTATTTTAATAATAACGCAAAATTTAGGTTTTTATTGTGGGGGTGATCTATATAGTGTTGCGGTGCGGTGTATTTTTTGTGCAGCGTGTGTGTGGCACGAAAAAAGCATTTCGCGCCGTGCGTGGTGCGAAATGCTTTTGGTGTAGTGGGGCATGTACCCGCTATGTGAGTGTGGGTTACTGGTTGTTGTTGTGATAGCGGTCGATGATGATGAGATGTCCTATCTCGGTGCCTCCGTAGCTGTTGCTGCTCTTGTAGGTGCCATAGAACTTATAGACGCCAGCTGGCAGGCGGGTGCCGTTGTTGTCTTTGAGGTTCCAGATGTAAGGGAAGTTGGCAGTGGTGGTGCTCCACACGAGGTTGCCCACGTTGTCGAGAACCTTGATGGTGACTTCGGGTGCTGGCGATAGAGTGCTGCTGGCGTTGAAAGTGGCGTGTGTCATCGCTGGCTCCTCGTCAACGGTGAGGTCGAGTTTAGACTCATTCCCCACGAGGAACGATATTGTCTCGGTGGCTTTGTTGCCGGCGGCGTCATAGACAGTGTATTGCAGCGTGTGACGTCCTTCTTGCAGGTCCATGGGGAACTCTACTGCCAGCTCCTTGCCGTCCTCTTGCAGGGTGCTGTGGTTCTGCACATGGGGGAAAGTGGTCTTTCCGCCATCGAGCATGAGGCTCATGGTGTTGCCCACGGCCATTGCCTGGTTGTTGAAAGAGTAATCGTCGGTAGCGTGGATGTAGAGAGTGCTTCCCGATGGAATCAAGGCTCCGTTAGCAAAGCTTTGCTGGTCGTTGAAGTAGAAGGCGTCGATGACGGGTGGCATGTTGTCGTGCACGGTGTGAGGGTCGCTCTCGTTGTAGCTGTTGAGCTTGAGCATGTTAAAGGAGCCGTTCACCATCTCCTGGCTGTCGTCTTGGTGAGCATAGACCTTCATGGTGCCATAGCTGCCAGTGGAGAGAATGTGACGTGGTATCACGGCAGTGGCGGTGAACACACCGTTGACCACACGTCCGTTGACGCGTGTGAGCAGGTTCTGTGGGTAGAAGATGTCGCGTGTCACATCCACGCGGTTGACTCTCACGGTGATTGTGGTCTCTTTTTTCTTGTAGTCGTAGATGGAGAGAGTGGCGTCGCCGTTGAAGTTGGTGTTGACAGTGGTTCCGTCGGGGTTATACACCTTAGCCTCTACAGTGACCTGCTGCATGGCTCCCGAGTTGATGGCCTCAGAGCCCACGTCGATGCCATTGATTTTGGTGATTTTGAAGAAAGGCTTGGGGTAGTTGATCTTCATGGCGGGGTCTCCCAGCAGCAGGAACGACATCTTGTTGTAGTTGACTTTAGAGCCAAATGACTGCTTGCACAGCATGTAGGCTTCTCCCACGGTGGGCATGTAGCCCTTAGTGTTGTAGCAGAACATAGCCTTGACGAAGGCTTGGTTTAGTGCGTCGTTGTCGGTAGCATATACTGAGCGTGCCGAGGTGACGATAGCGATTGCTCCACCGTTGGGCTTGTGGAACATTATTTCTACTAGTCCTCGCTGGTTGCTGTCATAGCGTGCCACGTCGCAGCATGCAGTGGTGAGAATAGGCAAGTGGGCATATTCCACATTGTTAGATTGGTAGGTGGTCCATATTTCCACATCCTTGGTGAGCGTGTTGGGGCTGGCGTGTCCCACATAAGTCATGAAATATTGTCCATCGGTGAGTTTAGAAATCAAGTCCTTGTGGCCTTCATAGGCGAAGCCCGAGGTGGGGTCGTTAGGGAACTGGCTCACATACACCTTGTTGTTCATTAGCCCGGTGGCGAGTTCGTCCACGATAATGTTGTTAATGCCCTCGGCTTGGAAGGCGTGCAGGCCGTTGTCATAGTCGTCGGCGGTGAGAATGATGTCGTTTCTCCAGTAGCCGTAGTCGGGGTTGTTGACGTAGTTGAGGAGTTTGTCAACGTCGGTCTGTGCTTCGTCGAGCGAGGCGCTTGGCATGCGTCCCACGCCAAGCCTTAGGTAGTCCTTGGCGAGCTCAATGCCCGAGTTGTCGTCGAGGATGCCAAAGAAGTCGTCACACACGTAGCTGTAGGTCTCGTCGTTGCTCACCGTTGCTTCATAGGTGAGAATAGTACACTCTCGCTTGGCGTGCAGCTGACGGTTATCGTAGGTGCCGGCGCCAAACATGAGCAGGTGCTTGAATTTGTTCTTGTTGCGGTCGTAGAACATCTTGTTCATGAGCCTGATGGCCATGGCATCGGGGGTTCCGCTCGAGAATTCGTTGAATATCTGTTGCTGGTCGAGCACGTGTACTACCATGTTGTCGTTGTCGCGGTGCATCTGTGCCACGCGCTCGGCTTGTGGCATCAGCTCCTGGCAGGTGACAATCACCATGTCGGGGGTTTGCAGGCCGTGAATGTTCTGGTTAGGAATCTCGGCGAAGCTGGTGATAGACTTTAGTTCCATAGCGGGGTTGAAGGCTATGTACTGGCTGGCGTTGGCCGCCACGTTAGGAGCATATTCCATCACGCCATTGTTGCTGGTGAGCACGCAGTTAGTGGGCGCGTGGGGGTCGTCGATGTTCCAGAGCTGGTAGTCGCTGCTGTTCTCGGCAAGAGTGATGACGTCTTGATTGGTGAGTTTGGTAAATCCCATGCGCAGCTGATTGTCGGGAATGCCCTCGAGCGAGTTGTTGTGAAAGTAGGTGATAGTCACATAGTCGAGCCATGCACTTGTGGCAGTGTTGTTGGTGCTGCTAGGTGAGTCGTTAATTGTCACGTTGATGGTGCCGTCGGTGGGAATAGGCTGCTCCGAAGGGGTGTAAGCCACATAGGGCGAGGCATAGTTGTAATAGACGAAGTTGTTAGCTGGAGCATAAATCTTGGCGGCAATGTTCTGGAAGTTGAGGGTGTTGCCATTGAGCTTGCCATAGATGTAAGAAGCCTGGGTGACTTTAGCTCCCGCGTTGATGTTGACCACCACGGTGGTGTCGGTGCACAGTGTGGGAATAGAGTAGGGCACGTCGATCACACCTCTCACCATGTCTTCGCCCAGCATGTCTTTTCCTGACTCGCTAGGCGAGACGAGCTCCTTCTCGTGGTGCCAGTAGTCAAGGCTTTTAGCGCGCACCACGGCGTTGCTGGGGGTGGCGTTGCTGCTGCTGGCAATCTCGAGTCGTGACTCGCTAGCGTCGTCGGTGACGAAGTAATACCCCGAGGTTGAGTAGCTGTTGAACTCACGGGTGTAGTGCGGTGTGCTGGTGGGAGTGGAGAGGCTGAACTTCACTGCTCCACAAGCGTAGAAGCAGATTTTGTTGTCATAGAGCTTGATGGGCACCTGCTTGAGGTCGTCGGTTTGCGACCCATCAAGCACTTCATTGATGGGAAACCCTCCCATGCCATAGATTCTCACATTCTCGGGATTGCTAAATCCCATCTGTGCTAGTTCGTCGAAAGTGAGCTGATAAACACCACTCTCGCTAATCTCGATTTTCACCCATCGCCCGCTTGCCAGCTTAGAGGTGGTGGCGTAGCTTGACGAGGAGAATGCCTGTGCGCTCATCGTTGTGGCCGCAACTATAGCCATCAGGCCCATAATGTTAAATAAAAACTTCTTATGCATAGTAGTTTGGTTATGTTGATTTCTTGCTATGTCAATTATAATATGTGTGTAGTTTCTTAATAGTTACTTCACTCGTGTGGTGAGCTTGAGGTCACCGTTGATGGCCGCGTGCAGTGTGTCGCCAGGAGTGAGCTCCAGGGTGGCGGCGGCGAGCTCCACGGCTATCATGTCGCCCATCTTGAGCGTGAAATACACGCTCAGCTGCGCTATGAGCTGCCTGAAGTCGAGGCCCAGGGCGTCGAGGCTGCCCTGTGCTGCCTGCTGGCCGTTGCGCTCCACCGTGATGAGGCTGCCGTTGATGCCTTGGGCTATGGAGTCGCTGGTGGTGAAGTCGCCCAGCAGCAGTGCTCCATCAAAGCTGTGAGCCAGTGCCGACGTTGCCTGGTGGTGCTGCTCGGCGTCTATGCCGCGTGCGGTGACCTTTATGGCCGGTGCCACTGCCAGGCAGTAGCGGTGCGCAAAGCGTGGCGCTATGTGCTTTCCTAGCCTGTCGATGTGCATCACCAGTGCCGGAGTGCCAGTAAAGTTGTGTGCAAAGTGAGGCACAAAAAACGGTTTGCCCGTCTTGACGATTGCCGAGTCGGCCATTAGATATACCTGACCGGGCAGCTCTCTGCCTATGCCTATTATTTTCACTTTGCTATGTTATTTTTGTTGTTAACGTTAACTTCCATGTTGTTATACATCAGAGCGAGGTCGGAGTAAATCGAGGTGTTTTGCACTACCACATGGCGTGGCACCTTAATGCGGAATGGCGTGAAGTTCCATATCGCCTTGATGTTGCTGGCAACAAGGGTGTTAGCTACGTCTTGTGCGCTCTCGGGAGGCACTGCCACGATGGCTATTGACACTCCGCTGCTGTGCTGTTGCTGTGCCAGCTGTGCCAGGTCATAGATGGGGATGTCGCCCACTGCCGACCCAATGATGTGTGGGTCGATGTCGAATGCCGCCACTATGTTTAGCCCAAACTGCATGAGCCCCAGGTCGCGCATGAGGGCGCTGCCCAGCGAGCCAGCGCCAATGAGGAACGCGTTGTGGCGGTGCTTGAAGCCCAGGAACTCGGTCAGGGCCCTGGTGAGCGGGTGTACCTCATATCCGATGCGCGTCTTGCCCTTTATGTTGAGAAACGACAGGTCCTTGGCAATTTGCGAGGCATCCACGTTGAGGCTCTTGGCGATTTGCGTGGAAGAGACGTGCTCCTGGTGCTTGAGGTCAAGCATCTTGAGGTAAGCCAAGTACCATGGCAGCCTCCTGAGTGTGGGCTCTGGAAGCATGGCTCGGTTGATATGTCGCTCGCTGTCGTTCAATTTAGTTTCTTTTTTTCTAGACTCTCTAGATTTTCTAGACTTTCTAGATTTTATAGAGATTCTAGAGCCTATATCCTCTTCACGGACAAGGCACGCCTTGTCCCTACTTAACACTTAACATTTTACACTTAACACTTAATATTTTACACTTAATTCGTTATTGCCAGTTTCTTGGTCTTGGTGCTCTCCTGGTGGCCGTCGTTGCTGATGGTGGCCTTGTAGAGGTAGATGCCACGTGCCAGGCGTGTGCCGCTGTAGTCGCTCAGGTCCCAGGTAATGGGGAATGCTGCAAACATAGAGCTACGTCCGCTCTGCGTGGTGCTCCACACCCGCTGTCCCATGAGGTTAAACACCTCGATGGTGATGGTCACCGTGGCCTCGGGGCGGTTGTGTGTCACGAGGAAGGTGGTGGAGGTGGCAGCGGGGTTGGGGAATGCCTTTATCTCGTCAATCTCGGGCTTGAGGCCGCTCATTACGTTGAAGGAGATGGTCTTCTCGCTGGAGTTGTTAAACACGTCCCACACCTTGAGCTTGAGGGTGTGGTGCCCGTTGCTCAGGTCGGTGAGAGCATAGTTGATGGTGCCTGCCGAGCCTGCGGAGGCCTCGGTGGCGGTGTAGTAACTGCTCACGTCGCTAAATGTGGTGGTGCCGTCGAGTGTGAGCGTCATGTTGTGGCCTATGCCGGCATTCGAGAAGTTGATGCCGCTCTCGTCGCTCACGGTGGCGATGAACAGTGGCGACTCGTTCACGTTGTCGCCATCGCTGAAGTTGGTGCTGTTCAGCCCCAGGTAGCTGATGTCGGGGCCTATGGTGTCGGCCTCCACCGTCTCGTCATATCCATAGATGTAGAAGTCGTCGCATGAGCCTGCCGCCTCTCGCTTGTTCTCGCTGTCATAGGCATAGAGGCTCACGAGCGAAGGCCGGTAGTTGTCGTAGTTTACTGTCACCTCGCTGGGAATGGTGATGTTTAGCGCAAACTCGCCGTTGTTGACTCGGTTCACGTTGAGGGCGAGCTTGTTTTGGCGCTCGTCGTAGGTGTGCACCCGGTCTTTCTCGTCGATAAACGACACCGACTTCTCGCAGTCATATAGCGTGCTTTCTATCAGGCCGTTGAAGGCGGTTTGTTTCACTCCAGCGAGATCCTCGATGTGTCCGGTGATGGCCATGGTCTGCCTAGCCTCAAACACTGGCATGTTTTCTGGGTCAACGTCGTTGCCGTTGATTTTGTCGATCACGGCCTTGTACTGTGGCATGGCGGGGCGCATGGCAGGGTCGCCATAGAGGTGATAGCGCAGCGAGTTGTCGCGGCCAGTGGAGGTGTTGTTCTTGGCGTAGGTGAGCAGGTCGCCCAGTCGCATCGCCTGACCGTTGCTGTCGCGCTCATACATCTTAGTGGCGGCGGTGATGTTGAGGTAGCGGTTGTTGTCCATATACACCAGTCGTGGTGGGCATATCATTGCCACGCAGCCGCCGTTGGGGTTGAAGAACACGTTCTCGCCGCCCGAGGGGTTGGTGCCGTCGTGCCTGGAGAACTCGCAGGTGGCGGCAAAGAGAATGGGCTGGTGGCTGTAGAAGAGGTTGTTCTCGATGTCGCTGGTGACCATGAGTCCGTCGCCAGTCCACCCCGAGGGTCCACCGTGTCCCGAGTAGTTCCACCACAGTGCGCCCTCGGTGAGTGTCTTATACATCTTCTTGCGTGCGTCGGGGAACTTAGAGCCCGAACCGTCGCTCTTCTCCTCAAAGTTGTCGAGAAACACGCGGTTGAAGTTCACATATTCGCCGCCATGGGCCATGACGGTCTGCACCACGTCCTCGCCGTGCTGCCAGTGGTTGCTGTTGTCCTCATTGTCGGCCACGTTAAGCATGGTGTTTTTCCAGTTGCCATAGTCGGCCTGGGTGACATATTTTATTATCTTGCTAACGGCGATGCTGGCGGCTGTGGTGCTGCGTGCCGGGATGCGTCCCACGGCAATAGACATCCTGGTCGTGCCTTGGCCCAGGAAGGAGTTGTCTTGCAACAGGCCGAAATAGTCGTCGCTGGTGAATGACTTCATCTCATTGCAGCTGAAGGGGTTCACATTCTCGTCATAGTCAGGGCTCTCCCACACCAGCAGCATGGGGTAGGTGAGCGACTTGGCGGCGTTGCTGATGCGGCGGTTGTCGCAGTAGCCGTTGCCCAGCAGCAGCAGGTAGCCCAGGCGGTGCCCCTGCTCGTCGGTGCCGCGGTCATAGAAATACTTGCACATCAGTCGGTAGGCTGCCGCGTCGGGGGTGCCGCTGGAGAACTCGTTGAAGACCTTGTTGTGGTCTATCACCATCACGCGCATGCTGTCGAGGTCCTCGTGCATGGCGGCCAGCTGTTGTGCTTGTGGCAGGAACTCGCTGGGTGCCAAGATTATCATGTCGGGGACTGGGCTGCCGTGAATGCTCTGGTTCTCGACCGTCGCCACCAGCGATGGCGAGGGGAAGGTGCCATTGTCGTTGAAGGCTATCAGGTCGCGGCGCTTGTTGCTGTCGAGGCTAAAGCGGCCCTTGTCGCCGTCGGTGGTGAGGCTTATCTCCACAGGGGCTTTTTTGTTGCTCAGGTCCCACACGTGGGTGCTGGCGCTCACGCCGCTAAGCTCATATTGCGAGGGCTCGCTGCTCATCAGCCCAAAGAGCAGGCTGCTCTTGCCGCTCAGGTCTAGCGCGCGCTCATAGGCCACGGTGATGAAGTCGAGTCGAGCCAGGTTTACCGTTCCAGCAGGGGTGTAGGTCACGGTGTAGGTGAGATCCTTGGTGCCGCTGAGCTCAAACCTCTTCATGGAGGAGAGCGCGTTGTAGTGGTAGTGGCTGGCGTCGCTGTTGTCAACGGCCTGAATGGTGCTCTCGCCCCCTATGTTGTTGCCGTTGTATTTAAACGACACGCGGCTGTTGCCGTTCACCGTCTTGGCGGCAAAGCGCGTGAGCACTTGCACTGTGGAGCCATCCACGAGGCCGTCGAGGGTGAACTTGAACGACTGCGAGCTGGTGGTGGTGAAGTCTTCTCCTAGCAGCACCTGCCCCGTCTCGCCAGGGTTGATGAGTTCCTGCTCATGCGCCAGGCGCTCGAGGAAGGTGGTCACCACGCTGCCCTGGGCAGGGGTGCTCACTGTGGCGGGGCTGAGGTCTTGGTAGCGGCTGTCGTCGGTGATGAAGTAGTAGCCCTGGGTGGCGTAGGGGTGCTGCCGTTGCTTGTAGATGCCGTGAGTGCGGCTCCACTGCCACGATAGCGGGCCTTGGGCGTAGAACAAGAGGCGGTTGCCGCTGCGCAGCACGGGCACCTGTGGCAGGTCGTCGATGAAATTGCTTTCCCGCAGGGTGTCGTTAAGCTGCTCTCCGCCGTAGCCAAACACCCTCACGCGGCTTAGGTCGCTCAAGCCCCACTTACTGGCGTCGCTGGCGGTAATCTGGTAGATGCCGCTCTCGCTCACAGCCACCTTCACCCATCGGCCGGTAGCCAGGCGCGACGTGTCGGCATAGTGCGTCATGTCAAAACCATGAGCCTTCACTCCCGTCACCAGTAGCAGCAGTGCCGCCACGGTGCGAGTGAGTGTTTTCAGTGTTTTATGATAGTGATAGTGTTTTGTCATCTTTTTGAAAGATGATTTCGTTGCGTTCACAAGAGGGCATAGTATCCCCCTTATTAGAAAATAACGCATCGCGCACCAGATTATTGCATCCTCGCCACAAGTTTTGCAATCGAAATGATTTACATGGGCGCCAACAGTGGCGATGAGGTTTGTCCTCGGCGCTCACAGGGGTGTCAACCTAGTCGCACAAGAAGCACTAAACACTTGCATGCCACTTCATTTTGCATAAAAAATTATAAAATATTCCATCGCATGAGTAAATATAAATTCTTTTCACTACCTTTGTAGCCAATAAACCAAACCCCTTTCACGCTTAGCTTATATAACCATCACGCAGTGGAGAGCTGTGGAGAGCAGTGGAGAGTAATGCGGCGGCAAGACGTGCCTTGCCAGTGACACGACTAGACGTTCTAGACGCTCTAGAATTTCTAGAATCTCTAGCAAACCATAAACGATAAACCAAACCACTCGTTTCACCTTCCCCGTTCCACCTAAATAAAACTATTTATATTAACTAATTAATCATTATTTTTCGCATGAAAAAAATTTTATCTCTAATCATGGTGCTCAGCGTGTGCCTGGGCGCCTGGGCTCAAGAGCTCACCGTAGCCGACAGCGAGTCTTACATCACCGACACCCGCATCCCCGTTTGTGGCAACTACCTTGACTTCACCGGCAAGCACACACAGTTTGTCTATCCCGCTGAGATGCTCACCGACATCACCGGTGCCGACATCACCGGCATCACCTTCTATGCCCGCGAGAACATAGGCTTCTCGGGCGGCGTCACCACTATGAGCGTCAAGGTCATTCCCGAGGCCACTATCCTCGAGAGCGTAACCGAGGGTCTGGAGCAAGTGTTTGAGGGAACTTTCGTCATCGACGGCACTAAGCTCACCTTCACCTTCGACGAGCCTTACACCTACGACGGTGGCAACCTCCTCTTCAACGTGGCATGGGACGGCACCGGCAGCTATGCCGACGCTAGCTTCGTGGGCATCGAGCGCCAGTATGCCAGCATCTGGTATAGCTACAGCGACTATAACGTGCACTTCCTGCCCAAAGCCACTTTCTACTACAACGCCGAGGTGCTCGACTACGACGCCCGCGTGAGCGCCACTCAGGTGGCCTTTGGCAACGTGCCCACTAACAACATGCCAGCCACCCAGAGCGTGAAGGTGACCAACCGCGGCACTAACGCCATCACCCCACAGGTGACCATCGCTGGCGACGCTTTCAGCACCACCTACACCGCCACCACCATTGCCAAGGGCGAGAGCGTGGAGATTCCCGTGGCCTTCAGCGCAGAGGTTGCAGCCTCGGCCTACACCAGCACCATGACCATCACCGCCTATGACGGCGAGGGTGGCACCTTCGTGCTGCCGCTCAGTGGCACTGCCGTTGAGCCAGTGTATGAGCTCACCGTCAACGACGGCACCGCCACAAGCAACTACTTCCCCATGTACTTCTACTACTGGGACGACAACTGCCACACGCAGACCATCTACAACCGCGCCGACCTCGCTGAGCTTGCTGGCAAGAAAATCACCACTATCACCTATTATCCCAAGGATGTCCCCTCGCTGCAACTCGATGGCGAGATGACCCTGTCGATAGGCACCACAAACCTCGACTACTTCTACGGCAACGAGACCTTCATCGAGGCTACTGCAGTGGGCAAGTGGTCGCCTAACACCGATGGCAGCTTCGTCATCACTCTCGACACCCCCTATGAGTATGACGGCCAGAGCAATCTCGTCCTTGACTGGAGCATCACCACCGCTGGCAGCAGCTATGCTTCGGGCACATTCTACGGCACTCAGGGCTCGGTGAGCGATGCCACCCAGACCTACTCGATGTATCAGTACTCGGCCTACCCCTACACCAGCTCGTTCCGTCCTAAGACCACCTTCGGCTTTGCCGATGGCGGCGACCAGCCACAACCCGCAGTGCCTGGCGACGTGAATGGCGACGGCGAGGTCAACACAGTGGATATTACCATCCTCTATAACTACATCCTCAATGCCGACACCGAGAACATGATCAACGGCGACCAGGACGGCGACGGCGAGATCACCACAGTCGATATCACCGTGGTCTATAACATCCTGCTCGGCACCAAGTGATAACCTCTCGCTGACCACATTGTGTGGTGCCTAGTGAGAAAAAAAATGAGAAAAGGGGTCATGGCCCCTTTTCTCATTTTTTTCACCCCCCAGGATGTACCTTCTCTAGAATCTCTAGAAAATCTAGAATCTCTAGAACTTCTAAAAACTCTAACCCCTTAACCCTTAACTATGAACTATAATGGTGGGCAGCAGCAGGGTGCCACTGGCGGCGGTAGCCTGCACCTGCAGGCGCAGGGTGCGGGTGGGTGGCGCGATTATGGGCCTTGACAGCGGAGCGGCAATGATGCCGCTGGCCCTCACCTGGCTGATGAGGTAGCCGTGGCAGCTGGCACCGCGTTCGCCACGCAGGGTGAGCACCAGCGACGGCGATGCCCCCTCGCTCGCTTCACCTGGCACAGCAAACATATTCCACGAGATCCTCTTTAGCCGCTTTGTGGGGTCGATAGCAAAGGGGTGGGACAAAAACGACACGGTTTTCATTGCCGGCACCTCGCGAGAGAGGTCAACGAGGGTGCCGCCAGCAGTCACCGCCAGGGTGTGGCAGGGGTCGCTGTAGAGGCTCCCTAGAGCCATGTCGCGGCTATAGGTGCGCCCCGACGGCATGAGCACCACCACTTCACCACCAGTGGAGAGCAGCCACAGCTCACGCTCATGGTCGTTCCACGCCAGCTCGGTGGCAGACCCCACGTTGGTGAGCACGCGCTTGAGCGTGCTGCCCGCGATAGAGCACAACGTGCCATGCTGCGACACAAACCACAGCGCATCGCCACCAGAGGTCACCCGCGCGCCGCTGGCAATGACTACCTCGGTGATGAGGCGCGGCTCGCCCCATGTGCCACCAGTGCTCTGCGGCAGTGCCATGATGCCTTGCGTGGTGAACACATAGATGGGATAACGCCCAAAGCCTCCCGAGTAGATGGGACGGCATGCAGCCCCCAGCGCCAGGATGCGGTTGCCGCTCACTGCCGCCCGCCACTGCGTCACCAGAGCATTGCCCACCGCGCTAACCATCACCATGCCTTGTGCTGGCAGTGTGACCCACGATGTGCCTTCACCGGGAAGTGGGCCAGTGGTGAGCGCATTGCTCTGCAACGAAGGGTTTATAAAGGCCGCCATGCCACTACCCTCCACTGGCGACAGGTCGCTCTCCCACACCTTGCCCGCCACTGCGACGACAATGTGGGTGGCGCGCACATCGGGGAAGGAAATCATGGGATTTAGGCTTGGCGCGCTACAGCGGCACGTTTCATGAGTGGTAATCACCACATCGCCATGCTCAGTGCTCAGCGTCACCTGCACCGTGGCGGTAGTGGCAGTGGCGCTGGGCGAGCTGTCGAGCCACGGCAACACATGCCAGGGGTTAGACACCACAAAGGACGATGGCGATTGAAACAACCGCCCGTTGTGCTCCATGGTCACTGGCGTCACCGCCTGCTGCGTGTAGCTGTCCATCACCTGGGCACACTGCTGCTGGTGCACGCGTGACGTTGCCAGCAACGGCGTGGTCACCACGTAGCATCGCAGCCCGGCAATCGCCTGCTGCGACGTCACGGCGGTGTTCATTGCCACAAAGCCGCTGCCGTCGAGCACCGTGGTTGATGCCACCACTCGCCAAGGGCCAGTGAGCAACGGTTGAAGCATGGCACTCGCTTGTCGAGGTTTAGGCCCCATCTCCAGGAGGTAGAGCCTCGTGCCAGTAGAGGTGGTCACCACACATCGATAGTCGAGGCCAGCTGCGGTGTCAATAAGGCTCGCCACTGGCGACACCAGCACATCAATGGCCTTGACCAAGTGCCGCCACTCGCTGCTGATGCCGCTGGCCATCGTTATTGCCAGGCGGTAGCTGTTCATGCTCAAGTTGCATGCCTCAGTTCCTGTGAAAGCACCGCCGCTGGTGGTAACAGTAGCGCTCGTGCGATAAGAGTTGCTCCTGATGCTGTGCCCCACCATTACGGGCTGGCTCATCCACAGGTAGTTGTCATCCCACAGCCTCACAGCATAGCGAGCAAGCATCACGCCCGTGTAGCGGCCTTGCGAGGCGGCCTGCCCTTGAAGCGTCGTCACAGCATTGCGCACGAGCTTGGTAAGGGAATCGAGGTCGCCGCTGCGCAGTGGCGCTTGCCAGGTGGAGTAAGGAGCGCCGAACTCGTAGGCTGGAATTTGCGCCGTCAGCGTTGACAGCTCGGTTGCCGCTATGTGAATATCGGGGATGGCGTCAGCCATGTGGAGCGTTTCATAACCTGTGGCGGTGCGGCGAAGCACCACATTGCCAGTGTCAGTGACCACTACCAGCAGCAAGCCCACTTTGTGCGCGGCAGTCACCCGCCCTTGCGCCTCAAGCACCACCACGTTGCCCCACATCACACTATTGCCACGCAGCACCAGCGTGCGGTCGTCATCGACGAGCAGCACCCTGTCGGCCGCCAGCAGCTGCGCCACGGGCTGTGGGTCGCCTACCACCTCCAGTGCCTGCTCGCGCTCGCGCATGTTTACCACTGCTGCTGCCTCGTCAGCCACGGCACTCTCGCCATTGTGCAACGCAGCCACCCCGCGCGGCACCACTCTAAGTTTCGTCAATGTGTTTTTCATAAGTCGTTCAAAAAAAGGATGTTTATTTAAATCGTTGAAAAATAATTGGTGGGCAAAAATAGCACCCCTTACACCCTGGAACCACATTAAATTATCACACTATCCCACCGAGCTAAGAGTTAAGAGTTCTCTAGAAGTTCTAGATTTTCTAGATTATCTGGATTTTTTAGAAGTTCTAGATTAGTGGTTAAGGCAACATTGCATGGTGAGAATTCTCATTAATAAAAGAGGAAAAAAATTTTTGTATTTAATTGTCTTTGAATAAACTGGACGAAAGAAAAGAAAGGCTGGCACTTGGGGATGCCAGCCTTTCGGGAGGGAATTCTTAACCTTATTTATAGGCTTTAGTAATGCTCTAGGGTGACTCGCTATTACTTGCTGTGCGAGAAGTAGATGCCGCCGCAAATCTCAACGACGCCACCAAAGGTGTCTTTATAACCAATAGTGGTGAGCTTGTCGCCTACCTCAATGCCAGCGGTGGTTACCCAGAACTTGCGGCTGTCGCCAGTGGCGCCATAGCCTGGGTAGAGGCCATAGACATAAAGCTCGTTGCTACCATCGGTGATAAACATGTTGCCCCAGTCATTGGCATTACCATTCTTGTCAAATAGAGAGCTTACCTCTCCTGTGATGCGGTAATACACGTTCTTGTTATCGGGCTTGGTGAGGAACTCAGCAATGGTCACGTCGGTAACGGGGATGTGGCTCTCATACTGCGCTTCCTTCATCTGTGGGTTGCCGTTGTGCGAGCTTCGCTTTCCTACCAATGTCACGATGTCGCCTTCCTTGAGTCCGAGAGCCTGGAAGTCGCCCTTGGCACCGATGCCAAAGACATAGACTTGCTCGTCGGTGAAGTCGCGCAGATAGACATTACCATAGGAGGTGTTGGCAACGCTTTGGATAACAGCGGTGATGCGATACTGGGTGTCGCCCTCTTCGGCCTCGAGGAACTGGGTGCAGTTAACCTCTACGATAGAACCAGTTTGCTTGATGGTGGCAGTAACCACACTCTCTTGCGAGCCGTTGCTGGTTTTGAATGTAACCTCAGCACTGCGGTCGCCACCGGCGTTAGCACCAGCATGGAAGGTAACAACTGGGTTGCTGCCGCCAGTGATGTTGCTGATCGAGAGCCAGCTCTTGGCAGCCTCGGGAATCTCAACGCTCACGCCATTGCCCTTGCTTGTGAGGTTGACGGTAACATCGCCACCCTCGAGAGGTATAGTTGCGTCCTCAGGATCGATGCTCTCAACCTTGAGCAGCGATTTCACCAGTTTAATAACAGTGACTTTCTCCAGCTCGGCAGCGCCGTTGTAGAACTTCAATGGACCCTCAACGGTGATGATGTCGCCTTCCTCGATGCCCCAGTCGGCAATGGGGAAGCCTTTTTCCTTACCACTCTTGTTGAGAGTGCCATAAATCTGAAGATTGCCAGTGCCATCGTTGATGTAGAAGTTTCCGTACTCCAAGTTGTAGATATTGTTAACGGAACCAGTGACGCGGTAGGTCATGCCCTCGTTGCCAGCGGCAACCTCGGCGCAGGTGGCAGTCTTGGTTTCAGAGAGTCCCTGAAGCACCTTGATGTTCTGCTTGCGTCCAGCGCACGCGATGTTAAGGTCGGCGTTGCGGCCGTTGATAGTACCCTCGGCACTAAATGTCACCTCGGTTTCACCAGCACCACCAGACATGGGGCTAATGGTAAGCCAGCTGGGGATTTGAGTCTCGTCAAAGCTCCACGAGTCCTTGGCGGTGACAATGATAGATGTTGAGCCACCTTCCTTGTCAATGGCTACGTAGGAACGCGAAACCTGAATCTCGTCGAGAAAGGTGATCTTGTCGTCATCAGAGCAACTAATCAGCATTGCACCGAGCAGTGCAATAAATGCGGGAATAAAATATCTTAGTTTCATAGTTAGGATATTACTTTAATTAATTAGTTGAAAATATACTTAACGCCTATCGACATGTTCCAGCACTGACCAATTGCATGGTTAGGAGTCCAGGTCTTGGTGTCACCGCTGATTGATGCGGGAGTAGAGAACAAGGGATAACCCTGAGCATCAACACCCTCATACTTGAGGATGCGAGCCTCGCTGCCAATCTCGGGATTGAGGTACTTGCTCACACCCCAACTCGAGTTGAAGAAGTTGAGCACGTTCTTCATGTCGAAGCTCAGCTGGATGGTGTGCTTGGTTTGGCCGGCACGGAAGGTGAAGTCGTGCTTATAGCCCAGGTCGATGCGGTGTACCCAGGGGCTATAAACGCTGTAAGCCTCGGCATACTTGCCCTGGTGGTTCTTCAGGTAGCCGTCGTTGTGAACGAAGCCCATGAAGCGGTCGCGGTCGCTGGTGCTCTTGAAGCGGAAGTCACCGGCCTCAACCTCAGCATCGGTTGGGATGTAGATTGCATCATAGGCATAGCCGTCACCGTTCATGTCGTTGGTGGTCATGTAAGAGTAGTTGTAGCCGCCACGCCAAGTCTCATAGATGAGGCTGTAGTGGTTGCCGCTACGGTCGTGCAGTGTGGCACTTGCGATGAAGCGGTCGGGGGTAACATACTGTGAGTTGTGCAGCTTGATGTTGTTGGGACCTTCGGTAGTGGGAACATAGGTGAAGGCGCTCTCGGCTGCAGAACCTGGCATACCGGTGATCTCCTTCGAAACGGTGTGGGTGTAAGATGCCATGAGGCTTACCCAGTCGGCAGGCTTGGCAGTTGCCATGATGTTGGCGCTCCAGCCGTAGCCCTTGCTAGTGTTCTCGAGGACGAAAGCCTTAGTGTTAGTGCGGAATCCAGCAGGATAGATGGGACGGTTGTCAACACCGTTGAAGCGGGCAAAGCCACCCACGCTAGGAATTGACCAGTCGCTGATTGAAACACCGTTAACAGTCTTGTTGAAGATGAACTCACCAGTGAGTGTCAATGGGAACGATACAGGGAAGGCATAGTCGATAGCGATAGACGATTTCCACACCTGTGGCATCTTGAACTTGGGATCTACACCATTAACAGCCGAGGGCACTGTGCCGTCCTCGGGCTTAACAGTCTGTGGATAACCCATGTCGAAGAGTTTCTGCTGCAAGGCAGCGATAGTGGCGTGACCATTGGCGTCGGTAACAAGACCGCCAGCAAACTGGTTCATGTCGGTGTTCTTAGCATTGAGCTGGGCTTGGTACTGAACCATACCGCCGTTAGTGGGCATGTTAGTGAAGAATACCAGTGGCAGGCGTCCCGAGAAGAGACCTGTACCACCACGCACCTTGAGGCTCTTGTCGCCAAAGACGTCATAGACGAAGCCCACGCGTGGCGAGAATGTAACGCTGCTCTTGGGCCACTTGCCAGTGTCGATGTTGCGCACGTTGCCGTCCTTGTCGTAGTAGTCGAGAGCAAGGATCTTATTGTTGGTCATCAAGTCCTTGTTGTTGAAGAAGAGGCCGTCGATGCGCAGGCCGTAGGTCAGTTTAAACTTGTCTGAAACGTTCCACTCGTCCTGGCCATAGATACCAGCCTTGTTAAACTGAACGCGGGCAGCGGGATGAGTCTCGCCGTCGTAACCGTAGGTCAAGCACACTATCTCGGGGGCGGCACCGTTGATGAAGTCGTCAACGCTTGCATAGCGGTAGTAGCCGGTACCGTTGCGCATGTATTGGTTGTCGGCCATCTGATGCTCGAAGTTCAAGCCAGCAGTGATTTTGTGGTTGCCAGCATAGTAAGTGATGTCGTCCTTAATGTTCCAGATGGTGTTGTGAACGGCATTGTTCCAGGTGAAGAGCTCATAGCCGAGGGCCATGTAGTTGCCGTTGTTACCAGTGCCATCCTGAATGTCGATGAATGGGAACTCGCTGGAGTTGGTGCCACGCACGTCGTCAAGCTTAGACCAAGTGGCGAGGAACTGGTTGCTCAGATTGTCGCTCAGGCGGCTGTTGAGGTCGAACGAGAGCGAGTGAACCAGGTTCTTCATCGAGTACATAGAGTTAGCAAATATCATAGAGTATTGCGAAGCGCGGCCAAATGACGAGCGTGTGCCGCCATCCATAGAGGTGGCGTTAGCAGCGTTCCACACATTATTCTTGGTGTAGTTGTAGCGCACTGCCAGGTGATGGTCGTTGGTGATGTTCCAGTCGATGCGTGCCAGCAGCTTGTAATTGCTCTCATCGGCGGGGAAGTCGGTGTAAGAACCAGTGTCGTAGCCATACTTGTCAAGCACGTGCTTTTGAACGCGCTCCATGTCGGCGATTGTGGTGCGAGAGAGGTAGTTGTCGGGGTCGGCAACTCCGTTCTCCGATGCACGCCAGCGGTTGGCAACGGTAGGTATCTTTGACATCTCACCATTGACGAAGAAGAACAGCTTGTTCTTGATGATGGGGCCACCCAGAGTGAAGCCATAGGTGGTGACGCGGTCCTTGGCGCGGGCGCCGGCGATTTGCTCACCATCTACTGCATCGCCGCGCATGTTCTCGTTGCGGTGATAGATGTAGGCACTGCCCTTAAAGGTGTTGTTACCACTCTTGGTGATGGCGTTCACACCACCGCCAATGAAGTTGGTCTGGCGCACATCATAGGGCGAGATAACAACCTGCATCTCCTCGATAGCGTCGAGCGAGATGGGGTTGCCGCCACCAGGCAGGTTAGAGCTCAGACCGAAGTTGTTGTTGAAGTTTGCACCGTCCACAGTGAAGTTGGCGGTACGACCATCGGTTCCAGCAAAGCTCATTCCGTTGCCTCCATAAGGCGAGAGGCGGGTCACGTCGGTGATGCTGCGTGTCACGGTGGGTAGGTTGGTGATTTGAACATTGGTGATGTTGGTCGTCGCACCAGTCTTCTCGGTGGAGAATTTTGACGCGTTGCCCACAACCACCACTTCCTGCAGCTGGTTGTTGTCGGTGCTCATCACAATGGGCAAATTGTAGGTCTCACCAAGTGCCAGGGTGATCTCGGTGATCACCTTGTTCTTGTATCCCACATAAGATACTGTAGTGGTGTAAGGACCACCAGTGCGCATACCCTGGATGTTGAAACGGCCATCCAAATTGGTAACGGCATTGTACTCAGTGCCTGAGGGCACGTGAAGAGCTTTTACCACTGCACCAATGAGGGGCTCATTGGACTCATCGACGATTACACCTGTCATCGACGAGGTGGTAATCTGGGCGTTCAATGCTATTGCTCCTGCGAGCAACATCATCAACGCTGAGAAGTAAAATCTTTTAAGCATAGAATTTTTAGATTAATAAAAAATGATTAAAAAGTAATCTTGTTAAAGTGTGTAAAAAAGACACACACCGCTATTAGCTTGCCACTAATAACGGTGTGAGGCTGCATGTCGTTGCTGTGCAATTAGAGTCTGAAATTTTATCCTTGGCAACAATGGGTTGATTGCCAGGATAATGCGCTTTCAGTATAAGAAAATCAAACGGCTTCATTTCTCTTGCCTTGCACATGAATTTTGGTGCAAAGGTAGTGCATTTTTTTGGAATACAAAAATCATTTAGACAAAATAAGTGCTTGTTTTTTTAAAAAGTTTTTCTTAACTTTGCAGTTTTGAAAATAATACTCACTTTAACAATATATTACGCATTATGAAGAAATTATTTACACTAGCAATGATTGCGCTCATGGCGGCTCTGCCCATGATGGCGCAGCGCCACAACTATTCTTCCTCAGCACCCAGCAACCGTTACGACTACGAGCGCGGCCACAGCCGCTGGATCAGGAACTACTATGGCAAGGACATGTACTTTGGATTGCGCATTGGACCAGCATTCTCGCACATCAGCGGCGACGCCATCTCCTATGCTGGCGACAGCAAGACGGGGCTGCACCTGGGCGGTGTGGTAGGTTTTGAAATTACTAACCGCGCACCGGTGTTCTTTGAGACCGGGCTGAGCTACGTCAACAAGGGCGGCAAGGGCGACTTTGTGGGCCACAAGTTGGCTACTAACCTGAGCTACATCGAGTTGCCACTGGTGTTCAAGTACATTTATTACACCGACATTGGCATCTCGATACATCCTCTCTTTGGCGGATACCTGGGAGTGGGAGTAGGGGGCAGCATTAAAGACCTCACCGACCACACCAAGATTGGTGCTTTTGGCAAGGATAAAGATGGCATGGAACGCCTCAAGCGCTTCGACGGCGGTCTGCGCATAGGCTGCGGAGCGGGCTTCAGTATGTTCTACCTCGACTTGACCTACGACATAGGCCTGGCCAACATCAGCCACGACGACTACAACTCAAGCAGCAACCGCACCCTCTATCTCAACTTCGGCGTGAATTTCTAATTTTTTTGCTGTACTAAGAAAAAAAGAAACATCGAGCGACACACACATTGTGTCCTCGATGTTTCTTTTTTCTTGTGCTATGGAGTGACCATTAGTTGCTGATGACAAGGTTTATAAGCTTGTTGAGGATGCTGGGGTTAAGCCAGAAGAGGTAGATGAAAAGCACCACTCCAGCGATTTGGAAAATGGTGAGGAGCGTTTTGGGAGGCTTGTGGCCTGTACACACCTCGTAGATGGAGATGATGGCAGCAGCACCGTCGAGAGGGTAGAGTGGCAGCAGGTTGAGCACCGAGAGCGATAGCGAGAGGTATAGCATGGTGCTGAGCCAGGGGTTGCCGGTGACCGTCAGCGAGAAGCCGTTGATGGCCAGGCACACCACAAACGTGGCGAGGTTCACCATAATGCCGGCGGTGTTGATGATGAGGCGCTGCCAGGCTGGCTTGTGGTTGAGAAAAGGGCTATGGCGCGGGGTGGCCGGCGCCGGGGTGGTTGCCGTCTCAAAGGTGGTGTATCCGCCAAAGGGCAGCACGCCCAGTGTCCACACCGTGTCGCGCCAGGAGTGGGTGGCGGGGTCGTAGGAGCTGGTGGCTCTATTCTTATAGGATACTACGGGGATGAAGAACACCGCGACCCTTCTCACCACGCACTTGAATGCCCTGCCGGCGATGTAGTGGCCGCCCTCGTGCAGCAGCACGTTGATGGCCAGGCACATGATGAACACCATGTAGCCAGGCTCTTGCCACAGCATCACTATGGCAGCAGCCAGCAGCACAAGCCCCATGACATTAAACTCAATGCCGTCGGGGTCGGTATAGGTGCGGTAGATCCACCACTCGTCGTCGCTATAGCTCATAGCTCTGATAGTTAATAGTTAGTAGTTAATAGTTCACAGTTAATAGTTTATAGTTTGTGAGTGGAGAGTTGCCAGAGTTTCTAGAAGTTCTAGAAATTCTAGATATCTAGAACATCTAGAAAGCCCAGCTCGCATCAGCGAAGCGCCACAACCAGCGCAGCGCCTCAGAACTGCGGCGGAGCCACTTTGAGCATATCGCTCACCTCCTTGAGGTCGCCATCGCAGGCGGCAGGTGTGATGCCTAGCAGGTGGGCCAGCAGGGGATAGATGCACACGTTGCGGAAGGTGCCTGGACGCACATAGCCCACCTTGAAGTCGGGGCCAATGGCCCGGAATCCCACGAGCATGTCGCTATAGGTGGGGTCCCAGCCGTGAGTGCCGCCATTCACCTTGGTGTTGTCGCGGAACACCCACCCCAGGTCGGGCAGCACCACCACGTCGCCCATGTTCTTGTTAGTGCCATAGTGCAGGTAGCCTGGCAGTTCACCCTTCTTCCAGGCACGGATGTGATCAACGCCTTGCAGTGCATTGACGATGGAGTCGGCATATTCCGGCTTGCTCACATAGATGAGCGCTGGGCTGTCGCCGTCGAAGTGCTGCACCCACTCTTTCTTGATGTAGTGGTCGCTGCGCACCACACGCACGTCGCTAAGCCATGCCATGCCGTGGTCGCCGGTGATGATGAGGTTGATTTTGTCGCCAATCTCGGGAATCGCCTTCAGGCGCGCCCATAGTTTCCACAGCAGGTCGTCGAGGCTCTCGGCCACGCGGCGAGTCTTCTTGTTGATGGGGCCGTAGCTGTGGCCCGAGTGGTCGGGTTCCTCAAAGTAGCACATCACCAGGTGCGGGCGCTTGTCCACAGGCTGGTTGAGCAGCTCGATTACTTTATCTACGCGCTCTTCGGGCTTGAGTAGCGGCTTCTTGCGGTAGTCCTGCCAGTAGGTGGGGTACTCGCCGTTGATTTTCACGTCGCTGCCCACCCAATAGACGGTAGCCGTGTTCACGCCCTGGCGCTTGGCGGTGAGCCAGATGGGGTCGCCGCCGTAGTATTTGCCCTGGCCAGCCACTTCGCTGCCAATGCGGTATTTCTTGTCCTCGTCGAGGATTCTGAATGTGTTGGCGATAATGCCGTGGTGGTCAGGGTAGAGACCCGTGGCAAGGGTGTAGTGGTTGGGGAAGGTCTTGGTGGGGAACGAGGGTTGCATCACGGCCTTGACGCCCTCTTTGGCGAGTCGGTCGAAGAACGGCATGTCGAAGCACTCGGCATAGTCCCATCGCAGTCCGTCGCACGAGACGATCACTGTGTAGTTTTCATTACCCGCTGCCCAGGCAGCGCCCGCCAGCACTAGTGCCAGCATCATGTTGAGAAGTCGTTTCATAGTGTTCTGATGATTTGTTTTTTTGCAAAGGTAGTGATTTTTATGTGATAAGTGCTAAGATTTTGAGTGTTAAGTTTCATTTTTTACATTATTAGTTAAAGTTCCGCAAGTTGTTGCTCTTTGGTTTATCGTTTATGGTTTGTGGTTTATCGTTTGTGGTTTATGGTTTGTGGTTTGTGGAAGACAGTTGTGAGATATTGGGCACTACAACCTGTTTACGCTTTGGCCCACAAAGCACGCTCGGGAGTGACTTATGCAAGATGATTTTGTCCTTAATTGTCTTTGTCAAGTACAAAAAAATTATGCAGATGTTTCTCAACATCCGCATAAAGTAAACCTTAAAAATCTAATCCTATGAAAAAACTTGGTGCAAATTTATAGAGTTGCTAGATAGTGTGCAAGTGTTTTGGGTAATTAAATAGTTGATTTTAACTTTTTTTTAGCTGAAATGTACAAATTTCTTGCCGTTTTGGGTAGTGAGTGCCTTTTTCTTTGCCCATGTGAAGAATTTTCACTATCTTTGAAAACTCTTTGCTGCTCGCTGCTGCCAGTCGTTTTTATATAAACTTGAATAAAGTATTTGTAGATATTGATATGGACATCTTGGAACTTAACATCCTGGGGTGTGGGTCGGCCAAGTCAACCTTGCAGCACCTGCCATCGTGCCAGGTGCTCAATGTGCGTGGCCACCTGATGATGATTGACTGTGGCGAGGGCGCGCAGCTCGAGATGCAACGCCGTCACCTGAAGTTCTCCAGGCTAAAAAACATTTTTATCAGCCACCTGCATGGCGACCACTGCTTTGGGTTGCTGGGGTTGCTCTCGACGATGGCGCTTCACAACATTGGCGGTACCGTGACGGTACACATCTTCAAGGACGGCGCCGAGCTCTTTGGGAGGATGCTCGACTTCTTCTGCCGCGACCGCTCCTATGACCTTAGGTTCAACATCATCGACACCCACAAGGCGGTGATCTATGAGGACAATGCTATCACTGTGACCTCCTTCCCGGTGACTCACCGCGTGCCGTGCGTGGGCTTTCTGTTCCAGGAGAAGCCCAAGTTGCGACACATCAACTCATGGGCGTGCCAGCAGCGCCAGGTGCCACATCATGCCATGTATAGCTTGCAGCAAGGCAAGGATTACGTCTCGCCTAGCGGGGTGGTGATACCCAACTCTGAGCTCACCACCGATGCCGACAGGTCGATATCTTATGCCTATTGTGCCGACACTAAATACTCCAAGCGGGTGATTAATGCGGTTAAGGGAGTAGATTGGATATACCACGAGGCTACCTACGGCGAGGCCAACCTCAAGGACGCTACCAAGCGCTATCACAGCACAGCACGCCAGGCGGCAATGGTGGCACGTGAGGCGGGTGTCAAGAGGCTCCTGCTTGGCCATTATAGCAGCCGTTACAAGGACATCAGTCTGCTTGAGCGAGAGGCCCAAGCCGAGTTCCCTAACACCATCGCCGCCACCGAGGGCATGAAGATTGATCTCAGCAATCTGAAGTGATGGATCGAGGATCGAGGATCGGGGATGGGGGATCGAGGATGGGGGATCGAGGATGGGGGATCGGGGATGGGGGATGGGGGATTGAGGGTCGAGGAAGGTTCTTGTCCCTATTCCGCCCCCCGCCCCCCGATCCCCGACCTCCGATCCCCGACCTCCTATCCTCGACCTCCGATCCCCGCCCTCCGATCCCCGACCTCCGATCCCCCATCCCCCCATAAAATAGGAGCCCCAGCTAGTGAGGCTCCTGCTTTTTAAATGATTGTGTTGGTTTGGTATATAGAGTCGTCGCTTGCTTGGCTTGGTATGTGTGATTTTATACGCCAAAGGCAAGTACGGTGTAGCTGTAGTCGTAAGTGCGGTCGAAGCCGAGGTTCACGAAGCCTATGCCGTCGCCTCCATACCAGGAGTACATCGAGTTAGTGAAGCTCACGGGACTGCCATAGATGCTGCACAGCTCATTGTAGAGGCTGAAGAAGCGGCTGGTGTCGTAATCGTCGCTGGTATATACAAACTCCACGTAGTCGAGTCTGTTGTTGCCGTCAAACTGCATCATCACGTCGTCCCAGCCATAGTCGAGCAGTTCCACGTCGGTCAGATACACGATGTTGTCCATGAAGCCGTCGATGTAGTAGCCGTTGTAGTAGAGGTAGTTCAAGGCGTTGCCAAATGAAGTTCCCCATGCCAGTCCCAGCACTCCACCAATGGTGGGATAGCCGTAGTAGCGATTCACGTTGACGGTGACGATAGGACGATAAACCCACATTGTGGCTGGACGCCAGGGGCGCACCGAGGGGCGAATGGGGTTGCTCCAACTCCAGCTGTTGTAACGGAAGCTGTTGAAGAAGCGGTCGCCATTGTAGCGAGGACGCCAGCTGCTGTTGTAGCGATAGGTCGAGTAGTCGATGCTGGGACTGCCGCCAGTCACTACGTGGCCCTTAACCTTGGGACGGTTGTCGGGACGGCTGCTAGGTACTGGTGTGTGCCCAGAATTGGTGCGGTTGCTGCTGCCAGTGCTGGGGCGAGCGTTGCTGCCAGTGCTGGGGCGAGCGTTGCTGCCAGTGCTGGGACGAGCATTGTTGCTAGTGGTGCCTATGCTGGTGCCGTTGGAGCGCACATTGCTGCTGGTGCCACTTGTTGCCGAGCGGTTGCCGCTGTTGGCATTGATGATAGTAGGGCTCACTGTGCTGCTTGTGCCGTGGTTGCCGCCAGTGGTGGGGCGAACGCTGGTGCTGCTAGAGCCGGTGGTGCTGCGGCTACCGGTGGTGCTGCCAGTGGATGGACGCATCGTGGGGGTGCCGCTTGTCGAGCGAGTGCCGCTGGGCGTGGTGCTCCTGGTCACCTGTGGAGTAACGCTGGTGGCAGCTGGGCGGCTCGACACATTATTATTGTTAGTCACTGTCGCGGCATTATTGCGAGGTGCAGTGGCAACACTGCGGTTGCCTGCTGCTGCCGCGTTGTTAGCTGCTGCTGGACGGCGGCCTTGCGCCATTGCTCCAGTCGATGTGATGGCGAGCCCGCTTGCGAGCATCAAGCCAATCATTGTGTTGTAAACTGTCCTTTTCATAATGCTCAAATTTTAAAATAGTGAATAATTCTTGTTTGTTTGTTTGTCTCTTTGACCTCTTATCAGTGGGGTTGGTTTAACGGCGATGCCAGCAGTGGCAGGCCATTTGCCGCCGTTCAGATGATATTTCTAGACCAATCACCTTTAATTATCTACCAAAAAATGCACTGAAAAAGGGATAATCTCACGACTATCCCGTTCCTTAAATACACAATTATCTATAAAACAACTATTTTTTGAGAATAATGAGGGACACCCCTCAGTTAGATTTTGCTGCAAATTTATAACATATTTTTTTAAAAAACAAATTTTTTCTTGAAAAATATCGTTTTTTCTCGGAAAATAGTATAAAATCAACGTTATTCCATGAAAAAGAGTGGTATTTTCATAAACCTGGTAATGAGATTGTGAGCGTGAGCATCACAAAGAACAGACTTTTGAGCAGGAGTATAAAGAGATGATAAATCGCTCAGGGCTGGAGAGGAACGATTATAGGCTCACATGAAAAG
>ONJX01000041.1 GCA_900318255.1 uncultured Prevotellaceae bacterium | reverse complement strand
GCAGGCTTTTTGACCACGAAGTGGCAACTTTTTGCGATTATTCGAACGTTGAAAAGGGAGTGATTTTGATAATCGCATTTCTACTTTAGAAACTTAAATTTGTGATAGCAATAACTCTTGTTGAAAGCAATGTAAAAGCAGTCTCCCCGCCGCCATGGTTGCGGTGGGGAGACTGTTTCAATAATTTTTACGTGCAATCCTGCTTAGAACAGGCTGGTGAGGCGCGGGTTGATGCACACGCCCAGGATGCGCTCGCGGTTGCCATTGAAGTCATACACTTTCTTGTCCTCGGGGTTGAAATACTTGAGTCCAGTAGTGTAGGTCTTCTCGGTGGTAGCGGCACGGAAGCCGAAGAACACATAGTGAGTGAGAGCATCGACCGCAAACTGGGTGGTATAGACTCCCTCGTCGGCAGTAGTGTTCTCTGGATTAGCTTCCATGTTGATGAAGGCGGTGTACTTGTCATAGTCCAGACCCTCGCTGGCCCCTGGCATGGGGTAGCAAGTGAAGCCGGGACCTGGCGTGCCGCCCTTGCACATCCACACATAGAGGTTGCCCAAGTCCTCGTCGAGCGTGAAAGCTCGTGGCTGGGTAGCCTGCAGCACGATGGGGAACGGGATGGGGCCGGTCTTGGTGGCCGATGCCTCGCCAATGTCGCTAGTGCGGAAGCGGTAGATGCCGTTGCCCGAGTAGTTCTTGCCCCACCAGAACACGCCGGTGCGGTCGAGGTAGAGACCAGTGTGGATGGCTCCGTAGGCGATGCCGTTGCCATAGTAGTTGAGCATGTTGTTCACGCAGAAGTAACCAGTGATGCTCGAATAGACCGTAGCCTCACGCTCGCCACGCGCCGTGAGCGGCATGCGGCGGATGCCGGTGTTGCGATCGGTGTAGTAGAGGTAGCCTGTCGCTTGGTCGGCAAAGCCCTGGAAGGGGTCGTTAAAGGCTTGGCCACCCACGTTGGTGACCATGGTGCTCACGTCGGTGCCGTCGGCAGTCATCACGCTAATCTTGCCGTCGCCCAGCACGCCGTTCTCGTCGTTGACGTAGTAGTACTGCTTGCCGCAGTCGAGGATATAAACATAGTCCTTGTCCTCAACGCTGGCGAACACTAGAGTGGTGGGCATGTTGCCCGAGCTCACACCCATGTCGAAGGGCATGTTCTTGGTGCCGGCTGGCAGCTGACTCATATCCACGAGCTTATAGGCCTTGATGTTGCCGCCAAACACTGCGTAGTAGAGCGTTGGGCAGGGAATCGACGAGCCCACCTGCACATTGACATAGCTATCCTCGAGACGGCGGTTCTCACCGTTGATGTCAAACCACGTCTGCAGTTCAATCTTCTGCGAACCTATGTTCTTGAACTTGAGCTTGCCAGGGTTGTCGATAGTGCCATCGGCATGGCTGTAACCAGTAAACTCGGTGATGGGTGTGCCGTCCTCAAGCGCTGTGCCCTCGGGGAAACGCCACACATACTTGCACTCCAGATCCTCAGGGTTGGGCAGTGCTATGTCGAGCAGCACGGTCACGTCGTTGATGACCACCGTCTCGGCACTCTGCTCCACCACGCTGAGCACAGGGGCGATGTCGTAGATGAGCAGTGGATAGGTGCGCTTGCCCACGCCATCAACAGTCAAGGTCACATTGTAGAGACCCGCCTTAGCATACTTGTGGGTGGGGTTCTGGTCGCTCGATGTGGTGCCGTCGCCAAAGTCCCAGGTCACATTGCCGCTCTTAGAACTGGTGTTGTTAAACTTAATAGTCGATACAACGTAGAAGTCGAGAGTATATTCATCACCATCAACATTGTAGGTGAAATCCACATCTTTGCCTCCAAAGTTGCCATACACCGGCTCCTTCTCTACGCACGATGCCAGCGAGAGCACCACCAATGTCATTAATGCTATATTTCTAAAAATCTTCATAACTCAAAGAGGTGTTTTAGTTAAGAGAAATTTGCTTGGTCTCGGTATCTTTTCCCATCTTGCCTGTCTCGTCGAAGACGCGGAAGGTGGGATAAAGGATGTAGCTGCGGGTGAAATTCACCGAGTAGTTCTTGTCGCTGCTGTTGTAGATCCAGTCTTGGAAAGGAATTTGGTTAATCAGGTCTTTCCAGAATGGCATGTACTGCTTGCGCACCGAGGTGATGCGTCCGCCAGTGTCGTCGCTATAGCGGCTATACACCCAGGGACTCGACTCATACACCTCAAAGACGTTGACACCGGCTGGTGCCTGGTCGGGGGTAGCAATCTCGTGCTCGGTCTTCACTCCAGCGTCATCCACTGTGATGTAGTAGTAATGGTCCACCACATCGGTGTTGACATACCACAGCTTGCTCTTCTCGCCACTCTCGGCATGGAAAGGCATTGAGAAGCCATACTTGGCATTTAGCTCGTCGAACTGCTCGGCAGTGAAGTCGTAGTTGATGTAGATGTTGCGCAAGTCGTTGTAATACACACTGTCGCGGGTCAAGTACTCAACCACATGGTCAACAAACTCCTGCTGGAATGTGGCGGGATAGTACATATTGAAGCGCTCGGCGTCAAACTCCTCGGGGTCAACCCACGAGACAGGTGCCAGCGTTGACGACACCTGGAAGGAATCGACAAGCACATATTCGTGCCCGTCCCACTCGGCCTTGTCGTGCGAGAAAGTGGCGAGATGCACGCTGTTGCGCACGGTGTCGGTAGTGTTCACCGTCTTGGTGTAGGACAGCGATGTGGTGAGACGGCACGTGGCGGCAGCCGATGTGGTGCGTGTGACCAGTCCCCACACCTCGCAGTGGTCAATATTGTGGTCGCTGCTGGTGTAGTATTTTGCCTTGAAGTTGACATATCCTCCAGCCTTGGCCACGTCGCTGAGTTCCCACGACACCGTTGGCACCACTTGACCGAGTTCCATATTGTCGGCAAAGGGGTCATTCACAGCACATGCAGTGGCCATTACCACCAAGAGTGCCAGAGAACCTAATATATTAAAAATCTTCATCATAATTCTTGAAATTTATTTTATTCATTACATTTCTTGGTGTTAGTTACTCGCCAGTGAGCGAAGTTACCTCGCCATAGTGGTGCGCCCATATCATGGGTTCCTGCAACCACTTGTAGTTCTTGTAGGCACCCAGGCGCTGCAGCTCCGAGCGGTTGTATTTCTCCTCGGTCTCGGGGTCGTAGTTGAGGCGTTGTATCCAGGTGTTCTCCTTCTGTGCCTCGGTCAAGCCGTCAACCCAGTAGGGGGCATAGAGGTTGTAGGGGCGGCGCAGGTTGGGATAGACAATCTCGTTGGCGTCGCCTATGCCATAGTTGTTGCGCTTGTTACTATAGTGGTAGCGGCGCATGTCGGTCCACATCTCGGGCTGATATACTAAGGCTACATACTTCTGTATCATCAGGTCGCTGAGGCTGAACTCCGAGGGGTTGAAGAACCAGTGCTTGTTGCCGCGGTCAGTGACCTTGGGCACACGCAGGGTGGCACGGCCGCTACTGCTGTAGGTGTTGTATTCCTCGTTGTTGAGGAAGGAGTTGAGCTGTCCGTTCCAGTACTGAGCCTGAGTGTAGCCTGGCACACCACTGACGGTACACTGACCAGGATACTTGTTGTCGGTGTTCTCGTTGTAGTTGGGGTTGGGGTACTTCTTGAGGAAGAAGTCGAGGTGACGCTCTATATTGTGCTCAGTAGCTTCCTTGGCAAGAGCACAGGCTCCTGTCTTGTCGCCCATCCAGTACATTGCCTCGGCCTTGATGAAGTAGAGCTCCTCCATAGTGAAGATAGGGTTGTAGCCTGCCGGGTCGCCGCAATATGCTCCCATGTAGAGGTTAGGATAATTGGCAATCTTGTAGCTGGTGCTCATGCCAATGTTGTTCTCGAGGTAGCGCATCTTGATGACCGATGCAGTGGTGTTGCTAGGCGACTGGGGGCCAGTGCGCGGAATCATCAGCAGCACGCAGCGGGGGTCGTTGGCATACCCCTGGAAGCTCGATGCGGTGCCGCCGTTGTAGGTGCCGCAGAAGCGCTCATTGTCGGGGGCACTGATGCCCATCACATCGACCATGAAATACTTGCTAGGGATGGCTCCGTCAAGCAGGTTGGAACGCGACTCCCAGCTGTTAATCACAGGCTTGGAGAGACTCCACACACAGTTCTGTGTGCCAGTGCCGCCGTCGAAGTTGTAGCGAGGCTCATTGCCAAACCACTCGCCATAGAGCAGGTCGCCCTTGCGCCACTGGTTGATGGCGGCATCGGCAGCTTGGATAATCTTTTGGCACATGGCTGGGCTGCGGTCAATATTTGGTATGTTGCGCAGCAGCAGACGCGCCTTGATGGCATATACCAAGCCTTTCCACTTCTCGAGGTCGCCTGCATACACGCGGTCTTGAGCCGCGTCAATCACTAGGTTGTGCTCGTTTTGGGTGTAGGCTGGGTCTTCATAGAGGCGTATCAGCTCATCGGCCTCCTCAAACATCCACTTGTAGATGCTCTCCTGGGTGTCGTAGGTGGGAGCGTTGGTCAAGTAGGCCTGCGAGCGAGGCATGTCGCCAAAGGCGTCGGTGGTGAGCTGAGTTGACATCAGCTTGATGGTGCGAGCAATCAGCTCATAGTTAGGTGAGCCAATGTCTTGCGAGAACTGTATCAGGTTCTTGGCGTTGACGCCAATGTCGTAGAAGTGGCGACGCCACTGCGGGTGGCGGCTCATGGTGAGCATCTCCCACTCGCACTTGTAGGAGTAGGCACCCACCGAGCTCTTGCCGCCAGTGGTGAGAAATTGCGAGAAGTAGTTGTAATACTCGGCGTGGTCGTAGTTGATTTGCTGAGCATAGAACACTACCACTGGCAGAGCCTCGGTCACACTGATGGCGTGTGGCTTATCGGGGTTCACATTATCATCTAGGATGTCTTCGCAGCTCACACTAATCAAGCATGCGAATAGCAACACTGCTAATATCTTTATTTTATTCATGATTTCCATAGTTGTGAATGTGATTAGAACGATGCTTTCAAAGTGAAATTAAAACTGCGTGTAGAGGGCACGTTGTAGTTGTCGATACCCATGCCGCCCGTACCGCCACTAACGCCAGCCATGATGGCTGGGTCGTTGCCGCTATACTTGGTCAACAGGAACAGGTTGCGGCCAGTGCAGTTGAGGCTCAAGTGCTTGAGCGGGCAACCCTTCTTGAGCAGACCAGTGAAGTCGTAGCCCAGGGTAACGTAGCTCAGGCGAATGTAGGAACCGTCCTCGATGAAGTTGGAAGAGACGGTGCTGTAATAGGTCGCGATGAAGTTCTGGTCAAGGATGATGGGGGTGGTGTTAGGCGAGTAGGTGCC
Organism: uncultured Prevotellaceae bacterium; assembly: GCA_900318255.1. Classification (GTDB taxonomy): domain Bacteria; phylum Bacteroidota; class Bacteroidia; order Bacteroidales; family Muribaculaceae; genus Sodaliphilus. The sequence continues at coordinate 16,147 of ONJX01000041.1, read as the reverse complement.
GTCGCCATTGTCAACCACACCCTTGAAGATGATCTCGCGGTTGCGGTATTTGTCGTAGAGGTGGTTCATGCCGTTGGTGATAAGGCTGCGGCCTGTCACATTGGCCACATCACCACCCTTGCGGCAGTCGAGCAGGAACGATGCCGAGAAACCCTTGTAGCGGAAGTTGGATCCCAAGCCCAGCAGGAAGTCGGGCTCACGGTTACCAATGTAGATACCCTTCTGGGCATCGATGATGGGATAACCGTCGCTGTTGCAGATGACGTTGCCGTTGGGGTCACGCATGTAGTCCTTACCCGAGAGGCCGGTAGAGGAACCATTGAGGCGAGCCACGGGGAAGATGTCGCCATATTGTGTTCCTTGTATCTCTATCACATCGTCGGGGAGTTTCTTCACGCGTCCGCGGTTGAACGAGTAGTTGAGCGTAGCAGTCCAGTCGATGTCGTGACTACGGATTATGTCTTGTTGCAACGACAGCTCCACACCGTGGTTCTCAATGGTTCCCTCGTTGCGAGTCTGCAAGATAGTGCCCGAGGCGGGCGACACGCGCACGCTCACAATCTGGTTATCGACCGAGGTCGAGTAGTAGGCTACATCGAGGCGGGTGCGGCTGTTGAAGAAGCGCAAGTCGGCACCTATCTCCCACGAGTTGGTCATCTCGGGCTCAAGCACTGTGGCGCGCGAGGTGGTGGGGTCGATGCCATAGCCAGGGTCGGGGAAGGTGGTCCACCGCTTGTAGGTGTCGGTAAATAGGTAGGCGGGACTTGTCTTACCCACCTTTGCCCAGTTACCACGCAGCTTACCATAAGAGAACCAGTTGTTGGTCAGGTGGAACAGCTCGCTGAATATGACACCGGCGGTCACCGAGGGATAGAAGTAGCTGGTCTTGTAGTTCTGCTTGAACTGCGACGCGCCATCGTGGCGCCAGGTGCCAGAGATCTGGGCGATGCCCTTATAGTCGAAGCGCACCTCACCAAAGTAGCCATACTTGTCACGGCTGCTGTGGTATAGGCTCATGCCGTGCTCGAGATAGGTCTCGGGGTCGATGTTCTGCCAGCTGTAAAAGCCGTCTTGGGCGCTGTGAGAGTCGGTGAGGATGAAATCGTAGGCGCCAAAGCTGCCCTCAATGCCTTTATACTTGGTGTATTCCATGCCATAGAAGATGTTGATGTTGAAATCCTCGGCAAAGGTGTGGGCATAGTTGGCAAAGAACTGCGCCGTGATTTGCTCGCCACGCGAGGGCTGGAAGGAATACTCTCCCAGGCGCGACTTGTTGGCGGCAAGCACGGTCTGCACCTCCTCGTTGTTGATGTCAACGAAGTCGGTCTCATAGAGGCGTGGCACAGTGTAAGCGTCATACATGGTGTAGCCCTTGTCATATCCCAGCTTGCCGGTGAACACCAAGCCCTTGATGGGCTCGTAGGCAATCTGGCCGTTGAGCATGATGCGGTTGCTCTCGGTGAGGCTCTTGTCGAGGTTGCGGCCGTAATAGGGCGATACCGTGGCACCAATGCGCTCGGTGTCGAGCAGCAGGTCCCAGCGGTCGTAGCGGTTAGCCCAGTTCACGGTGCCATCGGGCGTGATGTAGTCGCTCATGTTGAAGTTGCGACCCCAGTTGTAGATGGTTGACATGGAGTTGCCAAAGCCACGGGCGCGAGTGTCGATGAAGTTGAGCGACAGCTGTATGGTCACTTGATCCGAGGGCTTATACATTCCCTTGAGGAAAGCGGTAATCTGGTTCTTGTAGTCCTTGGGAACAACGCCCTCGTGGCGGGTGTAGGCTACCGAGGCGTAGGAGTTGAACTTCTCGGTGCCACCGCTCACGCTCACGCTGTACTTCTGCAACAAGCCTGTGCCCAGGAAGTCGCCCAGGTTGTCATAGAGCTTCTGGTCGCTCTGCAGGTAAGGGCCCCAGCCGCCACCTCCGCTGTTCTCCTTGTAGAAACCTTTGGAGCCAGGGGTGAACATGCTCTGCAATTTGGGAACTCGCATGCAGTTGCTGATTTCTACCGTGGCGCTGGCGTTGACCTTGATGGAGCCGTCTTTGCTGCCACTCTTGGTGGTAATCAGGATTACGCCGTTGGCGCCCTCCTGTCCGTAGAGCGCACTGGCGGCAGCGCCCTTGAGCACACTCATGGTCTCGATGTCGTCGGGGTTGATGTCGGCAAGCGTGGAGCCTTTACCACGAATTGCCACACCATCGACTACCATCAGCGGCTCGTTGCTCTGAGAGTTGTTGACCGAGCTGATGGCGCGAATGATGAGCTGCGTCGAGGAGTTGGGCGAGCCACCGCCGGTAGCCACTTGCAGACCAGCAACTTTTCCTTGCAGGGAGTTGGCAAAGTTGGCCGAGCCGCCGGCAGTTACCTGGTCGGAGCTCAGCGACTGAACAGCGAAGTTCAGCTTCTTCTTCTCCTGAGTTTGACCATAGGCGGTCACCACCACTTCTTGTAGCACTTGGGAATTGTCCTCAAGCTCAACGTTGATGACCTTCTGGCCATTAACCTTGATAGAGACAGGGTTCATTCCCACATAAGAGATCTCGAGGACTTCGCCATCGTTGACCTCAATAGAGTATTTTCCGTCAATGTCGGTAGCAGTGCCGCGAGATGTACCCTTCACCTGGATCGAAGCACCTATCACGGTCTCTCCGTCCGACTTCTGAGTAACAACTCCCGTGACAATGCGGGCATAGCCCGTCATCGCAATGACCGAAAATAACAGTAGGAGTAGCTGTTTTCTCATAATTTCTTGATGTTTGTTTATATTTTAATGTTTTAGTATTCTCTTTGCGGTTATTAGCTGATAATCAGCATCACCATGCGGTATCACTTTAACACTTTTAGCGATGAGATTATTTCAATTTACAAACTTAATCAATTATTTTGAATACACATTAATAAAAAACAAGAAAGTTAGCATTTTTTTGATTTTTTAGCATTAACTACTATTTTTTACCATCGTTAACACCACCGATGCTTCAACGCTGCCAAACACCAAGAAATTAACATTTTTAAGTTAATGCACGGGAGTAGGTAACTGTTCACCGATTGCGTCGAGGACGCTAAATGGGTCTTCGACCCGCCCAGCGTCTTCGACGCTCACAGTGGGTCAACCTAATCGCGCAAGAATCGGTGAATAGTTACGGAAGTAGAATTATAAGGATAGGAGGAAATAGGACAAAAAATAAGCGCCATATGGCGCTTATTTTAGACACATAACATGGTCACTTATAAATTATGCATTGTGAATTATGCATTGTGAATTAGTTCAGTCCCCTAAGAGGATGCTATAGACCGCTGTGACGTCGGCGCTGGTGATGTTGCCATCGCTGTTTTGGTCGCCATTGACGAGATTAGCGGTTTCGTTGTTGAGCAGGTAACTATATAACGTAGTCACGTCGGCTGCTGTCACCTCACCGTCACCGTTCACGTCGCCAGGCACTGTGAGCGTCATGGTATATTTTGCCAGGCCGTTTCCAGGCACATACATGTAGAGGTACATCTCGTTCCTCTTCTCGCCAGGCACAGCGAGGCACGGCGTACTCATGGTGGTGCTGTTGACCACGCCCATGCCGTTCTTGGGCAGGGTCCACAGCGGAGAGTAGCCCGCAAAGTCCTCGCCATCAGCATTCACCGCAACCTTGAAGTTGTGACCAGTGGAGGTCTGGTAGTCGTTGTTGGAATAGAGCAGGAAGTGCTTGCCGCCAAGCTCAAACGTGTCGATGCCGTCGTTGCCGGCACTCTCACTCATCAATGCCACATTGCTGGCAAAGCTGTCGAGAATTGCGCCAGTGACAAGGCTGTAGATTGTGGGCTCAATGCCCGAGCCATGCACTATCACGCGGTCGCTGTCAAGAGCCTTGATGCGTGGCGAGGTGCCAAAGTTGGCAGCATCGGCAGGAAACATGGCTGCCACGTTCACCACACTGGTTGCCGAGAGCGCGCCATTGGTCATAGTCCAGCGTATAATCTCATTGCTGCGTGAGAGCGCGGCAAACACCTCGAAGTTGCCTGTGGTCACGTCGCCCAGCACGTCGATGTGGTCGATGCGGCCTGTTGACTCACTTGTCGATAGCGTGGCGCGATGCACCACAGCGCCTGTCTCGGGGTTCACGCTATAGATCACGAGCGGCGTGTTACTGATTTTTAGCAACATATTGCTGATGAGCAGGTTGCCACCATCATCAACGAGCACGTTGTTGCAAGGGAAGTAGTCGCCTTGCACCTCGGCGGGCAGCTCCAGGTCGCGCAGCCACTCGCCAGTCCTGGCATTATACACACACAGGTAGCAGTCGGCATTGGCGGCGTTCTTGCTGCGACCAGTCACATACACCCTGTCGCCCAGCACGGCAAACGAGCGGTTGAACGAACCGTAATTTTCTTGCTCAAAGTTGTCATAGTTGCTCTTGACCGAGCGCAGCCAGTTGTTAGTGATCGACAGGCCCGCGGTGGTGGCGTAGGTGGCATTGTCAACATCGATTTTGCGCACATATCCTGGCTCGGTGGCACCGGTGGTGATGGCGGTGATGGTGAACGTGCGGGTCTCGCTCACGTTGGGGTCGCAGCCAGCGGCAGTGGTGCTCACGCGCCAGTAGTAGGTGCCCTCGCCCAGCAACGCAATCACGCATTGCAGGGTGAGGTTACCGTTCTCGCTCTGAAGGTAGGTGCCAGTTTGCACCACGTTGGCAAACGCCGCGTCGCTGGCCACCTCGAGCGTATAGGTGGCAGCTCCCACATCGGCTACTACAAACTTGAAGTTGTCGTCAATCTCGGCGCCATTCTCGGGATAGAGGAGTGTGGCCTGTGGGGCGAGGTCGCGCTGCGCAGTGATGAACGACGCCACGTCGCTGAGCTTGTCAAACTTGCCAGTCTCCACCGTGGTCACGCGCCAGTAGTAGCGGGTGGCAGAGGCAAAGGCGCTAAGGTCGAGGGTGACATGGTTAGTAGCAATGCCACTTTGTGTAATCAACACATTGTTGAAACTATTGTCGCTGGCAACCTCAATCTTGAAGGTGGCGCCAGGCACGGCAGTCCAGCTGAACTCCTGCGACCACTGCGCCACAGCGTCGCCCACGGGCGAGAGCAGCGTCACCTGCTGGGCTTCGCCGGCAGGGGAGTTGAGATAGGCGGGAGCATATTCATAGTTGTAGCCATCCACACTCGTGACGGCATACCAGTGACCGGTCACGTACTCACTGGCCAGAGTCACGCTGGTGTTGTAGGTCACTGCCACCAAGTAGTCGCTCTTGATGCCCTCAAACTGCTCGCTCGTGATGGTGCTCACATCCACGCTGGTGGGAATGGCATAGATGGCATATTTCACCAGGTCGCCATCCACCAAGTCCCACGACAGGGTGCTGCCATTGAGGGTGAGGTTCTGGGGAGTGGAGAGGTTGTCCTTGGGTTTCCACTCGAGAGCTGGCGGCAGGGCTTTCTTGGGAAAGATGGTCTGCACCAGGTAGTTGCCCAGTCCCGTCATGCGCGGGCCGTTGATGTAGCGCGAGGAGTAGAAGTTCACGCCTGGGGCGTTGTTCTCGGTGTATTGGCGGCTGAGCTGCACCTGTGCCGCTATCTCCTGCCAGCTGGTGGTGGTGTTGCCATCGTTATCCATGAAGTAAATGTTCTGGCTGGCATAGTGGTGGCGGTTGAAGTGCTTAGCCACATAGCTCCACCACTGGGTCAGGGGACCAAAGGGGTTGGTGGAGTGGTTGCGCTTCCAGTAGAGCTGTGGCGAGATGTAGTCGATAGTGCCTTCCTCGAGCCATGCCAGCGGGTCGCTGAAGAGCGACGAGTACTGCCAGTCGCTTCCCGTGGGGCAAGGGTTCACGCCATGCTGCGAGGCGCTGGTCGAGGCTGTACCGGCCACTCCGGCAGGGCCTATGGCAAAACGCACCTGTGGCTTCACCGCCTGCACCATGTTATACACGTCGGCAACCATCTGGTTGACCTGCGCACGGCGCCAGTTGGCAAAGGTGAGCGTGGTGCCGCTATCGCGCCACAGCTGGTAGTCGGCAGCGGTGCTGTTGGTGGGGATGCCGCTGGGATAGAAGTAGTCGTCGAAGATGAGGCCGTCGATGTCGTAGTTCTCAATCATCTCGCGGCACACGTTCACGATGCGCTCGCGCGAGGCGGGCAAGCCGGGGTTGAGCACGGTGGTGGTGGTGCCGCTGCCGTTAGTGTAGGTCAGCAGCATGCCCGAGTTCTGCAAAGCCTGGTCCTGGGCGGTGTTCCAAGTGCCGGGGCCGCCGTTGGCATAGCGATAGGGGTTCACCCAGGCATGGCACTCGATGCCGCGCTTGTGACATTCCTCCACGGCAAACGCCAGTGGATCCCATCCGGGGTTGGTGCCGCGGGTGCCGGTCAGGTAGCTCGACCAGGGCTCATAGCTCGACTGGTACATGGCGTCGCACATCGAGCGCACCTGTATGCACACGGCATTCATGTTGGTGCGGGCAAAGCCATCGAGATAGTCAATCAGGGTCTGTTTTTGGCGGGCTATCACCGCAGCGCCAGTGCCGCGCTCGCTGGGCCAGTCGATGTTAGAGACTGTGGCAAGCCACGCCGCACGCATCTCGCGCTTCTGCTCCTCGGCCTTCAAGGCAGGCAGCACCAGCACAAGCGCAAGAATGAAGATTGTTAGTTTTTTTGCCATCTTATATAGTAGTTTTTAATAAATATTATCTTTCGACTGGCAAAGATATAACAATAACTCCATAAATTATGTCCCTAATCCTTAAAAAAGCATAATTTCAACAAATTCAACTGACACCTGCCTTAAAGTATCTATTCAGCGATTAAGCAAACAAATCGTCGAGAGTAATCAACTTCTGAATCACGCCCGAATGAGTGTTTCTCTCCAAACCGTAAGTAGTAACTAAAGTAAGCTGTATCGACTTCTTCATCTTTGTGCGCTCAATGAACTGCCGCAACTTGTTGCGAAGGTTAGCCTCATAATCCTTTGATATATAAAATGTATCAACAGAAAACTTTGCCTCACAAATGTTAATTGTGTTATCTTGACGGTCAATCAGCAAGTCAATTTGCGCTCCTCGTTCACCGCCCACACACCGCCAAGTGCTAATGCGCGTCTCAACACCACTAATCCCTAACGAGCGCTTTATTGCATCTATGTGCTGCAATACCAGCAATTCAAAAGTGAGACCTGCCCATGTGTAGAACTGCGCCTTACCTTGCATGGCTTCCCAGTTGCCAGGGGCTTTATTAACAAGAAATCTGAAATAGAAGAGTGTAAAGAAATCCACTAGTTGATATAAAGTGCTTTGACGTGGCTCACCAAAGAGGCTATATTGCCTAATAAAGCCGCATGACTCCAAGTTTTGAAGAATAATTGTCAGTTTGCTGCCCGATGCCAACCCTGTAGCCTTTATAATCTCGGAGCGCGTCATGCCAGTGTGCTTTTGGCTGAGCACTTCTACTACCTTCACATAGTTGCTCGAATCGACAAACAATGCAGCATAAAGATTAGCAAATTCCCTAGACAACTGCCCGTTATTCCTGAAAAATAAAGAGTCAATGTTTTGTGCCAGACTCAAATTTCGCTCCAGCAGCTCCAGGTAGAAAGGTATGCCACCCATTATCATGTAGCACACGGCAATCTCATACCGCGAGAGGGTGAAACCACGACTTTGCAGAAACATCTCGGTCTCTTTGAGCGTGAACGGCTCAAGAAAGATGCGACGTGTGATGCGATTATATAGCCCACCATGATTATTGATGAGTTTGTTCATCATCCACGACGTAGCCGAACCACACACCACCAGCACTATATCATGCCGAACGCTTGCCCATGAATTCCAAAAATGCTCCAATGCCGCTACAAACCCCGACTTAGGGGTATCCATCCACGGCAACTCATCAAGTAAGATCACTTTGCGTTTCTTGTCGCTCTGTTTAATGACTTGGCGCAGAAGCATGAATACTTCAATCCAATCCTTTGGCTCTGACTCACCATGCACCATCAAGCCCTGGTCGAGCAAATCAACATAAAACGACTTGATTTGCTGCCTCATGGGCTGCTTGGCAAGGCCAGCAGTTTGAAATACCAACACATCTTCATAATACTCCCTGATAAGGAAGGTTTTTCCTACACGGCGGCGCCCACACACAGCCACAAACTCACTCTTACTTGAGTAATATATATCTCGCAGGAGCTCTTTCTCGGCCTTACGACCAATTATTAAATCTTTCATATATTCTATATTTTGCCACAAAGATACAAAAAAAATAGTTCGTGGCAAATTATAAGGGGATAAATTGCCACGAAGGGTGTAAATTTAGGCTTCGTGGCAGATTATATGGGGATAAATTGCCACGAAGGGGTAAAATTTAGGCTTCGTGGCAGATTATAGCAACAAGTCATGAAAAAATACCATCGTTTTTGTAGCATATAGTCGCCTGAAAAAATGCCAGACGACAAAAACACTATCAAAATCCATTGTTGTCTAAAATAACAAGAGGGGGGGTCGCCGCCGGCGACAAGTTTGCAGTTATCATGTACCCCCATTGACACTTGTTACGCTCGCTATCGCTCGCTCCACAAGTGCCAAAGGAGGCACTCAGAGGTCAGCCTCCGTCTGAAATCAGCCTCACAAAATGAAACAATGGGGTCAGACCCCGTTGTTTCATTTTTCTCTGAGTCCACTGTAAAAGGTTCACATTTTGAGCCTATCGTCCCAAAAATGAACAAGGCAAAAAATTAGTTTAATTCGCATAATTCGCCGTTTTTTAAAAGTGGATAGAGCTTATCGTTTTTAATCGCCTGTAAAACCTGCCGCGAAGGGCTGCTCTGCTCGCATAGGTTTCGCTGAGCGATAGTGGCAATTTACATAATAATTCGGCCAAAAAATTTCGTTCCTTCTTTTATTCTCTTGCACAATTAATTAAAAATCTTTACTTTTGCGCAATAATCAACAACTACAAGAATATGAATAAGCTTTTTATCACCGCGCTGCTCGCACTTGTGGCAGCGATAGGATATAACGCCAGTGCGCTCACTGGCGATGTGAACGGCGATGGAACGGTAACTGCCGCCGACGTGACGGCACTCTATGACTTCCTGCTCAACAACGACAGCAGCCATCTCGTCAATGGCGACCAAAACGGCGACGGCATCATCACCGCAGCCGACGTGACTACAGTATATGACGCCCTGCTGAACAGCGCAGACCCCGACCCGGGTCTGCCCGATTTCACGGTCAACGTGGTGTATGACGGCAACAGCGCCACTGTCACCGTAGCTAAGAATATCGAGGACCAGATGACGGTAGCCGTCAATGGCGCACACGTCAACATTGTGGCCAACCCCTCGCTGCAAGACTCTGTAATCTACAACCTGAGCGGCACCACTGGCAACGGCTCGTTCTACATGGATGGCGACTATAAGTGCTATGTGAACCTCACCGACCTGAGCATCCACAACCCCGACAGCGCAGCCATCAACATCGACAACGGCAAGCGCATCGACATCACCCTCAACGGCAACAACACCCTCACCGACGCCACCGGCGGAGCTCAGAAGGCCTGCTGCTTCATCAACGGCCATGCCGTGATTGCTGGCACGGGAACTCTTACCCTCACGGGCAACAGCAAGCATGCCTACTTCAGCGACGAATACACGCGCATCACCAGCGGCAACATCGTCGTGACCAACTCGGTGAGCGACGGCTTGCACATCAACCAATACTTCCAGATGGACGGCGGCACTGTGACCATCAGCACCACCGGCGGCGACGGCATCGACGTGGGATGCACTAAAGACGTCACCGACAGCAAGAACGGCGAGTTTATCATCAACGACGGTACCCTCAGCATCACCACCACGGGCAATGCCGTGAAAGGCATCAAGTGCGAGTCGATAATGACCATAGCCGGTGGCTCTATCACTGCCTCCACCAGCGGCAACGCGGTGTATGACCCCGACAAGACCGACCTCAGCAGCTGCGCAGCCATCAAGTGCGACAGCACCTTCAACATGAGCGACGGCACCATCTACCTCACCAGCACCGGCTTGGGGGGCAAGGGCCTGAACAGCGATGGCAGCGTCAACATCAGCGGCGGCACGTTTACTGCCGTCACCACGGGCGACGTGTATGAGTACTCTTCGCTGCTCGACACCAAAGCCGGCGGCGTGAAGGCCGACGGTGCCATCACCATCACCGGCGGCGTCGTGCGCGTGGCAGCCAGCAAATATGACGCTCGTGCTTTTAACGGCGAATGCGGCTTCTTCACCAACGGCGGCTACATCCTGGGCATTGGCGGCAGGTCCTCAACAGTGTCGCAGGGCTACACACAGCGTTACAAGTACTTGCGCAACCAAGTCATCACCGCCGGCTCTACCTACTCCTGCGAGGGCATCACCTTTGTCATTCCAGCCATCTACAACAACGCCGCAGCACTGGTAGTGGTCTCCACTCCTAATCTCTAAGCGGTGCTTCGTTTATCGTTTATGGTTTATCGTTTATGGAAGACAGTGATGAGACTAGACATCATAGATAATCTAGAATCTCTAGAGAACTCTTAACTGTGAACTATTAACTATTAACTCTCTTGGACTCTACGCAAAATATCACGCAACAGCCGTCGCTGGCCATCGACATCGACAGCGGCAGCCTCACCTATCTCGCTCATGGCAGCGGCATCAAGCCCGTCATGGCGACGATAGACTTTGACAACGCCGGCACCGGCATGAAGCAGGAGCTAGAGAATGTGGTCTATGACACTCCCCTACTGCTCGACGACTACCACGACACCACCATCGCGCTACATGCTCAGCACTTTGTGGTGATGCCCGCCGAACTTGTGCCAGCGGCAAGCCAGGTGTTCCAGGCGTCTTTCTCCAGTCTCGACGGCGAACTGATGACATGCCTGGTGAAGAACACCGATGCCGCCATAGCCTGCGACGTGCCACAGGGCGTGATGGCTTTCCTCCAGCGCACCTTTGGCAACCCCGAGCTGCTGCACCACCTGGCACCACTCATCGCTTACTGTGCCGAAGCCTACGCCGACGACAACGGCTGCCTACACATTAATATAAATGACAACGTGGCCCACATCGTGGCCACACGCGGTGGCAAGCTGCAGCTGGCCAACTCCTACCCCTACCGCTCGCTCGACGACGTGCTATACTTCGCCCTGGCGGCATTCAAGGAGTGCCACTTCGACCCTCGTTCCGACAAGGTGCTGCTCACCGGCGACAACCACCTGCGCGCCACGCTCACCGAGCAGCTGCGAGAGCGCATAGCCCACGTCATGCCCGAAGTGTTCCCGCCACAGGCCCTTACACTAGGCAAGGAGGCAATGACCATGCCATTTAGCATCATCGCCACCGCCTTTTATTCAAGTTTCTAGAAACTTGAAGGTTAGAGGTTAGTGATTAGTGGTTAGTGGTTAGTGATTAGTGATTAGAGATTAGTGATTAGTGATTAGTGATTAGTGATTAGTGGTTAGAGATTAGTGGTTAGTGGTTCTAGAATTTCTAGATTTTCTAGATTTTCTAGATAATCTAGACAACACCAGCGAGCCACAGGCGAGCGACAACACCAGCGAGCCACAGGCGAGCGACAAAACCAGCGAGCGCAGCGAAGCGCCAACACCAGCGAGCGCAGCGAAGCGACAAAACCAGCGAGCCACGGGCGAGCCACAGCACCAGCGAGCGCAGCGAAGCGACACAACCAGCGAGCCAAAGGCGAAGCGACAAAACTTTAAGACTCATGCGAATCATCAGCGGAAAATATGGGCGGCGGCGTTTCGACGTGCCCACCAACATCACCGCGCGCCCCACTACCGACATGGCGCGCGAGAACCTTTTTAACGTGCTCAACAACCTCGTCGATTTCGAGGGCATGACGGCGCTCGACCTCTTCTCGGGCACTGGTGCCATCGCCTTCGAGCTCCTCTCGCGCGGCTGTGCCAGCGTCACCAGCGTGGAGAAGGCCGCCACGCAATACAATTTCATCAGCAAGGTCAAGACCCTGCTCCACGAGGAGAACTTGATTCAGGTGAAGGGCGACGTGTTCCGCTTCATAGCCTCGTGCTCCCGCAAGTTCGACCTCATCTTCGCCGACCCGCCCTACGACCTGCCTCAGCTGCCACAGCTCCCTGAGCTCATCCTCGCCAGCCACATGGTGCAGCCTGGCACCCTGGTCATCGTGGAGCACCCGCGGGCCAACGACTTCAGCCACCTGCCACAGTTCACCCAGCAGCGAGTGTATGGCAAAGTACACTTCTCGTTCTTCCAAGTCACAGGCTGAGTGAGGCTTTTTGTCACCGAGGGTGCAGCTTTTCGAGATTATCGCCGCCTGGCGGCTAGGCAAGTCGAAGACTTGGCGATATGCGAAACACATTGTGCGTTCCAGCTCGGAGAGCTGGGGCGCACTGTGTGTATGCTGATGCCTCATAGCTGCACGTCGAAGATGTGCAGTAGTGGTGCATCTTAACAACTGCACATCTACCCACGTGCAGCATCACACACATCACTTGCCACACAATGCCGCTCACGCTCGTAAGGCCTTGAGTGCGGACAAGGCACGCCTTGTCCCTACATTTTCTCTCGCTAAATTGCATTTTCCGCGCTTCGGCAAGTCGAAGACTTGACCCTGAGCAAAGTGCAAAATAAAGGTCGCCCCATTAATATGAGCGACCCTTTCTATTAGAGATTGTTGTGCCTTATGGCCTATCGCCTATTTTCCATAAACGATAAACCATAAACCATAAACGAAACATTACTTAAACACCTTCTTGTCTGTGGTGGTGGTGCCGTCGCTGTAGCGAGTCACCACGATGTTCACGCCGCTGAACGGACGCTTGCCCACCTGGCCCAGGCTGTTGACATACTCAATGCCAACCACCTCACGGCTGCCATCCATGTAGATGCCGTTGATAGCGGTGATGATGTTGCTGCTGCCAGTGAGGTTAGTGGGATAAACCACGTAGTTGTCGCTTGGAGTGCCCTCGCCACGGAGCATGCCGCCCCTAGTTGCTGGATGGGCAACGATAGCGTCAAACTCATAGCTAGTGCCAACTACCAACTCAGGAGCCATGCCACCGGTGGTGTTGAAGCCCCAACCCACGGTGAAGGCACCAGGTATCTCGGTGTTGCTGGGGGTGGTGAACATCTCGCCATCCCACATAGCGTAGGTGATGTGGCAAATCTCCTGAATCTTAGGATTCATAAAGAAGTAGTGGTCGCCATGCACGCCCTCAGCACCAGTGTTGCTGCCATAGTTGGTGTTGCTCTCCAGGAAGTTTGCCACGCAATACACGTTCTTCACATAGCTGGCAGAGCCATCAAAGGTGAGCGTGTAAGCTCCGTTCACAGGCTGAACCTCGATGGTGTAGTTTGCATCATCGATGTAGCGGCCAGTGACTGTCTTGGCAGCAATAACCTTGTTACCCTCTACTGCGTCATTGAGCAAGGCGGCAACGCCGTTCTCCTGATCACTTTTGGGGAACTTAAGCACTACCCAGTTGCTCTGATCCCAAGCACGACCGTTCTGACCGGTAGTGCCGGTGAGGGTTTCGTCGTTCATAAAGTCGATTTGACCAGCGGCAATCTCGGTAGCGATAATCGACGTGTCCTGATCCTTGCACCACAGCAAGCCATTGTCGGCATCGGCATAGACTGCAATGAGTTTGTCGGCTATGACGTACTCGTTCTGACCTTCGGTTATCACACCATTCTGGCAAATCTCGGCAAGAGTAGCCTCCTCGGCCTGTGCCTCGAGGGTGGTGAAGTAAACAGGAAGTGTCCAGTCGGTAGTGTTGTTGTCATAGATACCTTGAACTTCTATCTCATAGTCGCTTTCAGCAGCAAGCCCAGTGATAGTCTTGGGAGATGTGACGTTATTGACTGTTGTCCAGTTGTCACCAATCGACACAGCATCAATGAACATGAAGCTCTGGTCGTAGCAGTTGTAATGGCGGAATGCGATATAGCCTTGCACACCATTGTAGGCACTCAAATCGACGGTGCGCTCTGTCCATTTGTTGGTGTTTGGAGTGAGAAGGTCATCGGTGAGAGGCTCGAAATCTGAAATGTCAGTACCAGTAGTGGATACATAGATGCGATAAGTCTCAGGATAATTAAGCTCATCCATTACAAAATACTTGAGCATGCCTCCAAGCTCAACCTGTGGACTGATAAGCCACTGGTCGGGGTTCACAGCACCAACAGTACTGTTAATCCAACTTCTTGACATTACTACATTGTTGCCTTCAACAGCTGTATAAGAACTGCTGAATTGAGTAGTAAGGTCTGTTTGACTCCAGGTGTAACCGTCACCATCACTATCGATAATAGTCCAGTTGCCGGGGAATGTTTCAAAGCTCTCGAAAAAGGTGATTTTGCGGTAGCGCAGGTTGTAGCTGTCTTGTGAGCCATTCCATGTAGCCTTTGCGGTGTAGGCTGTCACGTCAGAGACTGCCAGGTCGGTTGGCATTGCACCAGCACTCAGTGTGGTGAAGTGTACCGAATTGGTCCAGTCGGAGCTATCATCTGCATAAACTGCTTGTACTTGTACCTCATATTCGGTACTTGGGTTCAAACCAGTGATATCTTGAGGACTAGTGGCATTCGGAATAGTCTCCCATTCACCAGTAGTTGTTTCGTGACCGATGGAGACATCATCAATAAGGAGGTAATTACAGTCATTGCTTACATGATGGAAAGCGATATAGCCGGTCTGGTTTTCGTATGCACTCAAGTCAATGGTAATTTGAGTCCAATCGGCAATTGCGGGAGCTGTTGCCATGGCCTGAAGAGTGACGGTGAAGTCACTTTCGGCATTGCCAGTTGTGGAGAGCAACACAGCGTATTCATCGGGGTATCCAGAGTTTGTGCGCACCCAGAATTTAAGCTTTTTGTCGAAAGTCACCTGGGGTGTAATCAGCCAGTTGTCGGCATCATAAGCTGTGCTGGCCCAACTCCAAGCACTAGCCACATAGTTTCCACTAACAGCTTCAAATTCCAGACCACTTGGATTGTATTGATACCAACCATTGGTGTTAGGAGATTCACCGTCGGTATAGATAGTCCAATCGTTAAGTCCACTCTCGAAGTCATCGAAGAATGTATTAACCATGCCACCAACCTCGCGATAACGCACGTTATAACTTAAAGCATTTGCATCACCATCCCATGTGACCTTGGCACTACGTGCAGTGATATTGTCAACAGCCACATTGGTGGGTTTGGGATATGCTGTAGCTGGTTCATAGGTAAACGTGGTCTTAGGAATAAAGTTTCGCTGTGTGGCAGTCACGTTTGAAAGCGAAGAGGCGTTATAACCTTGAACACAAGCGCCAGACACGGTCTGACCATAGAATGTTGAAGACTTGTATGACCCTTTCACAGTATTATAAACCCCGACAAGCAAATTGCCACCACCATAAGAATATGGACTGGTGAAATTAATGGTCATCGTTGACTGTGTGCCATTAAGCGAACCCTCGTAAACCATCGTAGCACCACTTGTGCCACTGAAAGCAGAAATAGAAACAGAACCCACTTCCTTGATGAAAACCTGAAAATTAGCATTACCCCAACTGTCACTTGCTGGGGAACTCAAGTACCAAGTTAAGCCTGAAATTGTTCCACCAGTCATTGCCTCAAGTTCTTCAGCAGGAATGACAAACTCACATTTCAGATAGGCATCACAATAATAGCCGTAAATGGGAACATATTGGTTTGTTGCCGTTCCGTCATACACGGTCAGCGTCTCTGCTTTGGCGGGCAGGAGTGCCGCCAGGGAGCAGAGCAGGGTAAATAAAAGTAGTTTAAATCTCATAAGTTTTGAAAATTAGTTTAACAATTATATTGATTTTCTCGTTTTTCTTTTCTAACACTTTCGTTTAAAGGTATTTACGACTTATTGTACTATTTTTCATTTTTGTTTTTATGGTTACAAACAATTCGCCAAGTAAAAAACCTCCTCTTGGACGAAAACTGAAAATTTACAAAACCAAGCGACAAAATTATGCAAAAAGTTTTATTTTCACAACAAAATACTGTTTTTTTTATCACAAAACCACACGGCAATTTCATTTAAAAAAGTTTTTGAAGGCGAAAGATGGGTCATTTTTTATAGAAAATCACTAAATTTGCACGCAGCGATGCGGAAGCACCGCCG
>ONJX01000001.1 GCA_900318255.1 uncultured Prevotellaceae bacterium | reverse complement strand
TGGTTGTTTTTAAATTCACCGCTAAATTACTAAAAATCAACGATATGTGCAACTTTTTCTCTATCAATTTATTAATAAATTAATTCCGCCAACAGGTAATAGTGTAAAATAGTTTGCAAACTTAGTGAAAAAAGTTGATACAACGACTAAAATACATATTTTTTTACATTAACCATTGTGTTCACACTCCCGCTCCAGCATCTGCCTGGCGGTGAGGTGGAGCACCGGGTGTCGCCACTCGGGGGCGAGCTCTGCCATGGGCTTGAGGAAGAAGTCGCGGCTGGGCAGGTGGCGATGAGGCACCTGCAGGCTGGGCAGGTCTATCACGAGGTCGTCGATTGCCATGATGTCGATGTCAACGAGGCGGTCCACATAGTTGCCGTCACTGTCGCGGTGGCTTTGACCCTGGTTGAGCTCGTGCTCAATGTCGTGGATGATGTTAAGTGCCTCGATGGGCGAGAAGCGGCTCTCCACGGCAATACCCATGTTGAGGAAGCCGTTGTCGCTGTCAAAGCCCCAGGGCTCACTCTCGACGATGCTCGAGCGCGCCGTCACCAGTCCCAAGTCGAGCGAGAGCCGCAAGTCGGCAGCCCAGAGGTTGCCCTCACGGTCGCCCAGGTTGGATCCTATGTTGAGATAATAAAGCATTCTTAAGTGTTAAGTGTTAAGTGTGAAGGGTTAAGTAGGGACAAGGCGTGCCTTGTCCGTGTGTGGGGGACGATACCCGTCTTGTCCGTTATGAGCCGAGTAGGGTTGTCTGTTAAGGGTTAAGGGTCGAATTAAGTGAAAAGTAAAAGTGTTAAGCATTTAGAGGTTTCCCTGAAAATACTTAACACTTTACATTTAACCCTTAACACTTATTTTACAGTGTCTTCTGCACCTCGATTTCCTCGAAGGCCTCAACGATGTCGCCCACCACGAGGTCGTTGTAGCTCTGGATGCTGAAACCGCACTCATAGCCACTAGCCACCTCCTTAGCATCGTCCTTGAAGCGCTTGAGCGATGCCAGTGTGCCTGTGTGGCGCACAATGCCGTCGCGTATCACGCGCACCTTGCAGCCACGCTTGAGCTTGCCGTCCTTGACCATAGCGCCAGCGATGGTTCCCACCTTGCTGATGTGGTAAACCTCCTTAATCTCGGCATTGCCAATGACCTCTTCCTTAATCTCGGGAGAAAGCATGCCCTCCATGGCGCTCTTAATCTCCTCGATGGCATCGTAGATGATGGAATAGATGCGTATATCTACACCCTCCTGCGCTGCCAAGCGCTTAGCGTCGGCACTAGGACGCACCTGGAAGCCAATGATATAGGCATCGCTGGCTGCCGCCAGAGTAACATCGCTCTCGCTGATGGCTCCCACTGCCTTGTGAATGACATTGACTTGCACCTCGGGGGTAGAGAGCTTGATGAGCGAGTCGCTCAACGCCTCGATAGAGCCATCCACATCACCCTTGACGATGATGTTGAGCTCGTGGAACTCACCCAGGGCACGCAGGCGGCCAATGTCCTCGAGGGTGCGGCGGTGCTGAGTGCGCTGCACTTGCTCACGCTGCAACTGCTCGCGGCGGTTAGCGATTTGACGAGCCTCCTGGTCGGTGTCCATCACGTTGAACTTGTCGCCAGCAGTGGGCGCACCGTTGAGGCCCAAAATCAGGGCTGGCGACGATGGTCCCGCCTCCTTGATGCGCTGGTTGCGCTCGTTGAACATCGCCTTCACCTTGCCATAATGAGTGCCGGCAAGCACTATGTCGCCCACCTTGAGCGTTCCGTTATCTACGAGCACGGTGGCGATGTAGCCACGTCCCTTGTCGAGCGACGACTCAATGATTGAGCCTGTGGCCTTGCGGTTAGGGTTGGCCTTTAGGTCGAGCATGTCGGCCTCGAGGAGCACCTTCTCCATGAGTTCCTCCACGCCAATGCCCTTCTTGGCCGAGATGTCCTGGCTCTGATACTTGCCACCCCATTCCTCCACGAGGTAGTTGAGGTTGGCAAGTTCTTCTTTAATCTTCTCGGGGTTAGCGCCATCCTTGTCAATCTTGTTGATAGCAAAGACGATGGGCACACCAGCTGCCGAAGCATGGTTGAGAGCCTCCTTGGTTTGGGGCATCACGTTGTCGTCGGCAGCAACAATCACGATAACGATATCGGTGACCTTGGCACCACGGGCACGCATGGCGGTGAACGCCTCGTGACCTGGGGTATCGAGGAAGGTGATGCGGCGGCCATTGGGCAGCTTCACATTATAGGCGCCAATGTGCTGTGTGATACCTCCCGCCTCGCCGGCAATCACGTTACTCTTGCGAATGTAGTCGAGCAACGACGTCTTGCCGTGGTCCACGTGACCCATCACGGTAACCACTGGCGGACGCTGCTGCAGGTCTTCGGGATTGTCTTCTTCCTCGTGGATAGCCTCCACCACGTCGGCACTCTCATATTCGGTCTTGAAGCCAAACTCCTCGGCCACGATATTGATGGTCTCGGCATCGAGGCGCTGGTTGATAGATACCATTACTCCCAGGCTCATGCAGGTGCCTATCACCTTGTTGATGGGCACGTTCATCATCATGGCGAGGTCGTTGGCAGTAACAAACTCGGTGAGCTTGAGAATCTTCTTCTCGGCGGCTTGCAATGCTGCCTCCTTGCTCTCCTCCTCGCGCACTGCCTCGCGCTTCTCGCGACGCCACTTGGCACCCATGTTCTGCTTCTTGGTGGTGAGACGCGCCAGTGTCTCTTTCACCTGGCGCTGCACGTCCTCCTCGTTGATTTGCGGGCGCAGCGGGCGTTTTGCCTTCTTGTCTTTCTTCTTGCTCGACTGGCTCTCGTTATCCTTATTCTTAGCCGTCTTGCCGCTGGCATTGTTGATTTGCTGTGCCGCTTTCTCGATATCTACTTTTTCTTTTCCTATGCGGCGGCGCTTCTTCCTGACGCCGTCCTCGCCCAGGCGTGCCTTCTCCTTGGCGATGCGCTCTTGCTTGCGCTCCTCCTTGCTCTTCTTCTTGGGTCGGGTAGATTGGTTGATGGCCGAGAGGTCGATCTTGCCCACCACGTTGATGCTTGCCTTGAGCTCAGGGATGCGCGTAGTGAAAATCTCCTCTTTGGGAGCCTCGGGTTCTACAGCAGCTGGAGTAGCTGGAGTAGCTGGCGCAGCCACAGGGGCAGCAGCCTCAACGGGCGCCGTTGCTGCTGGCTCAGGCTCCTCGGCAGCAGCTGGCTGCTCGGCCTTGGGCTCTGCTATGGGCTCTACCTTAGCCTCGGCTTTAGGCTCGTCTTTAGGCTCCACCTTAGCCTCGGTTTCAGGCTCTACCTTAACTTCGGCCTTGGGCTCGTCTTTTACCTCGGCAGCCTCCTGCTTGCTGGCGCTCTCAGGGGTCTCTTCTTTCTTCACCTCTTTCTTTGGCGCTGGCTTGCCGGCCTCGTCAAGGTTGATTTTCCCTATCACTTTGGGCTTGACAATCTGTGTCTTGATTTCCTCGGGCTGCTTGGGTGCCTCGGGCTCCTCGGCGGGTTTTGCCTTTTGACGGGCATTAGTCAGGTACTCCGACTTGAGCTTCTGCTCCATGTCGGGCTTGAATTCCTTGATGAGGATGTCGAGCACGTCTTCATCAACCTTGGTGTTGGGCGTCACCTCTATGTCAATCTTCTTCTTTTCAAAGAAGTCTTGCACGGTCTGTAGCCCAACGTTCAAATCTTTGATAATCTTACTTAATTTTACACGCATAGATATTGGATAACGAGTTATAGAAGTTTTTTTGTGTAATTTTTTCAGTTGTGAGTTGCTAATTGTCAGTTACAAGTTCTTGGGTGAACTATATTACTGTGAACTAGTCCTCAAACTCTGCTCTGAGAATCTCAAGTACCTCATCAACGGTGTCTTCCTCAAGGTCGGCCTTGTCGATAAGATCCTGACGCGGGGTGTTGAGAACGGCCTTGGCAGTAGCGCAGCCTATCGACTTTAAGGCGTCGATAACCCACTGGTCGATCTCGTCGTTGAAGCCATCGAGATAGACGTCGTCCTCATCATTGTCGAGGTCGCGATACACATCAATGGTGTAGCCCGAGAGCATCGAGGCCAGCTTGATGTTCAAGCCACCACGACCAATGGCCAGCGACACCTCCTCGGGACGCAAGAACACCTCGGCGTGCTTGGTCTCCTCGTCGATGCGGATAGTGGTAATCTTAGCTGGGCTAAGAGCGCGCTGAATGAAGAGCACGGGGTCGGGGGTGTAGTTTATCACATCGATGTTCTCGTTGCGCAGCTCACGCACGATGCCATGAATGCGAGAGCCCTTCACGCCCACGCAAGCGCCCACGGGGTCGATGCGGTCGTCGTAGCTCTCCACGGCAATCTTGGCGCGCTCGCCAGGCTTGCGGGCCACGGCACGTATCACGATGAGACCATCGTGAATTTCTGGAACTTCGAGCTCAAAGAGTCGGCGCAAGAAAAGGTCGCTAGTGCGAGAGACAATAACCTTGGGGTTGTTGTTCTGATTGTCAACCTTGTAGATGACGGCACGCACGGTGTCGCCCTTGTGGTAGATGTCGGTGGGAATCTGCTGGTCCTTGGGCAAGATGAGCTCGTTCTTGTCGTCATCGAGCAAAAGCACCTCGCGCTTCCACGTCTGATACACCTCGCCGCTCACCAGCTCGCCTTCCAAGTCCTTAAACTTGTTGTAGATAGCATCCTTCTGCAGGTCAAGAATCTTGCTGGCAAGGGTCTGGCGCAGGTTCAAGATGGCGCGGCGTCCAAACTTGGCGAAGTCGATCTTGCGGGTGTGCTCCTCGCCAATCTCGCAGTCGGGGTCGGGGCTCTCCTCATCGTTGCGGGCGTCGGTCAGGCCAATTTGCTGGTTAGGGTTCTCCACCTCTCCATCGGGCACCACTTCGAGGTTCTGGTAAATCTCGCAGTCGCCCTTGTCGGGGTTCATGATAACGTCGAAATTCTCGTCACTGCCAAACATCTTGGCAATCACGCTGCGGAACGATTCCTCCAAGACGCTGATCATCGTGGTCTTGTCGATGTTTTTCAATTCTTTAAACTCCGCAAACTGGTCGGCCATATCGACCGTTTCTACTTTCTTAGCCATAATTCTTTAAAACTGTAATATATTTTTAGTGTATTTTATCTCGTCATATTTAAAGGTGTGAGGCACGTCAACCATCTCGGGGCGCTTCTTGCCCTCTACCTTGGTCTTGGTGGCCACAGTGACTGTGAAGTTCTCATCGGTGACCTCGCTCAGGGTGCCCTTGAGCTTCTTGCCATCGGCGGTGAGCACTTCCACCTCGCCGCCCAGGTTTTTGTGGTACTGCTGCAGCACCTTGAAGGGCTCGGTGAGGCTGTAGGAGCCCACGGTGAGCTCATAGTCCTCCACATCTTGGTCGAAGGCCGCATGCACGGCATCGTTCACGGCGATGCAGTCATCAATGGTGATGCTCTCCATGCTGTCGAGCTGCACGTCAATCACATTGTCGCCGCTCACCTTCACTTCCACCAGAAACATCTTGGTGCCCTCAAGTGCCTCATTTATAACCTGTGTGAGTTCTTTCTTGTCAATCATTCTTTTATTACCTTAATGCGGGAAAACCTCAATCATGCTATGCATCATTAATAGCGCAGCCCAATTATGCATTAAGCATTGTGCATTATGCATTGAGCATTGTGCATTATGCATTGAGCATTGTGCATTGTGCATTGAGCATTGTGCATTAATCCAAAGACCTTTCCCAATTTATAACAAAATAGAGGAAGCTTCAGAGCCCCCTCCTCACGGAATTGCGATGCAAAGGTAGTAAAAATCAGTAATATTAGCAACAACAACACCCCATCGCACGCCACAAACAACCATAATCAGCCAAAAAATTATATTAATTTAGCAAATATTAGCATACAATAACATAGCACAAGGGTTAGCACCAAAAGGGCGCTTCGCTTAAAAAGAACTACGGAGCTTGAGGCGTTAGATTCTCGAAGGGCGTGTTACGCACTTAAAATTTAATTAGAATTTGATTTAGAAATTGCATATTGGTCGCTTTTGCCACTCCTGGCGGAGTGAAAATTGGAGCACTGCGTGCTAAAATTGAAATGGCGCTGACGCGCTAAAATTTTTTACAATGATAATTTTAGAGCCGCAGGCTCTCTAATTTTCATGCACGCCAGTGCATGGCGACTATTGATGCGAGGTGGGGGGAGTCTTTTTTGACACTCCTGGCGGAGGAAGGCCGAAGGCCTGGACGTCCCCATTAGGGGGCGAAGTGAGTTAACCTCACGACAAAGTCGCTATGCGCACGCCAGAGCATAGTCACTGCCATTGCCCTTTCCTGTCAGGCGAAAACAAATCAAACCAAAGGATCAAAAAATTCCTCCAACCTATCAACGTGCAGCTTCTGGGCAATTTGGATCTTCTTGTTGCTCACGGTCCCCAGGCTCTTGTAGTGCATGCACGTCATTATCACGCTTCGTGAGAAACCGCAGCAGTAGAGTGCCAAGTAGTTTAGTTCATCATCGCGCAGTGTGCCGCCTGCAGCCTCTTGCGCTCTTGTGAGCACATTGTCGTGCAGCTCATTGGTGATAGTGTGCAGATTGTTCCAGAACGATTCTTGCTCTTTGCCACTCGGCATGGTCATTAGGCTGTTGAACTTCTTAACAAAGGTGTCGCTGTCAAGTTCGTAGGACCACTTCATCAACTGGTGCACAGCTCCAATTTGCTCCTCAATAATGTTTTTCAGTTCGGTGTTATTGCTGTTGTCATGACGGCTCTCAAGTTGGGCGACAGTCGATTTCATGTTCTCAAGACTTGACAGTGATGTGTCGAGGTCGGCTTTCAGCAGTTCATACTCATTCTCCTTCTCGCGCAAGCGATGCCGATACCTGAGCACCAGCAGCAGCAGTGCAAGCGCACCAATCACAATGGCGGCAAGAGTGAGCAACGTGTTGCGCAACTCCAGGCTCAACTTCGCATTCTCCAACTCAGCCTGCTGAGTGTCGTATTTCTTTTCTACGGCCCGTAACTGCTGATTATGGCTGTTGTTCAGCAAAGAATCTGCAATTAAATGCCCAAGCCTATCATTCTTCCAATATCCCTCATTATTACCTTCTGCTTTGCATAACTCAGCAAGAGACATATAATATGAAACACTATCAACTAAATCTGCTATAGGAGGGCAACTAGCCAGATAGTATCTTGCTGAATCACTTTTACCTTCAATAGAATATATTCTCGCTAAAATCAAATGGGGATTGGGTACATTATTTACGTTATCCTTAAGAGATAAAAGGGCATTGTATTTCGATTTTTGGTATTCTTTTGTTGTGTTTAAATAATAAAGAGATTTGCTAATAAGGTTATCGAACACACGATAAGGTTCATTATAATCTTGCGCTAACTTAATTGCCTTGTCCATATACCAAATTGCACTATCCTCTTTTCCACTCTCATAAGAATAAAGACCTCCTAATTCAGTTAAGCAAATAATTGAATAATGATGGTCTCCTATTTTTTCAAATAATCTAAATGCTTCTGAATATTTTTCTACAGAAAGTTTTTTTGCTCCGAATAATTGGTCTTGATACAACAACCCTAATCTCATCTTCGCAAAAGCTTTATTGAATAAGTCATCCTTGTCGGCAATATCATCTGCCTTGCGGTAACATTCCACTGCTTTCTCGAGGTTGCCAAGCTCCTCGTTGGCACAGCCTTGATAGATGAGCGAACGGGTATATTTCTCTTTGTCATCCGACTTCTCGAAATAATCAACTGCTAAATTGATGGCGCTGTCGGTTGTCGCAACAATATAGTTCTTGTAATCGCATTGAGTCCTTAGCAGGGCATGATAAGCTCGGTCTTGAGAGCTATAGTTGTTTGGGTCGCATTGCTTGAGCAGCGAGTCGGCTTGTTCATATTGCGTGGCGCTAAGCAACGAATCGACTTGTGCCAGCTGGCTGTTGTAAGTGCTGCGTCCGCAAGAAGAAAACACCATTGCAAGCAGTGCCAGCGCACACACAATTTTTGAAAAAGTAAAGTTTATTTTCATGTTGTTCTGTGTTTTGTAGAGGACAAAATTACTGCAAAAAACCGAGAATTTTAACAGTTGAGAAGCCCGATGAACCCCAAATGAACTTTTATTTTTCTACATCATTGATTATAAGTCATTTGTAATTTCTGAAATGAACTACGAATGTAGCACTTTTTTGTCGAGTTTAACATTTGGATTATGTAACTTTGCAAACAGAAAATACAACCGTTTTAAAAAAATGCTTATGAAAAAAATTGTTTTTGCACTTATGTGCATAATATTCACTACTGGCATAGCTAAGGCTCAGAAACAATTCACTTTTGGCCCAAAGAT
Organism: uncultured Prevotellaceae bacterium; assembly: GCA_900318255.1. Classification (GTDB taxonomy): domain Bacteria; phylum Bacteroidota; class Bacteroidia; order Bacteroidales; family Muribaculaceae; genus Sodaliphilus. The sequence continues at coordinate 241,484 of ONJX01000001.1, read as the reverse complement.
AGGTGTTGATTACACTCATCGCTGGGGAAATAACGTAAATGATAACAGTGCTTTGAACTTTCAAGCTGGAGCATTCTTTGAGTATCGCTTTAATAATAGAATATCAATTGCGCCTGAGTTGGTATTTGCCACTCATAGTACTCCTAAGAGAGAAATAGTAGATTGGATAGACAAGGATTCACCTATTGATATAACTCGCACGGGACAAATTAATTATATCAATATTCCAATATTACTAAAGTGTTATTTTACACCATCATTAAGTGTTGATTTGGGGCCTCAATTAGGAATCTGTGTCTATGATAAATTTACCGAGAAGTGGAAAGATGATGGTAAAGATAAGAAAACAAAGCATGACTTAGGTGCTAATCGTTTTGATTTTGGAGTGGGCATTGGTTTGACCTATAATATTACAAAAGATGTCTTTATCCAAGGTCGTTACACCTTAGGCCTAACTAAAATATTTGACAATTGTCAAGATAAGAATGGTAATGCTCAAATTGCTATCGGCTACCGATTCTAAGTGTTTGTTCAAAAAGTTGCTCACGCAGAAAAATAAATAATCTGGCGTAAGCAAGCTTTTTGACATCGATAGATGCAGCTTTTTGAGATTTTATTACTAACTTTGGGGCATACTAATTATTTGCATCTTTAAAACAAAAATGATATGAAAAAGTTTCTCTCCATATTGACTTTGATGCTGCTGGCTTTTCCTGCAATGCTGCTGGCGCAGAGCGATAGTGTGGCAGTGGAGAACAGCGGTTATGACGCTTTGCAGAGAGGTACTGTGCGCGTTTTTATCGAAAATCAGCCATGTGGAGGTGCTTATTCAAGATTTGGCTTGTGGGATGATGTTGACGAACAGTTTTTCTTTTTAACAAATCTTGGTGTGGGAGCCGAGTATCTGTATAAGACGAACAGGTCGGTTGGCGTGAGCATGCATGCCAATTATATTGATCCTTTTGGCTCGTTAGACCCAATAGCAATATATGATTTCAAGATGTATAACATTACCGCTGGCGTGATTCACCGCTGGTATAAGCGTCGATGGGTGTTTGGCGCTGGCTTGTCGTTTGAGAAACGCAGTCTGAGATATAATGTATATGAGCAAGACTATGAAATTGACCCTGAACCGCAAATCTATGATTATGGCGAGACCAATTTTGTGAATAGCCATTACAACCTAGGCATTGATGCGATGGTTGGGTGGAGCTGGAGCAGGCACAAGTGGTACGTTGGTTTACAATTCTCATCACGTATCATCATGAAAGATTCTTTTTGCTACAGTAAGCCACAAGTCACTCCAGTAAAATTCAAAAAAAGCACAGGAAGAATCGACGCCCAAATGGCATTTATCCTACGCTTTGCATTCAGTGTGGCAAAGATAAAAAGATAAAATGACGGAAAACCGCTATCTTTGCGGATGGCAGAAAACAGATTGAATTATGGAAAGAAAATATAAATAATCTGGCGTAAGCCAGCTTTTCGACACCGATAGATGCAGCTTTTTGAGATTATCCACCGCAGCGATTTGTTCAAATCGGTTCAAATTGAGTCAAATGAACTGGATTTTGAGCCCAAAATCTCAATAACACCATTCGTTTTAACACAATCTAACAAATAGGGGGGGGTAATTTGAAAAAATGTTTATAAATTTGCGACCGAAGTATAGTATAACCATATCGACAACTCAAAATTAACTTATTATAAACCAATAAAATAGTAATGATTATGAACAAGATGATTTTAACCTTGCTGGGAGTGCTGATGATAACCAGCGCCAGCGCAGTTGAGAATGACTACGTGCCCCTCGTGCGTGAGGGAGTGGTTTGGGAGTATGTGGGATTTCGTCAAGCCGATTATCCCAAGCCTACACATTCGCTTTACACCCTTGAATTCAATGGCACTACAACGATTGACGGTAAATTATACCATAACATCTATCGCACCGATTATGACAAGCAGGGTAATGCCCAAGAACCATATTTTGTTGCATACGTGAGAGAGGAGAACAAGATAGTTTCAGTATATATTGATACATACGAACAAGACGAGGATTTCTATTATACTTATTGGTGGATGATGCCAAAAACATTGTACGACTTCAGCAAACCAATGTTCTTGCCTGATGAGGCATACATTCTTTTTGGTGATGATGGTCCCTATGATTACAATACAAATTACTATCCATCCTCATCAATCGAAGTGGAGGTCGGGGAAACAACCAGGAAAGGATATTTTATTGACCATGGAAATGATGATGAGTCATTTAAAACCATAGAAGGCATTGGTGTTGACTGTGATTTTGGCGACTTGCTCATTCCTTATAGGACTTACTACACAGGTTTTAACCCCATGGCAAGCCTCGCAGCTGTTTATGAAAATGGCGAACTCGTCTATAAAGGCCGTGACTATGATAAAGCTCAAAGGCTGAAAAATCCAGTCGTGGGCGATGCCGATGATGACGGTGTTGTCACAAGCGCCGACATCACAGCTCTTTATAACTATCTGCTCGACAGTGATTATCAGTATTATGAAACCAGCGATGTGGATGGAGACGGTTCTGTCACCAGTGCCGACGTCACAGCCGTTTACAACATTATGCTGGGCAAAAGCAATTAATATTATCAAGGATTTATAGTGAGAAATTTGACATATAATTAACTTTGTTATTTATTAGTCACACGCTGTCAAGACTCTCACTATAAATACTGCATTATAAAGGCGGCTTCCAAGATCTTGAGAGCCGCCTTCGCATCAAAATTGTGCATTATGCATTATGCTTTGTGCATTGATTAAGGGCTTTTCGACATCGATAGATGCAGCTTTTTGAGATTTCATTACTAACTTTGAGCATACTATCATTATGTTGTCCTCAAATGGACGGTTCTTTTGAGGACATTTTGATTCATTCAAAAAGTTGCGAACGGAGTTCGTCAAAAAGCCTGCTGACGCAGAAAGAATGCGATTAAGCGAGGTAAAGCTGAGCTTACTCAAAGCCTTGCGAGCGTAAGCATTTCATCAAAAAATAATCTGGCGTAAGTATCAATTTCCTAGCAGAACATCATAGACATTGGTGATGTCGGCGGCAGTAATCACACCATCGAAGTTGGTGTCGAGGTGCTCGTCATAGGCTGGCTCTTGCCCATAGAGGACATTTTCATAGAGTCGGGTGATGTCGGCAGCAGTCACTGCGCCATCGTTGTTCACGTCGCAGATGTGGTGGTGCATCCACACGTCGAGCAGCGGCATGCGCCGGGTGAACCACTCGGTGATAAATTGCTTCTCCTGCTCAAAGTCCAGAGGATGCCCAAAGAGGTCGCTGTCACCGTTCCAGCGCTGCTCCTCGCGGGTGGCAGCGCCACAGTCAATGAGGCGGTCTATGGCCTGGGAGTAGCGATCCACCAGACTCTCGGTGCTGAGCCATGTGGCACGCAGCTCGTCGTAGCGGTCGAGGAATGCCTGGCGATACTTGCACTTGTAGTGGAAAAGCATCTTAAAGAGCCAATTATAGGGAATCTTGAAGTAGTCATAGGCAGTGAGTGGTGGTCGCCAATCGACAGGCGACCAGGTCTGGCCCACCGTGGCGTCAAGGTCCCACACGGCAATCGACAGGCGCTCATCCACGGCGCGGTCGTAGCACAGCCAGTAGATGTTGCGCGCCGAGTTGTCGTTGGCATTAAGGGTAAGGTAGAAAATTGTGTAGTCGATAGCCACGGGCATATCAAAGTGGTTGTCAACCACATTGTTGTAGGTGTATATTGTCTCGCTAATCTCCATCGAGTGAATGGCGTCATAGAGCACCTGGTAGCTAGTAGGGAACACCTCGTCGAGCTCAGGATACTTCACGGCAAAGCTGCAATAGTCGGGCAGCGAGTCGTTGAATGGCACTGTATAGCGAAACCCGGTTTGGGAGTTAAACTCGTCGGTCTTCCACAGGCCGCCGTGAAACACATTGCCCACGGTGTCATGCCTGACCAGTTGCAGCTGCTTGCGGTCCATCGCCTCGGTGAGAGAGTAGATGCCGCGATACTCACTGCCCAGGAACACCTCCACCACCTGCCCGCGCACGCCGGTGAGCGCATCGGGCGCTTGATCATAGTAGTATGGAGGCCGCGACATGTCGAGCCACAGCTCGGTGGCCACGCGGTTGCGCACGCGAGCCATGTCGGGCTGCCCGGCATCGAGTATCCAGTGGTTGTCGCGACGCAGCCCCAGCAGCTGGCGGTTCTGTTTCTCGCCATTGGCATCCACAAATTTTATGCTGTAGTTGCGCTTGTGCTTCTCGGGGGTGTTGGTGGTGTTACCACGCCATTTCACTCGGGCAGTCATTGCCTCGCCAGCACTCTTGCCAGGCTCGGCAAGCGTCACTGTGCCGGCATTATAGTCATAGCCAAAGTCGCCCTCAAGAGCCACTATGGGCAAGTAGGTGAACTGCAAGGTATAGACCTTGCCGCCAGCGCACTGCACCGCCCACGACCGGCTGCCGGCGATGTTCTCAAAGGTGAACGTGCCATCGCTGGCAAGTGGCACGCCATCGATGGTTACCGGCTGGCTGCCGTCAGCCCCCTGAACCACTGCCGTCTGTGTAGTGCCCCACCACCCCTGTGGCACCGACACCAGCAGGGTGCTCGCCGCACTGTCGCAAAAGGCTGGACTGCCGTTTATCACAAGCTTTACCTCAGCCTTCACGCCACTGGCCGTCAATAGCCATAACACTATTATCACCAGCACTTTTTGCATCTTTTCACTTCTCATAATCTCTTATTTTAATCCTAAAATGTATTCATAAAGTGTTGTGAGGTCGGCACAGGTGACGGTACCGTCGCCGTTAACATCTAGCGAGCTGTCGAGCACGCCACCGTCAAGCACATAGGACTGCAGTCGCACTATGTCATAAGCCGTGACAGCACCGTCGCCATTGATGTCGCAAGGGTGGCGCATGAGGGTGCGATCGAGGTGAGCGAGGCGCTTGTGCATCCAGTCGATGATATAGTCTCTCTCGCCCACAATATTGAGTGGCAGGCCGTTGATGTCGCTGTCGCCACTCCAGCGGGCCTGCTCACGCCCCACGGCACCACTCTCGAGCAGAGGGGTGACGAGGGCATTGAGCCTGGCGTTGAGGCTCTTCTCGCTCAGCCACGAGTGCCGCAGCTGCCAGTAACGATTTATCATCTCGCGGTGGTAGATGCACTTGGGGTCTTTAAACATATTGAACTCCTTGCTCGAGAACTTTAAGTCGTGGTCGGGCTCGGCACGGCCACCACGAAAGTCGAGCGAGTCGCGGTTAGTGCCCAGCGTCCAGTCGAGGTCCCATGCCGCCAGCGTGAGGCGCTTGTCCTGCTCACGGTCATAGATGGCCCAGTAGATGTTGTTCACGCTATTATCCACCGCTATCAGGAACTGGATGAAGATGGCATAGTCGATGAGCACGGGCATGTCGAAATATTCATGGGCATGGGCATTATAGGTGCTCACGGTGCTGTTTGCAACAAATTTCACCGCATTATACAGGTCGTCATGCTTGGTGGGGTTAACATCCTCAAACTCGGGATATTCCACCACAAAGGTCGAATAATTGGGGCTGCTATTGTTGTAGCCCACATATTGCTTGAACTCTGCCACCTTGCTCCAAGAAGCGGCATTCCATATCATGCCGTGAAACGTGTGGTTCTGGTCGTCATATTTCTTCACCTGCAACTGCTTGCGGTCGATGCTCTCCATGAGCGAGTAGATGCCCATATAGGAGCCTGCGCACAGCACCTCCACCAGCTTGCCGCGGGCACCGAGCAGCACGTCGGGGGCCTGATCATAGTAGTAAGGCTCACGAGCCATGTCAAGCCACAAGTCGGTGGCGAAGCGGTTGCGCACCCTAGAGAGGTCAACCTGGCCGGCATCGAGCTTCCAGTGGTTGTCGCGACGCAGCCCCAGCAGCTGGCGGTTCTGCTTCTCGCCATTCTCGTCAACAAACTTGATGCTGTAGTTGCGCTTGTGGCGGCCCTCCATGTTGGTGTAGCCTCCGCGCCACTTCACCCTGGCGAGCATCCCCTCGTCGGTGGTGCCGTCGGGGTCCATGAGCGTCACGTGAGCGTCAACATAATCATAGCCTATGTCACCATCTATGCTCACAATAGGCAAGAAGGTGAACATCAGTCGCTTGACGACTGGCCTGCCTCCCTCCAGAGCCCTGACAAGATACACCTTATCGCCACTCACGCCACTAAAGGTGATGGGGTTGCTGGCAAGCGACTGACCGGCTATGGTGATGTTGTGCCAGTGCGAGGCGGTATCCACCTGCACCACTGCCGTGAAATCGCTGCCAAAGGCCTCGCGCGGGAGGCTGTAGAGCAGCATGTTGCTGCCCTCATCGGCAAAGGCCCTCACACCGTTGATAATCACCTGTGCGCCACCACTAAAGCCACACCACGCCAGCACAGCAACAAGTGCTATGCTACGAAGCGATGCCGCCAGAAGCGATATGTGACCACAGGTATTTTTCATTGGAGTCTATTCTTCCTAACATAAAAACGTTTAACTTTCTTATCTATTGCACAAAAAGCGCACTCATCCATGATTTTGTGACAATGTGAATAAAATTTTTCTAAAATATCACACAAATAATGTGCAAGTAGAGATTATTTTGTAACTTTGCAAGTTATAAGGTGAAGTAGCACAACATGGCTACAGCTTTACATAAAAACGAAGTTTTTAAAACTATTGACAATGAACAAAATAAGCAGAACATGCACTTGGGCAGTGATGATGGTGGTGGCACTGGTTGCCAGCATGGCAATGACCTCGTGCAGCGGTGGCGGCCTGGAGAAGACCATCAAGAAGGCACTCATCAACGGCGACACCACACAGGTGACCTACGACTCCATTTGCTCCATCATCAAAGGCAACCCCGACAAGTATAGCGACTTTCTCGACAAGAGCGGAGAAATCAATGTGGACGCTCTGGGCAAGTACATCAACGAGGTGGGCAGCAAGCTGCGGCCACCCATGACGTGGAACATCGCTGCCTATGGTCTCAAGAACCTCTCGCTCACCATCTACTTTGAGCGCAGCGGCTCGATGACGCCCTACGACCACACCGGCGGCCGCGGACAACTCAAGAAGGCGGTCAACGACCTGATCAACTTCTTCCCCAGCCGCGAGAGCGTGAAAATCAACATCGTCAACGACAACATCTACCCCTATAGCGGCACCGTCGATTCTTTCCTGCAAGACCGCAACATCTATGAGAGCACCAGCGGCACCGGCAACGCCAGCTACACCGACTTCAAGCTCATCTTCGAGAAGATTTTCCAAGCACAGAAGCCAGGCAACGTGAGCGTGCTCATCACCGACCTCATTTACTCGCCACAGAACACCGCCGACGTGAGCGTAGAGAAAATTCTCAACGAGGAGAACAGCGTGGCAACTGCCATCTTCAAGACCTACAAGGGCAAGTCGATCATCGTCAACCAGCTCATGGGCGACTACAACGGCATGTACTACCCTTATAACAACGCACCGGTGGCCTACAACGGACAACGTCCATTCTATGTCATCATAGTGGGTGACGCCTCAACCATCGACCGCATGGCCAACGACGACCGCTATGCCAAGTTCCTGCACCCCGACGGCGTGAAGAACACCTACCGCTTTAACCAGGCACCAGGCGACATCAGCTTCAAGATTGTGCCCGACTGGAAGGACAACACTGGCCGCTTCCGCATCTCGCGCGACGACCAGAGCACCCTCACCAAGTGCGAGGGAGACCGCGAGACGGGAGTAGTGTGCTTTACCATCGCCGCCAACTTCAAGCCGCTGGCTAAGGACAACGCCTTCCTGACCAACCTTGCCAACTACACCGTGCAGTCGCAGAGCGGCTTCCAAATCACCATACGCCCCATCACGCCTGCCGACGTGAACAACAACAACCGCGCCTACCTCGACGGCATGACGCACCTCATCACCGCGCGCGGCAAGCTGGGCGCCAGCCACGACGAGCTCGCCATCACCATCAACAACCAGTTCCCGGCATGGATCAGCGAGTCATCAACAGGCAGCGACCTTAACCCCGCCTCGGCAGGCTTCGCCACCACCACCTTCGGCCTAGACCGCTTCCTGCGAGGCATCTACGACGCCTTCGCACCAGGCAACGCCACCTACGGCAAGATAACCATCAAACTTGAGAAATAAGTGATAAGTAAATTTGAGTTTTATATACTGCAAACTATCGAGATATATGAGAGATAAAGTGATATTTTTAGTTCTTGGCGCTATTGCCACTGTTCTGTTCTGGATTTTCAGGGTGGAGCTTTATGAGGCGCTTTACACCGTTAATGGTTTCAGCGACCAGATGTATAACACTGGTGCCTACGGCACTGTGGCAGTCATCACCATCGCTATGGCATGGGGCATGGCGGCAGTGTACTACTATGTGATCAACTCGGTGAAATTCGACCGCTGGTATCACTGGCTGGCGATGCTGGGCGTGACATGCGTTCTGACACCGGTAGTGTGCTACATCGTTGCGGCACACTTGCTCGAGGGGTTTGACTACTCCACCGCCGAGTTCACCTTCCAGGTCTATAACATCCTGTTCACGGCATTGACCTTCGTTATCGCCTCGTTCTCGATGCGCTGGTGGAGCAGCAACTGCCGCCACACGCCTATACCACAGTAATTTTTTAGAGGACAAGAAGACAAGAGGACAAGAAGACAAGAAGACAAGAGGACAAGAGGACAAGAGGACAAGAGGACAAGAAGACAGGAGGACAAGAGAACAAGAGGACAAGAAGACAAGAGGACAAGAAGACAAGAAGACAAGAGGACAAGTCCGACAGGTCCGACCAAAAAATAAACAAATAAACGATAATAAATGAAACTTTTTATATTTGCAATAGGCGGCACGGGCTCACGCGTGCTCAAGTCGATGATCATGCTTTGTGCCGCGGGAGTGAGACCTGTCGATGCCAACGGGCGGCCACTGCAAGACGTGGAGCTGGTGCCCATCATCATCGACCCGCACAAGTCTAACGCCGACCTCAAGCGCACCGAGCGGCTGCTCAGTGCCTATAGCACCATCCGCGACAGGCTCTATGGCAAGAACGCTAATGCTAATGGTTTCTTCGCCACCAAGATTTCGAGCCTCAAGGATGTGGTGTCGAGCTCGCAAGTGCCGCTCGACGACTCATTCATCTTTAACCTGGCTGCCGTCGAGAACTACAAGTTTCGCGACTTCATCAGCTACAACACCATGAACGAGCCTAACCAGGCCCTGACATCGCTGCTTTTTGCCGACTATCAGCTTGAGAACAAGATGAGCATAGGCTTCGTGGGCTCACCCAACATTGGCAGCGTGGCGCTCAACGGCATCAAGGACAGCAACGAGTTCAAGGCCTTTGCCAACGTCTTTGCCGACGGCGACCGCATCTTCTTCATCAGCAGCATCTTTGGCGGCACGGGAGCGGCAGGCTTCCCCATCATCGTCAAGAACATACGCCAAGCCCGCAACATCGACGCCAAGAACAAGGCATTCCTGCAAAAGGCCCCAATAGGCGGCCTCACCGTGCTACCCTACTTCTCACTCATGGAGAGCGACGACAAGCAGGACAAGCGCATCGACAATGCCGACTTCGTGGTCAAGACCCAGAGCGCGCTCGAGTATTACAACAACACCCTCACCGGCGATGGCAAAAACGCCGTCAACGCCATCTTCTACCTGGGCGACCACGGCCACAACGCTCCTTACGCCTACGACCCTGGCGACAAGCGCGACCAGCACGACCCAGCCCACCTCATCGAGATGGTGGGAGCCATGGCACCATTCAAGTTCATGAGCCTGAGCGACAGCGAGCTCACCGACCTCGCCACTGGCGACCCGCTACCCACCAAGGCCTTTGAGTATGGCCTCGAGCAGGACAACGACTTCGTCGATTTCGCCGCCTTCGGCCAGGAGACGCGCTCTATGATCTACCGCCCGCTCGTGAAGCTGCACCTGCTCTACATCTTCCTGCGCACGGGCTTAGACGGCATGATAGGCCAGGGCTTCACCGAGGACGCTCCCAAGATTACCCGCGAGTTCACTGGCACGCAGTTCTACCGCGTGCTCACCCAGCAGTTCTTCGACAGCTACATCGAGTGGCTCACTGAGCTGCTGCACAACCGCCGCCACGTCACCCTCTTCAACGAGGGAGAGATGGACATGAACAAGGCCATCCACAACGTGATAACCAAGAAAGGCTTCTTCGGCAGCAAGAAGGTTGACAACGACGTGTTCAAGGCCGAGATGAACCGCCTCAGCCGCGACAACAACCACTACGGCACCAACCCCGAGCTCAAGCTCATGGACCTCTTCTACACCGCCGCCGAGAAAATCATCACCGAACGATACGATAATATCAACTAGAAAATCTAGACATCTAGAATTTCTAGAAAAATAAAAATATAGAACTCTCATGAGTCAAGTACTATCATATAACAACAAGACCACCAAGACTAGCGCGCAGGACTGGATTCCCGTAACGCCCTACGTTGACGACGACATCAAGCAAATCAAAGACCCTAACGGCGGCATGAGCGAGAACCCGCGCACCGCCATCCCCAGCCCCTTTGCGCAGCTCGACCTGGTGAAGAACGCCTTTGAGCACCTCGCTGGCAACGCCCGCCTGAGCGGCTCGATGATGGACAAGCGACTGGTGTCTAACGCACTCGACGTGGCGCAGCTCTTCTTCGACTTCGAGAACCACAAGGACTACCTGCACATAGTGCGCTGGAACCGCGACGAGCAGCTCGAGCGCCTCAAGAGCGAGCCCGAGCACCGTCTCTATGGCGAGACCCTCGAGCTCTTCCTCGCCAGCGACACCAAGTATAACTTCAACCTGCTCACCGACTGGTACATCCTCTTGTGGAACAGCCAGGTGATAGGCGCCACCTCGCCCTCGTCGATGACCATTGCCGTGCCACGCGAGAGCGAGAAGCCCATAGGCGCCATCAAGGTGGAACAGGGCATCTCGCTCTTCGACACCGAGACGCGCGACCTGTGGCAGCGCGACGACGACTTCATCTACTACATGTTCATGCTCTTCAACGCCTTCCCCACGCTGCGCACCTCGGTGAAGGGGGTGTATGACTACATGCTCAAGAACAAGAACATCATCATGGAGCAGAAACCCATGCTCTACAACCGCCTCACTCAGGTAATCCCCAACCTCGAGGCACTCACCTATGAGCTGGCACCACGACTGGTAGAGAGGCTCGACCTAGAGTTCGACCCCTTTGTGGGCGACAATGAGGTGACGGTGCTCGGCGCCAGGCTCTACCACAAGCGGGCACGCGACATACGCACGGCGGCAGCCAGCAGCGACTTCGTCATCGCTCCCACACGCGAGGTGAGCGGCACCCTGCCACTGGTGCTGCGCAACAACTTCAACGGCAGTGTGGATCACTACATCTACATCGACAAGGAATGGGACAGCTCCACACAGGTGTTCACCCACGGTATCCCCGTGGCCAAGCGCAAGCTGCCCGACACTAGCATCGAGTACCCCTTCGTCACCACTGGCGACTTCCTGCAAGACACCCTCATCCGCCTGAGCGGCCCCATCGACAGCGACCACTACTTCGACGGCAACGTCATCAACAAGACGATGGTGAGCAATAACGGCTACCTGCTGCCGCTCACCGAGGAATTCTTCAAGTATTTCAACGCCAGCGATGTCACTCGCCAGGTACACGGCCGCAACATGCTCGAGATGGAAGAGCTGAGCGACGGCTCGGTCAACGTCACCCTCAGAGTGCCCCTGAAGAAGCGCTTTATCGAGCTCACCCGCAACTACTACCCCATCGACGACCCATCATGGCACTTCGACGAGAAGCGTGGCACCGGGCGCATCATCACTGGCGTGGTGATGTCGGCAGCCATCTTCCCCTTTGTGCGCACCAATTATAAGGACGACTACACCGTGCAGCTGTTCACGATGATCAACGGTGGCAGCGCGCAGCTCGCCTTCTATAACGACGGCATGAGCACTGGCGACCTCAAGTGCAGCAGCAAGCTGCGCTCGCAGAGCTCTTACAGCACCAGCTACTACGACATTGAGGGAGCCTTCGACATTGTGCAAGCTGCCATCACCACGCCAGTAGGGCAGTTCACAGGGTATATCGTGCCGCTGTGGAAACCCTACATGGCAAGCAGCAAGGAGCTGATATTTGCCGTGGATTTCGGCACCACCAACAGCCACGTGGAGTGGTCGGTGCGCGGCGAGGATGCCCGCACGCTGGAGTTTGCTCACGGCGAGCACCAGGTGCTCATCGCCTCGCTGCTCAAGCGCGGCACGCTGCTCTTTGCCGACCAGCTGCAGCGCGTGGAGTTCCTGCCCAGCGACATCGACAACGTGTATGGTTTCCCGCTGCGTAGCGCACTGGCACGCAACGCCATCAGCACTGGCGGCCACAAGCTCTTTGGCGACATCAACATACCGTTCCTCTATGAGCGACAATACTTCGACGGCTACGACATCACCACCAACCTCAAGTGGATGGGCGACATCACCCTCTCACGGGAGTTCCTGCGCGAGCTCGTGCTGCTCATCAAGGCCAAGGTGCTGCTCGAGAATGGCGACCTGAGCCGCACCAGCATCGTCTATTTCTTCCCCGTGAGCATGGGAGGCAGCGACCGCCGCAAGCTCGACGACACCTGGGAGGAGCTCTACCACACCTACTTTGGCAACGACACCAGCCACCTGCACGCCTACCCCGAGAGCATCGCCCCAGCCTATTTCTATAAGGGCGACGACGTGAGTGGCGGCAGCTTCGTCTCTATCGACATAGGCGGCGGCACCACCGACACCGTCATCTACCAGCCCACCGCCGACCGCCTCGACACCATCCCGGTGGCCATCTCGTCGTTCCGCTTTGCCGGCGACGCCATCTTTGGCGACGCCTTCACCGAGCGCGACGCCGACAACAACCCGCTCATCCGCCACTATGGCGAGTATTTCAAGCGACTCATCTCCAAGAACAGCGACATAGGCTACCTCAACAGCATCCTCCAGGACGTGCTCAAGCGCAAGCGCTCGCAAGACGTCAACGCCTTCCTCTTCTCCATCGAGAACGTGGAGCAGCTGCGCTCGCTGCGCGAGGTGGACCGCAACATCTACAGCTACAACATCTTGCTGCGCAACGACCAGCAGCGCAAGCTCATCTTCATGTACTTCTATGCCGCAATCATCTACTACATAGCACAGTCGATGCGCGCGCGAGGCTACGAGATGCCCAAGCAGATTTACTTCAGCGGCACCGGCTCCAAGATTCTCAACATCCTGGGCAGTATAAGCCAGGTCACCGAGTTCACGCAGCTCATCCTCGAGCGCGTGTTTGAGAAGAAATACACCGAGCGGTTCCTCATCAAGATTGAGCAGAAGAGCCCCAAGCAAATCACCTGCCGCGGAGGCATCAAGCTCGAGACGCTGCGCATGGACGGCAACGTGGACGTGCAGCAACTCACGCCGCGCAACGTCAACGCCATGAAATACTGCTTCTCGATGATCAGCGACCAGCCGCTCAATATCAAGTCGGTCTATGACATCGACACACGCAGCAAGCTCATCGAGCAGGTGAAGCGCTACAACCAGTTCTTCATTGACCTGTGCGACAACGTCACTAAAGACGAGTTTGGCATCGACAACAAGGTGTTCAGAATATTCTGCAACGTGCTCGGCGACGACATCGACAACTACCTCACCGCAGGCATCAACAGCTACCTCAAGGGGCGCTACCAGGGCGACGAGCCCATCGAGGACGTGCCGTTCTTCTACCCCGTGATAGGCATCATTCGCCACAACCTGCTCAAGAACCTGTGCAACGAGGTGATTTCAAGGACTATATAGCAAGAAACAAAAAACAACATAATAATAACCATCAAAATCATTTAATGAAATGAAGAAAATTTTAGTAATTTTAGTGTGCTTCATGGCAATGGGCACAATGAGCCTAAAAGCTCAAGACGGGAACCTCACCGAAGGACAATGGAAGCATGGCCTCGCAGTGGGAGCACAATGGATTGCCACCGATTTGGGATTCGGAAAAGCCGAGAGCGAAATCATCAGCAAGACCAGCGAGAACTATTCGCTCGATGACCTGAGAGTGGCCTACGGCAGCAAGTCGAAGTGGGTAGAGTATTACGACAAGCTCAAAGCTCACGAGGGCGAGAGCGGCAACTTAGAGAAGCTCCTCTCAGTAATCATGAGTGAGTACAACAAGCCTTTCATCAAGGGCAGGGTGAAGAGCGACGTGGAGAAATACAACGCCAGCCACGACGGCAACGCAGTGCAAAGCACTACCGACAATGCCGCCACCACTACCGCTGCCACCACTGCTACTGCTGCCACCACTGCTACTGGTGGCAACAATGTGGTTGCTGCCGGCGACACCACTAAGGCTGCCAGCTCTAAAGACAACGCCGACAAAGAAAGCCACGGTGGTCACGGCTTCCTATATTTCATCTCGCTGCTAGGCCTGGCTCTGGGTGCCCTCGCCACCTTCCTGGCCATGCAAGCTCGCAAAGAGAACCAAGTGCTCATGCGCGATGCTAACGACGACATCAAGAACCTGCAGAAGCAAATCGACAAGATGCGCGCCACCCTCAAAACACAAGACGAGAACGGCCGCACAGCACCTCGACGTGAGAACAGACCCGAGCAGAAGAACTCCAACGACAACCTCGCTCAGGCTCAGAAGATAGACTTCAACAAACCCACCGACAAAAACAACAAGCCTGCCGAGAGAAAGGCCGAGAAGGTGGAACCAAAGAGACAAGAGCCCAAGAGAGAGGAGCCTAGAAAAGAGCAACCTAGAAGAGAGGAGCCCAAGAGAGAGGAGCCTAAGAGAGAAGAGCCCAAGGGAGAAGAGCCCAAGAGAGAAGAAGTGAAGCTCGAAGAGCCCAAGAAAGAAGAGCCACAGCCTGCCGCCGCCTTTGGCGAGCCACGCATCCTCTTCATGGCTAAGCCCGACGAGAACGACAACTTCTCGCGCACATCATCGGCCTACGAACCCGGCAACTCCATCTTCGAGCTCACCACAATGGACGGCAAGAGCGGCTCGTTCACCGTTATCGGCAAGAGCGAGGCTCAGAAGCTAGCGCTGCTCATGCCTGGCGACACCCTCGCTAAGGCTTGCTCGGGCAACAACATCCAGTCAACTGCTGGCAAGACACGCATCATCACCGACCGTGCCGGACGAGCCCAGCTCGAGAACGGCAAGTGGCACATCGTGGTAAAAGCCATTGTGCACTATGTGTGATTTTTAATGACCCAGTGTAACAGTGGAGCAGTAAAATAGTGGAATTAAAAAACTGCTCCACTTTACACTTAACACTTCACATTTAACACTTAAAAAGAGAGTGCATATTTTCTGTACCAAATGCGGTAAACATATCGACGTGTCGCTCGAGGAGCTTGAGAACCAAAGCGGGCACCTAGTGTGCCCACAGTGCCTCGCCGAGATTGACGTGGACCCCGACCTGTTCAACGCCAAAGCACCAGCTGTGCCCAGCGACGACACCACTGCTGCCCTCGCCACAAGAGAGCAAGCGCCGCCTAGCCACACGCCACCAGCCATGTCGCCCACACCACGCCAGCCAGAGGCAAAACCTGGCGCCACCACTCCCCCACTGCACCAGCCGCTACCACACATCGACGACGTGATGCGCTACTGCAAGCATTGCGGGGCATTCCTCAAGGAGGGCGTGAACTTTTGCCCTAAATGCGGAAAATATGTGAGGGTGACCGCACCACCCCCCAAGCCGTCACTCACAGCGGCACAGCAGGAAGCGGCGAGGCTCAGGGCGTCAACACCACCCGCCCGGCGTGTGCCCGCCAACAAACATTCCACCTACATTCCACCGCAATACCCTCCACACCACACATCTCCCGTGAAACAGCAGCAATCATCAAGAAATGGCAACAGGCGACGAGCCGCCAGCAAGAGCACAGGCTCCTCGCCGTCAAGGTTCAGCATCCACAGCATTGGAGGGTGCCTCACCCTCACCATCGTTGCCGTGGCACTATTCTTCATCATTTATATAATAATTGGTGCCCATTACGAATAACTATCCCCACCCCCTAACAACAACTCACTAGCACTATGAGAATAGAATGTCCCAAGTGCGGACACACCACCATCCAGAGCGAAGAAGAACTTGCGAAGCTCAACCACATCATCACATGCCCGCAGTGCATGTCGATGCTCAAGATTGTAGATGGCATAGCCTATATCCCCAACGACAAAGCCACTGCCGACGAGCTGCGACACCCCGACCCAGAGCCGCCACAATTCAAGGGCGACCTCTACTATGAGACACACGCGCACCAGACCGAAGGTCTCGACCCTCTGTATAACGCAGCGGTAGCCTACCTGCGCACTTGCAACGCCATCTCGCTGCCCATGCTGCAGCGATATTTCGACATACCGCCCGAGCGCGCCGAACAACTGATGCAGCAGCTCGAGAACAACGGCGTGGTGTCGCCCTACGATGGCCTCCACCCGCGCAAAATTCTCATTGACCACTACACTGGGCTACCTAGCAAAGCACCAGTAAGAGAGAAATACGACCCAAAAGACGCCCCCTTCGACGAGCACGGCAACCCTAACCCGCCACAACAGCAGCTCAAGACACGCTCCTGCGTCATCTCTATGCCAGGATGCATCATCGTGCTACTACTCATCGCAACCATCATTTTCGTCATCAAAAACTTGTAACCACATTTCATATCAAAAGCCCCCACCCCCTTTTCTTTGATGACGCAAATTCCCCTTTTAGTCCTATGATAGAACAACTCCCCTGGAGGGCAATCGCTCATTATGGCCTGCACCTGCTTGCACCAGCGATAATAGCACTGTGCTTCAAGAAAGAACGCCGGGCGAAAGCCTTTCTCATCATGCTAGCCACCATGCTGGTAGATTTAGACCACCTGATGGCGACTCCCATTTTTGACCCTAACAGGATGAGCATCGGTTTTCATCCTCTACACTCCTACCCTGCCATTGCAATATATGTGGCACTATGCCTTATCCCTTACGAAAAACTTCACTGGCCCTGGTGGCTACGTGCCACAGGCGTGGGATTAGTGCTACACATGATCACCGACTGGCAAGACTATATGCTATGGCTTTGATGTAACATCCTAAAGATAAAAAAAATTAGACAACTGGGTTGACCCTAGTTGTCTAATTTTATTTTTGCACGTCTATTATTCTGATTTAGAACTTGAAATCTACACCGGCACCAAAGACCTTATTGGTACGGCTATATACGTCGGTGCCAGGCAACATTGGAGAAACATCATTGTAGCCACCAATTAACTCGCCAGTTTTGGGGTCAATTACGGCGGGCATTGCCTTCTTGTAGTCGGTGTAGGTGGTCCAGAAGTAGCCCAAATTGATCTTCACATTTTTAGAAACATTGATGGCGCCACCAAGACCAATGGAGTAGCTATCGCAAGAGAACGAGGTGTTACTCTGATACTTGTCGCTCAGGCCGTAGTCGGTGCGCTGGAAACCGGCGCTCACGGTGAAGGTCTTGTTGATGTCCCACTCCACGCCGGCGAGAATCTCGTGAGTGCCGTGAGTGAGCTCCTTGTTCTTGCCACCGGCCATGTCGGCGTGACGGTCGTCATAGTAGTGATACTCCACGGTGCCGCGCAGCTTGCGGGGGATAAACTCATAGCCCACAGCAGCATAGAGCACGCTAGGGATGTCGCTTGGGGTGTTCACGCCGTGCTTGTAGGGTTCAATAGCGCTTTTATATTGCTCCGGCCGTGCTATGGGTTCTTCCTTGGCATCGTTTTCAATGTTCAGGTTGGTCTTAAACTCATATTTTGCTGCCACGGTGAGGCCTTTCCACTTGAAGTTGACACCCAGGATTGGAGTGATGCCCCATCCTGTTTGGTCGCAATTAAGCGCGATGTGTGCGATACCATTCTCGCCAGCCATGTCCACGAGCTGCTGGTTGCCCGTAGCCGCACCTATGGCTTGAAGCTTGGCGGCCAGGTCCTGATGGGCTGTAGCCTTGACATAGCCTTTATAATTACCACTGAAATAGTTGGCACGAAATCCGGCATATCCCGAGAAGTGGTCGTTAAACTTATAGGAGAAGCCCAGCTGCCCGCCAAAGATGTACTGCCTGCCTTTCATGTAGCCATCAATGGAGTACTGGTCGGGGCTTACCGGGCCGCCCAGGTAAGGAGCCAGCGCCGAGGTTCCCAGATAAGTGCCTGCCATGACTGCCGCGTCAAAGAGTGGCAGACCCTCGTCGAAGGTGGCCTTGCCGCCACCGCCCACTACGCCAATAAATCCCGACACAGCCCATTTGGGAGTCTTATAGACGGCATAAACCGACGGCAGAATGGGTGCCGCCGCATCGCCCTTATATTTTTTATTAAAGGTGTCGTTAGGGAACAATCCCATTCCGGCGGGAGTCATCACCGTGGCATCGATGTTGCGCGTTTGGTAGGCACTCTGGATGTTGAGCGACAGTGCCCAGCCATCGTGATCCATGAACGCGATGCCAGCCGGATTGGTATAAACGGCATCTATCTCGTGACTCGCTCCACGCGCCATCATGCGCAGGAAGGCGATGTGCTGGTTAGTGTTATGCAGCAAGCCGCCAGCCTGGGCGCCCACTGCTGCTGCCACTAGCGACAGCACTAGAAACATTTTCTTCATATTACCCTTTATTTTAAGTTTAATTACCTATTTTTTGAATTCTTTGCAAATGTAGGTAATATATTTTAAGCGCATTGGGCTACCGCCAAGAAATGCGCCTTTTTTAACCCCCAATGCAACAATATTACCCTTTTTAACAAAAGACAAATCAATAAATAAACGCTGGCTTTGTGTATTTTTTACGAAATAATCACTACCTTTGCACTTTATTAAGGGTGGGTTCTATAAATTAACTTGATATGTTTTTGATTTATTCTCGAGCAGATGAGAAGTTAAAGCAGCAGCGGCATAGCGGACTAAGTATCAATGATTTAACGCAACAGATGCCAAAAAGAGACAAAAACAGCCAAGAACCCATCTCAACTTTTTATTAATTTATAGAACCCACCTAAGCACACATGAAACATTTGGTAATACTTACTGGTGCGGGCATCTCGGCCGAGAGTGGACTGAGCACCTTTCGCGACAAGAACGGACTGTGGCAGAACTACGACGCTAAAGAGCTGGCGAGCCTCAGCGGATATCGCAACAACCGAGCCAAGGTGCTCGAGTTCTACAACGCGCGACGCAAGAACCTCCTCACGGTGCAGCCCAACCATGCGCACCAAGTGCTTGCCGAGCTTGAGAAGGGCTATAAAGTGACGATTATTACCCAGAATGTTGACGACCTGCACGAGCGCGCCGGCAGCACCAGCGTGCTGCACCTGCATGGCGAGCTGCGCAAGGTCACGGGCTCAATGAACCCTAACGACCCCAAGTGCATCAAGGAGAAACCCCTCGGTGAGCCCATCACAATAGGCGAGAAAGCGACCGACGGCTCGCAGCTGCGACCATTCATCGTGCTCTTTGGCGAACCGGTGCCTAACATCCAGGTCGCCAAGGGCATCGTCAAGCAAGCCGACATCTTTGTCATCATAGGCACCTCGCTCAACGTGTATCCTGCTGCCGGACTGCTCCAGTATGTGCCAAGGGCTGCAGCACGCTTTCTCATCGACCCAGGGGAAATCAATGCCTGCGACGCGCTCGACTATCATCACATCAAGACCACAGCGGTAGAGGGCATCGACATCCTAAAAGAAAAACTTCTCGACCTATAACCTGCCATAACGCGACAAAAAAAAGTGCCATTCGAGTAAATTATAAGTCCTTCTAAAGAGAAGAGGAGACAAAGGCGGCGTAAGCCTGCTGTCGCTTTTTTACATAAATATCATTTTTTTGGCACAAAAATTGTGACTATCTCAACAAAAAGCATTACTTTTACAAAAAAATTTATTTTAACATTTTAATTCATAAAAATCATGGATCAGAACACTATTAACAACCCTATGCCACAAGGCAACATGGGAGCCAACAACCAAAATCCGGTAAACAATCTTTCGGTAGGAAATGCCGCTAAGGGCTGCTTCGGCCTTAGCAAGGGCTTGGTTGCGCTAATCGCTATCGCGATACTTCTCTGCGGATATGGATGCTCTAAGCGCAACAGTTTTGTAACACAAGAAAAAGAAGTTGACGCAGCTTGGTCAAAGGTTGAGGCCGACTATCAACGCCGTAGCGACCTTTATACCACTATTGCCGCCAACCTTAAGAAATATGACAAACACGAGAGAGAGACCTACCAGGGAGTGACTAACGCCCGTGCTGGTGTTAGAAACAGCGAGCAACAAGACCAGGCTTTGCAGCAGATGCAGGCTCTCGCCGACTCAGCTCAGGCTCTCAAGGGTGTTAAGGTTGATCCCAACGATGAGCAGGCAATCAACAACTACCTCAACTCTCAAAAGAAACTGAAAGAACAACTCAATCTTGCCATCAATGTTGTACATGAGGCTTATCCTGACTTGAAGGCAGAAGACTTGCACAAAGATTTCCAGGCACAGATGGAGGGCACCGAGAACCGCATCAACACTTCTCGCAAGGACTACATTGAGAAGGTTAAAGAGTATAACACCAACATTGATCTGTTCCCAGGCAATATCGTTGCTGGCATATTCGGATTCAAAGCTAAACCACAATTCAAGGCCGAAGAAGGAACCGATAAAGTGCCCAACGTAGATAGCATGCTTGAGGACTAACTCAAGTAGTGCAACAGGGAACGCGAGAGACAAGCTCTCAACCCTGTGACGGACAAGGCACGCCTTGTCCCTACTGAACTATGAACTTTCTCAACTCTCTCCACTCTTAACTAAGAAAAAGATGCAACTCGACAACTTTATCAGCAAGCACGACCAGGGACGCGTGGTGGCGGCTATTGGCGAAGCCGAGAAGATGACCTCGGGAGAGATACGCGTGCACATCACCCCACGCTGTGGCAAGGACGTGATGCACGACGCCATCAACGCCTTCGACCGACTGGGGATGTACAAGACTCGCCACCGCAACGGCGTGCTCATCTTTGTGGCATTTGAGAGCCGCAAGTTTGCCATCCTCGGCGACAGCGGCATCAACGAGGTGGTGTCGGCCAACTACTGGGACCAGGAGAAGGACATCCTGCTTGAGTATTTCAAGCAGGGCGACCCCGCCACAGGTCTGTGCACCGTCATCTCACGCGTGGGCACAAAGCTCAAAGCCTACTTCCCCATCGAGGACGACGACGTTAACGAACTTAGCAACGAGATTTCCTATGAAGCATAAAATCACCTCATTCATCGCGGTGGCAATGCTGCTCATGGCAGCATTGCCAGCTTGCGGTGCGACAACGCCGCCAACACCACCACGCCAAGAGAAAGAGAAGCAGATGCCTGCGGCTGCCGTGGGCGACAACGGCAACGTGACGGCGGTTCCCAAACAACCCACCGAGAAGAAGCTGCTGTGGGACCTGGCAGGGGTCATTGACCCCGCCACGGCACAGGAGATAGAGGACTCGCTCGAATACTTCTCGCGCACCACCAGCAACCAAATCCTGGTGATGACGGTGACCTCGATAGGTGGTGCCGACATCTCGGAATATGCCACCCAGCTGGGGCGCGACTGGGGCGTGGGACATGAAGGCGACAACAATGGTGTGGTAATCCTCATCAAGGTGAAGACCGAGAGTGAGAAAGGCAACGCCTTTATCGCCACGGGCTATGGTGTGGAGGGTGTGCTGCCCGACGTGCTGTGCAAGCGCATCATTGAGCGTGAGATGATTCCGCACTTCAAGGAGAATGACTATGCCGGCGGCATCAAGGACGCCCTGGCAGTGATCATGCCAGCCATGAAGGGCGAGTTCAACAAGGAGGAATACCTCGACGACACGGGCGACGCCATCCTGGGCCTCATCGTGTTCATTGCCATTATATGCATCATAGCGGTGGCAATGAAAAACGGGGGAGCGGGCAATGGTTCAAACACTCGCACCTACACTGGCGGACCCATCATCTTCCCTGGCTCCTTTGGCAGCAGCAGGTCGAGCGGCAGCAGCTGGGGTGGAGGCAGCTCTAGCGGCGGCTGGGGCGGCTTTGGCGGCGGCAGTTTTGGCGGCGGCGGAGCCGGCGGCAGCTGGTAGTTCTCTCTTAGTTATAAGTTAAGAGTTAAGAGTTAAAAGTTAAGAGTTAAGAGTTTTTTCTAGACTATCTAGAATTTCTAGAAAATCTAGATTATCTAGAAATTATCAATTTACACTGATATTAGAGATGAAGTCATTTAAAATAGTATTAATTGCATTAGCACTCACAGTAGCTATAGCGGGCATGGCGCAGGTGCCTGAGAAGCCCGACAGCATGATGCCCGTCATCGACATGGCAGGCATCATCAAGAACGACTCTCTGGTGAATGCCCTCAACACGCGGCTCGACTCGCTCTCACGACGCACCTCCAACCAGATTGTGGTGGTCACCGTCAACGACTTGGGCAACCTAGAGGCCAACCAGTTTGCCACTCAGCTAGGCAAGAAGTGGGGCATTGGCGACAAGAAACACAACAATGGCCTGCTCATCCTCGTCAAGCCCCGTAACGACAAGGGCGCCGGCGAGGTGTATATAGCTCCTGGCGGAGGTCTTCAAGGGGCTCTGCCCGACGTGAAGTGCCGCTGGATCATCGACTCCATCATGGTGCCGCATCTCAAGCAGGGCGACTATGCCAGCGGCATAGAGGCGGCAATCGACCACATTGAGCCTATTGTATTAGAAGAGTATGAGCAAGAACAGGTTGCTGCCACCCAAAACAACAAGGACAGCAAAGGCAGCGGCAACGGCTGGTGGATTCTGGGCGGAATTGCTGCCGGAATTGGCGGACTGGCATTATTGAGAAAACGCAACAAGAAAAATATGCCTCAACCACCCGCCGACGGTAATCAGGCGGCAGCAGGTGCAGCAGGTGCAGCAACGGCACTGGCAGCAACAGCGCCACAGGAAGAACCCGCCGAGGAAGAAACCCAAGACGAAGAGGAAGAGGACAACGATAACGACGACACTAAACCTAGCGAACCCGAGACTTACAAATACAAATACGGTGGCGGAGACTTTGACGGCGGCGGTGCTGGAGCAAAATTCTAACAACACTTTGTAAAACTAATAATAAGAGCACACTTTTAAAAATAAAAGCACACGAATTAAACGAATTACAACGAATTCACTTTATTATTATGACTGAGTTCTTTAACAAAATAGGTGATGCTATTATTGCTACAGCCGACATGCTGTGCGACTATCCCGAATTCCTGCTGCTGATAGGCGGTGGACTGTTCTTATTCATCTTCTCGAGGGCCGTGTCGCTCAGGCGACTGCCACAGGCCATTGCCGTGCTGCGCGAGAAGCAAGCCACCAGCAGTGGCAAGGAGACAGGGCAGATAAGCTCGGTGCAGGCACTGCTCAGCGCCATCGCCGCCACCGTGGGCATGGGCAACATCGCCGGCGTGGCGGTGGCACTTACCGTGGGCAACGGCAATCCAGGTGTGATATTCTGGATGTGGGTGAGCGCGCTGGTGGGAATGACCACCAAGTTCTTTGAGGGAACGCTCGCCATCATGTATAAGGGCAAGGACAGCGCTGGCGAGGTGCAGGGTGGACCCATGTATATCATCACCAAGGGACTGGGAAAGAAATGGAAACCACTGGCCGTGGCATTTGCCATCTTTGGCCTGGTGGGCACCCTGTGCGTGTGGCAGGCCAACCAGCTCGTGGAGAGCGTGACCACCGTCTTCACCACACCCATGGGCATTGACAACACCCCCTGGCTGCGACTCATCATGGGACTCGTGATGGTGGCTATCGTGGCTGCCGTGATCTTGCGAGGCATCAAGAGCATCGCTGCCATTGCCTCAAAGATGGTACCCCTCATGGTCACCCTCTACCTGATCATGGTGCTTGTGATCATGGCACTCAACTACGACAAGGTGCCAGGAGTCTTCGCCTCGATATTTGAGGGAGCCTTCACCTTTGAGGCAGGACTCGGAGGCTTTGCCTACGTGGCCCTCATCGGTGCGCGCCGCGCCGCCTACGTCAACGAGGCCGGCATAGGTACCGCCTCAATGATGCACGGCGCCAGCAAGAACACCGAGCCCGTGCGCGAGGGACTCATCGCCATGCTGGGACCCGCCATCGACTCGGGCTTGATATGCACCCTCACTGCCATCCCCATCATCATCGCCGGCAACTACATAGGCGTGGGCAACGACCCTAAAGGACTGGCGATAGCCCTCGGAGCCTGGGAGCAGCTGCTGCCACACATTGGGCACTACCTGCTCATGATCATTGTGTTCTTCTTTGCCTTCTCCACCATGTTTACCTATAGCTACTATGGCTTGAAGTGTACCAATTTCCTCTTTGGCGCGCACAATGCCAAGTACTACAACTACTACTATCTCGTGATGATTGTGGTAGCCGCCGTGGTGCCACTGAAGGTGGTGGTAGGCTTCATGGACATCGCCTTCTTCCTCATGGCATGCTGCACCATGACAGCCATCCTGCTCCTCTCGCCCCGAGTGATAAAAGCCGAGAGGGACTACTTCAGCAAGAAGAAAAATGCGACTGCCAAGATGAAATGAAGCACACACCATAGCCCGTTCCCCAATCCCCGATCCTCAATCCCCGATCCCCGATCCCCCAAAATATATTATTATGATAGGAGCAATTATTGGAGACATTGTAGGCTCGATATATGAGTTTGACAACATTAAGAGCAAAGAATTTGAGTTCTTTGACGACCGAATGTGTTATACCGACGACAGCATCTTGACCATTGCCACGGCCGACTGGCTGCTCAATGGTGGAGACGCCGCCAAGTATTACCTGCGTTATGCCAACGACTACCCTCATCCTATGGGCAGCTACGGAACAAGATTTGTCAGCTGGGTGCATCGCGCCAACCAGGGCATCATTGAGCCCTACAACAGTTGTGGCAACGGCAGTGCCATGCGTGTAGGTCCTGTGGGATGGGCCTTCGACAGCGAACAAGCCACACTTGACGCCGCCAAGCAATCGGCAGAGTGCACGCACAACCACCCTGAGGGCATCAAGGGAGCACAGGCTACCGCTTTGTGCATCTACTTGGCACGCCATGGCGCATCGCCACAGGTAATCAAGGAGCGCATAGAGAAGGACTACGGCTACGACCTGTCGCTGACGATTGACGAGATGCGTCCTCGCTACTCATGGAGAGGCCTAGATGGAATGATCGACGGAGGCACATGCCAGGGCAGTGTGCCGCAAGCCATTGCCTGCGCTTTGCAAGCCACAGGCTTTGAGGATGCCATTCGCAACGCCATCTCCATTGGTGGCGACAGCGACACCATAGGGTGCATCACTGGCTCAATAGCACAAGCCATGTTTGACGTGCCACAATCGATGCACGACAAAGCCCTCGCACTGCTCCCCGAGCAACTGCGCAACGTGGTAATGCAGTTTACTCTGGCTATGCCATCTCGCTGAATTTCCTGTTTTCGCCACTTGAATTTTTCCTGTTTTCAGCACGCTATGATTTTAAAAAAAATGCCTTGTCGAAATAACGACAAGGCATTTTTCAATTAACCCGTTGTGGTTTCTTTACTACTTGAGAATCTGCTTGATAGCGCGCGAGCCGCTGTGAGTGCGGGCCTATAATCGTTCCTCTCCAGCCTGTGGTGGAAGTTCCTCTTCGAGGCACTTCCTTATTATCAAAGTGTTTTGCCAAAATTTGATGTTTTTTAATTCCGCCAACGGGATTAATATATGCAACAATAAGCCAATCTATTGAATAATTATTCATCGCAAACTGGTATTTTCATGGCTCGCTTAAGTGCCCTCAGCACTAACTATAGACACCAAGTTCCCAAAGCTCAAAAAGCTTTAGGAACTTGAATTGTTTTTTATTGATGAGGTTATTTCACAGTGTAGGTGAGTGTGCCTGTGCGCTCCACTGCGGTGTTCTTGGGCACCTTGAATGTTGACCTAAGTGCTAGTGAGCGGCATATCTGGCACGCTTTGGCATTACTCTTAAGGGTACCTCCTGTCACGGTGGCTTTAGTAACCTTGCCAGTGGGACTCACCACCACTTGCACCACCACAGTCCCGGGCCCGGGGCTGGGAGCAGTGGGGAAATGCTCGGCAGTGTATCCTCCTAGTCCTCCCCCTATGGCGGGTTTTCCCATCGTGCCATTGGGGGTGCTGCCTGGGGCGTTGCCGTTGTCGCCTTTCTTGAAGGCATTGCTCATCTGCTGCTCGGCTTTTTTCTGAGCCTCCGATTTGGGGCTCGTGGTAGGTGGTGTGGGCGCAGTCGGTTTTGTCTCTCCCTTCGACTTTGGCTTGGGAGGAGCCTCCTCAGGGGTGACAGTCTTTTTCTGTGGTTTTGTCTCTTTTTTAGGCTGCTCGGGGACCTTCATGGGCGACTCTTTCTTGGTGGAAACGGGCGGTTGCGGGGGCTCATCGACAGCACCCTGGTTGTCGAGCTCGTTCTGGCCCGCCTCTTGCGGGGGATTGTCTTGGGTGGGTTGCTCCTCCTCTATGGGTTCGCCTGGCTCTGCCGACTCTTCATCGGCATTAGCTAGCATCTGCTCAAACTCCACAAACTCCTCATCCTCTCCACCAAACTCGATGGGCTCTTGCATCTGTTGCAGCAGGGCCTCCTTGGGAGGATAGTCGTAGTGCAAGCTGGTGACAAACAGAGTAGCAACAATGCCGGCACCCAGCAGCAGCGTGAGCAGCGCCGCGAGCAGTTTACTCTTGTTATCTTTTTCGGTGTCTTTTGCCATTGAGTTGCTCTGTATCGTTTACTGCACGGTGACAGTGGTTTGTGATTTCGAGTTGCTGGGAGCGGGCACGCCATTAGCATCGCCAGCAGTGGTGGTAACCGTGGTGGTAGCTCCAGCAGCCACTGGCGCGGCTGCTGGCGCAGGAGCTGGCGCGGCACCTGGCTCTTGCGCTGGCTGCTGCACGGGCGTGGAGCCGTCGAGTGGAGTCTCGGGAGCCTTATAGTTCCCCGTGCTGGGCTTGGTGGCAAGCACCACCTTGATGCCCACTTGCGAGCCCATGTCGAGTATCTCGACAATCTTGCCATAGGGCACGCTCTCATCGGCATGCAACGCTATGTATTGCGACGGGTCGCTGTCCTTTACCGCCTGCATAAATCCCGCAAGCTCCTCGGGCGACGTCAGGTCTCTTAAGTCGCCTTGCGACGTCTCGGTGTTCTGCTGCGCTTTTATCTCGCCTTTCTCGGTAATGTAGATGCGTGTGGTGGGCTTGATGGCGGTTTGCTCGCTGCTTTGCGGCAAGTTCACCTCCACCGCCGAGGGGAACACAAATGTCGATGTCACCAGGAAGAAGATGAGCAGCAAGAAGATGACATCGGTCATCGATGCCATGCTGAACATCGACAGGGTTTCGTGTTGTCGTTTTAGTGCCATAGTTTTTTAGTAACAAGCTGACGAGTAAGCAAGCTTACAAGGCAATAATGTGTTTTCAAGAAAAACAAGCCCTTAAAGCCTCCTACCCGTGTTCTAGAATATTTTACTTAGCGTTGTTATTGGGTTTGGCGGGCTCGTTGAGCAGGTCCATAAACTCCATTGTGCTGCGCTCAAGGCGGTTCATGATTTTGTTCACGCGAGACGTGAGGTAGTTGTAGGCAAACAGGGCCAAGATTCCCACCACAAGACCAGCAACGGTGGTCACCAGAGCCTCATAGATGCCTCCGGCAAGGATGCTCACGTTGCTGTTTTGACCTGCGCTGGCAAGCTGGTAGAATGCCTGCACCATTCCTGTCACGGTGCCCAGGAAGCCAATCATGGGCGCTCCAGCGGCAGTGGTGGCAAGCCAGTTAAAGCCCTTCTCCATCTTTGCCACTTCCATGTTGCCCACATTCTCGATAGCCACGAGCACGTCGTTCATGGGGCGACCTATGCGGCTCACGCCCTTCTCAATCATGCGTGAGTAGGGGGTGTTAGTAGTTTCACACAAATGCTTGGCCTCGTCGATTTTTCCTGACTGGATGAGGCTCTTGATTTGCTGCATGAAGTTGTTGTCGGCCTTAGTCACGCGGCTGGTGGCAAAGAGTCGCTCAAAGAAGATGTAGATGCTCACCAGCAGCAACAGTGCCAGTGGTATCATGAGCCAGCCGCCCTTTAATGTGAGATCCCACACCGATAGTGACTGGGCGCCTTGCGCACCCTCGGCAGCCGCCGAGGCGGCAAGTATCACGTTCAAAAATGTCATAACGATTGTGTCTTATTTGGTTAAAATTATTAATTAGCTGATGAGCTGACAAGGCAATAGTAGCTGTCACACTTCCCCACGATCTCCGATCCCCGATCCCCGATCTCCGATTCTCGATCCCCGATCCCCGATCCTCGATCTCCGATCCTCGATCTCCGATCCTCGATCCCCGATCTCCGATTCTCGATCCCCGATCCCCGATCCTCGATTCCCCTACAACAAGCACTTCTGGTAAGCCTTGATGGTTTTCTCAAGTCCCAGATAGAGGGCGTCGCTGATGAGAGCATGGCCTATCGACACCTCGTTGAGGTAAGGCACATTATCCTTGAAGAACTTGAGGTTCAAGAGATTTAAGTCATGACCAGCGTTCAGCCCCAAGCCCACTTCATGAGCCACCTTAGCAGCAGCAGTGTAGGGGGCAACAGCCTGGTCGGGGGCGGTGGAGAACATCTGGGCAAAAGGACCCGTGTAGAGCTCTACCCTATCGGCTCCTGCCTCGGCGGCCTGACGCACGCGCTCCTCGGTAGCATCAACAAAGATGCTCACCCTGATGCCGGCCTCCTTGAGGCGCGACACCACATCCTTGAGGAAGTCCATGTTCTCGGCAACGGGCCACCCCTGCGATGAGGTGAGCACGCTGGGAGCGTCGGGCACGAGCGTGGCCTGCGCTGGCCGCACCTCAAGCACCATGTCCATGTAGCGCTTGTCGGGGAAGCCCTCAATGTTGAACTCGGTGTGCAGCGCTGGTTTCAGTTCATACACATCGCTGCGGCGAATGTGCCTTTCGTCGGGACGGGGATGCACAGTGATGCCATCGGCACCAAAGCGCTCTATGTCGAGTGCCACTTGCAGCACATTGGGCAGATTTCCTCCACGTGCATTGCGAAGGGTGGCAACTTTATTTATATTTACACTCAGGTTTATCATAAAAATTTATGCTTTGTTTATTAATAACGTGTTGTTTTTGTATATTAGTGCATAAATGTGACCAAAAATTATTAATTTTGCCATCTCATTGGGAGCGGTCACACCATGTATTGTGATACAAAAGTAGAAGATATTAGTGAGAAATAAAAACAAAATAGCACTTAAAAAAGTTTTTTCAACGTTTTTCACACATTTACGGCACCTTTTGAGAACCCAACACACTGGCAAAGGGTCACCTGCGGCGAGAAATTCACTGAAAATTGAAATAAAAATTTCCTGTCAATAATATCAAGCGATGCGACCACACCTAGTGGCAATGAACAGCAAAAACAGCATTTCATTATGGACATAGCAATTTTTGGAAATAGTTATCAAGAGAAGTATAAAGACCAGCTCAGCCAGCTACTGGCATTCTTGGGCAAGAAAGGCGATGACACTATCATGGTGGAGCGAGACTTTGCTCGCTACCTCAGGTCGCTGGGCATCAACGTGAACCAGGAGTGGGAATTCGACCGCGACAATTTTGAGGGAGCCTCGCTGGCAGTGAGCATTGGCGGCGACGGCACCATGCTCAGAAATGCGGCACGACTGGCAGCACACAACACGCCCGTGGTGGGCATCAACTCTGGGCACCTGGGATACCTCACTGCCGGACGCATCAACGAGGCCAGCGACATTATCGAGAGCATCTCACGTGGCGAGTGCCGCCGCGAGCAGCGCACTATGCTCCAGCTCCTTGACATTGACGGTAAGCCATGCAACAATGTGGTAGCACTCAACGAGATAGCCATCTTGCGTCAAGACACCACATCGATGATCTCTATCCCCACGACCATCAACGGCACCATGCTCACCACCTACAAGGGCGACGGACTCGTGATAAGCACGCCAACGGGCTCGACTGCCTACAACATGAGCGTGGGAGGACCCATCATCAACCCCTCGACGAGCTGCCTGGTGCTGTCGCCCATCTCGCCTCACTCACTCACCATGCGCCCCATCGTGGTGAGCGAAGACTCTATCATTGAAGTCACCATCAACACTCGCGCCAAGTGGATTCAGGTGAGCGTCGATGGCATGGCAATGACACTGCCCAGCGGCACCACCGTGAAGATAGCGCGCGCCCCTTATCGCCTTACCGTACTCCAAAAAAACGACCATAACTTCGCCAGCACATTGCGAGAGAAACTTCTGTGGGGAGCCGACCAGCGATAGCTTTTTCAATTCATAATGCATAATTGTCCTCTCAACCTGCCCCCTAGGCAAACACTTTACACTTTACACTTTACATTTAACACATAATATTTTCGTGTATTACATCAACGACAAGGAATTTGGAGAAGTGCTCATCTCTGTGCGCAGCAACATGCGCAACATCACCATGCGGTGGAAAGGCGGCAGCCTTTACATGAATGTGCCTCCTGGCACGTCTAAGGAACACCTGCTGAAGGTGCTCGACGAGATGCGGCCCAAGCTGCGACAAGGACAGAGCAAAGATGGCCTCGCCTACCACATAGGACAAGAGATAGAATGCTACGGCTTCAAAATTGTGATTGCCGAGCAAGCAAGGTCGCACGACAAAATACTCTTTGGCAAGAATGATAATGTAGTGACAGTAAACGTGCCGCAGGGCATAGACCTCAGCTCTCACAACAACATGGAGTGGATGTCGAGAGCTCTGAAAATGGTAGCCCACAACGAAGCCACACGCCTGCTACCTCTGGCACAACGGGTCACGGCACGGCTAGCGGTAGCACCCCACCATTTTGAGATAGGGCGAGGACTGCGCAAGCTAGGTCACTGCACGCCCAAGAGAGTCATCCAGCTCTCGGCAAACCTGGTGTTCCTGCCCGAAGAGCTCATCGAGTATGTAATATGCCACGAGCTCGCCCACCTCACCCACATGAACCACTCACCGCAATTCCATGCCCTCGTCAACCTGTATGTCAATGGCCAGGAAAAAGCCTTAGAGCAAAAACTCAAAGCATTTCACTGGTCAGTGATAAGGTGATGTGAGATTTGTTGGCAATAGAGAAATCTATTATAGACTTATATCTTGCCGCAATAGTGCATTGACGTGCATTGTCGCGCATTGTCGTGCATTGCATATTCATTATGAATGCATTATGCATTGTGCATTGTGAATTGCATTATGAATTCTAAAATCTAGTGCGCGTCGAGCCAGTTGGCGGCGGTGCCGTGGCTGGCGGTAAGGCGCACTCGGCCATGATAGGCATTCTCCATCTCGGTAATGACTATTTCACGAACTTTCTCAAGCTCGCCGGGA
The DNA here is from genome assembly GCA_900318255.1 of uncultured Prevotellaceae bacterium. Classification (GTDB taxonomy): domain Bacteria; phylum Bacteroidota; class Bacteroidia; order Bacteroidales; family Muribaculaceae; genus Sodaliphilus. The sequence goes on along the minus strand of ONJX01000001.1, from coordinate 209,960 downwards.
ATGACGTCGAAGTTCAACTCGTCGTGTACTTGCAGTATCATCTTTGACTTGATGCCCTCCTGCTCAAAGCGGCGGTAGATGGCTATCATGGCAATCTTGATGATGTCGGCGGCAGTGCCCTGGATGGGTGCGTTCACGGCGTTGCGCTCGCTGAAGCTGCGCACCACGGCATTGCGCGAGTTGATGTCGGGCAACATGCGTCGCCGCCCAAAGAGGGTGGTGACATAGCCATGCTCACGTGCCCCAGCCACACTCTTGTCGATATATTCTTTCACCTTGGGGAAGGTCTCGAAATATCCGTCAATGAGCATCTTAGCCTCGCTGCGAGCGATGTTAAGGCGCTGGCTCAGCCCAAATGCCGAGATGCCATAGAGGATGCCAAAGTTGGCGGTCTTTGCCTTGCGGCGCTGGTCGCTGGTGACCTGGTCAAGCGGCTCGTGGTAAATCTTGGCGGCAGTGATGGCGTGGATGTCCTCATCGTGGGCAAACGCATCGAGCATGGTGGTGTCGTTGCTCAGGTCGGCAACGAGGCGCAGCTCTATCTGCGAGTAGTCGGCACTGAAGAACACGTTGCCCTCGCTGGGGATAAAGGCGCGGCGTATCTCCTTGCCGTCGTCGCTGCGCACGGGGATATTCTGCAAGTTGGGGTTGGTCGATGACAAGCGACCCGTGGCAGTGACGGTCTGGTTATAGGTGGTGTGGATGCGACCAGTGCGGGGATTCACAAGTGCCGGCAGCGCATTGACATAGGTGGAGAGCAGTTTGCGCAGTCCACGAAGCTCTAATATCTTATTTACCAGCGGATGGCGGTCGCGCAGTTTGAGGAGCACCTCCTCGGTGGTGGAATACTGACCTGTCTTGGTCTTCTTGGCCTTGGCATCGATTTTGAGATGCGCAAAGAGCACCTCTCCCACCTGTGCCGGCGAGGCGGTGTTGAACTCCATGCCTGCCAACTGGTGACACTCACGGTCGAGGGCATCGACCTGCTCGGTGAGCTTCACCGAGTAGCTGGCAAGCGCCTTCTCGTCGATGCGGGCGCCGGCGAGTTCCATGCTTGCCAGCACGCGCACAAGCGGCATCTCAATGTCGGTGAGCAGGTGCGTCATGCCGTTGCCCTCCAGGCGTTGGTCTAGTTCGGGTTTCACTGCAAGTGCCAGGTCGGCCATCTCGCATGCCCAGTTTATCAGCTTCTCGGGCTTGACTTGCGCAAAATTCTTTTGCTTTTTACCCTTGGCACCTATAAGACTCTCTACATTGATAGCCTGGTAGTTAAGCACCTCCTCGGCAATGAGGCGGGTGCTGTGGCTGCGCTCGGGCTGCAGCAGATAGTGAGCCACGGCGGTGTCATAATAGGTGGCTCGATAAGTAATGCCCGCATTTGTGAGCATCACCATGTCGCGCTTGATGTCGTTGCTCACCAGCGACACACGGCCGTCGAAGAGCGGCGCCACGGCACTCATCATCCACCCCATGTCGTCGAGGGGCATGAAGGCAGCATGATAGCGCTGCTGGCTCACGGCGATGCCCACCAGGTGGGCGCGCATCGCCTCCTCGCCATCGGCCACGAGGCACACTCCCACAGGCTTGCCGGCGGCAATGAGCTTGTCGATGAGCTGTGCCGCCTCGCTGTCGTCGGCCACCAGGCGATAGTCGTGCTCATGCGAGTCGATATTGTCCATCTCCACCACTGCCGGTTGCAGCAGAGCGATATCCCTGGTGTCGAGGTCGTCGAAGAGCGATGGCTGACCAGGGTTCTTCTTGGGGTGGTTCACAATCTCGAGCTCGGCTCGCGACACATCTTTTAGTGCTTCGGCGGGAGCGGGAGCGTTCTTCAGCCCCACATTGGCCTCGCCATGCTCAATGATGCGCACCGCCAGAGTGCGGAATTCCAGTTCCTTAAACACGTCGGCCAGAGCCTTCATGTTGGCGGGCTTGCGCCGCAGCAGCTCCTCGTCCCACTCTAGCGGCACATCGGTCTTGATGGTTGCGAGGAATTTCGAGAACTTGATTTGTTCCACATTAGCGGTGACATCGCGTTGAAGGGCACCTGTGAGCTTATCGGTGTTAGCAAGCAGGTTCTCTACCGAGCCAAACTCATGGATGAGCCTCTTAGCTTTCACCTCTCCCACGCCAGGGCATCCGGGTATGTTGTCCACAGTGTCGCCCTGCAGTGCCAGCAGGTCAATAACTTGCAACGGTGTGGTGAACCCATATTTCGCATTTATCTCCTCTACGCCAAGGATCTCCACCTCGCCACCCTTGCGGGCTGGGTGATAGATTTTCACATTCTCGGTCACGAGCTGCCCAAAGTCCTTGTCGGGGGTCATCATGTAGGTCTCGATGCCCAGCTCGCCAGCCTTGTGTGCCAGGGTGCCTATCACGTCGTCGGCCTCATAGCCTGGCACCTCTATCACGGGGATGTTGTAAGCCTCGATGATGCGCTTTATGTAGGGCACCGCGAGCTTAATGTCCTCGGGGGTCTCATCGCGGTTGGCCTTATACTCTTTGTAGGCCTCATGGCGGAAGGTGCCGCCAGGAGGGTCGAAGCACACGGCAATGTGCGTGGGCTGTTCCTTTTTGAGCACATCTTGCAGAGAGTTGACAAAGCCAAAGATTGCCGACGTGTTAAGACCGCCACTCGTAATCCGAGGGTTGCGCATCAGAGCATAATAAGCTCTGAAAATAAGCGCATAAGCATCAAGGAGAAAAAGCTTCATGTTTAGTTAAGTATTAAAAAGGTTGTAAGGATTAAATCTTCGTTGGCCGTTTTTTTAGAATTACTAGAAAATCTAGATTGTCTAGAAATTCTAGATTGTCTAGATTTAACAATCAACGACCAACGAAAAGAAAATGGCTAGCGCGATTAAAACGCTTTTTTGTCGGTTCCAGTGAATGACTGGAACAGGGCGTTAGCGAGGCTTGAGGCACCAATACGGAAGTAGCGGTTGTCGAGCCACTTGTCGCCAAGCACCTCCTTGACGATGGTGTAGTATTTCACTGCATCCTCGGTGGTGCGAATGCCGCCGGCAGCCTTGAAGCCCACCATCACGCCATGTTTCTCGTAATACTCCTTGATGCACTGGCACATCACCCATGCAGCCTCGAGCGAAGCACCAGGGTAGATCTTGCCGGTAGAAGTCTTGATGAAGTCGGCTCCCGAGTACATTGCCAGTATCGACGCTTTCTTGATGTTAGCGGCAGTCTCCAGACAGCCAGTCTCGAGGATTACCTTGAGCATCTTGCCGTGGCAGGCATGCTTAATCTCGCTGATCTCGTCGCACAGCTCCTCGTAGGCCTCATCAAGAAAGTAGCCCATGTTGATGACGATGTCCACCTCGTCGGCGCCATCGGCAACGGCCAGGGCGGTCTCGGCAATCTTGGTCTCCAGGTGAGCCTGCGAAGCCGGGAAGCTGGCGCTGCACACCACCACATCCACGTCGCTCACCTCAAGGTTGGCGCGCACCACTTGAGCGAAGTTGCTATAGACGCATATTCCCGCCACGTTCTTGCGGTCGGGGTAGTTGCGCCAGTAGTCGTTCACCTTTTGAGTGAATGCTGCCACGCTGCGCTCGCTGTCGGTAGTGCTCAGGGTGGTGAGATCTACCGTGTTAAGCAGGAACTCCTGCACCTGGGGTGTGTTGTTCTCGGCAGCATGCTCGTCAATTATTTTTGCCACTTGAGCACGCACCTGTGCATCGTCTTCAATCACGTTGCTGCCATTGATAGCAGCCAAATACTTGTTTTGATTAACTTGTTCAGACATAACAATTTTAGTTTATAGTTTTCTGTCTCATGATCACTCGACCGCTTGATTGCTCGAGTGACCGGTATTTATTTTGTCGTTCTCTATGTGGCGGTGGGCGTCGCGACGGGTCTTCTTGGCGAAGTTGCGCTCAATGGCGGCATCAAGGTCGATACCCGTCTGGTTAGCCAGGCACATCACCACCCACAGCACATCGGCGAGCTCGTCGGCCAGGTCCTTGCCTTTATCGCTCTCTTTCTCGGACTGCTCGCCATAGCGCCGCGCTATGATGCGTGCCACCTCGCCCACCTCCTCGCTGAGGATGGCCATGTTAGTCAACTCATTGAAGTAGCGCACCCCATAGGTCTTTATCCATTGATCGACGCGTTGCTGCGCCTCGTGTATCGTCATAATTTGGTAATTATAAAAAAATTGTCAAGGCAATAAGAACTCAACATTCACGACTTGCTGTCCTCCTTGTGAGTTGCCGCAAAGATAGTGTTTTCTTCTCACATAACGAAATTTTATATTTATTTCGTGACAAATTGTAGCTCTTTTTTAGCAATTATAATTAACTAATATAATTAATTGCAACACATAAATCTAGCGGATGAGCGTTTGCCCATCCGCTAGACATTTTTTCGTGACTCTTCACATGCGCTTACTTGGCAATGAGCAGGAAGTAGTTCTTCTTGCCGCGCTGAGCCAGCAGATACTTGTCGTTGAGCAGCATCGAGCTGTCGATAACCATGTTCTGGTCGGTGATTTTCTCCTTGTTGATGCTCACACCGCCGCCCTGCGTCATCTTGCGCATCTCGCCCTTGCTGGGGAAGACTGCGGCATCCTCGGTGAGCAGCACGATGGCTGGCACGCCAGCGTTGAGAGCCTCGCGACTGACCTCAAACTGTGGCACACCCTCAAATACCGACAGCAGTGTGTCCTCGTCAATCTTGTGGAGGATGTCCTTGGCCTTGTTGCTGAAGAGAATCTGCGAAGCCTCTACCGCCATCTCATAGTCCTGCTCGCTGTGTACCATGATGGTGATTTCCTTAGCCAGGCGTTTTTGCAACGGACGCATGCCAGGGTCACGCTCCTGCTCCTCTTCCAGGGCCTTGATTTCTTCCTGGGTGAGGTCGGTGAAAATCTTGATGTACTTGGCAGCGTCGGCGTCGCTCACGTTGAGCCAGAACTGGTAGAACTTGTAGGGCGAAGTGCGCTTGGGGTCGAGCCACACGTTGCCGCTCTCGGTCTTGCCAAACTTGCCACCGTCGGCCTTGGTGATGAGCGGACAGGTGATGGCAAAGGCCTCGCCACCGGCGATGCGGCGTATCAGCTCGGTGCCAGTGGTGATGTTGCCCCACTGGTCGCTGCCGCCCATCTGCAAGCGGCAACCCTCGTGCTCATAGAGGTAGAGGAAGTCGTAGCCCTGGAGCAGCTGGTAGCTGAACTCGGTGAACGACATGCCGTGGTCGGCGTTGGCTGCCAGGCGCTTTTTCACGCTGTCCTTAGCCATCATGTAGTTGACGGTGATGTGCTTGCCAATGTCGCGGATGAAGTTCAGGAACGAGAACTCCTTCATCCAGTCGTAGTTGTTGACGAGGATGGCGTGGTTAGGAGCGTCGCTGTCGAAGTCGAGGAAGTGCGACAGCTGCGCTTTGATAGCCTCCTGGTTGTGGCGCAGGGTCTCCTCGTCGATGAGCTTGCGCTCCTGCGACTTCATTGATGGGTCGCCTATCATGCCGGTGGCACCTCCCACCAGGGCGATGGGCCGGTGGCCAGCACGCTGGAAGTGCTTGAGCATCATGATGCTCACCAGGTGGCCTATGTGCAGCGAGTCGGCAGTGGGGTCAATGCCCACATAGGCACTCGTCATCTCTTTGTTCAACTGTTCTTCAGTACCAGGCATGATGTTAGCAATCATGCCTCTCCAAGTTAGTTCTTCTACAAAATTCATCGATTTATTATGCGTTTTTGGTGAATATTCTTTTATACGGCTGCAAAGGTAGTAAAAAGATTTCAGATTTTCAGAAATCAGATTTCACATTTTGTCCAAAACATTGTCGTTGAAAGCTAAATAGGTCATTAGGTTTTATAAAAAAGAACCCCTCTAAAAAAACTTATCTCGGCCTAATGACCTATTTTGGGTTAAAGCTCCATCAACCAAGAAAAATGTTTTGTCATTGTTGCTAATTGTTTGACAAACTTAGAGAAAAATGTCGTAACTTTGCAGCCCGAAATAACACACAGACTCGTAAACTAAAATATATATTATGGCCGAGAGCAACTTTATTGATTATGTGAAGATAATGTGCCGCAGCGGGCATGGCGGAGCAGGCTCCAAGCATCTGCACCGAGCTAAATATATCCCTAAGGGGGGACCCGACGGAGGCGATGGCGGTCGTGGAGGCCACATCTTCCTCAAGGGGAACCGCAACCTGTGGACCCTCATCCACCTGAAATATCAGCGACACATCTTCGCTACCGACGGCGCACCAGGCTCCGAGAACCAGTGTACCGGCAAGAAGGGCGAGGACCGAACCATAGAGGTGCCTTGCGGCACTGCCGTCTATGACGCCGAGACAGGGAAGTTCCTGTGCGACGTGACCGAGGACGGACAGGTGGTAAGACTCTTGAAAGGCGGGCGAGGAGGCCTGGGCAACGTGCATTTCAAGACCGCCACGCGGCAGACGCCACGCTTCGCTCAGCCTGGTGAAGACGGGGTGGAGAAGACCATCATCCTGGAGCTGAAGCTGCTCGCCGACGTGGGCCTCGTGGGATTTCCCAATGCCGGCAAATCGACGCTGCTCTCGGTAATAAGCGCCGCAAAGCCCAAGATTGCCAACTACCCCTTCACCACCCTCGAGCCCAACCTGGGCATCGTCACCTATCGGGGACAGCAGTCGTTTGTCATGGCCGACATCCCTGGCATCATCGAGGGTGCCAGCGAGGGCAAAGGCTTGGGGCTTAGATTCTTGCGACACATAGAGCGCAACGCCGTGCTGCTGTTTATGATTCCGAGCGACACCAGCGACATAAAACGCGAGTATGACATCCTGAGCAACGAGCTCGCCACCTTCAACCCCGACTTGGTGGAAAAGCCTCGCGTGCTGGCAATCACCAAGTGCGACCTCATCGATGAGGAACTCAAGGAAATGCTGCGCGAAGGACTGCCCAGCGACGTGCCCGTGGTCTTCATCTCGAGCGTGGCACAACAGGGTCTCACCGAGCTCAAAGACATCTTGTGGCGAACCATCAACGACGAGCACAACCGCATCCCCGACACCGTGGCACTACACGACCTCGACGAGCAGCACCGCGTGCAGGAAGAGGACGACTTCATCTTTGCCGCCGAGGATCCTGACTACGACGACATGCCCGATGCTGGTGGCAAGATGGTGGTTGACGAGCAGGAATGGGACGACGAGTTCTGGGAAGAGAAATACAAAGACCAAGACCGCGACTTCCAAATCATCAACGACGAAGATAAGTAATAAATGATAAGTGATAAGGGTTAAGGGTTAAGTGTTAAGTGCTTTTTCTAGAAAATAAAATATAGATTATCTAGAAAATCTAGTAACAACTAGGAAAAAGAAGAAAAATGGCTATTGAGAGGATAAACATCTGTGTCTTCGGCGCTTCGAGTCGTGACTTGGAGCAGCGCTACGTTGACGACGCCTACCACCTGGGCACGCTCATAGCACAGCGAGGATGGGCATGCTACAACGGCGCCGGATGCGAGGGGCTGATGCGAGCCGTGAGCGACGGAGCGCTCGACGCTGGTGGCGAGGCCATTGGAGTGATACCGCAGTTCATGGTCGATAACGGGTGGCACTACAACCGACTCACGCGCATCATCACCACCAGCGACATGCACCAGCGCAAGCTCACCCTGGCACAGAGCACGCAGGCCGTGATAGCCCTGCCAGGCGGCTGCGGCACCCTCGAGGAGCTTCTTGAGGCCATCACCTGGCGGCAGCTCAACCTGGCTCCAAAACCCATCGTGGCACTCAACACCCTGGGCTATTACAACCCGCTCGCCCGCATGCTCACCACAGCCATCGAGCAAGGCTTCATGCGCAAGAGCCACCACCGCCTGGTGCAGCTGGCCAGCACCCCCGAGCAAGCCATTGCCATCATCGAGAACGAGCTCGCCAATGCTCCTGAGCCCATAGAATCAAAATACTAGACAACCACAGCAATGCCCACCCACAACACACCACATATCACCGACACCACATCAACAACTGCCGCCCACACTGCCGCCGCGACGACCGCTCGCGACACCATCATCGCACCAGCGAAGCACAAGGCGCAGTACCTCAGCGGCTTTCCCGAGCCGCAAGGCAACGACACCACCACGGCTCGCATGGCACAGATGCCAGTGATGGAAGTGCCTAAAGGCGCCAATGCACGCACCCACAACACGTCGCCACTGCACGACACTGGGTCGATGATCATGCTGCTGCTCTCGTGCCTGTTCCTGATGACGAGCTACCGCCTGGGGCGCTCCTACATCGCCAACCTGGGCCACTACCTGTTCTCGCCCAAGGGCAGTGACGACCTCTTTGCCGAGCACACCAGCAACGACGCGCGCATCATCATCGCCATGATTGCCAACACCTGCCTCATGGGAGGCATCATGCTCTACTACGGACTGCTGTGGTACAACCCGTCGCTCACCGTGGCGCTACAAGCCTCGGTATTCAAGCACGTGCTCACTCTCACGCTCGCCATGGCAACCTTTGTGACGCTGCAGCTGCTGCTCTACAGGCTACTGGGCTTCACCTTTGCCACCGAGAACCTCACCAACATGTGGGTGCAGGGCTTCCTGGCATCGCAGGCGGTGCTCGGACTGCTACTCTTCCCGGTGGCGGTAATCACCCTGGTCTTCCCTAGCACCATAAAGATGATGGTCACTACTGCTGTTGTCCTATACATTCTAGGGAGAATAGTGTTTATTTCTAAGGGTTTTAGAATTTTTTTCAACAATTTGTCCTCTAGTATTTATTTTATTTTGTACCTTTGCGCCGTCGAAATTGTACCCCCTCTCCTGGCTCTTGCCGGTACAGTTTATGTGTGCACCATATTATAAATTTAAAGTATTGAAACTGTGAAGATTAAGAAAATCTTGGTTTCTCAACCGAAACCATTATCTGAAAAATCTCCTTATTTCGATTTGGAAAGTAAGTATGGCGTTGAAGTAGTTTTCAGGCCTTTTATCAAAATTGAGGGGTTGACTTCAAAAGAATTCCGGCAGGCTAAAATTCCCATCAACAACCACACAGCAGTGATTTTCACGGCACGCACCGCTGTCGATCACTACTTCAGACTTTGTAAGGAACTGAGTTTCAAAGTCCCCGACACTATGAAATACTTCTGCGTGAGCGAGACCATTGCCCACTATCTGCAAAAGTATATCATCTACCGCAAGCGCAAGATTTTTTACACCGAGACAGGACATGCCGAGTCGCTATTGCCACTGCTGGCAAAGCACAACAAAGAGACCTACCTCTACCCCATCAGCGACGTTCACGACCAAAAGCTGCACATCCCCGAGGATGGAAGCATCAAGTTCACTAAGGCTATAATGTATCGCACCGTGAGCAACGTGATTGGCAACGACGAGCCCTTCGACTACGACATGATTATTCTCTTCACACCATCGGGGGTGAAATCACTGATCCAGAGCTTCCCACACTTTGAGCAAGGCAACATCGCCATTGGCGTGATGGGAACCAAGACTATAGAGGAGCTCAAAACCAATGGCTTGAGACTTGACTTCACCACTTCGCCTAAGGCTCCTTCAATAGCAGCAGCCATGGATCAATACATCGCTGCACACCTCGACGACCCCGATGAGCCACGCATCGAGCAAGAGCGATTCCCAGAACCAGAACCAGAACCCATCCCCGAGCCAAAGGCTGAGGAGAAGGTAGATGAAAAGGTAGAAGAACAACCCAAAGCTGAGGAACAACCCAAAGCTGAGGAAAAGAAAGCTACAGCTAAGAAAACTCCTACCAAGAAGGCTCCTGCTAAGAAGGCGACCACCAAGAAGGCGACTACAACTAAAAAGGCCACTGCCGCCAAGAAAGCCGAGCCAGCCAAGAAGGCAACTGCTACTAAGGCCACTGCCGCCAAGAAAGCCGAGCCAGCTAAGAAGACTGCCGCAAAAGCTGAACCAGCTAAGAAGGCAACTGCTACTAAAGCCACTGCCGCAAAAAAAGCCGAGCCAGCTAAGAAGACTGCACCAGCAAAGAAGGCAACTGCTACTAAGGCAACTACCGCAAAAGCTGCAACCACTAAAAAAGCTACAGCAAAGAAGACCACCAAGAAGACCGACAAATAATGCGCTTCTTGCCATAACAAAAAGCCATCCCCACAGCCTCGCCATGAGGTTGTGGGGATTTTCCTTTCTTTAAAACCAGTTACTTCAAATTTAAGTTTCGGAAATATCTTCCGAAACTTGAGTTGCGCATTGCGGTTGTTATGTGGGTGGTTATGGCCGCAGGCCAGCGCCCTCGCCCTAGTCTCTGGACACTGCAGCCATGCCCACTCGCTTGTGCATTACGCATCGTGCATTGTCGCATTGTGCATTACGCATTGTGCATTGTGCATTACGCATTGTGCATTATGCATTGTGCATTATGCATTATAATCAGTCTCCCATCTTGAACATGTCCTTGATGCCGCCTATGCTACCCATGAGGTTGCTGGCCTCGTAGGGGAGGTAAACGGTCTTGGTAGCGGGACCGCTGGCAATGCTCTGCAACGTCTCGATGTAGTTTTTGGCGAGCAAGTAGTTGGCAGGATTAGCGCTCTTGCCCACAGCCTCGGTGACCTTCTGAATGGCGATAGCTTCGGCCTCGGCACGGCGCACTCGAGCAGTGGCCTCACCCTCGGCGGCGAGGATAGCCTTCTGCTTGGCGGCCTCGGCACGGTTGATGACCGATGTCTTCTCGCCCTCCGACTGCAAGATCACGGCAGCCTTGTCGCCCTCGCTGGTGAGGATGGTGGCGCGCTTGTTACGCTCGGCCTGCATCTGCTTCTCCATGGCCTGGAGCACACTGGCCGGCGGCATGATGTCCTGCAGCTCCACGCGGTTGACCTTCACTCCCCACTTGTCGGTGGCGTCGTCGAGCACAGCGCGCAGCTTGTTGTTGATAGTGTCGCGCGAGGTGAGGGTCTGGTCTAGCTCCAGCTCACCGATGATGTTACGCAGGGTGGTCTGCGTGAGCTTCTCGATAGCGTTGGGCAGGTTGCTGATCTCATACACCGCCTTGAAGGGGTCCACAATCTGGAAATAGAGCAGCGCGTTAATCTGCATCTGGATGTTGTCCTTGGTGATAACGTTCTGCTTGTCGAAGTCATAGACCTGCTCGCGAAGGTCAATCTTGTTAGTATAGACATATCGCCCGTTGGCCAGCGAGATGATGGTTTTGGCGCGGTCGATGAACGGGATGATGATGTTGATACCGGGCTTGAGTGTGGCGTGATATTTTCCCAGGCGCTCCACAATCTTTGTCTCGCTCTGCGAGATGATTACAAGGCTCATCTTGATGAAAATGAGCACCAGCACTACGAGTGCAATAATAACAATTAGAGAAATTTGTCCTGAATCCATAAGTAATTATTTAAAAGTTATTAGTTTTTTCTATAAGTCTGACTGGGTGGATAAGCAATGTTACACTGGCTTCACGGTGATGATAGTGCTTGCCATAGCCACCACCTCGACGCGGCTGCCAGTGGCGATGGCACTGTCGTTCTCGCCGCAGGCCTTCCATGAGTCGCCGTCAATCTTCACGCGGCCGTAGCCGCCAGCGGCGATAGCATCGGTGACCACGCCCGTGCGACCTATCATGGCATCGGCATTGCTAGGGCGCTCATCATCATTGCGGTGAAAATACTTCAGCGCCAGCGGCCTCACAAAGAACAGGCACAGCAGCGACGCCACAGCAAAGATGATGATTTGCACCGTGAAACTCGGCACAAACGCTGAGGCGATGGCGGTGATAAAAGCACCTATCGAGAAACACATAATGAAGAAGTCGCCCGAGGTCAACTCCAAAATCAGGCACAGGAAGCCCACGAGCGTCCAAAATTGCCACAGGTTGTTACTAAAATAATCTATCATAGCTATATCGTTTTTAATAATTAATAGGTTTCTTGCAATAAAGTGCGTAAAAGTAGAAAAAAAATCACACACTGTCAACATAATTGGCAAATTTAATTGCATTTTACTACATTATCAGCAAAAAGTGTGCCAAAAGGAAGTTTTGTCGCTGCGCTGGTTGTGGCGCTGCGCTGGTTTTGTCGCTGCGCTAGTTGTGACGCTGCGCTGGTTTTGTCGCTTCGCTAGTTTTGACGCTTCGCTGCGCTCGCTGGTTTTGACGCTTCGCTGGTTTTGTCGTTGCGCTAGTTTTGTCGCTGCGCTGGCTGTGGCGCGTTGCCTGCTAATCATGCTGATATAAAAACATAATGATTTTTGTAATTGTGGATAAATGTTTGTACTTTTGCAAAAAAACAAAGACGATTATGCGAATAGTAATACAGCGAGTGACAGAGGCATCGGTGTCGATTGACGGAGCGGTGCACAGTGCGATAAAAGGTGGCTTCATGGTGCTGGTGGGGGTGCGTGAGGGCGACACCGAGGACGACGTGCGGTGGCTGGCGCAGAAGACGGTGAACCTGCGCGTGATGGACGACGAGGAGGGCGTGATGAACCGCAACATCCTCGACGCTGGCGGCCAGGTGCTCGCCGTGAGCCAGTTCACGCTCAACGCCTCTACCAAGAAAGGCAACCGCCCAAGCTATATCCACGCCGCTGGCCACGACCTGGCGGTGCCGCTCTATGAGCTCTACTGCAACGAGGTGGAACGGCTGATGGGTCGCGAGGTGCTGCGCGGCGTCTTTGGCGCCAACATGCAGGTGTCGCTCATTAACGACGGCCCAGTGACCATCATCATCGACTCGCGCCTCAAGGAATAGCCACCAACGCTGCTTTAAGACAATTAACGGCAATCTTCATTCTTCTCTTTATTACTGAAAAAAACGGCGAATTAAGCGAATTAAACTATTATTTTACTGCTGAGAATCAATGTTTTGATTTTCTGTTTTTCTGGCTTTTGGAACTATAGACTCAAAAAATGAACTTTTTAAAGAGGATCCAACCTGAAAAACAAAGAGATTTGTTGGCATTTGTCTTTTATATTCTAAAATTATTTGTATTTTTGCAAGGTCATTGATGATTTTCTTTTCTTGATATGCCGCAGTGAGAAAAGCCAAAAACACTACGTGACAAGACGCTGGGCACTAGCTTGTAAAACAACAACTAGCGCATTATAGCCCTCTAATGATTGTTTAACCAAAGTGCGGCACATTTTTTAAATATTATGAAGAAATTATTACTTATGACCATTGCGGCGACCATGGCAATAGGTGCCAACGCCCAACCTGTCCACACCATGAGCAAGCCTAGCGGCAACGCCCGAGTGGAAATCATTACCGAGCAACCCGAGGGAACAGTAGTGTCCTACAGTCGCTCCGGTGAGTACATGACAGTGAGCCTCTATGGATATGAGGCAACGCAGCAAACCGGGCAGATGAAGATCACCTACGCCCCCGACGGCGAGACGGTGTATCTGCTCGACCCGCTGGCCTACGGCGAGGGCACCGGTGTGTGGGTGAGAGGCGAGCTCTCGGCCGACGGCACCACTATCACTGTGCCACTGGGACAATATGTGGCCTTCAACGAAGAGTACAACTACGGCCTCATCCTGGCTTGGGGTGACACCGAGATGATTGACCTGGGCGATGACTTCTACTGGATCAACTTTGTCCCCGAAGAGGGCGTTGAGGCAGCCACCTATGCTGTAGATGCCGAGCAGGGCACAATCACACTAGTTGGCTCTCAAGGCGATGCCTCGGCAACCTACCCCAACAACCTCATTGCTCACGGACTGGCTGGCGTGTGGAGCGACGACCAGTCGCTGGCAACCATCGAGTGGGGCACTACCCTTACTCCTCTCAACGAGGCTGTTGCCGCTGTTCCTGCCAACCCCGAAGCTCTTGAGTTCTTCGACTGCGGCGACGAGAGCGGATACACTCGCTTCGACTTCAACATCAACCTCTTTGATGTTGACGGCAATCAGCTGCACGCCGACAAGGTGACCTACAGCATCTACACCGACCAAGACCAGCTGTTCACCTTCGACGCCGCCACCTATGGCGCTGCCAATGGCTTTGACCAGGACATGACCGAGATTCCTTATGGCTATAGCGGCAACGACTTCTACCTGCGCCGCGTGTATTTCTACCGCACCAACACTGGCGACAACCCACTGCTCAACTGGCGCATAGGCATCCAGACGCACTACACCGTTGAGGGCGTGCGCAACTCGTCGGAGATTGTGTATCTCGAGGTGAATCCCAACTCTGGCATCGAGAGCGTGAACACGGCTAAGAATGTGGTGGCTGAGCGTTATTACAACATGGCTGGCCAGGAGATTACAAACCCCACTGGCATCGCCATCAAGATTACTACCTATAGCGACGGCACCACTTCCACTACTAAGGTTGCCAAGTAGCGCACTTCTACACACTCCACCTCGCGTTGCCGAGGCATGGTTTTGTGGCGATTTATAAAAAAAATCGCGAAAAATTTGGTAGATTGCGCAAACTAGTGTAATTTTGCACCGCATTTGGGACTTCTGGTCTCATGATGTAAGGATTGGCCTATAGTGTAACGGTAACACAACGGTTTTTGGTGCCGCATTTCCTGGTTCGAATCCGGGTAGGCCAACGCAAAGAGAGCCAGCTGCTTAGCAGCTAGCTCTCTTTATTTTATCACTGACAAGAGGACAAGAAGACAAGAGGACAAGAAAACAAGAGGACAAGAAGACAAGAGGACAAGAAGACAAGAGGACAAGAGGACAAGAAGACAAGAGGACAAGAAGACAAGAAGACAAGAGGACAAGAGGACAAGAGGACAAGAGGACAAGAGGACAAGGAGACAAGAGGACAAGGAGACAAGAGGACAAGAAGACAAGAGGACAAGAGGACAAGGGGACAAGAGGACAAGAAGACAAGAGGACAAGAGGACAAGAAGACAAGAGGACAAGAGGACAAGAGGACAAGAGGACAAGGGGACAAGAGGACAAGAAGACAAGAGGACAAGAAGTCAAGAGGACAAGAGGACAAGAGGACGAGAAGACAAGAGGACAAGAGGACAAGAAGACAAGGGGACAAGGGGACGAGAAGACAAGAAGACAGGAGGACAAGAGGACAAGAAGACAAGAGGACAAGAGGACAAGAGGACAAGAGGACAAGAAGACAAGAGGACAAGAGGACAAGAAGACAAGAGGCTTGTCCCTACTTAACACTTAACTCTTCACACTTAACTCTTACTCGCACTCACTTTCTGCCGAAATCGGCGGGAATCTCGCCCCACTTGTCGGTTTGCCATTTATAGATGGGGTTGCTGGTTTGGTGCGTCTGCAACCATTTTTCTGCTCTAAGCACAATATCCATCAACCGTGAATTCCGTGCGGTGCGCTCGAGCTTGGTGCCGCACTTGCGCTTGCTCACCCATATCTGTGCCGTGCGGCTATCGCTATAGATGGCTGTGGTAGAGTCGCCGCGGTTGTAGAGCATCGCCAGGGCATGCACTATGGCAAGAAACTCGCCGATGTTGTTGGTGCCTTGCTCAAAAGGCCCCTGGTGGAAAATCTGCGCTCCGGTATATACATCCACTCCCCTATACTCCATGATGCCAGGGTTCTTACTGCAGGCGGCATCCACCGCCCAGCTGCCAGGGATAATCTCGGGGATGAGCGTGTAGTCCACCTCATCCTTGCGTCGCGGTGCGTTAGCAATGGCCCGCAGCACCTTGCGCGCCTCCTCGTCATATCCGTTGCGCCACGCCATCACAGCCTCCTGCTGGCTGTCGAAGCTCTTGTAGCGCGCTCCAGGATAGCCCTTTGTGCGCAGTTGGCACTCCACCCACGTGTCGCAGATGCCTGGCTCGGTGCCTACCCACACCACATACCATTTTCTCTTATTGCTCGACATATATAGTAGCTTTTTTTTACAGAACAAAGATTAATTTTTTCTAGAAGGGCTAGAAATTCTAGAAAGCCTAGATAGTCTAGATAGTCTAGAAGATCTAGAAATTCTAGAATGTCTAACCTCAAAATTATTTCACTTTTAGCCTTCTCCACAGCCACCGGGGCACGCGGCGCCACAGGGCGGTGACGATGCGCCAGCGCCAGTCGATGACCCACACATGGCGGCGCGCATCAACGGCACGCACCATGTGGCGAGCCACCTCCTGCGTGGTGAGCAGCATGGGATATTTAGGGCTGTCACCCAGCAAGGGCGTCGCCACGAAGCCTGGCCGCAAGTCGGTGAACGTGATGTTGAGACCACGCATGTGAGCCTGCTGCTCCAGGGCTTGCAGGTAGATGCCTTGAAATGCCTTGGTCGCCGAGTAAGACGGTGCCGCACCAAGCCCCTTGGTGCCGGCTATGCTGCTGATGGCAGCAATGTGGCCGCCACCATGAGATGCCATGTAGCGAAACGCCTCGCCTATCATGCGCGTGAAGCCCAGCCCGTTAGTGGCCACGGTGCCAAGCTCTACGCTAGGCTCTAGCTCCATGTTGTGGCTGCCAACTCCCGAGGCATAGAAAAACAGATCCATGCCCCCCACCTCACCAATGAGGTGCTGCAAGCGTGCCGTGGCATCCTCGCTGGTCACATCCATGACCTGGACGTGTACCCTCGCCGGGTCTATGACACGCAGCTGCTCCAACGGCTCCTGCCTGCGTGCCGCCACGCCCAGTGCCCAGCCCTGCTGCAGCAAGAGCCGTGCCACCTCGTTGCCGAGCCCCGACGATGCACCTATCACTATGGCCTTTTTCATAATCATTAAGTTAAGTGTCCTGCAAAGGTAGGACAATTATCAATAATGTGCAAACCATTGTGTGTTTCAACCCAAAATTCCATCACTTGGCAGGAAAAAAGCACAAAACATGCAAGATTTTTTTGCGTGACTTAGATATTTGTCTTACTTTTGCAAAGAAAACGAAGAATCACTAAAAATAAAACTTGTATATGAGCAAAATAACATGTCCCAATTGCGGGAATTCAGTGCCCGAAGGCTCGGCCTTTTGCAACCGCTGTGGCAGCAGGATTGAACCCCAAAACTATGGCAACAGCAACCGTTATGACCATGATGATGACTGGAACAATGGCCACACCACCAAACTTGAGCAGCGACAAAACAGCCGCAACAACAGCACAGGCAGGAGCTACACCGTCTATGCCCTTATAGCCCTTGCCGTGATAGGCTTTTGCACACTAGTATATTGCACACGCTGCAACAAGGACACCCGCCAAGCTGGTCCACTCACCACCATCGACGAGAGTGCAGCCGCCTGTGCCGACACGCTGCAACGCGCCCTCAACGACTACAACTACGTGGGCGACGGAGCACGCATCGTCTATGCCTCGCGCGTGACGGGCTCGCAGCCTGGCATTAACGACGTGATTGTGGGCATCACACAAAAGACTGGTGAGTTCTACAAGATCTACAAGCTCGTCAAGAACGAGGGCAAATGGGCCATCGACCCCGAGAACATAAAGCAGATTTCCACCGCCGGCTTCGACGTGACCTTCGACCAAGACAAGATGATGGCAGGTCGCGACATCATTCCACAGGTGGTGACCATTGGCGGAAAGAAATATTTCTTCTATGCCTTCATGCAAACTCCACAGGGCGACCAGAGCAAGGCGCAAGTGGTGCTCAACATGTATGACGTGGAGTCGCGCGCCATCACCACTGCCACCTACGAGGGAGCCTTCCAAAACATCAACAGCGAGAGGGTCATCGTCTGCAACCCCGCCACTGGCTCTAGCGAGGTGGTGAAGTGGATGAACGAGACAGCTCGCAACTTCATTCGCATCATCCGCTTCCAGGGCGAGGAACAGCAGGCCGAGGAGGAAGAGAAGCAAGAAGAGCAGCAACCCGTTGAAGAAGAGAAGCCCGCCGAGGAAGTACAACCCGCTCAACCCGAGAACTCGGCAGTGACCGAGACTAAAGACAAGGATGACGCAATGTTTAACATCAACGACGTCACCAAGACCGTGCAAGCAGGAAACTACAAAGTGATGCTGCTCAAGGACGGCAGCGTGGTGAGCTATAACAGGGCCACTGGCAAGAACTCCAAGATTCATGGCGGCGGAGCTAAGGACATTGGCTTCTACGACACCGCCAATGGCATCATCAGCATTCGCAACACCGACGACACACGCAAGCGCGTGAACCTGGGCAGCGGACAGATTGTCAACCCCGAGGCAGCTCAGCCAAAGGCCGAGCCCAAAAAAGAGGAGCCCAAGAAGGAGGAACCCAAGAAGGAAGAGTCCAAGAAGGAGGAGCCCAAGAAATAGGGTCTCAAGCCCATTTACTATGGACTACACCCCCCTGAGCACAATACTGGCACGCGGCGATAAAAGCATCTCACCGCGTGCTTTGTACAACTTGCAACAACCGCTGGTAGAGGCTCTCATGGAGTGGCGCGACAGCGGCAGCACAGGGCAGCAGCTCAGCGCGCAGACGGTAGAGCTCAGCAACGACGGCAAGCACATAAGGCTCGTTGACGCCAGCAGCCTCGAGAAAGAGAACATCGCCAGCTACGGACGCCTACTGCTCACCGCCATAGACCACAGCACCCTGCGCGACAAGCGCCTGCGGCACATCGCCGAGCAGTGCGCCAGCAGCCAGGTCGCCAATCTCGAGACCGTGCACCTGCTGCTCGAGCGCATGGTGAGCAGCACCATCTACCGCCTCCTGCTCGCCATCATCATCGCCGGATGCGCCATCCTAGCAAGCTATCAACTACTACACTGAAAAACCAAGCCAACTTCTATTTCTTAATTATGATAAAAACACCCTCGTTACATAGATTTCTCCTGCTCGCCATAGCACTGATCATTAGCACCACTCAAGCGCAGGCAGTGTTCAAGGAGCACGACTTCGGCAAGACTATCGATGTGCTGTGCGCCGAGCTCGAGATGAAATATAAGCAGCAAAAGCAAAGCATGAGGGAGATGGAGCTGCGGGCACAAAAGCAGCACGAGCAGCTCGTGGCCACCATGCAGCAAATCGACCAGATTTCGCTCATCCTATACTCCCAAAACAGCGATTTCACCTTCGACATGGCCTACGCGTGCCAGCAGGCTACCGACCTGTATAACAACTCACACATAGCGCATGTGCCCTTCGACAAGATAATGTCGAAGCTCAATGCCGAAATCGAGAGATATGACAGCCTCATCAATGTGCTCAAGCACATCTCGCCAGCTATCGAGAACACCGAAAAGAGCTCACTGACCGAGGTCGCCGACAGCATCATGCAGTCGCAGCAAGCCGAGGGCAATGGCAACACCGTCAACCCCGACGCCATCAACGACCCCAAGCTCGACGTGGAGAATGTGGGTCTCTATGTGCTCAACGACAAGGAAATCAAGATCAGGGAGAAATGCATCTTCTATGCCCAAGCACTGCGCAACAACACCATCAAAATCAAGGAAAAGATGAGTGCCGACAAGCGCTACTACGACGAGGTGACAGAAAAGCTCAACGCCCTGAACACCTACGCGCTCAAGCAATACGAGAACCTGCAAAACAGCATCTTCAGCAATGGCGGCAGCAACTATTTCCAAGTGCTTGCCTCACTGGGCAACAACTACAGCCGCATCAACACCCAGCTACGCGAAAAATACCAAGAGCTCAACCGCGACGGCCAGAAGGCTAGCATCAAGAGCCAGTGGCGAGGACCGGTAATTCTCATGACATCGGTGTTCATTCTCTTCTACATCTTCATCGCCACGATATTGAGCACCATCATCCTGCGGTGGTGCCTCCCCAAGAAGATAAGGAACAACCCCAGCTACAAGCGCCGCCGCGGCATGATAGGCCTCGCCTGCGGGGTGTTCCTCTTCTCGCTGTTTATCACCATCGCCAACTCGCTCATGCACCACAACTTCATTGTCATGGCTATAGGCATCACCCTCGACTACTCATGGCTGCTGTTTGTGATACTGCTGTCGCTACTGATAAGGCTCACCAGCAAGCAGATTAATGCTGGCGTGATGGTCTATACCCCGTTCTTGCTCATGGCTTTTGTGGTGATAGTGTTCCGCATTATCTTCATCCCTAACAATGTTGTGAACCTCATCTTTCCACCACTGATGCTGGTGTTCACCATCTGGCAGTTTATCGTTGTCAAGAAGCGCCACGTCAAGATTCCCACTATCGACATCATCTTCTCTACCATCTCGCTCATTGCCATGATAGCCTCGTGCCTGCTGGCATGGATAGGCTACACACTGCTGGCAGTGCAAATCATGGTGTGGTGGTCGTTCCAGCTGGCGTGTGTCCAGACTATCGTGTGCCTCTACGACCTGGCCAAGATGTTTAACGAGAAATTCCTCGTCAAGCGCATCTACAAAGACGAGGCCTCGAAGCTGAAAAGCAAAAACAAGAAAAACAACGAGAAAAAAATCTTCAACAAGATTCTCTCGCTCGAGAAGAATGGCGACTACATAAACCACACTTGGGCCTACGACTTCTTTATAAAGGTGGTGCTGCCAGTGCTCGCCGTTGTCTCGGTGCTGATGAGCATCCTCTTTGCCGTCAACATGTTTGACATGAAACAACTGCTGGTGAAATATTTCTACCACAATTTCATCGACCAGCAAGGACTCATACAAATCTCGCTCTACAAAATCGTGCTCGTGAGCGCACTATTCTTCGTGTTCTACTATATCAACTACCTTGCACACTCGCTCTACAGGCGCTACAAGCTAAGGCAGTTTGCCAAGACCGACGCCACACGGCGCCCCAACATCACCCTTGCTAACAACATCATCACCATCGTGGCATGGGGAAGTTTCTTCATCTTTGCTCTAGTGCTATTTAAGGTGCCCAAGAGCGGCATCTCGCTCATCTCGGCAGGCTTGGCGACAGGTCTTGGTTTTGCCATGAAAGACATCCTCGAGAACTTCATCTACGGACTCTCGCTCATGTCGGGACGCGTGAGAGTGGGCGACTATATCGAGTGCGAAGGCATCTTGGGAAAAGTGGAGAGCATAGGCTACCAGAGCACGCAGATTGTCACCCCCGACGGCAGCATCATCGCCTTCCTCAACACCTCGCTCTTCAACAAGAATTTCAAGAACTTTACTAAGAACCACAGCTACGAGTATGTGAAACTGCCCATAGGTGTGGCCTATGGAGTGAAAATCAACGAGGTGAGAGAAATCCTCGAGAACAGCCTCAACAGCCTCACCACTGCCACCAGCGCCAGCGGGCGACCAGTGATACAGAAGAAACAAGGCTTCAAGGTGCTCTTTGGCGGCTTTGGCGAGAACTCTGTAGATCTCATCGTGGCATTCTGGGTGCTCGTAGAAGAGAAAATCAGCTTCGTCTATCAGGTGAAAGAGACAATCTACAACACCCTGCAAGACAACAGCATAGAGATTCCCTTCCCACAACGCGACATCTACATCAAGCACGTGAGCGAGGCCACACAAGAGGCAGCAAGCAAAGCTGAAAAAGAGCAACAATCAAGATAATAAGCACCACACTAGATTTTCAGCATTTCACCGCTGGAATTGCGGCTACTGCACATTTTATAAAAAATTAATTAAATTTCCACCAGCAGTTTAATAATTTATACCTAATTTTGTGAGCTTTTTTTCACAAGGATTCTTAGAAATCATTTTTTTAACTAGACACCTTTTTTACACCAAGACATATAAACAATGACAATAGGCTTTGATGGCATAAGAACTGTAAACAGCGACTCCGAGTTGTCCTATTATGACCGGCTATTAATTTCATCGCTAGGAATGGAGCACCCTAGAGACTCTTTTATGGTTTATACCCCCGAGAATTCCAGCGACCGAGGACTATCGTGGCTGCTTTCTATCGCAAGCGTTCACCTGAAGACACCTTACAAGGCTTTCAGCAAATGGCTATGGCGCAACCGCAGCGGCATTTTCACCGACTTCTACCGTCACGACGTGAAAGTATTTCACGGCCTCGACTCGGTGTTGCCATCGGGACACGGCAAGAACAAGGTGAGAATGGTAATCACCGTGCGCGACCTCACCTTCAAGCGTTTCATGAACGACTACACCTGGCTCGAGAAGCTATATCGCAACTCACGCATTAGCCGCGCCTGCAAGCGCGCCGACCGCATCATTGCCACCAGCGAATATGTGAAAAACGCCATCATCAACAAATATGGCACCAGCGACAGCAAGATCGATGTCATCTACACTGCCTTCCGCGATGAGTATATCGAGAACCTGGGCGACGACATCTTCATCCAGAACACCAAAGGGAAATACAACCTGCCGTCAAACTTCATCCTAGCCATTACCAACTTCGACAACTTGAGCAACATGGAGACTCTCTATAAAGCCTTCGCCAAGATTGACAACAAGAAAATAGACCTCCTCATCATTGGCAAGAAAAACGCCCACTACCAGCAGCTCAAGCGTCTAGCCGAGAAACTCAACATCGACGAGCGCATAGTGCGAGTGTCGAGCGTTAACAAGCACAACTTCATGTGCCTCTACGCGCTGTCCAAAGCCTTCATCGACCCCTCGATGGCCGACGGCATGGGACAGTGTGTCATTGAGGCCATGATTAGCGGCACACCACTCATCGCCAGCGACGACGGCTGCCACCGCGAGATAGCCAAGGACGCCGCTCTCTATTTCGACCCCAAGAACGAGCAACAGCTCGTAGCACACATCAACACCGTGCTCAACAACCCCGACAAATGCAAAACGCTCACCGCCAGGGGTAAAGAACTCGCAGCTACATTCACACAGAAAAACCTGGCACAAGCCACCATGCTCACCTACAACCGAGCTAGAGGCAAAGCGTAACAATAGGCGTGACGCCTTGTCCGTTAGACGCGACTAGCGGAGGGTCGGCAACAACAATATATATAGGCGTCACCCGCAAAAAAGTGGTGAAAAAGTGGGGAATTATTGAAAATAAAAAAAACGACAACCATTGAAAATCAAATGGTTGTCGGATTTAAAACGTGGTCCCACTTGGGCTTGAACCAAGGACTCCCTGATTATGAGTCAGGTGCTCTAACCAACTGAGCTATGGGACCGCTCACGCCTCTAGCGAGCCGAAAAGCGACTGCAAAGTTACGTCAAAATCTTGAAACCACCAAGCCAATGGACATTTTTTGCGATTTTTTTTGCCCATTTGCACCCATTTGGGCAAAAAAGCGCATCGACTTGAATAAAACGCAGAGTCCACATCAAATAATGAAAAACGGTGAATTATGCGAATTAAACTAATTATTTAGCTATTGAAAATCTTCGTTTTAATTTTTGTTTTTATTGTTGTGGAGGGCTACAGACTCAAAATTATGGACTTTATAAAATGGACTCAATAACAAGAAAACACCACTAATTTTGACATTCGCCCATTTTTTGTTATCTTTCCTCTAAAGAAAATTTAAATTTCTTTATCTCAACTAGCTTATAAATCAAGATTTTTATCTAAATTTGCAAGTTACAACAACCAATTCCCCTCTCACAACCCATTTTCAACAGCAAAACACTATGCAGCAGGTAAGAGCAAAGAAATCACTAGGACAGCATTTCCTCATCGACCTTGATGTGGCACAGCGCATTGCCTCAACCATCGACAACTACAAGCACCTGCCAGTGCTAGAAGTGGGACCTGGCATGGGTGTGCTCACACAGTATCTGCTCGAGGCTGGCCACAACCTCAAGGTGGTGGAGCTCGACGGCGAGAGTGTAGATTACCTCAAGGTGCATTTCCCGGCCCTCGACGGGCGCATCATTGAGCGCGACTTCCTCAAGCTCGACTTGCAGGAGGCATGCGGCACAGGCGAGATGGTGGTCATTGGCAACTACCCTTATAACATCTCGTCGCAGATATTGTTTCACGTGCTTGACTACAAGGACCAGGTGGTGTGCTGCAGCGGCATGTTCCAGCGCGAGGTGGCACAGCGCATCGCCGCTAGCCCTGGCAGCAAGACCTACGGCATCGTGAGCGTGCTGCTGCAGGCATGGTACGACATCGAATACCTGTTCACCGTTGACGAAAACGTCTTCGACCCGCCGCCCAAGGTCAAGAGCGGCGTCATCCGCCTGGTGCGAAACAATGTGACCCACCTAGGCTGCGACGAGCGCCTCTTCAAGAGCGTGGTGAAGACCTCCTTTGGGCAGCGCCGCAAGACACTGCGCAACTCGCTTCGCGGCATGATACCTCCCGAGGCCTTGCCCACCCTCGATGAGCAACACGCCTCCACCTTCAAGCTCCGTCCCGAGCAGCTGAGTGTGAGCGACTTTGTGGAACTGACCAATATTATTAAAGACCTCCAGAAGACTTGAATATAAAAGAGAATAACGGCAATTTGACCTATAACGCAAATGTTGTGGCTCGTTTACTTGTCAACTTGTTAGCTAAAAATAAAGACTATGAAAGAATTTAACATTGAAAATATCGACCAGCTCAAAGAACTGATTGAGGCTAAAAACAGCGAGCAGCTCAAAGCCGAGATAAAAGACCTGCACCCTGCCGACATCGCCGAACTCATCACCGAGCTTAATGATGTTGACCAGGCACTATTTGTCATGCTACTGCTCGACGAGGAGACGGCAGCCGACGTGCTTGCCGAGCTCGACGAGGACGAGCGTGCCGACCTGCTCGAGATAATGCCTAACGAGACCATCGCCCGCACTCTCGAGCAGATGGATGCCGGCGATGCCGTTGACCTTATCCAGGAGCTTGATGAGGACGACCAGGAGGATGTGATAAAGCACATCGACGACGTGGAGCAGGCTGGCGACATCGTTGACCTGATGCAATATGACGAAGACACCGCTGGTGGTGTAATGTCAACCGAGATGGTTGTCGTCAACGAGAACCTCTCCATGCCCGACTGCATCAAGGCCATGCGTGAGCAGGCCGAGGACATGGACGAGATCTACAACGTCTATGTCGTTGACGATGACAATCGCCTCAAGGGGGTGTTCCCTCTCAAGAAGACCATCACCAATCCGTCGGCCAACAAGATAAAATATGTAATGGAGCCCAACCCCATCTCGGTCAAGACCGACACCCCTATCGAGGATGTGGCGCTCGACTTCGAGAAATATGACCTGGTGGCGATGCCGGTGGTCGATTCCATAGGACGACTGGTGGGACGCATCACCGTTGACGACATCATGGATGAGGTGCGCGAGCAGAGCGAGCGAGACTATCAGCTGGCTACCGGTCTGGTCGCCGATGTGGAGACTGGCGACAGCGTGTGGACGCAGTTTCGCGCGCGCTTCCCGTGGCTGTTAATAGGCATCGTGGGAGGTATCGCTAATGCCCTCATTCTTGAGGGTGGAGACAACGGCGACTGGCAGACCATCCTGCCAGGACTGGCGATGTTCATCCCCTTGATAGGCGGCACGGGCGGCAACGTGGGCACTCAATCGAGCGCTATCGTGGTGCAAGGCCTTGCCAACGGCAGCCTTGAGCTCAAGCAGGCTGGCAAGCATCTGGCCAAGGAGTTCTTTGTGGCTATGCTCAATGCGGTGCTTATCGCCGGACTAGTGTTCCTCTACAACTTGATATTCCCTGCCGACGGCGACTCACAGAAAGCCCTCGCCACATCGCTGGCGGTGACCATCTCGCTCTTTGCCGTGGTGCTCTTCGCGTCGGTATTTGGCACAATAGTGCCCATCGTGCTCGAGAAGCTAAAGATTGACCCTGCCATCGCCACAGGCCCCTTTGTGACGGTGACTAACGATATCGTGGGCATGCTCATCTACATGTTCATCAGCAATATACTCATCTCCATCATGATAGGATAATAAACACACTCAAACTCCCCCTAAACGAATCTCGTTACTCGTGAACTACTAGTTTCAGATTATGCCGAAACTAGTAGCTTTTGTAAGGTGTTTATTTAAAAAAACACCTCTTTTATTGAAAAAAATTGGTTATTTCGTTTCGTGAGGGTACTTTTGTCGCTTGTGACGAAGATGTTATAAATCTTAAAATACATTATATTTATGAAGAAGACTTTATTATCAATCCTAATTCTGACAGGAGTAATGGTGGCATCAGCGGCCATCTACCCCTACCTGAATGTGGGTGTGACAGGCGGCTCAGAGGTTTCTTATCCGGCTACCGAGGGGCTGACACTACACTTCGAGAATGGGAAGCTTGTGGCTTCCAACGACGGCTCAATGCTGGGGTCTCACGACCTGAGCAGTGTGCTTTACATGGTCTTTGGGCTGGGAGCAGAGGAGAATCCTGCTGTTGCCGGCGACGTGAACGGTGACGGACAGGTGACTAGTGCCGACATCACCGCGCTCTATAACTGGTTGCTTAACAACGATGACAGCGCCATAGTCAATGGCGACCAGAGTGGCGACGGCGAGATTACCTCGGCCGACGTGACATTTGTCTATAACATCATCCTGGGTACTAAAGGGCGCTCGCTGGGCGAGATTACCGATGGCTACCAAACGATGTGGGTGGTCACTGGCGATGTGAAGTGGGCTTTCACCACCGAGCAACTCGACACCGTGCCTTACAGCAACGGCACCACGTTCACCGCTCAGGGCAAGACCTTCAACATTGCCGATGTGGACCAAATCTACGTCAACAATGAGCCAGTGGCCGACAACACCGTGGATGTGGCCTACGATGGCAACACCGCTCAGGTGATTGTGGCTGGTAACATTGCCAAGTACATGACTGCCAGCGTCAACGGCGCTCATGTGGTGGCTCTGCAAGATGCAGCTGTGGCCGAGGAGATTACCTACACGCTTGCCGGTAACTCCACTAATGGCTCGTTCTATCAGGATGGCTCATTCAAGGCCACCATGCGCCTCAATGGCTTGACACTTCACAACCCCGACAGCGCTGCCATCAACATTCGCGACGGCAAGCGCATCGCCGTCGAGCTCGTGGAGGGAACTACCAGCAACCTCACCGACGGCACCGGCGGCTCGCAGAAGGGCTGCTTTGCCGTGAAGGGACACACCGAGTTCAAGGGCGCCGGCATCCTCAACATCACCGGCAACTCAAGCCACGCCTTCTGGGGCAAGGAGTATGTGGAAGTGAAGAAGACCGTGGGCGAGATCAACATCCTGGGCTCAAAGGGCGATGGCTTCAACATCAACCAGTATTACCTGCAGAATGGCGGCAAGGTGACCATCAAGAATGTGGCCGACGACGGCATCCAGGTGAGCTATGAGACCGACGACAACGACGTGGTGGTCGAAGATGAGGAGAACACCGGCGAGGTGACTCTCAAAGACGGCACTCTCGACATGACCATGACCAGCGATGGCGGCAAGGGCATCAAGGCTGCCGCTAGCTTCATCATGCTCAAGGGCACTCTCAAGATGGTGCAGAGCGGCAATATCGTGGCCGGCGATGGCGACATCGACTATGGCACCTGCGTCAAGGCCGGTGGCGACATCCTCATTCATGGCGGCACCGTTGACCTGACCAACACCGCTCAAGGCGGCAAGGGCCTTAACGCCGACGGCACTATCACCATCGACGAGGCTAATGCCACCACCACTATCAACGTTAAGGCTAACGGCATGGGCGGCACAGCCGAGGCTGGCACATCCACCGGTGGCGAGACTCCTAAGTCTTACAGGGTCTATGTCGCCAAGCCCACATCGGGTGGCTATGGTGGCAGCAATGCCTGGACCAACATGTACCTCTACAACAGCAACGGCACTATGGTGGCTAACATCACTGCCAATACTGTTCAGAAGACTTCAGGTTACTCTACCCTCACATTCTACTACTACGACTTTGGCGCTGCTGCCAGTGGCACCTACTACTTCAAGAGCGACAACTACACCAGCGGTGGCGGCTGGGGTGGCGGCACAAGCTACACCATCCAGAGCGCTACCTTCACTGGTCCCACCACTGGCGAGGACATCTACTACCAGCTGGGCACTGGCTACTCAACTAGTGGCACCACACGCACCTATCCCCTGACTAACGTCACTGCCACCTACGGCGGCACTAGCGACGTGAGCGAGGACACCGGCACTAGCTACAACGCTGCCGGCATCAAGGCCGACGGCAACATCACCATCGACGCTGGCACCATCACCGTGGCTAACAGCGGCGAGATGAGCAAGAGCATCAAGAGCAAGGCTACTGTTACCATCAATGGTGGCGACATAACCCTCACTCCAAGCGGTGCCATGCAGGTTATCAATAGCGATGCTAGCTACAGCAGCGGCATCAAGGCCGTTGACTTTGTGATCAACGGCGGCGAGCTCAAGATCAACTCTAGTGGCGTGGCCGGCAAGGGCATTTCTACTACCAACCTCACCACCAACGGCGGCTCCATCACCATTACCAACACTGGCGCCCCACAGGCTGCCGGCACAACAGGTGACTACTACACTGCCAAGGGCTTTAAGACCGATGGCAACATCAACCTGCTGGGTGGCACCATCAACATCAGCATGACCGGCAATGGTGGCAAGGGCATTAAGGTTAACGGCACCTATGTGCAGGGCGCTAGCGACGGCACTGGTCCCACACTCACAGTTTCTACTACTGGCACTGCTGCTGCATCGTCGGGTGGCGGCTGGGGTCCCGGTGGCGGCAGCAGCGTCAGCGGCTCATCCAAGGCTATCAAGGTGCTGGGCACTATCACCATCAACGGCGGTTCGGTTAAAGTGAGCGCCACAGGCGGTGAAGGCAGTGAGGGCATTGAGAGCAAGCAAACCATTACTATCAACGGCGGTTACATTGAGAGCAACACCTATGACGACGCTCTCAACAGTGCCTCGCACATGTATATCAAGGGCGGCTACGTCTATGCTGTGGCTACCAACAACGACGCCATAGATAGCAACGGCAACATGTACTTGAGCGGTGGCATGGTGTTCTGCTGTGGCAGTGAAGAGGGCCTTGATGCCAATAGCGAAGGTGGCTACAAGGTGTATATCCAAAGTGGTGCCAATCTTGCCGCTATAGGCCGTAGCATGGGTGCCATTGAGAGTGGCGCATCAATCAGCCAAACATGCTACTCAACAACGGCCAGTTCACAGACCTGGTATGCCTTATATAACGGCAATACCGTAGTTGCCGCATTCCGCACACCTACTCTGGGTAGTAGTAGTGGTGGCGGCTGGGGTCCCGGTGGCGGCAGCGGTGGCAATACCATGGTGGTAACCTCGCCATCGTGCAAACTCTATAGTGGTGTGACCGGTAGCGGCACCTCGTTCTGGAGTGGTAACGGCTATAGCAATGCCAGCGGTGGTTCGTCAGTATCGCTTTCGAACTATTCTGGTGGCAGCGGCTGGTAATCACGGCACAATAATAAAAGCCTAAATAAACTCAAACTTAATTACATGTTGTGCCTCGGGGCTGAAGAGCAGTCCCGAGGCACTTTTTTAGTAAGATGTAAACTATGCCAAACTAAGGTGAGATGGCTACCTTGAAGATGACGGGGAGGATGTACCAGCAGTCCACATTCTCACCCAAGGCATTGCGGGCTGGAATGAACGTTGGCAGCAATCGGGCAACTCTAATAGCCTCTCTGTCTAAGGATGGATCAACAGAACGAATGACCTCTACTTCCCCAATCTCACCATTGGCTTTAACGACAAGCCTCAATATTACTTTCCCTTGTATTTGCGCATCATTACAGATGCTAGGATATTGGAGGTTTTGCGAGATAAATTTAAATAATTGTGCATCGCCTCCGGGGAATGCTGGCGGTTGAGAAGCTACTGAATAGATTTCTATATCGTCATTTGAGAGTCCTCTCTTTTTAAAATCGTCAAAATCGCTTTTCCCGAAGCTGATGGGAAGCGTCAACCATTCACCCTTGTTTGCACCATTTACATCTTTGGCTGGAATAAAATCAGGGAAACTTAAGCACAGATTTACAACCTGACTGTCAATATAATAATGAAGTGATTTCTTGATTATCACATCGGTGACTTTCCCAATTTTGTTGACGTAGAATTTCACTACCACAGTACCTTGGATGGTGTCGCAATCTACATTATCGGGATAATGAACCTTGTCCATTAAATATTTACGCATTGCTTGGTCGCCTCCAGGAAATCTGGGCATGGAACGATTACAAGCAAGAAATATTTCACATGAGTCATCATCACAAATGAGCCTATCTCCACTCACCTGTGTGTCGTCGAGGATAATGTTGCCGCGTGTTCCACTTTCCCAACGTTCACATTCCTGCCGACATGCATCTTGACGTAATTCTTCGGCTAAAGCATCAAAACAGGTTAATACCGCTGTCACTACTACAAAACATGTGATTATCTTTCTCATTTCTCTTCTTTTAGGTTATGGAAGAATAGTGTGCTGGATTTAATGCTAAATGAAATTCAGGAAATTGTCACGATTGATGGTTTCAAAAGTGGTGTCGGGATAGTTCTTGGCGAATGCCAATGGTGCTTTTGCTACCTTGCTTCCTGTTGTAGTATTCTTTTTATGTTTTCCATTATTATGTTGCTTTCTTGGGCGTAAAGTTAGTTTCTTCTATTGAAAAAAACAAGAAAAAATAAAAATTCGTTCAATGCCATTGAATGAATTTACGTTAATTCTTTCAGCTCTGTTGAACGAATTTGCATTTACAACAGGTAATCCTCTCGCTAATGAAACAACGGGGTCAGACCCCGTTGTTTCACGCCCCAAAGTTAGTAATATAATCTCAAAAAGCTGCATCTATCGATGTCGAAAAGCTGGCTTACGCCAGATTATTTATATTTTCTTTCCATAATTCAATCTGTTTTCTGCCATCGGCAAAGATAGCGGTTTTCTGTTATCATTCTTTCCTATCACGGAACAAATATCTGCTTATAGCACGGTTTTTTGGTTTGGAAAATGCCGCGCTTGAGAGCTTCTTTTCTCAATTTCCCCAACTGCTTGAATCTCTTTTGTGTTTCCTTTTTTGCTTCGTCTTTAGGTAAGAAGCAATCAGAAGATGTACTAATCATTATCACTTCAAGATAATCATCGTCGCATAGTTCCACTTTCATAGGCTCAAATCCAACAGCCATAAAACTTAATGCCTTAATTGTGTCGGGAACCAAGACAAAGAAAAAGCCGTAGAGCTCTGTATTTGCAATTTCTACAGAATCGTTAATCATGATATCCACCAATGGAACTGGCTCAAAGTCGAGATCATCTACTACCAATCCCCTGATTGTTCTTAACTTATAGTCTGGTTTAAACAATTCTGGCATAATTTCCTCATAAGATATTATCTTATACTTTATAGAACTCAATGGAGCAATGCCTTTTTTTCTCACTTCATCAATGCCCACTTCTTTAACCAAATCAATCCATGCACCTATCTCATTTACAAGCTCATCATAACCATCAGTAGGTTGTTTGACAAAAGAAACGTTTATATAGATACGACCATATTCATCAAAACCTTTATCTTGCTTGTGGCAATAGTAATCATATATCACTTCATCTTTAGCGTTTTTGAAAACAAGATAATTGTGAATTGGTGTCTCATTCCGATAAATCCAAATAATCCATGACAAGGCTTTAATTTTATTGGTGCAAACGTGTCCGTGTTGATTAGAAGATCTCACCATATCAGGTATCTTATTGGCAGTTTGTTCGTCATACCAATAAGATCTAAAACCTTCAATAGAATCACCAAGTTCGTAGTGATAGAGAGTTTCTATCAGCTGAAGGTCTCCAAAAGCTTCTCGAGCACCATTAAAATCGTTTTTCCTAAGATACTCTCCAATGGTTTTCCAATTCTTGTATTTAGCTGGATTCTGCTCCCTAACATTATCTTCAGACTGATTTTGACAAACTTCTAAACTGTGAAACTTCTTCATTACACTGTTGAGTGGCTCATCAACAGCGTGAACAAGAGCTCTATCAGCATTAAATTCGACACCATTAATGATAAGTTTTATGGTATCGTTCTTAGTTGCAGCCGACTGTGCCGCCACAGTGAAGCCCGTGGCGCAAACCATCAGCAGCAATATAGCCCATATATGATATTCTCTTGCCATAATTCAATCTGTTTTATGCCATTATATCACTCATTTAGAAGCAGGCAGCCATCATCTCTTTGCCGAGTTTGTGTATGTGGGCAAGAATAGCTTTTTCTCTTTCGGCCGATGGTTTCTTGAATCCATTGATATAGTTTCTTAAAAGAGTGGCATTCATGCCTAAAGAGCGTGCAAACTCGGCAACATTTATTTCTTTGTGTGTCAAGAAAAAACGTTGCATTGCAGTTGGCTCAGCATCATCATATTCGAAGCTCTCGAAGCTTATGTCTTCGTCAAGTTCGCGCCAATGAATACCTCCTAATCCAAATTTATATTGTTCGCGCTGCTCGGCAGTGGCAGTCCTAAGTTTAGGATACCATAGCAACGATTGGCGATACTCCTTGCCATTCTCGTCAACGCCAAATATGTGTTCGCTATCAAACCAAATCTTAACAATCTTCATAGTGGTGATGTTGTGCTATTTTTCAAAATATTCTTTCCAGCGTTTTATTATAATATCGGCATTATCGTTGATAACAGTTTTGATTTTCTTCATGTCACCAGCCTTAATGTTTTGTTTCTCAACAAGGACAAACTTGTCGCCATCCCAATCAAATTTTGCCATGCCGTCGTTACCTTCAACATGAATGTGCACGGGCTCGTGTTATTTGCTATAAAAGAAAAACGAGAATCCAAAAAAACGAAATACTTCGGGCATAACTCTGATTGTTTTTATGTTTATGACGCAAATATAGGTATTATTTTTAATACCACAAAATATTCTTCTATTAAAAGTTGTTTTAGAGATTATTTTACAAAATTAGTAAGAGAATCTCACAAAGCTGCACCTATCGATGTCGAAAAGCTGGCTTACGCCAGATTATTATATTTTCTTGCCATAATTCAATCTGTTTTCTGCCATCGGCAAAGAGATTGGCATTAATCATAATTATAAACTTCGAAACCGCCTATTTCTTGAGTGTTGTATTGTAAAGAATAAAATGATTCATATGATCTAAATGTTTCGAGTATCTTGATAAGCATTGAATCAGAAAGCTTGTTTTTATTTTCTTTATTAATCGTCAATAATTCAGACAATAAAACATGTAAACATGACTCGTCAAATATCTTTTTCTCGTTATTGTTAAATAATAATACATAATGAGTTGCATGTTGATTTGATGTATCGAAAAAAATGTACACACCAAATAATGTATTAAACTCAAAAGACTCATTATACATTGCTGTTTCTTTGGCAATATCCCGAATTATCGATTCTTCACCCGACAACAAATCTGCAGCATAAATGATTTCATGTGCATCTGCTTTAGAGATTTTATGTTGCCGTACAAATTTAGCAAATGAATCATCAATATTTATTTCAAAACTCATAAGCTCTTTAAACAAGTCTAAAGTTTGCCCAGTAGATGCCCAAGCATGTAAGGCCATTAATTGTAGTAATAATACTAGAAACACTTTATTCTTTTTCATTTTTTCTTCTTTAAGTTGTGGAACAATGGTGTCGTTTTGAAAAAACAAGCAGTTTTACTCACTGTCCTTGCCTTTAACTGTAATAGGGATTGTGAGCCAAGTTGTCACAGGGTCACCATTCGCATAATGTCCAGGTTTTGAAAACTTTGGAAGTTTGCGGATGGCATCAATGACATATTTGTCAATTGCGGGATTTGTGGACTTTTCTATTTTTACTTCGCCTATGCTACAATCCGTTAAAATGCTGAACATTACCACCACTTTTTCATCGGAACTTCCAATCAATTCTTTGGGAATTTCTATGTTTTTTACAATAGAATCCAATAATGCTTGTTGACCGTTAGGAAACTCAGCTGTTTCATAAAACGATGTTACTTGCCCTTGAATCACTCTCCCCACAGGTAAAACATCATTATTAATTTTCTTCTGCTTATGCGTCCGATGTTGCTTCACGTTCTTTTTCCTGTCACTTGGCACTGGAGATGGACTTGGACTTGCCGTTGCAACGCCGCTCAATGCCAGGCTTAGCCCAGCAACGATTACTGCCTTTCCAAGCGACTGACGAAGTCGCAGTTGTCGCTCTAACCAACGCATTTCGCTCTCACAGGCAGGACACGTGCCAGCGCAGTCACCATTGTGCGAGCACTCAATTGGAATGTAGTCAATATCATTAGCCTGGGCAATTTCTTTACGAATGCCCTTCAGCGTCTCACAAATATGCTTTCCTTGTTTCATCTCAATTAATTTTTGTTCTCAAAGCTGTGCTTCTTTTGAGGTCTGCGTTTCTCACTTAAATTTCTTGAACTCCTGGGCAAGGGTGTTGCGCAGGGTGGGGCCGTCCATATCGAGATATTTCTCCATAGACTCGATGGTTCCGAGCACGTCTTTGTTGCGCTTGTAGTAGTCGATGACTTGGAGCATCACCTCGCAGTACATCGCTTCGTCGGTCTTGCTAACGTTGAACTCGATGGCGTGTTCTGTTGTCGCGGCCATGAATGCTGCGAAGAGTTCTATATGACCAATTGCTGCATTATCGCTTATTGAGAAAGTGAACTCGTCGGTGTTCTCCATCCACTTCATCAAGAATTGCAACACATTCAGATGAGTCAAATCTTTAGTGGTGGCTGGCTGCTCGAGGTACCACTTCGCTAGCCGCAGAGCGTCGTCGCGGTGTAACCGGCAACCGTCAGCAGTGGACACCTCATCAATGCTGGGTATGTTGAGTTCATCGGTCATATACATTTTTGTCATAACTGTGGGTTTGTTCACCGTTGGGACGAGACGGTTCTCACCAAACCAGTTGGCAAACTTCTGAAGCTGCTCTTCACCTTCTTTGGTGTCGGCCCATTGATTAGTCTCTTCTTCGGCCCCAGGTGACATAAGCCACATGTTATAAGCCGTCCAGTGCCCACTTTTAATGAGTTTGCGATGGAAGTCAAGAAGAGAGAGATTGTATTGTTCAGGAGCTATTGAGTCTAGAATTTCAATAGCACTCTTGCGAATGTCAGCAATTTGGGATACTGTCAGTTTCTTGTTCTCAAATAGTTCTTTCCCATAAGGGCCAACAGCAATAGAGAGCCCCATCTCATAAGCCATAGGAAAAGGCACCTTTATCCTTGAGGTGTCACTGTCCATATATATTGTATTCATTTTACTCATAGTGACATGAATGGTGTCCTTGCTATCGGCCTTAATATTTTCGTTAAAAAGGTCATAGATTAGCTTTCCCATCTCAGCGCTGCGTTCTGTGCCAGGCTGCAAGTTGCACACTACCTCACCATATACTATCGCCCACAACGGCTCGGTTGAGTTGGCATACAGCTTCGCTAGTCGGTAGTAGTTACTGGCAAAGTCGGGCTGCACCTCTACACCATGCAGATAGCACTCAACCGCCTCGTTGTAGCGCTGATGCATCATGTGGATGTTGCCCTTCTCGAGATAGAGGTGGCCCGAATTGGGGAAACGCTTGAGACCTTCATCATAGGTCTTCACTGCCGCTTCGGGATCGCCAAGCACATCCTGGGCATTTCCCACCAACTGATAGAGCTGAGGCTCAC
The DNA here is from genome assembly GCA_900318255.1 of uncultured Prevotellaceae bacterium. Lineage (GTDB taxonomy): Bacteria > Bacteroidota > Bacteroidia > Bacteroidales > Muribaculaceae > Sodaliphilus. The sequence continues at coordinate 174,575 of ONJX01000001.1, read as the reverse complement.
TTTCGGGATGCTTATAGAGCTTGGGGCCATCCTTGACTATGCGCTTGAAGTCGCCAGCGAGATAGTAGGCATAGAGCCGTTCGTACTCAAGGATGTAATTGTCCTTGTACTTCTTGCACAAGTCGTCAAAAATCTTGATGGCATCTTTGGGTTTGCCACTATCCATGAGGCCAATAGCCTCATCAAGCTGCACACGGTCGTTGTCGTTGATCAAGTCAATAGACCTCTGCGCCTGCACCCCAAGCGACCAAACCACGGCGCAGATTATAACCAAAATGCGAAGAAAGGATGTTTTCATATCGTTTTGTTTTTGAGGTAGCGAATCTTTTGAACGCCACTAAGTTAATAAATCTTCTTGTTTTATAAAAGAAAACGTGAGGTTGTTACCTGCTTTTAACTTAGAGGCATCGCCAAACGCCCAACTCGAAAAAACAGTCTACCTCACGCCATGCCATTATATCTGTCACCAACATAGGTGGATATAGGCAAGGGAAGGCGTCTAAAACTGCTATTACCAATCGAGTTTAAAAATTTGGCGAATTTCTAAGTTTGGATAAGCATAAACGCTTTCTCTATGTCAAAAAGCACTATGTATAGCCTCTGCTATGTGCTTTAATGTTGCAAATTTAGATTGTTTTTTATTTAAAAGCAAGAAAATCATAAAAATAATAACTAAATTTGAGCCAATTTGAACAAATCGCTGCTGTGTGTAATCTCAAAAAGCTGCATCTATCGATGTCGAAAAGCTGGCTTACGCCAGATTATTTAAATTTTCTTTCCATAATTCAATCTGTTTTCTGCCATCCGCAAAGATAGCGGTTTCTCTTAAAGAACTCTAAGGCTCACTCGGCGACCGAGTCCTTGAAAAATCTTGAAGAGGGTAGAGAGCTGGATGTCGGCATGGCCGTTCTCAACACGAGAAATGTAGCTTTTCTTCGTGCCAATTCTCTGAGCAAGTTGCTCCTGAGTGAGTCCGGCTTTGCGTCTTTCTTCCCTGAGGCGCACACCAAGGATGAAAGCGTCACAATCGGCCTCAAATTCCACCCTTGAAGGGGTGTCGATTGAGCCAAAATCCTCTTCGATTAAATCCTCAATTGGAGTAAGGTTGCTGTTTTTCACGATATAGCACTTTATCTCAAAGTTTTTATTTGATGTGGAAGTCGCGGTAGGTGATTTTGTGGTTGGCCTCGTCGTTGAGGTGCAGGCGCAGGGTGTGGCAGGGGGCATTTGGGCTTTTGAGGGCGGCAACGTTGACCGACATATAGAACTCGCGCCACTGGAAGATGCTGTCGCTGCCCAGCAGGTCGTGGACGAGATAGGCGTCAACGGTCTCGTCATACTTAGTGTCGCTGTCAATCATCATGTAGAGCAGGCGGCTCTTGCTTGATGTCTCGGCCTGGCCGTGCAGGTTGATGTACTCGCCTGTGCGCCATGCGCTGATGAGCTTGATGGGCCGCATCTGGTAGGTGTCGAGCGGCTTAGCGTTCACCCGCAGCGAGTCGTTGATGATGCGTGAGTAGCCACGGGCATCGATGTTCCAGTAGGAGTTATCGCTAGCGCGGTGGTCGATGGCGTAGGTGAGCAGCAGGCGCTCGTTCTCTTTCACCTTGTCGAGGGCACCCACCCTGGTGTAGAGCATCACGGCAGGCTCATCGTCACGCCCGTCGAGGCAGAAGGTGGCATGGCCACTACCATCAAGCCCGGTGTAGGTGACAATGTCAACCACCTGCGTCTCAAACGCCTCGTCGAGCTTGCCGTCATGACTGCGGTCGCAAGCAGCGAGAGACAGGACAGCGATTGCTATAAGAATAAAATTACGCATCTTTAATTGCTGTTTTTTTAGAAGTTCTATATACTCTAGATTGTCTAGAACTTCTAGATTTTATTAAGCATTGATTATGATTCCGTCGCGCATGTGCAGCACGCGGTCCACATTGCTGTTGGTGGCCAGGCCCTCGTCGTGGGTGACGATGACAAAGGTGTGGTTGAACTCCCGCCGCAGGTCAAAGAAAAGCTGGTGCAGCTCCTGCTTGTTCTGAGTGTCGAGCGAGCCCGAAGGCTCATCGGCAAGAATCACCTTTGGGTTGTTGACCAGTGCGCGTGCCACTGCCGCGCGCTGGCGCTCACCGCCGCTGAGCTGCGCCGGCTTGTGGTCGAGACGACCGCCAAGTCCCAGATGGTCGAGCAGCTGCCGCGCCCGCTCGTAGGCGTCGCTCTTCTTGTCACCGCCTATCAGGGCCGGGATAGCCACGTTCTCGAGAGTGGTGAACTCGGGCAGCAGCTGGTGGAACTGAAACACAAAGCCGATGTTGCGGTTGCGGAAGTGTGCCAGCTCGCGTTGCTTGAGCCGCAGCACGTCGGTGCCGTCATAGAGCACCTGGCCGCCCTGTGGCGTGTCGAGGGTGCCTATGATTTGCAGCAGCGTGGTCTTGCCGGCGCCACTGGGCCCCACAATGGCGACAATCTCGCCATCGCCAATGGTGACCGAGACCCCTTTCAGGACCTCGAGGTCACCATAGCGCTTGGTTATGTTGAGTGCTTGAATCAATTTTGTTATTTTTTTCTAGAGGTTCTAGAAATTCTAGATTTTCTAGAAATTCTAGATATTCTAGTTTTTATAGATTAAGCATTAAGCATTATGCATTAAGCATTGTGCATTAAGCATTGTGCATTGCATTAAGGCTTAACGCCGAGGTTATACATGATAAACGACTGGATGTCGGTATATTCCTCAATCACTTTGCTCATGGGCTTGCCGTGGCCGTGGCCGGCGTTGACGTCGATGCGAATGAGCTTCACGGCATTGCCAGTGTTGCTGGCTTGCAGCTGAGCGGCATACTTAAACGAGTGGGCAGGCACCACACGGTCGTCGTGGTCGCTGGTGGTGACCATGATGGGAGGATAGGGCGTGCCGTCGTTCTTGATGGTGTGCAGCGGTGAGTAGCCCTTGAGGTACTCAAACATCTCGCGGCTGTCGTCGCTGCGGCCATAGTCGGGGGCCCAGTTCCAGCCAATGGTGAAGAGGTGGTAGCGCAGCATGTCCATCACGCCCACCTGAGGCACTGCGGCACCCCACAGGTCGGGACGCTGGTTCACCACAGCACCCACGAGGAGGCCGCCGTTGCTGCCACCGTTGCAGGCTATTTTGCCTTTCTTGGTGTAGCCCTGGTCGATGAGCCACTCGGCAGCGGCAATGAAGTCGTCAAACACGTTCTGCTTCTGCATCTTGGTGCCAGCCTTGTGCCACTCTTCGCCATACTCACCACCGCCGCGCAGGTTGGTGTAGGCGCAGATGCCGCCCTTGTCGATCATGGCAAATGGTGTGCGGGCATAGCTGAAGCCTGGGTTCATCGACACGTTGAAGCCACCATATCCATAGAGGAACACTGGTCGCTTGCCGTCTTTCTTCATGCCTTTCTTGTAGATGAGGAACATGGGAATTTTAGTACCGTCCTTGCTGGGATAGAACACCTGCTCGGTGACATAGTCCTCGGGGTTGAGGGCCACCTTAGGCTGGAAGAAGGGTGTCGATTGGTTGGTCTCGATGTTGTAGCTGTAGATGGTGGAGGGGAAGGTGTAGGAGGTGAAGTTGTAGAACACTTCCTTGCGGGTGTTCTTGCAGCTGAAGCCCACCGAGCCCAGCGTGGGGAGCTTTATCTCTTGTAGCTCGCGGCCGTTGCGGTCATAGAGGTAGGCATGAGAGCTGGCGTCGCGGTCGTAGGTGACGATGAACTTGTGGTCGGCCATCTGTATGCCGCTGAGCACCCATTTCTTCTCGGGGATGAACTCGGTGAAGTTCTTGGCGCCAAGCTTCTCGGCATCGTAGGCGAGCACCTTGTAGCAAGGTGCATTCTGGTTGGTCATCACATATATCTTGCCGTTATCTACTCCTATGGGCGAGAAGGCATACTCGCCATCGTCGGCAATCTTCACATAATGTGGGTTGAGGCTCTTGAGATCCTTGACAAAGAGCGAGTTGCCCTCGCCAGCGCTTTGCAGGATGAAGACATAGCGCTCGTCCTCGTCAACACCCACCTGGTTAAAGAGCAGCGGGTCGTCGTAGCTTCGGAACTCCAGGTAGTCTTCCTCTTGCGGCGTGCCCAGCTTGTGATACATCACCTTGTGCCATTCGTTCTTCGACGACTTGGCATCCTCGGGCTTGTCGTAGGCGCTATAGAAGAAGCCGTCGCCCAGCCATTGCGCGTCGGTAAACTTTGCCCACACGATGTGGTCGTCGAGCATCTTGCCGGTCTTGAGGTCATGGACGATGATCTCGTTCCAGTCGCTGCCGTTGCGGGTGATGGTGTAGGCGGCATAGCGGCCGTCCTTCGAGAAGTTAAGGCTTTGCAACGCCACGGTGCCGTCCTGGCTCAGCGTGTTGGGGTCAAATACCATGCGCTCCTCGCCGTCGAGCTTTTCTTTCATGTAAAGCACGCTCTGGTTTTGCAGACCGTCGTTCTTGAAGTAGTAGATTTTATCTTTCACATAGAATGGGGTGCCCATCTTGGGATAGTTGGCGAGCTCGGTGAGGCGTTTCTTCACCTTGTCGCGGAAGGGAATCTTCTTGAGGTAGGCTTGAGTGATTTCGTTCTCGGCCTTTACCCACTGGGCGGTCTCGGTGCTGTTGTCGTCCTCGAGCCAACGGTAGGGGTCGGCAACTCGGGTGCCAAAGTAGTCGTCGGTGACATCAACGGTTTTAGCCTTGGGGTAGTTAATCTTTTGCTGGGCTACTGCCGAGCCAGCAATGGTGAGTGCAGCGCACATGAGAAATGGTTTATAGTTCATAGTTTTTTAGTTATTATTTAGGTGGAAGGTGAAACGAGGATCGGGGATCGGGGGTCGAGGATCGGGGATCGAGGATCGAGGATCGGGGATCGGGGATCGGGGATCGGGCTGCTCTACTGCTCTACTGCTTTACTGCTTTACTGCTCTCTCAAAGGACTTGAGTCCCTGGTCTTCTTGCTTGATGATTACTGGCATTCCCACTCGGGCATACTGCTCCTTGAGGGTGATGATGTCGGGGTCATGCAGGCGTATGCAGCCCTCACTGGCACGACCAGGCACCGACTCGTCGTTATTGGTGCTGCCATGGATGCCTATGCCATTGTGCCCCGGAGTCTTCAGGCGCAGGAACCAGTCGCCATAGGCTAGGATGGCGCCGCGTCCGTCGCCAAAGTCGTGAGTCCAGTCCTTAGCAGGCTTGATGGCGTCGATGACGAAGGGCTCGCCAGGCTCGCTCTCGGGGGTGCGCATGTCGCCTGGTTTCTGCTTCTGGCCCTTGTTAAGGCTCAGGCACACTGGGAACTGCGCCACAGGCACGGTGTCGCCCTTGACGGGGGCATAGACGGTGAGCAGCAGGTCTTTCTTGGAGATGACAATAAAGGTCTTGCTCTTGTCGTAGTCGCCCTTGTAGATGTCCTTGTAGGCCTCTTTTTTCTCTTTCTTGACCGATGTTTTCTCGGTGTCGTTGTCTTTCTTGCCGCCACAGGCGGTAAAGCCAATGAGAATAAGAGCCGTTAATGTCAATGTGAGTAATTTCTTCATATCGCTAGCTTTATTTTTTTATGGGCTTAGCTTTAGCGTGAGCCTTGAGTTCCCAGCCCCATGGCCCCTCGGTCTCGTTCTTGATGATAACGGGCATTTTGAGGTAGGCATATTGCTCCTTGAGGATGATGATGTCGGGGTCGCGCAGGCGTATGCAACCCTCGCTCTGGCGGCCAGGCACCGAGCTCTCGTTGTTGGTGCTGCCGTGGATGCCTATGCCAGTGTGCCCTGGGGTGTAAAGGCTCAGGAACCAAGCTCCGTAGGCCTTGATGTTGCCACGTCCGTCGTGGAAGTTGTGGGTCCAAGCCGAGGAGTTGCGAATGGCCTGGATGTGGAACGGCTTGGACTGTTTGCACTCAGGAGTCTTGTTGTCGCCCTTGCGCTGTTTCTGCCCCTTGTTGCGGCTCAAGCAGGCAGGGAACTTTGCCATGAGCACGGTGTCGCCTCCCACAGTGCCATAGACATATAGCCTAAGCTCGGCCTTTGAGACCACGATAAAGGTGTTCTTTTTCTCGATTTGTGGTGTTTGATAAAACACTGTCTTGTCGGTCGCCTTGGTGGCAGTGGCAGCGTCAACAATTTGCGCTTGTGCTCCCCATGCCAAGCACCCAAGCACCATTAATGTCAATAGTTTCTTGATCATGTTATTTTTGTTTTTGCATTATTTGCATAAAATGCTCACGCTCGCAAGGCACCAAGCAAGCTTATGCTTTGTCTCGCTTAATCGCATTTTTTTAGCTTACAAAGATACTGATTTTTCCCATAATACAAGAAATAATGTGAGCCCACACCTCGTTTTTATAGAAAAAACATCAAAAAAACAGTTTTTATTGTAGTTTTTGAGTTTTTATTGCGTCTAACAGATGTAACGAAAAAGAAAATGGAAAAAACCGAATCCAATTTCAGGCAACTCCTGCTGGAGTATAAGAGCACAATCTACTCGGTGTGCTACATGTTCTCGAAAGAGCACGACGAGGTGGAGGACCTGTTTCAGGAGACGCTCATCAACTTGTGGAATGGCCTCGACAAGTTTGAGGGGCGCAGCAACATGGGCACCTGGGTGTGGCGCATAGCCCTCAACACCTGCATCACCAGCGACCGCAAGAAGAAAAAACGCCTCGACACAGTGCCGCTCACCATCGACCGCGACTTCCTCGACGATGACAACGTGGAGAACCGGCAAACCAAGCTCCTGCACCAGCGCATCAGCCGCTTGCAGCCCTTCGACCGCGCCATCGTGCTGTTGTGGCTCGAGAACATGAGCTACGACGACATTGCCGCCATCGTGGGCATCAGCACCAAGGCCGTGGGAGTGCGCCTGGTGCGAATCCGTGAGCAACTAAAACAAATGCATGACAACTAAAACCGAAGAAAATGGAAAAAGATAATAATATGACCGAACTTGAGCAGATGCGGGAGCAGATGGCGGCCTTCAAGAGCCGTCTCGACAAGCAGCAAATCATCAACGAGCAGCTGGTGCGCACCAGCATGGGCTCGAAGCTCTCGTGGATAAAGAAATTTGTGTGGGGAGAGATAATCGTGGTTCCCATCCTGCTCATTATCATGGCGCTATTCCACGCCGGCAACGGCTTGTCGTGGTGGCTCTATGGCTTCCTGGCCATAGGACTCATTGCCGATGCCACGGGCGACTATATCATCAACCGCATTCCCAAGAGCCAGCTGCTGAGCGGCGACCTGGTGGAGACGAGCAAGCGCCTGGCCGAGATGAAGAAGCAGCGCACTTCGTGGTTTGTGGCTGGCGTCATCTTCTTGGTGATATGGCTGGTGTGGTTCTGCATCGAGATTGCCATGCGCCTCGACTGCGGCTGCACCCTTCCACACCACGGCACAGTGGTGGCTATCATGATTGGCGCCATTGTGGTGGGAGCTCTCATTGGCGGCGTGATAGCTTGGCTCATCTTGCGCAAGATGCAGCGCACCAACAACCAGCTCATTGAGCAAATAGAGCAGATAACTAAAGAAGACTAATTGACGATGAAAAAGGTATTTCCAATAATTATATCGCTGTTTCTTGGCTTTGGCGTAGGACTTGCAATAATACTGCTTGCCAACCATGGCGGTGGCTCGAAGGGCGACACTAGCGCTCTTGGTGAGATACTTGATATGTGCATGCTCTTTGTTGCCGTGGCACTCGCCGCCTACTTGCAAATTGTTCTTCACGAGGCGGGACACCTGGTGTGCGGCCTGCTGAGCGGCTACCGCTTTGTGTCGTTTCGCGTGGGGTCTATCACGCTGTTTAAGGACGGCGATGGCAAGCTGCGCTTCAAGCGTTTCAAGCTTGCCGGCACTGGTGGTCAATGCCTCATGTCGCCACCCGTGGATGTGCCTCTCGACAAGATTCCCACTCAGCTCTATAATGCCGGTGGAGTGCTCGTCAACCTGCTGTGCGCCATCGTGTCGCTGTTGCTGTTGATCTTCTGTGACGGCATGCCCTCGGGGTTGCGTTATTTCCTTGCGGCAACATTGGCGATAGGCTTAGTTTTTGCGTTGCTCAACGGCATCCCCTTAAAATTTGGTGGCGTTGCCAACGATGGCTACAACCTCTTTAACCTGCACCGCGACAAGCAGGCGGTGAAGGGCTTTGCCGTGCAGCTCCTCGTGAATGAGAAACTGCAGAACGGCACGCGTCTGTCTCACATGCCCAATGAGCTCTTTGACCTGGGTGGTGACATCAACTACCGCGACCCACTGCAAGCCAATGTGGGACTGATGAGCTTCTCGCGCGAACTTGACCAGGGGCATCTTGAGCTTGCTCACGAGCATTTTAAAGAGCTGCTCCACAGCCACGGCGATGAGCTGATACCGCTCTACAAGCTCGAAGCAAAGAGCGAGCTCACCTACACCAGCCTCGCCACCGGCGATAAAGAGCTGGCGCAAGCGTGTGTTGCCGACAAGATGATGATGACCTACGTTACCAAGCACGCCCGCGTGATGTCGTCGAAGCAGCGCGTGCTCATGGCCAAAGCCCTGCTCCTTGACGGCGACCGTGCACGGGCCGAGCAGCTCTACAACGAGGTCATCGCCCGTCACGACAGCTACCTCATGCAAGGCGAGGTGGAAACCGACATTGAGCTGATGAAGCGCCTACTTGTGGGTCAAAACGAAAGCCAAAATCAAGGAATTTCACAAAATTAACATTTAATAATATTATCCATACACAATATTATTTGATAATTACCTACTTTTGTAAGTTTAAAACAAGGTGATTATTTAACAAATCCCAATTAATAAATTCATAATAAACATTTTTCAAAGTATGAAATTAAGAAAAATCTTCTTTGCAGCCATGATGCTTGTAGCTCTTGGCTCAATGGCTCAATCGATGCCCATCGAGAACGACCCCTCGGTGCGCACCGGTAAGCTGGCTAACGGCTTGACCTACTACATCAAGCAGAACAACTGGCCCGAGCATCGCGTGAACTTCTACATCGCACAGCGTGTGGGCTCATTGCAGGAGGAGGAGAGCCAGCGTGGTCTCGCCCACTTCCTCGAGCACATGGCCTTTAACGGCACTGTGAACTATCCTGGCAATGGTGTGATTGACTACACCCGCTCGCTGGGCGTGGAGTTTGGTCGCGACCTGAACGCCTACACCGGCGTGGATCAAACTGTTTACAACATCAACGACGTTCCCAGCACTCGCGTCAGTGCTATTGACTCGTGCCTTCTCATCCTCAAGGACTGGAGCAACGGCCTGCTGCTCGAGGGCGACGAGATCGACAAGGAGCGTGGTGTCATTCACGAGGAGTGGCGTGTGCGCTCTAGCGCCAGCCAGCGCATGTTTGAGCGCAACCTCGAGACCCTCTATCCAGGGTCGAAGTATGGCAAGCGCATGCCCATCGGCTTGATGAGCGTGGTTGACAACTTCAAGTATGACGAGATTCGCAACTACTACCACAAGTGGTATCGTCCCGACAACCAGGCTATCGTGGTGGTGGGCGACATCGACGTGGACCGCACCGAGGCCAAGATTAAAGAGATGTTCAGCTCCATCCCTGGTCCTGCTGCCGATGCAGCACAGGTAGTTGACGTGGAGGTGCCCGACAACGACGAGCCCATCTTCGTCATCGACCACGACAAGGAGCAGCAGTTCAACATTGTGCAAATCATGTACAAGACCGATCCACTGCCCGATGAGATCAAGAGCGACATCAGCTACATGGTGATGCAGTATGCCATCAACATGGCTTGCACCATGCTCGACAAGCGTCTTGAGGAGAAAGCCCTTGAGCCCGACTGCCCCTATCTGCAGGCTGGTGCCGGCTATGGCAACTACATCTTTGCAAAGACCAAAGATGCCTTCCAGCTCTCGTTTATTCCCAAGGACGGCAAGACCAAGGAGGCAACACAGATGGTTACAGAGGAGGCCCTTCGCGCTGCTAAGCACGGCTTCACCGCCACCGAGTATGTGCGCGTGAAAGATGAGTACATGAGCAACCTCGAGAAGCAATACAACAACCGCAACCAAATCAACAACGACCGCTTCGGTCGTGAATATTGCTCTAACTTCCTTGAGCACGAGCCTTATCCCTCAATCGAGTGGGAGCACCAGATGATGAGCATGATTGCGCCCAACATTCAAGTTGACATGATCAACCAACTCATGGCACAGATGATGCCCACCGACGACAAGAACCTCGTGGTGATGAACTTCGCCCCCGACAAGCCCGAGATTACCCTTCCTGCAAAAGAGTTGCTCAAGGGTGCCATCGATGCTGCACAGGGTGCAAACCTCGAAGCCTACGTTGACAACGTGAAGGATGAGCCTCTCATCACCGAGCTGCCCACTCCAGGCAAGATCGTGAGCGAGACCGAGAACACCAAGCTTGGCTTCAAGGAGCTCACACTGAGCAACGGTGCCAAGGTGATCCTCAAGAAGACCGACTTCAAGGACGACGAGATTCGCTATTATGCCGAGTCGAAGGGCGGTAGCTCACTCTATGGTAAGAAGGACTGGGCTAACTGCAGTATGTTTGACCTCGTAGTGGCTGCCGGTGGTCTTGGAAACTTCACTAACAACGAGCTCGAGAAGGCCCTCGCTGGCAAGAACGCCAACGTGGACCTGAGCCTCTCGGAGAACTATGAGCGCCTCAACGGTAACTCTACCAAGAAAGACCTTGAGACCCTGTTCCAGCTCAACTACCTCTACTTCACCGCCCTCACCAAGGACGAGAAGGCTGCTTCGACCTACATGTCGTTTGTCGAGACTCAGCTCAAGAACAAGAGCAGCAACCCCGACGCCGCCCTGGCCGACAGTATCCAGACTACCACCTACAACCACGACTGGCGCAAGAAACCCCTCAACGTTGAGGATATTAAGGATGTGAACTACGACCGCGTGATTGAGATTGCCAAGGAGCGCACCGCTAACGCTGCCGACTTCACCTTCTACTTCGTGGGTAGCTTCGACGAGGAAACTATCAAGCCTCTCATTGAGCAATACATCGCCTCGCTGCCATCGCAACCTGGCGTGAAAGAGAACTTCAAGGAAGGCGCCAAGATTGTGACAGGAAACGTCAAGAACGAGTTTGTACGCGCTATGGAGACCCCACAAACCACCTCGCTGGTGATGTGGCACAGCTACGACGCTCCTTACACTATGGAGAACGACATCAAGGCCGACATCGCCGGTCAGGTGCTCGACGTGATCCTGCTCAAGAAGGTGCGCGAGGATGAGGGCGCAGCCTACTCTCCTCACGGCAGTGCCGGCATGACCATCAAGGGCGACAAGCCTTTCACCCAGGCAATCACTTACGTGTCGATGAAGCCCGAGAAGAAAGACCTCGTGATCAAGATTATGCGTGAGTCGCTCAATGATGTTGCCAATGGACAAATCGAGGCCGACGCACTCCAGAAGATTAAAGAGAAGATGCTCAAGGACTATGACACTAACACCAAGAGCAATGCCCACTGGATTAACGTGCTGAACATGTATAATAGCTTCAACATCGACACCCAGAACGGCTACAAAGAGGCTGTCAACAAGGTTACTGCTGCCGACGTGAGCAAGTTTGTCAAGGACGTTCTCGTCAAGAGCGGCAACTGCATCGAGGTAACTATGAACCCCGAGGGCAACTTCGTTCAAGAAGCTGCCAAAGCCAGCGCACAACCTGCCAAGAAAGCCGCTGCCAAGAAGGACGCTACCAAGAAAGGTGGCAAAAAAGGTAAAAGCCGTCGCAAATAAGCCTTAGTGCTCAAAACCATTATAAAGATTGCGCCACAACACATGGCGCAATCTTTTTTTATAAAAAACTTTATGATTTCAATTAATTTGTATTACTTTTGCAAACAGCATTAATTAATCTTTCAAATTTTTAAACGCTTATGAAAAAGATTACACTTATTCTTATTGCTGGCTTGGTGGCAATGATTGCACAAGCTGGAGTTTTCAACAACGACAAGGCAGCCAAGCTACAAAATGCTAAGAGTGCCATAGTCAAGGCCGAGGGCGACATCGTGACGCCTCCTGCCGGTGCCGAGCAGATGCTCTACAACTTCCAGGGCCACGACACTTACACCAACAAAGACAAGGCCTTCGAGGTGTTTGTCGTTATCGACAATGCCGACATCTACATCAAGGGCCTGAGTGAGTATCTCACCGAGGGATGGGTGAAAGGCACCATCGCCGAGGGCACGGCCACCTTCCCCGCTGCCTATATGGGAACCTTTGAGTTCTGGGGCGATGAGTATGCACTCGACTTCGACGGTGCCACATTCACCGTGAACGATGATGCCAGTGTGCTCACTGCAGCCGAGGGCTACACCACCTCGGTCGAGGGAGAAATTCTTGACGAGTTTATCAATGTCACCCTCACCAAGGCACTGCCCGAGATTGCCACCCCCGCCACTCCCACCATTACTAATTTCACCGAGGACAGCTACGGACATTACTTGGAGATGACCATCCCCACCACCGACGTTGACGGCAACGACATCTACCCCGCACTGCTCAGCTATCAGATTCTCATCGACCGTGGTGGCGAGCAAAGCGTGTATGAGTTCACTACCGACGCCTACGAGTTCCTCACCGAGAACATGACCGTGATACCTTACACCTTCAGCGACTATTACGACATCGACGTGGCTGGAAAGCAAGTGTATATCTATGGCGACGACATCGACCAGTGGACCGCCATCGGCGTGAAGAGCATCTACACCGTGGGCGACAAGTCGCGCGAGTCGCGCGAGAGCGAAATCTTCTGGTATCCTCTCAACACTACTGCCATCGATGCCATCAGCACCAGCAACGTGGCAGAGACCACCTACTACGACTTGCAAGGCCGCAAGGTTGACGCCAATGCCACTGGCCTGCTCATCAAGCAGAGCCGCTTGAGCGACGGCACCATCAAGGTAGAGAAAGTGATGCGTTAATAATCATATTTTTAAGTCCACTCTAAAAAGAAAAAAGCACACGAATTAAACTAATTTCAACCAATTTATGGCTCTTGATAATCACCACTTTGGATTGTCATGCAGGTTAGTTTTTTGAAAGATTGACTCAAGATTTGGACTTTTTAAAGTGGAATCGGTTATAATTCATAACCCTGCCACACACACAAGATAGCGCCCTCATCGCGAGGACGCTATCTTTTTGTATCATTGTACTTGAAGTTTAATCATTAACTGCTCACTGTGTCGAGGTGCTCGTCGCGAGTTATATCGTCAAGTGTTTTGATGCAGTGTTATAGTGTCTTTCATGGTTGTCTTGTAAGTAACCGCTTGCGCAGGCGGCTCAGCGACTCGGGAGTGATACCTAAGTAGCTTGCTATGGTGCGATTAGTCATGCGGTTGTGTATGTCGGGGAAGCGCTCGGTAAGGGCCAGATACCGCTCCTCGGGCGAATGGTAGCTATCTTCAACAGCACTTTTTAATAGCTGATAGCATAGCGCCTCAGCGAGCTTAATGCGAAATGCTGGTTCTATCGCCACATCAATCTGCTCCAAGGGAAGATGAAATACAACCGAACTCTCTATCGCCACTATATCGAGCAGGCAAGGCGCATGGTGTCGCATGCAGCTGTAGTTGCCCACTAGGTCGCCAGTAAAGGCAAACGAGACGATGCGCTCATTACCATTGGTTAATGTGCGGGAATATTTAAGTGCGCCACTCACGAGAAGCCCCAGGTTGGAAGTCATCTCCCCCTGATGGCACAAAAAGTCGCCCCTGTTTAGCTCCACCTTCCTGCCATTCTCTAGCAACAAGTGTTTTATCGCGATGTAGAAATCGCTATCAGAATAATCTAAATATGTCATCTAAAAATCTATTTCTCTGCAAAAGTATTGAGAAATACGCCACTAAGTATTACCCTAAATCAATATCGCTCAAAATGTTGATAAAAGATAAGATGGTGGGAGTGCATTCTCAATTTTTTAGACGCAAAATTGGTATTATTTGTTGCAGAGAAATGACTGAAACATAAAAAAACTTGATTTAAATCAAGTTTTTTATCCCAAATCGGTCATTAGGATTTATGATAAAATCCACACTTTGATGTGATTTTGCTTAACCGATAAAGGTGTCGATATGTCGGCTTTTTTTGGAGTCGGTGATCTCGTCGAGGTTGATGAGGATGCCGCTTTCTTCCACGTCGCCAAACTCGTGGTTGATGGCCGTGCCTAGCATGCGCATGGTGGGCGAGAGGCTCATGTAGGAGCTGATGAGCGGCGGGATGTTGATGCTCTTGCTGCGAATGTAGCTGTTGAGCAGCAGGTAGTCTTTCTTGAAATTATTGCCCTCGAAGAACGAGGCCAGCTCTTTCATGTCGCCAATGTTGAGGGGCGTGATGGGAGTGACCAGCTTGTCGGGGTCGGGGAAATAGAGGTGCAGGAACGTGAGCAGCAGGTTGCGGCAGTCGGTGGGATAGTTGGTGTACATCGTCATCTTGCCAAAGAGGTACTTCACCTCGGGGTGAATGATGGTGAGCGCGCCCAGTCCGTCCCACAGGTTGTCGAGGGCAAAGATGCCCTTTGCGCCAACTTTACTCGACTGGTATTCAGGTCTGACGAAGGAGCGTCCCAGCTCAATGGTGTAAGGCAGGTACTGGTCAAGGAACTCCTGCGAGAAATGAAACATGTGCGACATGGCGATGTTAGGGGTGCCGTCGGCATTGAGTCGCATGTTCTTGCCCACGATATACCGGTAAGCGCCTATTATCTCCTGGGCATCGGGGTTCCACACCAGCAGCTGCTGGCACGCCGGCTCCATGAGGTCAAACTCGTCGATGTCGCAGTCCTTGCCTGTGCCGCCTCCCGCCTGGCGGAAGGCTATCTCACGCAAGCGCCCTATCTCGCGCATGACGTGTGGCGCGTTGTGAGCGTCGATGACATAAATCTCGTTGCCCGCCTTGTTGGTGGTGCGCAGCAATCGCTCTGGAGTGAGCTCCTGGGTGATGAGCCCGAGGTCAACCTTGTCAATTATTTCCTTTACCATATTTCTGCCTATGTTTTTTTCAGCTTATAGACCATTTCCCTTATTCTCTCGGCCTCGCCACGCACATTCTTGGCATCAAGGTCCTGCCACTTGATGGGGTGTCCAAAATACACGTCAAACTTCTGCCCTGAGCACTTGAACATCTCCCGTGGCAGCAACACCATCTCGATGTTGAACTTGATGCCGAGCCACTCACGGAGCTTGGCAAAGCGGTAGAAGAACTTGCTGTTGCGACCATCAAAATAGATTGGGATGATGTCGCGCTGGCTGCTGATGGCTTGTGACACCACAAACTTCTGCCACCGCAGGTCGCCAATCGTGCCGCCCTTGAGACGGCGTGAGCAAAGCCCGGCAGGGAAGGTAATCATCTGCTTATCGCCATTATACTCGGCCTCTATCTCCTGCGCGCTCTGGCGCGACTGGCGCCCATGCTTGTTGACTGGCATGAACACGTTGTCAAGAGGCTTGACTGCCATGAGCAGGTCGTTGACGATGAACTTTATCTCGCCATGGTAGCGGTGCCCTATGAGCGAGATCAGCGCCATGCCGTCGAGTCCGCCCAGCGGGTGGTTGCTGGCAAAGATGAAACGGCCATCGCCAGGAATATTGTCCTCATCAACGGCATTATAAGACACGTTGAGGTCGGCAAGAGCAATGTCGGCAGCTTCCACACCTTTTGCCACACTCATGTCAGTGAGAATCTTGTTGAGGCCGTCCTGCTTGATGATACGCTCCACCCACCTTATCACAAACCGTGGAATATACTTGTAATGACGAGGCAGGCGCTGCCTTATCACGCTATCTACATCTATCCTTAATGGCTGCTGTTCCATGAGCATTTAGTTTTTAAACTACAAAGTTAATTATTATTGCTAAAAATTAGAACGTAAATTCCAAAAAACTTAATATTTTTTTACTCAAAGCATGGCCACTGCACCGCGGGAACCATCAACCGAGAACACGAAGAAACGCGCCGGGGGCGACAATGGCGACAAGGCACGCACCTGGCCATCGACAACGGCAAACGACGGGAAATCGTGCGTCAGCCCCGTGCCGGTGGCCTTGGCATAGCACTCCTTGAGGGTCCATAGCTGGGTGAAATAGGCGTTTTGAGCATCAGGCCCATCGAGAGCACGCAGCATTGCCTTCTCGTCATCGCTAAGCGTGTAGTTGACAAGGCTCTCGCGAGCAACGGCAATAGTCTGAATGTCAACACCTAGCGGCATCTCACCCATAGCACACGCCACCAGGGTGCCGCTATGCGAGAGGCTAAAGTGCAGGTGGGGATATTGCTCCAGTGACGGCTTGCCATGCTCGCCCTCCACATAGCGCATGTCGCGCTCACGCAGTCCACGGTCCATGAGCATGTCATCGAGCAGCAGCCCTGCGCCAGCACTAAGCATCTTGCCTCGCTCAAAGCGATAGCGCAGCGTCTTGTCGCGGCGGTAGTGCGAGAGCCGCGACAGGGCATCGTCGAGCGCTCCAGGCGCTGCCAGCGGTGCCACATCGGCCACCTTCACTTGGCAGCCGTCAAGGATGTAATGCCTCAATATTTCTATGCCGTTGCTTGTGGTCATCGGTTCAAATTGTTTTGCAAAGATAATAACTATTATAGAAATTCTGTGTAATTTTGCAGTGTTTTCGAGCTAATGATGATTTCATGAAACGCCTAAAAGATATAATGCGCAAAACGATGACTTCGCCGCTGGCGCCGCTGGTGGCAGTAGTGTGCAACCTGCTCATGGCCTATGTCATCTATGGCATAGCACGCGTTGCCTACTTTCTCGAGAACTACAGCATCTTCTCGCAGGGGTTGCAAGGCAAGGCGCTAGTGGATGCCTTTAAGGGCGGACTGGCCTTCGACTCGTCGGCAATCATGTACACCTGCGCTCTCTACATCATCATGATGCTGCTGCCGCTGCACCTCAAGGAGCGCAGCGCCTACCACAAGGTGTGCAAATGGACGTTTGTGGTGATTAACAGCATTGCCCTGGCAATGAACCTGATGGATGCGGTATATTTCCAATACACCAGCCGTCGCACCACAAGCACCATCTTCAGCGAGTTTGCCAACGAGGGCAACCTGGCAGGCATCATGGGCATAGAACTGGTCAAGCACTGGTATTTTGTGCTGCTGGCGGCAGTGCTGGTGTGGCTCATGTGGAAGCTCTATGTCACTCCTCGCCTCGAAGCCAGCAAGTGCCGCAGCTGGCGATATTATGTGGCTATGGTGCTCAGCCTTGTGGCAATGGTGCCAGCGGTGATTGGCGGCATGCGCGGTGGCCTGGCCCACTCGGTGCGCCCCATCACAGTGAGTAATGCCAACCAATATGTTGACCGCCCCATCGATGGCGCCCTGGTGCTCAACACACCGTTCTCCATCTTGCGCACCCTCGGCAAGAACGTGTTTGCCGACCCGCATTACTATGACAACAAGTCGCAGCTAGAGGCTATCTACACCCCCGTACACATGCCCGACACAACAGCCACTTTCACCCCTAAAAACGTGGTGGTGATCATAGTTGAGAGCCTGGGCAAGGAATATATAGGTGCCTTCAACCGTGAGCTCGACGGCGGCAACTATAGGGGTTACACCCCATTTATCGACTCGCTGCTCACACGCTCGCTCACCTTTAAATATAGCTATGCCAACGGCCGCAAGAGCATCGACGCCATGCCCAGCGTGCTCTCGGGCATCCCCATGATGATAGAACCGTTCTTCCTCACCCCAGCGTCGATGAACGACCTGAGCGGCCTGGCGCGACAGCTCGACGACAAGGGCTACAGCACCGCCTTCTTCCATGGTGCCAACAACGGGTCGATGGGCTTCCAGGCCTTTGCCCGCGCCACAGGCTACCAGCAATATCTGGGGCGTGACGAGTATAACCAAGACCCGCACACAGGCGGCGACAGCGACTACGACGGCATGTGGGCGATATGGGACGAGCCGTTCTTGCAGTTTATGCTCACCAGGCTCAACGGCTACCGTGAGCCATTCATGGCAACGGCATTTACTGCCACGAGCCACCACCCGTTCAAGGTGCCCGAGCAGCTTCAGGAGCAGTACCCCGACGAGGGAGGTCAGCCCATCCACAAGTGCGTGCGCTACACCGACATGGCACTGCGTCATTTCTTTGAGCAGGCGGCCCGGCAGCCGTGGTACCGCAACACCCTGTTTGTCATCGTCGCCGACCACACCAACCAGACCTCGCACGCCGAGTACAAGACCGACCTGGGCCTCTACTCCATCCCCATCATCTTTTTCACGCCCGACGGCAGCGTGGCACCCGCCATGCGCACCGACGTGGTGATGCAGCAAGCAAGCATCATGCCCACCATCATGGGAATGTTAGGATATGATAAGCCCTATCTCGCCTTTGGCTGCGACATCACCAGCATCCCCGCCAGCCAAACCTGGGCGTTTAACTACAATAACGGCATCTACCAGTTTGTCAAGGGCGAGCTGATGATGCAGCACGACGGCAACAAGGTGAAGGCCATCTACCGCTTTAAGACCGACCCACTGCTGCGTCACAACCTGGTGGGGAAAGTGCCCGAGCAAGCTACTATGGAGCGTGAGCTAAAAGCCATCATCCAGCAATACATCGACCGCATGAACGGCAACCGCCTCACCGCTTTAGCTAAAAGCTGACGAGGAACGAGCTGACAAGACAATAGTAGCCGTCGCACCCATCGGACAAGGCACGCCTTGTCCCCACTTAACACTTAACATTTTACACTTAACACTTAATAATTTACACTTCTTGATGAAACCTGTGTTTTTGATAGGGTATATGGGCTGTGGAAAGACTACGCTGGGCGAACCGCTAGCACAGGAGCTGGGTTGGCGGTTTGTAGATTTAGACCAATATATTGAGGCAAAGGAGGGAATGACTGCCAAGGAGATTTTCATGACCCTGGGCGAGCCGCACTTCAGGAAATTGGAACGTGAGGCTCTTCAAGAAGTGGCGACAGCTTGCGACAACACTATTGTAGCGTGCGGCGGTGGCACTCCGCTGCAAGAGGGCAACATGGAGCTGATGAACAGCTTGGGCATCACGGTGTGGCTGCGCACGAGCGTGGAGCGCATCACTTCGCGCCTGGTGCTCCCCGAGCAGCGCTGCAAGCGACCACTGCTGAGCGGCATGAGCGATGATGAGATAAGGGCGTCGGTGGTTCAGGGCCTTGACGTGCGCACACCATTCTACGAGCAGGCTCAGCTGCAATTTGACTCCACCCGTCTTGAGAGCGAAGAGCAGATAAGCGACAGCGCCCGCCAGCTCGCACAGCTGCTCCTCAGCTTAACGGCGAATTTTGAGAATTGAGCTAATCTTTTAACGGCGAATTTTGCGAATTGAACTAATCTTTTAACGGCGAATTTTGCGAATTGAGCTAATTATTCCTGCACTGGTAGTCTCTTCTTGGACTGACGCTTGTTGATGAGGTGAGTGAGAACGAGGGGTAGCGTTGCACCCGCAAGAAAGAGCAGCACGCGCGTCATGATAATCCTCTTGACAAAAGCCCATTCTCCCATGCCTATCGCCATCACCACATAGAAGATGCACAACGTGGCACCAAAGAGGAAACAGCCCGACACGAGCATTGTGAGCAGCCGCCACACGGTGCCCCATGCCCCGTAGCCAAAGAGCTGCTTATAGGTGCGGTAGAGCATGACTGCCAGCAACGATGTAACCAAAATGCCCTGCACCTCATCACTCACGGTGGGGAAAGTGTAGTAGAGTATCACACCACTAATGAACACTACCATTACTATTAGGAGAAGCTGCATGCTGTTAAACACCTGTATGAAGAAGCCTTGCGGCACATTGTGATGACCGCAGCGAGGAGCATAGCGAAATGTTATCAATGTGGGAAAGATGAAGAACGAGAACAGGAGCATGCAAGCCCAGTCAAAGTGAGTGCTCATCCAGTCATATACCACGTCGAAATAATGGTCGGCAGTGAGAAGAACGCTGTTGTCGCTGCTGGGGGCAGTATTCACCCCACTGGCGGTGGCAGGCGTCAGGCTGTCACAAACGTTATTGACGAGCAGCGCCACCAGTGCCATTATCACTAGCATCTTCACGGGCGGGAAGCTCACCTGGCGACGGCCACTGATGTAGCTGGCAATCAAGTGCCCGGGCCTGACGATGAGCTGCCATAGCGTGCGGGGCAGCGACCGCGACCCCAGTCCCCACAAGTCCATAACACCCTCCTGAATAGAGTGCCAAGTGATTGGGCCCTTGCCAGTGGGCAAGCCACAAGCCGGGCAATAGTTGCCGGCATAGTCCTCACCGCAGCAGGGGCAGTGATGAAGCTGAGCCTTGTCGTAGGTGAAGCTTCTCACCTCTCGCTGCCGCCGGCAGTATCTCTCTAGGCGTTGTGCGAGTTTCATGGCGTCACGGTTTTTATGGTTGAGACTAAATCTAGCACCACCTCGCCGCCAAGCACCAGTCCTGCCGCGGCGGGCACCCACGCGTTGCTCGCAGGCACAGGGCGCTGGCCAGGCTCGGCATTGCCGCTTGCTGACTGGGGCTTGCGAGGCTGCTCCTTGCTGAAGACGCACTTGAAGTGCTCGATGCCCTCCTTGCGCAGGCGCTTGCGCATGATGCGCGCCAGCGGGTCAACATCGGTCTGGCTGATGTCGGCAACACTGAAGGCGCTGGCGTCGAGCTTGTTGGCAGCACCCATGCTACAAATGATGGGTACTCCCAGCCGCGTGCATCGCCTCACCAGCTCCATCTTGGCGCTCACGGTGTCGATGCAATCAAGCACGTAGTCATATTGCGAGAGATCCACCTCGCCGGCATTAGCCACCACATAAAACATCTTGAAGCCCCGCACCTGGCACCCGGGGTTGATGTCGAGGATGCGCTCCAGGGCCACATCCACCTTGTAGCGACCCACGGTGCTGGTGGTGGCGATAATCTGGCGGTTGATATTGCTCGGGCTCACCACGTCGCTGTCGTAGAGGTCGATAGCCCCCACGCCGCTGCGTGCCAGCACCTCCACGGCATAGCCGCCCACGCCGCCCACGCCAAACACCGCCACGCGGCATCCTGCCAGCCGCTCCAGCGCCTCCTCACCCAGCAGCAGGCGCGTCCTAGAAAAAAAATCGTCATTCATAGCGCAAAGGTAGTAATTTTGAGCAAATAATCAGTCTTTATCAGTCATTCTGGTTTTTAGTTTTTTGTTATATTTAATTTTACGAGCGGTCGAGCATGCGGTTGTTCCGAGCAATCGTGGGGTTGTTTTTTAATGACGCCACAAAGTTAATGTATTTTCTCAAAAGACATTTCTTAAACTTTAGCCAAAACGTTAAGTCTAAGTGACAAAGCGTTTTTTGAGAAGAAATGGCATGGTTTTCAAAAAAAGTGCTTATATTTGCAGTGGTATTGTATTGTTGAACATTTTTATTTTTTAGGGCAATGAAGACTTTTACTAGAAATATCATCATGGTAGCCATCATGCTCGTTGCGATGGGCACGGGCAGCGCCGTGGCACAGAATCTGCGCGACGCCAACTACAATATTGTGGGAAAAATCGCTGCCAACGGCACTGTGCGCAACAGCAACTACGACCCCATAGGCTACTTCAACAATGACGGCACCATTGCCAACGCCAAAGGCAAGACGGTGGGCCGCATCGACGCCAAGATGCAAATCTACAACAAAGCCGGAGAACGCATTGGCTACATCAATGCCGACGGCTCGGTCAACGATGGCGAGAGCCACCTGCTGGGATACATCGAGGTGAAGAGCGGCAAGGTGACCAACGAGGATGGCGAAGTGCTGGGGTTTGCCAACGGCATCTCCATTCAGCGCGTCGCCGCCTACTACTTCTTCGATTTCTTTGACTAGAAACTTAGATTAACGACTGTTCTCAATTAACAATAATAAACTCTTAACTAATCATGAAACATTTCATCATATTGTTGTTTGCGGTGATTGCCGCAGCCATGCCGCTGGCTGTTGATGCCCAGACGGTGAGAAACAGTAACCACAGCACCGTGGGCTACGTGCGCAGCGACGGACGCGTGGAGAACAGCAGCCACAGCTGCCTGGGATACATACGCAGCGACGGACGCGTAGAGAACAGCAGCCATAGCTGCCTGGGCTACATACGCAGCGACGGACGCGTGGAGAACAGCAGCCACAGCTGCCTGGGTTACATACGCAGCGACGGGCGCATCGAGAACAGCAGCCACAGCTGCTTGGGCTACGTGCGCAGCGACGGGCGCGTGGAGAACAGCAGCCATAGCTGCCTGGGCTATGTCGAGGGCGTGAGCCGCGAGTGGGCAGCAGCGTTCTTCTTCTTTTTCTTTTGATTAGATTGCGTGCGTAATCGGGGGAACGCGGTTTTTACATTGTCAGGCCCAGGATTTTCCAGAACTCGGCGGGCAAAGCCACGTTCTCAAGGCCTATGCAACCCTTGAACATTGATGCCACATCGGTGGCTCGATGCCCTGCATTGCCACAGCCCACGCGAGTGACGAGAAATCGCAGCTCGGGATGCTGAGCGGCAAACTCTGTGAAGCGACGCACAGCCTGAGCCATTGTCTCAAGCGGGCAGCTGCTGGGCAAGGCATAACTGCGCCCCTGCAAACCCTCGCCTTGTCCCCACACAGCACCAAAGCGGTTCATGGCTGCCTGAGCTGCGCCACCGCTGTGGAACCCCTGTGGGTTGCTGCCAAAGACGAATATCTCACCTTCCTGCAACGTGTCGATGCGGCTGAGCGTCACACGATTGCCGTAGTAGTCGCCCGCCATCTGTCGCTTGAGCTCAATCCATTCCTCCTTGTTGTGTCTGCGTCCGCTGCGATACTCCTCGTCCATCTTGCGATAGTAGTTGCGCTTTGCCGAGCTCTCTCGAGCCCAGGTGTTGCTGGTGCCGGCAACATCGTGACTGAACTCAACCACATTGTTGATCGACAGGTTGAAGCTCACCTGCTTCACGTCGTGATTGCTGCCCATGTAAGAAAACGACCAGCCTTCCTGGGTGAGCTGCTCAATCAGGGCCTTGAGTGCGGCACCAGTCCACTCGCGTGAGGCGTTCTCATAGCCGTCGGTGAGCACTGTCACCACAGCGCTGGCGTCATCGTCGCCCTTGATTAAGTTGTGCAACTCGCTTATCGACTGGCCCATGGCATCATAGAGTGGAGTGCTACCACAGGGGCGATAGTTGTCGAAGTCGCTCACTGCGCCTATAGGCTCGCGGTTGAGCAAAGTGCGCACGGGAGCGCTGCTACCGTTGCTGTCAAACGTCACCAGCGTGAGGAAGTGCTCTTGGGTGGCACCAAAATCTCGCTGAGCACTGCGAATGCTGTTGATTGTCTCATTCACACCAGTGATGGTGGCGTGCTCAAGGCCGCCCATTGAGCCACTTTCGTCAACGATAATCAAGTTGTAGATGCGGGCCTTATTGCCCTTGTTTGCGTTGTCGTTCATTTTTTCTTAGTTTTTAGAGTCAATAAAAAGCGTTGTGTAAAAATTACGCAACAAAGATAGTGTGTATTTTTTTACACAACAAAAACTATTCCGTGTTAATCTTACACATTTAACTTATATTAACTATTTTAGAGTCATTCGGGAAGATGCTACATTCTTTTTAACACACCAGAGGACAATAACAACGGTTGCTAAACTGGTGGAACCGTTTTTTTGCGTACCTTTGCACCGATTCACATAAATGTCTAATAATTAAACCAAACAAACATGAGGAAAAATCACTTATTAACTGCCGTTGCAGCATTGCTCGCACTCGGCATGCAAGCTCAAACGACTTTCACGTCGCAACAAATCACCTACACTGTGACTGGTGAAAACACCGTTGAGTGTAGCGGCGTTGACAATGCTGCCACCAGTATTGTTATTCCCGCAACAGTTGAGAACGATGGTGTGACCTACAATGTCAAAGCCATTGGCGAAGCCGCATTCCAGTGGAGCAATCTTACCTCGGTGGTAATCCCTGGCTCGGTCGATACCATTAAAGCCAAGGCATTCTACTACAGCGACCTCACCAGCGTAACTTTTGGCGACGGAGTGAAATACATTGGCGACTATGCCTTCTCAGGCCTGGGCATCTCAAGCCTCACGCTGCCTAACAGCGTGGAATGGATTGGCAACAGTGCATTCTACAACCAGCACAACTCAAGCTACCAGCCATGCTTGACTCAGGTGGACCTGGGCAATGGCGTTAAGCACATTGGTAATGCTGCATTCTACAAACTGGCAGCCACCAGCATCGAGATTCCTGCCTCGACCGAGGAAATTGGCTCTACATGCTTCCTTTACAGCAAGCTCGAGAACGTGACACTCAACGAAGGCCTGAAAAAAATAGGCGATGGTGCTTTCAACAACTGCACCGCCCTTAGCAGCATCACCCTGCCATCTACACTCGAGGAGATTGGCATGGAGGCGTTCCTTAACGACAAGGCCCTCACAGCCATCAATATCCCTGCCAGCGTGACCACCATTGGCGAGAGTGTTATCGCTAACACTGCTGTGAGCACTATCACACTTGATCCTGCCAACACCTCATTCGTCATGGTTGACGGCGTGCTCTACACTGCCGACAAGTCGTTGCTTCAAATGTCCCCAATGACTGGCGTCACCACCCATGTGGTAGATGAGAACTGCAAGGGCATCGTGGGCGGAGCCTTCTGGGGAAGCCAGCTCCAGAGCATCACACTCAACAAGGACCTCGTGGCCCTGGGTTACGCTTGCTTTGAGAGCAGCCAATTGAGCGACATCAATCTTGATGGTCCCGAGAGCATCAACTTTATCGACGAGCAGGTGTTTGCCGACACTAAACTCACCGAGGTTGTTCTTCCCGCCAACCCCTATTACCTGAACGATGGCCAGTTTGCAAGCTGCACCTCGCTCACTTCACTCACCATCCCCGAGGGCATCACCGAGATTTATCCTCACGCCCTCAACAACTGCAGCGCCCTGCAGTCTATCACCTGCCTCAGCGCAGTGCCTCCCACTATCATGGATTACTACGAGGACTACGACATGCCATTCTACAACAGCAACGAGAACGCTATCCTCTACGTCCCCAAGGGCAGCAAGAGCGCTTATCAAAACACCGAGTGGAGCTACTACACCATTGTTGAGCAGGCTCTCCCACTCGAGGTTGTTTCTACCAATCCCATGAGCGGCGACAACGCCCAGAGCTATCAGACCTACTCGTTTGAGGTGACATTCAACCAGCCAGTTACCGTGGCCCAGAGCACTCCCGATGTGAAAATCTACGTTGGCGAGATGGGCAGCAGCGAGACCCTGAGCCCACTCGACAGCTGGTATGCAACCATGAACGGCGAGACCACACTGCACGTTTGGGGCAGCGATTACGACGGCTACGTTGATTACTTTACAAGCGATGCAAGCAAGACCTATTATGTGGTTATCCCTGCTGGCGTTGTGACTTGTGAAGGTGGTTCAAACGATGAGATCGTCATCGTTCTCAACCCCGACGCCACACCAATCGAGACCCTGAGCAGCGACGACAATGCCACCATCGAGGCCATCTACAACATCAATGGCCAGCAAGTGCGTGAGATGCAACAGGGCATCAACATTGTTCGCTACAGCAACGGCACTGTGAAGAAGGTTATGAAATAATCGCAATTCTATCACTTTAATACATAAACGAAGAGGGTGTGTCAAAATTCTGGCACACTCTCTTTGTCATTATTTCTCAGGAGGTTTATTATAAAAAGGATGCGCCATAAACGCATCATGACGCACCTCTTTTTATCAACGTGTGAATGGTTCTTAAGGCATTACTTGCCGAAGTAGCGCTTGAGCAGGCCGGCGAAGCCTTGCCCGTGGCGAGCCTCGTCGCGCGCCATCTCATGAACGGTGTCGTGGATGGCGTCAAGGCCCTGAGCCTTAGCGAGCTTGGCGATGCGGGTCTTGTCCTCGCAGGCACCAGCCTCGGCAGCGGCACGCTTCTCAAGGTTGGTCTTGGTATCCCACACTACCTCGCCGAGCAACTCGGCGAAGCGAGAGGCATGGTCGGCTTCCTCAAAGGCATAGCGCTTGAAGGCCTCGGCGATTTCGGGATACCCCTCGCGGTCGGCCTGGCGTGCCATCGCCAAGTATTGCCCCACCTCGGAGCACTCACCAGCGAAGTGGTCGCGCAAGCCTTGCAAAATCTCGGGATCAACGCCCTTAGCCACGCCAACAACATGCTCTGCAGCATAAGCCACGTTGCCCTCTTCCAGCTCCTTGAACTTACTTGCAGGAACCTTACATTGTGGACACTTCTCGGGAGGGGTGTCGCCCTCATGAACATAACCGCACACTGTGCATATCCATTTCTTTGCCATAATTGTTTGTTTAGTTATTAGTTGATTAGTTTTTAGTTTATTATTTTAATCTAGATTGTCTAACGGTCAAGGCTCGCCTTGGCCTACTTATCACTTAACACTTACTACTTAACTCTTAGTTACTCTACTACTTCCTCGAAGTCTTCTGGGCCTACACCGCAAAGGGGACATTCCTCGGGTGGGTTCTCGCCTTCATGAACATAGCCACAAACTGTGCATTTCCATTTTTTCATAATAGTCAATTTAATTTTAAAGTGAATAAATATTTAACTTATTGATTATCAAGAATACAAATTTACGATAAATATTTATTATGACCAAATTTTCGGGCTCATTTTTTAAACTTTTTGGCAATTCTTTATGTCAAAGGATAAAAAACGGCGATAAATGGTAGTAAAACCAAAAGATTTTGTTACCTTTGCAACCATCAATCACCAGCACAAGAATATTAACTCAAAAAAAACCAAGTATATGAAAAAATTAAGTATTACCTTATTGCTTACTGTAATGTTAGTGGGACTGAGCTCCTGCGACACAAGGCATTTTTGGTCGTCATTATCGGGCTACAAATGGTATGCTATAGAGGGAGTGGATGGCTATTCGCGTTACAATATCTACCCTACCGATTTCGACTATATGGAAATCTATTTCCGCACCGATGGCACCGGCTCAGTGTCGTTCTATGACGACTATGGCTGGGTGACCTACGGTTTCGAGTGGGACGAGTACCGTGATCATGTGAGACTCTTTTATAATGGCGGAGGTAGCGACACCTACTACTTCGACACTAAGGGAGGATACCTATATCTGTCTAAAAACCCCTACATGAACAGCTACACGGTCTTTGCCCACTAAGGGCGAGCCTGTACACTCAATATTTAATGCCCAGCCACACACATAGCTTGCGTGACTGGGCATTTTGTTTGTGGTTTTTCGTGCAATAGGTGCTGCATTATGAAAGTTTTTGATTACTTTTGCAGTCTATATAAGCATTAAGCGTCAGCATGAAGGTAGTTCTTGTCAATCATAGCGACATGCAGGGCGGGGCGGCAATAGTGTCGCTCAGGCTTCTTCATGCGCTGCAAGAGGCTGGTATTGACGCACGCATGCTTGTCATTGACAAGCAGAGTGAAGACCCTCTAGTGGGCGAGATGGGCAGCAAGTGGGGCAACAAGTGGCGCTTCCTCGCCGAGCGCCTGGGAGTGTTCATGCGCAACGGCTGCCGCCGCGACACCTTGTTCAAAATCGATACCGGTTCTCACGGCATTAACATCGCCACTCATCCCTGGGTGAAGGATGCCGATGTGGTGTGCCTGGGCTGGGTGAATCAAGGCACGTTGTCGCTGCGTTCTATAAAGGAACTGGCACAGAGCGGCAAACCCATAGTGTGGACCATGCACGACATGTGGAACTGCACAGGAGTGTGCCACCATGCCTACGAGTGCCAGAGATATAAGGCGACTTGCGAGAGTTGTCCTCTGCTCGGTTCCAAGGGGCGAGACCTTTCTACAATCACACAGGAGCGTAAACAGCAGCTTTATATTGGTGCAAATATCCACTTTGTGGCTGTAAGCAATTGGTTGGCAGCCAAATGTCGTGAGAGCAGCTTGATGCATGACAGTGACATGAGTGTGATTGCCAACGCATTCCCTATTGAACGTTTCTCGGCTGATCGACTTCCCAACAGTGACTACGGCATCGATGACAGCAAGAAAGTGATTGTGATGGGCGCAGCACGTCTTGACGACCCAGTCAAGGGCTTTGATCAACTGATATCAACCTCTCACTATATATCGGAGCAAAAACCAGAACTTGCCAAGCGCTTGCATCTATTACTCTTTGGAGCAATTAAAGATGCTTCGCTGCTTGATGAAATAGCGTTGCCCTATAGCCACCTTGGCATGGTGAGTGACGTTGCCAGTGTGTATCGTCACAGTGATGTTGTACTTTCTACATCGCTTTATGAGACTCTTCCTGGCACACTCATCGAGGGACAGGCGAGCGGATGCCTGCCCGTGACCTTTGGCAAAGGCGGCCAAGCCGACATCGTGGAGCACCTCAAGACAGGATACATTGCACACTATAAAGACCCTGCAAGCATTGCCGAGGGAATCGAGTGGGCGATAGACGCCAACATCTCACGTGAGTTCCTGCACAGCGAGGTGGAGCGCAATTTTGCTTCCTCAATGATTGCCCATCAATATATTGAGCTGTTTGATAGAATAAAAACCGAAAAATAATGTAAATATGAAGACAAAGGCATTAATTATGGGAATAGCGGCGACATTATTGCTGGCGATAGTGTGCTGCCCTGATGCTCAAGCACGGAAAAAGAGCCATAGGACGCACAAGAAACCTGCGCAAAGGACTCTGGTAGTTTATTATTCACAGACGTCTAACACCAGGACCGTTGCCAAGGAGATTGCCAGAAAGCTTGGTGCCGACATTGAGGAAATAGCGCCTGTGACCCCCTATGACGGTGATTACAAGGCTACCATTGAGCGTAGCAAGAAGGAGCGTGAGCAAGGCATTTTGCCCGAGATAAAGCCTATAAAAGCCGACATCAAAAAATATGACGTGATATTCCTGGGATACCCCATCTGGTATGGCACCTTTGCTCCCCCAATGGAAGCTTTTCTCAGCCAGGTGGACTTGAGTGGCAAGAAATTGGTGCCGTTCTGCACCTTTGGCAGCGGTGGACTTGAGATTAGCAAGATTATACTTGAAGCCAAGCAGAAAGGAGCCAAGATTCTTGATGGTTATGGAGTGCGCGCAGCAC
This sequence comes from uncultured Prevotellaceae bacterium, assembly GCA_900318255.1. Taxonomy (GTDB): domain Bacteria; phylum Bacteroidota; class Bacteroidia; order Bacteroidales; family Muribaculaceae; genus Sodaliphilus. Next base: position 145,467 of record ONJX01000001.1, on the reverse strand, counting down.
GCATGGCCGCAATGCCCAATGAGGTTGACCAGTTTCTCAAGGCAAATGGTTTTCTCAAGGGCAAATATGTAAAGCTTGGTGAGTTTTCGGCACCTCATTACGTTAGCGATGAAGAGTCGGCCATCTATGATGCTGCAATTGGTGATTACCCGATGATGAAAAACACCAGAGCTCGTACCGTTGCTTCGCGTGCCATTCCCGATGGCACTGAATACCTGTTCACTGCTTACGTAAAGCAAGATAGGCCAGTTGACCCAAACGTTGCAATGCGTCCTCCAAAGGATATGCAGGTCTATGTAATTGTCATTAATGGTAAAGCACCCGAATTCACCAAGGTTGTTAGATAAATGTATAAAAACAGATAACAATGCAAACAGTTTTATTTACAAGTACGGTATTTGGTCCCATTCACAGCCGCAGGCTCGGGACCTCACTTGGTATTAACCTCATGCCTAACGACGGCAAGATTTGCTCGTTTGACTGCCTCTACTGCGAGGCTGGCTACAACGCCCAAGGTCCTGGCACCACAGGCGTGGCAAAGCGTGAGACCCTTAAAAAGCAGCTCAAAGCCAAGCTCCAGGCCATGCACGAGGCTGGCGAGAAACTCGACGTGATCACTTTCTCTGGCAACGGCGAGCCCACCCTGCACCCGCACTTCAAGGAGATAGTGCAAGACGTGATAAACCTGCGCAACCACTATTTCCCCGAGGCTAAGGTGAGCGTGCTCAGCAACGCCACCATGGCTGGCCGCCCTAATGTGATTGCCGCCCTCAAGCAGGTGGATAACAACATCCTCAAGCTCGACAGCGCAGTGGCACGCACCATGCGCTTGATTAACCGTCCCACCTCGAGCAACGTGCTGCCGGCAGGCATCATCGAGGACTTGAAGGCCTACGGCGGCAAGTGCATCGTTCAGACCATGATGGTGCGCGGCGAGCACGATGGCGAGATTATTGACAACACCACCGATGCCGAGATCGACGCCCTTATCAACGCCTACCTCGCCATAAAGCCCCGCGAAATCATGCTCTACACCATCGACCGCAAGACTCCCGAGGAGAAGCTGGTGAAAGTGCCCGTCGAGGACCTCAAGCGCATTGCCCGCCACATCGAGGCCGAGACCGGCATCACAGTGCAAGTGGCGGGGTAAATGATAAATGATAAGTGTTAAGTGTTAAGGGTTAAGTAGGGACAAGAACTGTCTTGTCCGTTGAGAGCGACGGTTTCCATTGCCTTGTCAGCTTGTCCTCTTGTTTTCTTGTTTTCTTGTCCTCTTGTTCTCTTGTCCTCTTGTTCTCTTGTCCTCTTGTCCCCTACCAAAATATAACCATCATGATTATTCCTCCTTTTCTCAAACCAGGCGATAAGTTTGCCATCGTCTCTCCCTCGGGAACTGTGCTGCCCGAGAGGGTGGATGGCGCAGTGCGTGCCATCGAGCTATGGGGCTTTGTGCCACTGGTGAGTGAGCATTGCAAAGAGGAGTATCATGCCTACACCGTTATCACCCACAGCGCGCCGCCCGAGCAACGCCTTGCCGACTTGCAGTGGGCACTCCACAACCCGCAGGTGAGGGCTATCTTGTGCAGCCGTGGCGGCTATGGCGCGGTGCATCTGCTTGAACACCTCAACCTCGAAGCACTCGCCCGTGACCCCAAGTGGCTCATAGGCTTCAGCGACATCTCGGCACTGCACGCCGCCTGGCACCGTGCCGGCGTGGTGAGCATCCACTCGCCCATGGCCAAGCACCTCACCCTCTATGACAGCGACAACGAGACCAACCGCATCAACTATAACATCCTCACCGGCAAGGGCCTGCCCACATACCACGAGCCTGCCCACCACTACAACCGCCCTGGCACTGCCACCGCCACCATCACCGGCGGCAACCTGGCGGTGCTCATGGGGCTGCTGGCAACGCCGTTCAACCTCATCAAGGCGGGCAACATCCTGTTTATCGAGGACGTGGCCGAGCAGGTCTATCAGGTGCAACGGTTGCTCTATCACTTGCGGCTAGCGGGCATCCTGCCGCGACTGGCAGGACTCATCGTGGGACAGTTCACCAAGCACCGTGGCGACGACACCACAGCCATGCTCGACATGATTCACGACATGGTGGCACCCTACCACTACCCCGTAGCCTTCAACTTCCCCATAGGGCACGTGGAGCGCAATGTGCCCATAGTGGAAGGCGCCACCGCCACCCTCGCGGTGAGCGACACTGGCGTGAAGCTACATTATGAGGAATTAAAATAGGAAAGGAGTGAAAGGAAAGGACGGGAACCTAGGTGGTGCGTTTGATGTATTGCGCCGCACCGCGGCGTAAAAGAGAGCCACAAAACTAACAACTCATTATCACTTTTGCCCAGTCGCCTGTGGCGTGGTCGATGATGCCGAAAAAATCGGGTTCATCGACTATCTCGGCATCGCGGCAACCACCAAATTGCACCTCAATCATCGCCTTGAGGCTCTCAAATTTTTCCTGGGCCTGGACCTCGCTAGAGAAACGATAGTCGTCGCGACCATCCTCACCCTCGCTATAATATTGAAAAGAAACTTTCATGGATAAACGTTAAGTGTAAAGTGTTAAATGTTAAGTAGTGACAAGGCGTGCCTTGTCAGTGCATTATGACTTGTGCATTTTCTCATGATGCCATATCTCGAGACTGTTGAACGCATTTTGCCACAGGATATAGAAGCCGGGACCCACGGCGGCAAGCGGGTTAAGCCACGCACTTGAGATCCAGATGGCGAAGGCGGTGTTCTTCTGGCCCATTGCCTGACCCATCTCGGTGGTGGCATGAAAGAAGCGGCCCACATAACGGCCAATGGCAAACTGCACAAAGGTGATGGCGAGGCTCGTGAGCGCCACTACCACAATAAACCACAGCGTGGTGCCCGAGTTCATGATGTTGCGCATCGTGGCTCCCGATATCACCAGCAGCAGCACGCCCCACAGGTAGAACGACAAGTCCTTGTTGCTCGTGATGAGGCGGTGCAGGCGATGAGCATAATGCTTCACTACATAGGCCAGAGCCATTGGTGCCAGCAGCACCGTACACACACGCTTGAGCAGTGCCACAAAGGCGTCCCAGAAGGGCATGTCGATGCTCTCGTCAACGAGCGGGAACACCGTGGGGATGAGCACCGCTGCCAGGAAGTTGCTCAGCAGCATGAAGGTGGTCATCTTCTCCAAGTCGCCATCGAGCTTGGCGGTGACCACCGGGGCGGCCGTGGCGCAAGGGCATATCACGCAGCAGATGATGCACTCCATGAGCACCAGCTCGTTGCCCGAGGCATGGTAGTGAACTATGAGTGCTGTGCTCACTATCACCAGCACCAGCTGCATGGCCAGGATGACGAAATGCCACCAGCAGGGGCGCATGCGGTGGAAGTTGGCACGGCAAAATGTCACAAACAGTATCACAAACAAGATCCAGGGCAAGATGAAGTCGAAGAAGCTGTTAAACACCCTCGACGCCTCATCGAGCGCTGGAGTGAAGTAGAAGATGAAATATACCAGTATTCCTGTCGTCATCGACACTGGCAGGGTCCATTCTTTCAAGAAATTAATAAGTTTGTTCATTAACACTGTTCTTTCTCGTTTTTGTTTTGTGCCACTCCACGAGTGTGGGCATTATAAGTTGTGGTGACGTCAGTTCACGCCGTTAGCGGTAGCAATTTGCCTTATTTCGGAATTGGAGAATTGAATATCTACTGTTTTACCAGTGCCCTTGCCTGTGTAGCGGTGGCATATTCCTCGCCCTGAGCGCGCTACCAGTTTATAAAGAACACCTGTCAAGGTGTTATTGCGCAGCTCATTGCCTATGACCATGTTGCCATTATCTTTGTAACTGCTGTTGTTTTCGATCTGAGAGATGTCAAAATTGCTATCGTCAATCTCATAGACATAGATGATATTATCTTTTTCGAGTTTGAAATCCACGATTTTCGTTACCCGATCTACAGTCTTGGGCATGGCTTTTCTTGTTATCTGAACAAGGTTCTCGATTATCTCGTCTTGAGTGAGCGCCTTGATGCCCTTGAGCATGTCGTGACTCACCTCTAGAGCCATCTTCTTTCCTGACATTGAGCCATTAAAGTGGCACTTTATTCCATAGCCCGACAAGACTAGGGTCTTTATTAGAGCTTTGTCTTTTTGCGACACTTCATCAAGGCAACACAGCCTCCAAATATTCAGCAGTGTCTTGTCGTCAAGATTAGCATATTCTATTTTGTTTTCATCAACCACATAGTTGATAACAAGTGTCTTGCCATCACGCTTATAGCCGATGGCCGAGAATAGCTTGTAGTCGATGGGACAATTTTGATTGAGTTCGTTTACCAGTTGCTCCACCTCGCTATCGCTCATCTTCTCACCGAGCTTCAACTGCTTGCTGGTGCATGCGCCCAGCCATAGAACGAGGGCACCAAGGATGGCACAGCACACTAAATAACGGGATGTAGAGTTTCTCATAGCCTAAACAATGCTATCTATTTGAGCTTGAAAGTGACCGACTTGAAGCACATGTCGCCACACCATATCTCGTAGCGGTAGGTGCCAGGATAGAAATGCCCCTTGTCAGAGCCACCCCACCCTTTCAATGACTCCACATTGTCGGCAGGATACACGGTGCTAATCGTGTAAGAGTAAGAATAAGAGCCATCTTTGGGCGACTCGCCACCTAGCACAATATTTCCATCGGGATTATAGAGCTTTACTTGAAGCTCCACTTTCTCACCAGGCTTAAAGCCATAGTAGGTGATGCGTGGCAGCAGATACATCGAGGTGGAAGCCTGAATGTCGCCCCCAAAGGTGGTTATGGACTTGCCACTGCCGTCGGCGTTGGCAACTTCCAGCTTCTTGATATAGATGGGGTAAAGGGTGCGCAGGCTGTCGCCCTCTTTGACAAGCGCCTCTCGGGCGAGCCTCTCCTTCTTCAAGGCCTGTGTGGTAGTGTCGAGCTGAAAGTTGAGACTCGCGACCTGGCTTTTGAGCGTTGCCACCTGGCCGTTGGCATTCTTCAGCCCCATGTCGGCAGCGTTCTTGTTGTTGCTGATGTGATGAATCCACACCCAGCTGGCTGCCAGCGCCAGGGCCAGCAAAGCCACCAGTGCCCATAAAAACCTTGACAGTTTGCCTTGTCTTCTCCTCTCAGGTGCTTGGTTGTTGTTTATGATTTGAGTGTCGTTGTCCATTGATTATTTCTGTTGTAAAAAGGTTTGTGGGCTAATATCAAGCATTTTAGATAACACTTCATGAATAGCCTGCCAATGCACGATGCAAAGTTAATTATTAGTTTTCACTCTTGCAAGAGCAATGATTGAATTAGATGCAATTTGCCAGCTCAGCCCACCCCAGTCATTTCATCTAACGCGCCAAACAAAAACAGCAGCAACACAAACATTACCACATAGATGGCCAGTACCAGCAAGATGAAAAGAAGGGTTTTCACTATCGACTGCGTGAACGTTAAGCCATAGAGCTGCTTGTAGTCAAAAACCAGGACTATGCCTGACAGTGGCGCTGGCACAAAATAGGGCAGGAAAAAAGTGGGTGGCAAGTTCCACGTGATGAGCATCCACAAGATGGCCACGAGGTGCATCTGGCAGTTGATGTAAATCTGCGAGAAGAAGGTCTCTACCAGGTTATAGCCCTTGTTGTGGAACACGACCCATGCCGCCAGCACCACAAACACGTTCTGCACAAGAATGCGGTAAAGGTCGTTTTTATCTAGATAGACCAAGACGCGGCCTATGTAATCAAAGACAAGAGCCGTTATTTTGCTTGTGTGCGGCACCGAGTTTAGGGCTTGAGCTACATCGACGCTCACTAGTGGGTCTTCAAAATCAAATAGCCATGTCACAAAGACGATGACAAGGGTGAGCACCGCCAGCATCTTGAAAGGAGGAAAATAGCTCAAGTGGTGACCTTCGAGATAGTCGCGTATCATGTAGCCAGGGCGCCACAGCAGGTCGCGAATGGAGCGAAACATAGGGCGGTTGCCAAAGCCCCAGATGTCGAGAAAGTTACTAGTCAATCGGCTGAAAGTGAAACGTGCATGCAGCGACGACATGCCACACTGCGGGCAGTAGCGCCCTTCATAGCCATAGCCGCAATGGTTGCACACGTGATGCTCGTGCACCACATCGCCAGTTGCCACAGGCTGCCTCATGCGCTGGTCAATGCGCTGGCTGCAGTCCTTTACCTTCTGATATTTTGCCTTAATGCTCATTACTTTATCAGTGCAAAGTTCATCAAAATTCTTGATATAGACAAATTGAGGTGTCATTTAATCTTTTTTCTCACACAACAAAAGCAGAGGTAACCACGTTTTAATTTAGTATAACATAATTATTCATGACATATCTTTACAAGTGTTTGTGGTGCCTATTGGCCGCTATAGCTGTGGGTAGTGCGGTGACGTGCGCTGCCGACAGCATCGCCGTGAACTACAGCACTGGCATTACCATAAATGCTGGTGGCAAGGAGTTTGCACCCTACCACATAGCCAGCAACCGGCGAGGCACTGTCACACAGCAGCACTCGGCACTGGTGAGCGCAGCATTGTGGCACACCATGGACACCACGCGACGCCTCTCGTGGGGAGCCGGCATCGAAGCCTGGGGTGGATACTCCTCGAGCGCCAGCTATCAGCGCTACGACCCTGCCAGCGAAGGGATGACTGCCGTGAGTGAGCACCCCGCCCGCCTGTGGCTGCAGCAACTGTGGGTAGAGGGCAAATATCGCGGAGCCTTCCTCATGATAGGCCAAAAGGACATTGACCCAGGATTTGTGAACCGCAGCCTCAGCAGCGGCGACCTGATAATGAGTGGCAATGCGCGAGCACCCTTTGGCGTGAAGATAGGCTTTGTCAACTACCAGAACATACCCTTCACCCGCGGCTGGGTGCAAATCAAGGGCGAGATAGGATATTACCGCCTTGGCGACTCTAAATGGCTCAAAAACCACTATAACTACTATAACAACTTCATCACCACCAACTACTGGTTTAACTACAAGAACCTATACCTGCGCACCAATCCTAGCAAGCCGCTGGTTTTCACCCTAGGAATGCAGGCGGCATGCCAGTTTGCCGGCACAGCAACCTATTATAACAACGGCCAGGTGTGGCAAGAGGTGAAAATGAAAGCCGGCATTGGAGCCTTCTGGCACGCTTTCATCCCTGGCAATGGAGGTGAGAACTTGGGCGACAAAATCTATGTGGAAGGCAACCACATTGGGTCGTGGGACTTGGCACTAGAATATAAGCTTGACTCATCACACACCCTCAGGGGATATTACCAGTCGCCATTTGAAGACGGCTCGGGAGTGGGCAAATACAACGGCTTCGACGGACTGTGGGGACTGGAGTACCGTAGCTCCAAGCATGGAGTGGTAACTGGTGTCGTTGCCGAGCTGCTCACTCTCATGAACCAGAGCGGCCCCATCCATTTCGCCTATAAAGACTTTGCCGATGAATCACACCCCGACGGCAGCGCAATAGGGTCGGCGGCCACTGGCAGCGACGACTACTACAACAACTACTGCTACGACGGGTATCACAACCGGGGCATGTCGATAGGGTCGCCCATGGCTAAGTCGCCACTCTACAACACTAACGGCTACCTGCGCTTCACCGACAACCGCCTGCGGGGGTTCCACCTCGCGGTCATGGGTGAGGTGGGCTCTCAGGTGGGCTACCGCGCCATGCTCACGTGGCGCAAGTCGTTTGGCACACCATTTATTCCTCACAGAACCCCACTGTCGGGCACCTCGATGATGGTTGAGGCTTCCTACTGCCCGCAATGGCTGGCTGGCCTGCAAATCAAAGCTATGCTGGCTCACGACCACGGCTCACTCTATGACAACAACACCGGCGCGCTAATCTCGGTATTCTATAACGGCAATTTCTCCTTTTAAATGAAACGACTGGCAACACACATCATCCTTGCTATAGCGGCTATAATAAGCTTGAGCGGCTGCTCTCACAACAATGGCGACATAGGCTACTGGTTGGGGCTGTGGCACCTCGACTCCATTGAAATTGACGGCACCCCAGTGACCCACTACGATGGCAACACCTACTTCATGTTTCAAGGAAAGGTGTTCTGCATCAGGTGCGTTGACGAAGCTCACCAGTCCTATATCGAGAGCTATGCACAGTGGCATGAGAGCGACGACCACCAGCACGTGACTCTCACCTTTGCCGACGAGAACTTCAAGCCCGGCGTCACCCCTCTTGTTCCCCTTGAGGTGGTCACCACACTCACCGTTGACACACTCACTAGCCGAGAGATGACACTCAAGCACACCCATTCCCTGACTGGCTCCACACTCACCTATCACCTCACCCGCTGGGAGTGAGACCTAATGCGGTTACAAAACAGGCGGCGCCTCGGGAAAATCTCAAATAAATTTGGTTTTTAAATAAAATGCTCACGCTCGGTAAACAAAGAGCAAGCTCCTGTTTACTCTCGTTTAATCCCATTTTTCTCTCGGCTTGCACTACTTTTGGATAAAGTGGGCGGCGCCTCGGAAAATCTCAAATAAATTTGGTTTTTCTCTCGGCTTGCACTACTTTTGCAAGTTATTTTCACATTAGCATTGGAGTTATGATAATATTAGGAATTGAGTCGTCTTGTGACGATACCAGCGCAGCGGTCATTAAGGACTGCGTTTTGTTGAGCAACGTCATCGCCAGCCAAAAGGTGCATGAGGCCTACGGTGGAGTTGTGCCTGAGCTCGCCTCGCGCGCCCACCAGCAGAACATCGTGCCAGTGGTGAGCGAGGCTATACGCCAAGCTGGCATCGACAAAAGCGAGATTGACGCCATCGCCTTCACGCGTGGCCCTGGGTTGCCTGGTTCGCTTCATGTAGGCACTGCTTTCAGCAAAGGGTTGGCGTTGGCGTTGAACATCCCTCTCGTCGATGTGAACCACCTGCATGGCCATGTCCTTGCCCACTTCATTAAAGAAGATGAAAATACTGAGGTACCTGAATTTCCTTTCCTGTGCCTGCTCATCAGCGGCGGCAACTCACAGATTATCAAGGTGGAGTCGCCCTATGACATGAAAATCATGGGGCAAACCATCGACGACGCCGCCGGCGAGGCTTTCGACAAATGCGCCAAGGTGATGGGACTGCCTTATCCTGGCGGACCAATCATAGACCAGCTTGCTCAAGAGGGTGACCCAAAGCGTTTTAAATTCTCAAAACCGCATATAGATGGCTATAACTACAGCTTCAGTGGCTTGAAAACCTCATTTCTATACACCCTGCGCGATGAGATAAAGCTTAATCCCAACTTTATTGAGGAGAACAAGGCCGACCTTGCCGCATCGCTACAGAAGACTATCATCGACATCCTGATGGACAAATTTGGCAAAGCCATTAAGGACACAGGCATTAAAACGGTGGCTATAGGTGGCGGAGTTAGCGCCAACAGCGGTGTGCGAGCCGCTGTGCAGCAGTATTGCGACCGTAGGGGCATCAAAGCATTTATCCCCAAGCGCACATTCACTACCGACAATGCTGCTATGATTGCCGTGGCAGGCCATTACAAATTCTTGCGCGGCGAGACCTGCGACATCACCGCTCCACCCTTCGCAAGAGTGATAATCTGATTCGTGACTATCAATAAGTTTAAACTACTTGCCTTACTTTGCGCTAATGTTTAAGAAGCAATTATATGCCATATTGATAATGCTGCTGGCATCAGTTATGATGCTAGAAGCTAATGCTTATAACGTAAACCAGTACAATCAATGGGTCAAGGTCTCTACCGAAGAGCTGATGCGTCGTGGTCAGGATTACCTTCAAAACAAAGGATGGGTTGACAGCGCGATGGTATGTTACAGTATCGTTGCCAATCGAGTCCAAAACAACAATTTGGAAAGCAAGGAGAAATATCAGATTGCCCGAGCGCTAAACAATTTAGGTTATATCTACGCGACCTACTATTATGACTTCCAGAAGGCCTACGAGAATTTGAATAAATCAATGGAATTGTCTAAACTATACGGTTTTGACAATAATCTGGCATACTCCTATCTTAACATGGCCTCTATCTTTGACAATCGCAATAGACTCTTTGCCAACGATGCCCTATCGACCGAGGCTCTGGACAACACAAAACTGGCATTTGATTTCGCCGTCAAGGCCCAAGAGTGGAATGTGGCTGTTACCAGTATCTATAACATGCTGGAAATGATACACAATAAAACTGACTTTGAACTCATTGCACCAGATCTGGTCCGTTTCAAGAATTTGCAGTTGACCGACAGCGTGGAAATGTGGCAATGTACGCGCATGTTCTGCAAGGCCACCGAGGCATTCCAAGCAGGTCAATATCAACAAGCTCTCAATTACTATGAAAAGATGCTCGGTGAGGCTCAGAAAATCACGACCAACCGCCAGCAGTGTGTCATCAAGGCCATGCAGCAGAAGGCTGCAGTGCTTGCCGTTATGCGCCATTATGAAGAAGCCATTTCTTGCTTGCGCGAGGTGGAGCATATAGCTCTCGACCATAGTATGCAGAGCGAGTTGATTGACAATTACAGGGCGATGGCTCAGGTCTATGATGCCATGGGAAACCAGAAAATGGCTGAGCAACTTGACTACAAATTCCTGAAAGCCAGAGATGAATTTATTAAAAAGAGCCATGCCGAAATGGTTGAAAAGTCACGTTTCCTGGACGAAATGCGCCGTGTCAATGATCAAGTGGCGCAGATTCAAGCCAAGCACGAGCGTGCCCATCAGTTGCTGCTAATGATGAGCTTGATTGCTGCCATAATACTATTAGCCCTAGTCTTGTTGGTGCGTAGCTACCTCAAACAACGCAATTATATCAGACATCTGTATGAAAAAAATGTGCAGTTGTTGGTGACAAGCGAGGTCATCCCCCAGTCGACCGTTGTGGGCTCTGTCGAACCCAATGAATTGCATGATGAATCTGCTCCTAAATACCAGGGTACAACTCTAGACCAGGAGAGCAAGGAACGCCTCTTTGCCCGAATCAAACAGGTGATGGATGATATTCACATCATTTGCCAACCTGATTTTTCATTACAGAGTCTTGCCGACCTGGTGAGCAGCAATTATAAATATGTTTCTCAAGTGGTCAATGAGTACTACGGGAAAAGTTTTAAACAGGTACTGAATGAACAACGGGTGCGTGAGGCCTGTCGCCAACTTAACGATACCGAGCGATATGGTCACTTAACCATCGAAGCTATCGCCGCCAATTTGGGCTTTAATTCGCGAAGCAATTTTACGGTTACTTTTAAGCGTATTACAGGCATATCTCCTTCAAAATTCTTAAAGATGGCCAAGGAGAAATAATGGAGCACCGGTTAACAGATAACGCTCAAAATACCCATAAAACCTAGGTTTTTGGTTCTGTTTCACTGAAACAGAACACAGGCGCTGGCCTTTTCCTTGCAAGAGGAAAGGGTCAGCACTAATTTTGCGAAGGTTTTTTTGACATCAGAAATGACTATCCAGGTGACTACCTATACCGATGGCACCACGAGCAAAGCCAAGGTCATGAAATAAGGTGTGTGGATAGAACAATCCTACATTGTTAGATAACTTATATAATTAACATTATTAACCAATAACAAATCAGTTTATTATGAAGAAATTGTTTTTATTCGTTTTTGTCATTGCAATTGCTTTGCAGGCCATGGGAGCCGACATTGATTTAGCGACTGCCAAGTCCAGTGCTCAAAGGTTTGCCGCTTCAAAGATGGCCCAAGGCCATTTTATGAACCCGTCGAACATTGACATGACGTTGGTGAAACAGGAAATGAATAGTGTGAAACCAGGTACCACAGTGTATTACATTTTTAACACTGCCGACCATTTCTACATCATTTCAGGTGACGACCGTGCGCCAGAGGTGCTTGCCTATGGTGACCGTCCGTTGGATGAGAAACGCATTCCTGCCAACATGGGGCACTGGCTGGCCAATTACAAGGGACAGATGGAGTATTTGCAGGAGCATCCTGAGTTGGTTATTAGCAACAAATTGAACGAGCCTACTCGTGTCGCAAGTGTGGCTCCGCTGCTCACGGCCATGTGGGATCAGCAGGAACCCTACTACAACCATTGCCCTGTGTATAATGGCAAGTTCTGTGTCACTGGTTGCCCTGCCACTTCGTTGGCAATGGTGTTCTATTACTGGAAATATCCTGTAGGCCCCACTCCTGCTGTTTCGGGTTACGACAGTTACGATTTCCAAGTCGAGCCTCTGCCTTCCATCACCTTTGATTGGGACAATATGATTGACGACTACCTGAATGGTTATACTGATGCCCAGGCCGATGCTGTGGCTTGGTTGATGCGTTACATCGGTCAGGAAGAGGAGATGGATTACTCCCCAACCGGCAGTGGTGCCTATGGTAGCGATATCTTGCGTGCAGTGAAATTCTTTGGTTACAACTCCAGTATGGCTCAACTTTACTACAAGTATTCCTACAGCGACAGTCGCTGGGTTGGCATGATTCAGGAGGAGTTGGCGAACAACCGCCCCATTGTGTATTGTGCTTCCGATAGTAATGCTGGTGGCCATGCCTTCAATGTCGATGGCTATGATTCAACCAACGATACCTACCACATTAACTGGGGTTGGAGTGGCGATGGCAACTGCTATTGCGTGCTCAATGACTTCACTGACGGTCACTACACGTTCGATGACAATCAGCATATGATTATCGGTATCCAGCCTCCTTATATGGGACCGACTATCGTGCCCAGTGTCAAGAATATGGCTATCGAGTCCTATGCCGAGAAAACTGCTACCGATGTTCTCACGGTTTACGGCTATTATCTGGAGAATGACGTGACGTTGACATTGAATGATCCTAATGGCGTCTTCTCGATTGATGCTGACCATGTGTCGTTGAGTGATGCGGATGCTGGCAAAGACATCAATGTGACCTATTCTCCCCAGGAACTGGGTACGCACAGTGCAACCATCACTATGCACAGCGAGGGGGCTGAGGATGTGGTGGTTAACTTGACGGGTACCTCTATCTTTGAAACTCATAATCCCGTAATGCTCGATGCAAATGAAGACTATATCAAATTAACCGAATTCCGTGCCGATTGGACAGACGAGACGCCTGCTAAGAATGTGGAGAGTTATACCTTGGAGGTGAAGAACAAATCGATTATTATGGAGTTGGGCGAGGCCGACTTCAGTGACTGCTATTATCAGGGCTCTAGTGTCATTTCACATTGGCAGGATTACTTCCCTGAGGGTTGGGTTTACAATGGAGATCAGTTATTTACTGGAAACGGTTGCATCCAGTTGGACTCAGAGGGTGAAATTCTCACACCCGAGTATGATCTGGCTGGCTATGACAAGATTACCGTTAAGATAAAAGCCAAGAGTTATAAATCATGGTATCAATCAGGTATTACGATCTCGACCAGTCTCCAGTCAATTCACGTTGATCTGGAACCCAATTTTACCGACTACGTGTTTGTGCTTGACTGTGCCGACGTAGACCAGGTGGCCATCAAGGGTGATAATTATCCGAACGACTATGGATCGATCGCAAACATCCAAATCCTAGCAGGTGATGCTAGCGAGCCTTCAAAACTCAAAGCCGTCAACGAGGAAGGAGATGCCGATTATCGCTTGATTACCGGTATTACCCCCGACAAGTTCTACACCGTTAAGAACCTGACTGCCGGTGGCACCTTCTTCTTCCGCGTGAAGGCCCATTACACCGACGACACCTGGAGCCCTTGGAGCAATGCCAAGACCGTTGTCCTCGAGGGAGAAGGCTATGCAGTGGGTGACGTGAACCGAGACGGCTACGTGACCAGTGCCGATGTGACCTGCATTTACAACTACTTGCTTAACGGCGATGAGACCTTCCTTGACACATGCGACGTAGACGGCGACGGCTATATCACCAGCGCCGACGTTACAGTAATTTACAACATACTTTTAGGAAACTAAAGAAACATATATTAAGATAAGACCCTTTCAAGAGGGTGTGTCAAAAATAAAAAATAATTAAATTGGATGCTGACAAATAAATAATCCCATTTCTAAAGGCGACACCATCACAGTGTCGCCTTTCTTTTTCACATAATTAACTGGATGATAATATGAGGCCAATTACCGGTAATCCTCGTTGAAAAGTCAAAGCAATTTTCATTATATCTTAAGCGAAGCTTCCCACCAGCCTCAAAAGCCATTATGCATTGAGCATTTGCATGATTGGACTACATTTTCACCAAAACCGGTGGGAAAAAATCTCGCTCAAAGGGTTTAGAATAGAAAAAATATTTCTATTTTTGCAAGTAATTAAGAATAGCAATATTGAGTTATGATAATATTAGGAATTGAGTCGTCGTGCGATGATACCAGTGCGGCATGCCGCGACGAGTCGCAGTCCACTTAACTCTTAAAACTTAACATTTCTAACTTAAAAAGAATGCACCCTTTACTCACACTTATCATCGCCTTTGTGTTGCTGGAGTTTGCCGTGAGCAGCGTGCTGTCGTGGCTCAACGGCAAGTGGATGACACACCCCATCCCCGCAGTGCTCGAGGGTCTCTACGACGAGGAGAAGTACCAAAAACAGCAAGCCTACATGCGTGCCAATGCACGCGTGGGGTGGATAGAGCGTGGCGTGGCGCTAGCCATCACCCTTGCCGTCCTCATTCCTGGCTTGCTAGGCTGGCTCGATACCCTCACCACGCAGTGGACACATAGCCTGCTGCTGCAGCTACTCATCTTCTTTGCTATCTACATGGCGGTATCGACAATCGTCAGCATCCCTTTCAGCTATTACGACACCTTTGTCATCGAGCAGAAGTTCGGTTTCAATAAGACAACAAAAACTACCTTTTGGCTCGACACCCTCAAAAGCTTCCTGCTCACCTTGGTGCTCGGTTCGGTGATGCTTGGGGTTATATTCATTCTTTACAGCTATCTTGGCAAGTCGTTCTGGATTTGGGCAACGATAGTGTGCGCTGCATTTATCATCTTCTTCTCGCTGTTTTACAGCAATTTGATAGTGCCTCTGTTCAACAAGCAGAAACCACTTGAGCAAGGGGCGTTGCGCACAGCCATTGAGGATGCTGCCCACAAGATGGGCTTCTCAATCAAGAACATCTACGTCATCAACGGCTCCAAGCACAGCACCAAGGCCAACGCCTATTTCACTGGTTTTGGCATGAAGAAGCGCGTGGTGCTCTACGACACCCTCATCGAGCAGCTCACCACCGAGGAGATTGTGGCGGTGCTGGCTCACGAATTAGGTCACAACAAGCATCACGACACTCTCAAAACCATGACAATGAGCATCGTGATGGTGGCGGTGAACCTCTTTGTGTTTTCGCTGCTTGCCGATAATCCCGAACTCTCGCATGCTTTGGGAGGAGACCGAGAGCACTCCTTCGCGCTCTCGCTCGTTGCCTTCTCGCTGCTGTTCTCGCCCATCGACCTCATCCTCGACCCCCTCATCAATGCTGTGTCGAGGCGCTGCGAGTATGCCGCCGACGCCTTCGCCAAGCGTTATGGGCATGGCGACCACCTGATCGCTGGACTGAAAAAGCTCAGCGCCAACACCCTCTCCAACCTCACCCCACACCCCGCAGTGGTGTGGATGGACTACAGTCACCCCACCCTCGCGCAACGCATAACCGCCTTAATTAATGCATAATTCACAACGCATAATCTATAATGCTCAATGCACAATGCGTAATTTAGAATGTGTTGCCACTAATCTCACCACAATCTTCCATAAACGATAAACCATAAACCATAAACGATAAACGAAACATGAAATATTCCACAATAGTAATAGGCGACGAGCTGCTCATAGGCCAAGTCACCGACACTAATTCGGGCTGGATAGCCCGACACCTGTCACCACTGGGATGGGAAGCCAAGAGCGTGAAAGTGATTGGCGATGACGCCAGCGAGATTTTCAATGCCATCGACGAGGCCTTTGCCGCGACCGACGTGGTGCTCATGACTGGCGGCCTAGGCCCCACCAAAGACGACATCACCAAAGCCACCCTGTGCCAGTACTTCGGCGGCGAGATGGTGCTCAACGAGGACGTAAAGCGCAATGTTGACGCACAGTTTGAGCGCCGCGGCATCCCTATGAACCGCCTCACCGCAGGCCAGGCCATGGTGCCCTCGTCGTGCCGCGTGATACAGAACGAGGTGGGCACAGCACCCATCATGTGGTTTGAGCGCGACGGCAAGGTGCTGGTGTCGATGCCTGGCGTGCCCCACGAGACCCAGACGATGATGCAGCGCGCCGTCATCCCGCAGCTGCTCAAGCACTTCCACAGCGACCTCGACATCGAGTTCCGCACCTTTGTCGTCATCGACTATGCCGAGAGTGCCCTAGCCGAGAAACTCGAAGACTACGAGAAACAGCTACCAGAATACATCCACCTCGCCTACCTGCCCAACCTGGGCATCATCAGGCTGCGACTCACAGGCGCGCACCACGACCCACAGGTCATTGCCGCCGCCATGGAGCAGCACTCGCGCAAGCTCCATGAGATACTGGGCCGCAGCATCATTGCCGATGGCGACAAACCACTGGCGATGATTGTGGGCGAGCGGCTGCGCGAGCTGGGACTCACCCTCTCCACCGCCGAGAGCTGCACTGGCGGCAACGTGGCACATGTCATCACCGAGATTGCCGGCAGCAGCGACTACTTCATGGGCAGCGTGGTGAGCTACAGCAACGACGTGAAGCAGCGAGTGCTGGGGGTGGATAGCGACACTCTCGACACCTGTGGCGCGGTGAGCCAGCCCGTAGTAGAGCAGATGGCATGCGGAGTGAGCCAGCTGTGCCACACCCACTGCGCCGTGGCCACCAGCGGCGTGGCAGGCCCAGGCGGCGGCACCCCTCTCAAGCCCGTGGGCACCGTGTGGATGGCGGCAAAGGTGGGCGACATCGTCGTGAGCCAGTGCCTGCACCTGCCCGGCGAGCGCAAGCAAGTCATCACCCGTGCCACCAACCAGGCACTCATCATGCTCCTGAAGCTGCTGCAACAGCAATAACACAAGCGGCTTGTATATTTTTGAGAACTACACCAAGCTTATTTATAAACAACTATTAATCACTATTATGACAAAGAAATTCTCTATTGCCATAGTGGCAATTATGGCCTTGTGCCTCACGACTAATGCCGACCCTATCAAGATTAAAGGCGTGTATAACAACAACCGCTATGACGACCATGCCGACCACTAGAGATTCTTGGCAAAAAATAATAATCTGGTAAGGGTAATACCCATTACCCCTCCCAGCAAAGCATTTAACCGTTTAATCGACAAAAAATCAAACAAATAAACTGTCAATTAAAAAAACCGTCAAAATAATCTTATATAAAATAGAATTGACGGTTAATTTTTTATCATTTTAATCTAAAAGATTATTCTGATAACTTCAACAACGAAAAAAGTATTATCTTTGCATTTGATAACAGTAAGAAACAGTATGGCAAAGAAAAAGAGTACAACTGAACTGGGATTTGAGGCGCAGATGTGGAAGGCGGCCGATGTGCTTCGTGGCAACATTGATGCCAGCGAGTACAAGAATGTGGTGCTTGGGCTCATCTTCCTCAAATATATCAGCGACCGCTTCGAGGAGAAATACAAGGAACTGCTTGACGAGGGCGACGGCTTTGAGGAGGACAAAGACGAATACACTGCCGACAACATCTTCTTCGTGCCACGTGAGGCACGATGGAGCCGCATTGCCAGCGATGCCCACAATCCCACCATAGGCGTTACCATCGACGATGCCATGCGTCTCATCGAGCAGGAGAACCAACGCCTCAAGGGTGTGCTCCCCAAGAATTTCGCACGTCCCGAACTTGACAAGCGTCGCTTGGGCGATGTGGTTGACCTCTTTACTAACAGCATCAGCCTCTCCAGTGGCGACGACAGCCGTGACTTGCTGGGCCGCACCTATGAATATTGCTTGCGTATGTTTGCCGAGAAGGAGGGCAAAAACGCTGGGGAGTTCTACACGCCTTCATGTATTGTACGTACCATTGTCGAGGTGCTCCAGCCCTATCACGGTCGTGTCTATGACCCCGCTTGTGGCAGTGGCGGCATGTTTGTGCAGAGTGCCAAGTTCATCAAGCGTCATCAAGGCAACCTCCAAAAAATCAGTATCTACGGTCAGGATGCCAACGCCACCACCCGTAAGATGGCGATTATGAACCTTGCCATCCGTGGCATTGAGGCAAACCTGGGCGACCATGCTGCCGACACGTTCTTTGATGACCAGCACCCCACCCTCAAGGCCGACTTTGTTATGGCCAATCCACCGTTCAACCTCAGTGATTGGGGAGCCGAGAAGTTGCAGGAAGACGTGCGCTGGCGATATGGCATACCACCGGCTGGCAACGCCAACTTCGCCTGGCTCCAACATATGATACATCACTTGTCGCCCGTGGGAAAAATAGGCATGGTGCTCGCCAACGGCGCGTTGAGCAGTCAGAGTAGCGGCGAGGGCACTATTCGTGAGAACATCCTCAAGGCCGACCTTGTGGAAGGCATCGTGGCACTGCCCAGCCAGTTGTTCTATACCACTGGCATCCCCGTCAGTCTGTGGTTCCTTAACCGTGATAAGAAGCAGAAAGGCAAGGTGCTGTTCATCGATGCCCGCAACATGGGCGAGATGGTGAACCGCCGCTTGCGTGAACTCACCGATGATGACATCACGAAGATTGCCGAAACCTTCAGCAAGTTTGACGAGGGCACTCTCGAAGACGAGAAAGGCTACTGCGCCGTCAAGACCCTTGATGAGGTGGCAAAGCAGGACTACATACTCACCCCAGGTCGCTATGTGGGCATTGCCGAGCAAGAAGACGATGGCGAACCCTTCCCCGAGAAAATGTCACGCCTCACCACCGAGTTAGGCGACCTCTTCACCGAGAGCCACCGCCTTGAAGAAGAAATCCGCAAACAACTCGCCTCCATTGGCTATAATATAAAGTAACTATGAGCGAGTGGAAAGAATATACAATTTCTGATATAACTGAGGAAATATCAATGGGGCCTTTTGGGTCTAATATCAAAGTTGATATTTTTATTGACTTTGGTATACCAGTTCTGAATGGTTCTAATTTACAAGGGCATAAACTTAATGAAGAAAGTTTTAACTATGTATCAGAAGAAAAAGCAGATTCATTAGGCAAAGCAAATGCTTATAGAGGGGATGTAGTAATCACTCATCGAGGAACATTGGGACAAATTGTATATATTCCTAATGATTCAAAATTTGAACGTTATGTGATATCTCAAAGCCAATTCAGATTAAAACTAGATACATCAATAGTTCGTCCAGACTTCTTTGTATATTACTTCCATACAAGAGAAGGACAGCATAAAATATTAATGAATGCTTCACAAGTCGGAGTGCCTGCTTTGGCAAGACCTACATCAACATTTAAAAAAGTGTCTATTAGCCTTCCTTCACTAAAGACTCAAGATGAAATAATGGATGTTGTTTTGGCTCTTGACGATAAGATAGAGAATAACAAGAAGATAAATGAGAATTTGGAGCAGCAGGCACAAGCCTTGTTCAAGAGTTGGTTTATAGACTTTGAGCCCTTCAAAGACATCAAGTTCATTGATTCTGAATTAGGCCCCATTCCCGAAGGGTGGAGAGTGGGAACATTGGACGAAATAGCAACTATAACAATGGGACAGTCTCCTTCAGGAGAGAGTTTAAATGATAATAAGGATGGCATTATTTTCTATCAGGGGCGCACCGAGTTTGGTTTTAGATATCCATCCATTCGTCTTTACACAACAGAACCATCACGTTATGCTGAACCCAATAGCGTGTTGTTAAGTGTTAGGGCTCCAGTTGGTGACATCAATAGAGCGTTAATAAAATGTTGTATTGGTCGTGGTTTGGCATCGATAAGGTCACTATTTGGAAATGATTCTTTCTTATACTATTTGATGTTGTCACAACGAACATCACTTGATATCTATAACGGAGAAGGGACAGTGTTTGGAAGCATCAATAGAAATGCTTTAGAAGGTTTGAAAATAATAATACCTCCTCATAAAATTATTGATAAATTTGATGAAATTGTTGTTGGTATTGATTCTGCCATAAAGAGTCATTTCCTTGAGAACGAGCGTCTCTCCATCCTTCGTGACACGCTTCTTCCCAAGTTGATGTCAGGTGAAATTGAAGTTTGAATATAATTAACAAGGCGTTTAATGCAAAGAATCTATCTAGACACAAACATTATCACTCATCTGAAGGATGAAACTGATGATAAATTGCTAGACTTTCTTAACAAGTACGGCAGATTATTCATCTTTCCATATTCACCCGCTCATTTTGATGACTTAATACATGGTAGTTTGAATGAAGATGCAGAAATGCGTCTCCAAGAAGATATTAAAAAAATGGATTTGCTGTGTGGAGACAATCTAGTCGATTTCGATAAAGAAAAAGATATGCTGATACCTTATAAATGTCTTCCAAGTGAATATGTGAAAAATAATCGCATATACCATACTGACTACTATACTATATGTAATGCCTTTGTTGGAAATCAAGAGTCCAGCGAAGCGATAATCAATAACATCCAAAGGCTATTTGAAGTGACTGAAGGAGAATCACCATTGGTTGATTTGTCAATGGAAATGTTAAAAGACGCTTTAGGACTTTTTTCCAAACAAATATCTGGATTATTAAATTCAGAATACTATAAGAATCCATTTGAACTGCTATCAGATGTTGAAAAAAAGTTCTACAGGAACTTTCATGGAACCAATCCAGATGAAGCATTTGACACATTGGAGAACCATTTAAAGATTGTAAATCCTGATTTTGATTTTAATAAATTCATTAATCAGATGCCGAACATGAACGGTCAAATGTTGCGTTTTGTTGGGCATTATTTAGCCTTAAATTATCACAACTATCATAAGGATAATGATAAAAAATCGCTATCCAATATCGTCGCAGACGCTAAACACTGTTATTATGCTACTTGCTGTGATGTATTAGTTACAAATGATTTCAAAATGCAATGTAAGGCTCAAGCCGTTTATCATCATTTGGACATTGGTACAAAAGTTATTACCCAAAAAGATTTTGCTAGTTACATTCATAATGAATTGGAAAAAGAATTTGCGATAATTCCATACTTCAGAAGATTAACGTCAAATCTGCATTTCAAAGAACATTACGATGATGGGCAAGTACACGTTAACAATGTCCAGTTTTCATGCCCTGCTTATGGTTTCTTTCACAGTGGGATGATGGTTTATAATGTAAACAAAGGTTACATTAACTACATGTTTAGATTAATGCGTAATAACGATAACAATTCCTTTGTTTACTATACTGAGAGAGAACGTTTTTTCGTTTTCATTAATGCCCTATTGAATGAAGAATGTCAACAGTTTTTATCTTCTAATTTCATTAGTCCATTACTAGAAGAGAAAAGACCATCTCCCGTCATATTGTGGGCAAATAACAGACACAAAATCGTACTGGCCGAAGATGACGAGATAAAAGGATGGCCATGCATCTGGGTCATTTCAAATAAATCTTTAAACAATTAATACTCTATAACAGTTATGGCACCCTTCACCGAAAACAGTTACGAGCAAGCATTGATAGAGTTGCTACGAGATAGTCTGGGCTATGAATATATGCACGGCCCCGACATCGAGCGTGATTACCACGTGCCTTACCATGAGGCACAATTGCGTGACAGCCTTGCCGTGATTAATCATGGCAAGCCACTATCCGCCATCGATGAGGCGATTAAGAAACTGCGAGACATCGATGCGGGCTCTATGCTCCAAAGCAATGAACTGTTTATGGACTGGGTGCAGAACGGGCTGCCAGTCTCCTATTTTGACAAGGAGGAAAAGCACGACATAATCAACCTTATCGACTATGACAACCCTCACGTCAACACCTTCCAGGTGGTGAACCAGTGGACTTATGTGGAGAAAAGCGAAAAACGAGCCGATATGGTGCTCTTCATCAATGGTCTGCCATTGGTACTGATTGAACTCAAGTCGCCCAGCCGTGAGGAAACCGATGTGAGCGAGGCCTACCGCCAACTTCGCAACTACATGAAAGAAATCCCTGGGATGTTTGTGTATAACGCCATCTGCGTGATGAGCGATATGGCAGAGAGCAAGGCTGGCACCATTACCGCCAATGAAGACCGCTTTATGCAGTGGAAGAGCAAGGATGGCCAGTTTGAGGCAACCGAGGTTGTGGATTACGACACCTTCTTCGAGGGCATGTTCCAGAAAGAGCGTCTGCTCGACCTTATTCACAACTTTATCTGCTTTGACAAGGACGAGGGGCGTACGGGTAAAATTCTTGCTGGGTATCACCAGTATTTTGCTGTGATCGCGGCAATCAGCAACACCGAGCGTGCCGTGAAAGGCGATGGAAAGATAGGCGTGTTTTGGCATACCACGGGCAGTGGCAAGTCACTGTCGATGGTCTTCTATGCCCATCTGCTGCAGTCGAGGGTGAAGCAACCCACTATAATAGTAATCACTGACCGTAACGACCTCGATGACCAACTCTACGGCCAGTTCTCACGCTGCAAGGACTTCCTGCGTCAAACTCCAGTGCAGGCTCAGAGCCGCCAGCATCTTAAAGAATGGCTGTCGCAACGTGTGGCTAACGGCATCATCTTCACCACGATGCAAAAGTTTGAGGAGAGCGAGGAGCCGTTGAGCGAGCGCAGCAACATCATTGTGATGTGCGACGAGGCGCACCGTGGGCATTATGGCTTCGACGAGAAAATCAATGTCGAGACCGGCGAGGCACGACTAGGTACGGCTGGTATCATCCACAAGAGTCTTCCCCATGCGTCGTTCATTGGTTTTACGGGCACTCCCATTGCCAAGCGTGACCGCAACACAATGGAGGTGTTTGGCGACTACATTAACATATACGACATGACGCAGAGCGTGCTTGACAAGGCTACTGTGCCAGTCTATTATGAAAGCCGAGTAGTAAACCTCAACCTCGACGAGGACATACTAAGGCAGATTGATGAGCAATATGATTACCTTGCTGAGCAAGGTGCAACCGAGGAGCAAATCAGCAAGAGCAAGCATCAGTTCTCACGCATGGAGGGTATCCTCGCCGCCGACTCTACCATCGACTCGCTGGTGCGTGACATCCTCAAGCACTACGAAGAGAACCGTCAATACGAACTCACGGGCAAGGCGATGATAGTCGCATACAGCCGCCCCATTGCAATCAAAATCTACAAGAAGATACTAGAGATTCACCCCGACTGGAACGAGAAGGTGAAAGTGATAATGACCAGTGGCAACAACGACCCCGAAGAATGGCGTGACATCATTGGAAATAAGTTCTACAAGAAAGAACTGGGCAAGCGATTCAAGGATGATAATGACGAGATGAAAATTGCCATCGTGGTTGATATGTGGCTCACGGGATTCGACGTGCCGAGTCTTGCAACGATGTATGTATTCAAGCCCATGAACGGAGCAAACCTCATCCAGGCCATCAGCCGTGTTAATCGTGTGTATAAGGGCAAGGCAGGTGGACTGGTGGTTGACTATATAGGCATTGCGTCGGCACTCAAGCAGGCGATGCACGACTATACCAAGCGTGACCAGCAGAAGTATGGCGACCCCGATATCAAGAAGACAGCATTGGTTGAATTCCAGAAACATCTGGAAGCGTGCCGAGACATGATGCACGGCTACGATTACTCACAGTTCCACACTGCAAGCGACGGAATGAGGGCACAGATTATCAAAGGTGGTGTGAACTTCCTGCTACAACCTAGCAAGGCAAAGGAGAAGGACGGTTTCATGAAAGAGACATCGCTATTGCGCGACGCTAAATCACTATGCCGCAGCATTCTCGATGAGAGTCAGCAATGGGAATCGGCATATTTCGACACGGTGCGTACCTTGATTAACCGTTTGTCGTTCAAGAGCAAGATGACTATCAAGCAGATTAATGCCCAAATTACGGAACTGCTAAAGCAGAGCGTCAAGAGCGAGGGGGTTATCAATTTGTTCCATGACACCAACAAAGAGTTCTCGCTTAGCGACCCAGCATTCATTGAGGAAATCACCAGGATGAAGGAGAAGAATGTCGCAATCGAGGTTTTGAAAAATCTGCTTGAAGGCAAAGTGAAACAATTCAAGCGCACCAATGTCGTGCAAAGCCAGAAATTCTCTGAGATGCTCAGCCAGAGCCTTTCAAATTACCTAAAAGGTATGCTCACCAACGAGGAGGTCATTCAGGAACTCCTCGAGATGGCAAAGCAAATCAAGGCACAAGAGGAAGAGGGCAACGAGTTGGGGCTCAATAATGAGGAGAAAGCCTTCTACGATGCCCTGACCAAGCCACAAGCCGTGAAAGATGCCTACGAGAATGATGAACTGGTAGCAATGACCAAGGAACTCACAGAACAACTACGCAAAAACCGCACAATAGATTGGCAGCAGAAGGAGTCGGCACGTGCTGGAATGAGAAAAATGGTGAAGCGACTTCTCAAGAAATATCACTATCCCCCTGAGATGGCTCAAGAGGCAATGGAGATTGTGATGGCACAATGCGAGCAGTGGGCAGACTATGACGGTGAATACGATGACGGGCCAAAGGGCTACATCATCGATGCCGATTTCTCCCAGCAGATGAACATGGCGGCAGAACCTCCCACTAAGTACAATTAATTTTTGACATCCTATACCTTGCTTTTACAATAATTTATCTCAATGCAGTATTTATTGTAAAAAGGCATGGATATAGGTATAAATTTCAACGGTAAGTTATTAGGCGACATTAATGGTATTCCAGTCATCTCTTTCTTTCGGTATGTCCCCAAATGTGAGGGGGATGATAATCATGCTACCGAAAGCGCCTTAAGGAAATTGTTGTGGAGACTAAAAGACGGTGAGAAGGATGTGTGCGACGCATTCACGCAATTGCTGTTTAGATTTCTACAACGCCATTTGCGCCAAATATGCAAAATGACAACACTTGCATTTGTCCCAGCCAGCACCGAAGAATCCACATTCGCCGATGTTGAACCCAGCGACCGCCACAAATGAGCCAATTTTGAGGGCAAAAATGAGGTATTGTGTTGGCTTTTGCTTATTGGTTGCTTATTGGAAAATAAAAATAGGCTGAAAATCAACCGATTAACAGCCTATCTTTGTACCCAGAGCCGGGGTCGAACCGGCACGGGTGTTACCCCACTGGTGTTTGAGACCAGCGCGTCTACCGATTCCGCCATCTGGGCTCGAAAAGCGGTGCAAAGGTAGTGTAATTTTTTTAAATGACAAATAATAGCTTGATTTTTTCGCTGCTTTTTGATTTTTTTCCAAAAAAAATCACAAGTTTCAGATGATTTGAAACTTGAGTTACAGCAAGAAAAATAATGACACTCCTGCTACAGAGATGATGGCGCCAACCACGCTTTTAAGGGTGATGGGCTGCTTGAAGAGCCACCAGGCAGGCAATATTATGATGATGGGAGTGAGTGCCATGAGTGTGCTGGCGATGCCGGCGCTGGTGTGCTGCACTGCCAGGAGTGAGCATCCCACGCCCACAAAGGGTCCGAAGATGGTGGTGAGCGTTGCCACAGTGATGCTGGTGCGGTCGGTGATGTTGCGGCGCAGTGAGCCGAAGCCCTCGCGAAAGTGCAGCAGAATAGCAAATCCCAGTATGCCCGCTATGCAGCGAAACACGTTGGCATAGAATGGCAATATCCACTCTTGCTGGCAAGGTGTGGCCATAGAGGCCTCGTAGTGGTCCATTCCTATCTTGCTAAGTACAAGTCCCACCCCCTGGCACACGGCGGCTCCTATGGCAAAAAGAACGCCATTTAGCGGCAGTTTGAGCGACAGGCTGTGATGATTGTCGCCGCGTCCTAGCACTGTAACGGCAATGCCCGTGAGTGTGACAGCCATTGCCACTAATCCCATTGGCTTTATCTCCTGACCTAACGTCACCCATGCCATGAAAGCTGCAGTGATGGGTGCCAGTGTCATGAAGAGTTGCCCGAATTTTGACCCAATGATGATGTAGCACTGAAAGAGGCAGAAGTCGCCTATCACATATCCCACCAGTCCCGAGAGCACCATCCACATGTAAGCCTCGTTGCTGGCCTTTGCCGGCAGGGGGCTGCCAGTGACTACCCAGAAGAGAATAGCCGAGAATATCAGCGTGATGGCCATGCGGGTGAAGTTGAGCGTGACGTTGCCCATGCGCTTGCTGCCCATCTCGCTCAATAAGGCAGTGGCGGTCCATGAGAACGCCACACCTATCGATATCATTTCACCTAGATATTGCATATATTTTTAAGAGAACAAGAGAACAAGAGGACAAGAGAACAAGAGAACGAGGGGACAAGAGGACAAGGGGACAAGAGAACAAGGGAACAAGAGGACGAGGGAACAAGGGAACAAGGGGACAAGGGAACGAGGGGACAAGAGGACAAGAGGACGAGGGGACAAGAGAACAAGAAGACAAGGCAATAGAAACCGTCGCTCTCAACGGACAAGGCACGCCTTGTCCATACTTAACACTTAACATTTAACACTTTACACTTATAAAGCCTTGTCCCTACTTAACATTTAACACTTTACACTTCGCAGTTAGTATTCAATGAGTTCACCTATAGCAACAATTGCGCTGTCGCCACCCACCCATATTGTGCCATCTTCGAGCAGCGTTGTAGCCACTACCGACGGCCGTTGCATTGCCTCGCCCTGCATAAAACGGCACTCCGCCGGAGCTTGCATTAGCCCATTGTGATGCAGATAGTGGGTCAGAGCGGCATTGGCAGTGCCTGTGGCGCTCTCCTCGGGCACTCCATAGAGAGGCCCGAAGTTGCGCACATGGGCAGTGTATCCATCCTCGCTCAAGGCAAAGGCATGAACTCCTGTCACATTAAGTTGGTCGCTAAGCTGCGCCAGCGCGTCCATGTTGGGGCTAAGAGCATTCAACTCGTCGATGCCCTCAACAGGCATGATGATGTCGGGCAGACCAGTGCTCACCACCTGCACTGGTAAAATGATGCTATGCAAACTCTTTACACCCATAATGCGATGTAACAGCTCTACATCCACAGCAGTGTCAATGACTTGCGGCTCGGCCATCCGCATCATCACCTTCTCCCCTACCCTCACTTGCAAGTCACCGGCCAGGGTGTTATTGATGCACATGGTGCCATCTGCTATTACTCCCAGTTTATATAGAGTGCCAAAGGTGGCGATGGTGGCGTGCCCGCACAAGTCCACCTCGGCAGCAGGTGTGAAATAGCGCACTGTAAACTCTGTCTCACTATTGCGAAGCACAAAAGCCGTCTCGGAATAGCGAAATTCTGCCGCCACCTGCTGCATGAACTTCTCGCTAGGAAAAACATCATCAAGAAGCACCACGCCTGCCGGGTTTCCTCCAAATGGCTGGGTGGTAAATGCATCAACTATAAAGTATTTCATTTTTTAGCTTAAAAGCGAACAAATAAACAAGCTTACGAGGCAATGGTAAATATGCCACTTTTTTCACTAAGCGCTAACCTTAAAATATTTAATCATTATTAAGCACTTTAATTATATCCTGCTCAATGAGCTTGATATCGTGGGTGGGCTCGTAGCGGGCTATCACCTTGCCATTACCGTCAACCAGGAACTTGGTGAAGTTCCACTTGATGTCGGGCTTGCTGGCATAGTCGGGGTCGTTTTTCTCCATCATCTCGGCAAGAATCTTGCCAATGGGATGGTTGAGATCGAAGCCCTCGAAGCCTTTTTCTTTCTTCAAGAAAGTGAACAATGGGTCCTCGTTTTCGCCGTTTACCTCAATTTTCTTGAACTGTGGGAACTCGGTGCCGTAGTTGAGCGAGCAGAACTGCGCTATCTCCTCCTCGGTGCCAGGAGCCTGGTTGCCAAACTGATTGCAGGGGAAGTCGAGAATCTCGAGACCCTTATCTTTATAGGCCTTATAGAGCGCCTCCAGCTCCTCATATTGTGGTGTGAAGCCACATCGAGTGGCAGTGTTGACGATAAGCAACACCTTGCCTTTATATTCACTCAGGGCCACATCGTTGCCCTTGCGATCCTTTACTGTAAAATCTAGTACACTAATCTGTGCCATAACGGTTGTAATGTTTAATAAAACGATTAATAATAAAATAGTTTTTTTCACGATAGTAGTTTTATTTATGTGTTGCGATGACATCGCAACATACTTAACTTACTTAATTTCGCAAGTTATTAACTTGCTCACTGGCATTAGTGATTAGAGATTAGTGAGCAAAAGTGCTGTAACTTAAAAATTTTAAAAAAATTTTATCACTAATCCCTAATCTTTAATCCCTAATCCTCAAGTTTATAAAGTTTTTAGAACTTTATAAACTTGAATTAACGTATAATTATTTCTTGATAAGTCCCAGGCGGTTAGAAATCTCGAGCATTCGCTCAATGGGACGCACGGCTTTCACTCTAGTTTCCTCGTCAACCTCGATGGTAGGAGCCAGGTATTTGAGCGAGAGATAGAGTTTCTCGAGGGTGATGAGCTTCATGTAGGCACACTCGTTGCAAGCACAGCCAGCATCGTCGGGAGGGGCGGGAATAAACTCTTTATCAGGACAACGCTTCTTCATCTCATAGATGATGCCGCTCTCGGTAGCGACGATAAACTTGTTGCAATCGCTAGCTACAGAATAGTCGAGCAGAGCCTTGGTGGAGCCTATCTTGTCGGCTATCAAGCGAATGGGCTTGGGGCACTCGGGATGCACCAGCACTTGCGCATCGGGGTGCTGCTTCTTGAGCTCTATAATCTTCTCGATAGAGAACTTCTCGTGTACCTCGCAGTAGCCGTCCCACACCACCATGTTGCGGCCAGTGATACTGTTGATGTAGTTGCCCAGGTTGCGGTCGGGGCCAAAGATTAGCTTCTCGTCCTCGGGAAAGCTTTCAACAATCTGCTTGGCGTTGCCACTGGTGACTATCACATCGGTGAGAGCCTTCACCGCAGCACTGGTATTAGCGTAGCTAATAACAGTGTGTCCTGGATGCTCCTTGATGAACGCCTCAAATTCGGGTGCCGGGCAGCTGTCGCTCAGCGAGCACCCAGCGTTGAGGTCGGGCACAATCACTGTTTTCTCGGGGCAAAGAATCTTAGCTGTCTCGCCCATGAAATGCACGCCACAGAGCACAATCACTGGAGCTTCCACATCCTGTGCCAGCTGTGCCAGCGCCAAGCTGTCGCCAATGTAGTCGGCCAGCTCCTGAATTTCGTCGCGCTGATAGAAGTGCGCCATGATCACGGCATTCTTCTCTTTCTTTAGTTTCAATATCTCCTGCTTGAGGTCGATGCCCTTGGGAATTCGTGCCTCAACATAACCTTTATCAACATTCATAATATATTTATTTTTTTATTTTTAAATTTATATATAAAAATAGAATATGATGGTAATAGCCTGTTAATATGGTTGACAACTTTTTTCAAAAATGCTTGAATTTTGATATATCAACGTTTCATTATTAGTTATTAATAGGTTATTTACAAGTTTAAAAATTGATTTATAACAGATTGTGAATGTTATCAACAAGCTGTGAAAAACGTGCAAAGTTAATAATTTTCTCCAAAAATAATCAACAAATAGCCTTGAAAAGTTGTGTAAAACTGAATATAAAGATTGTGAACAAAAAATTTGGAAAATAAAAAATGACGTATAAGCCAGTTGAGTTATCAAATTCCAAATTTTTTGTTCACTTTTTGTCATTAAGTTTTCAACTTATAAAATCGAGGTTATCAACAATCACTTGTTGATAACTGTGAGTGGTTATTTATGGTATTAAAAAGCAGGTGTTTCATTACTATGTATTGTCAATAAAAACAATAAATACATAATTATGAAACACCCGCTAATTATTTGTTGTACAGTGGTTTTTATTACTCAGCAGCAATCATCTCAATTTCTACTAGAGCACCTTTAGGAAGGTCTTTAACGGCAAAAGCCGAGCGAGCTGGGAAAGGTTGTTCAAAGAACTCGGCATATACCTCATTCATGGGGCCAAAGTTGGCGATGTCGCTCAGTAGCACGGTGGTCTTTACCACATTGTTGAGGTCGAGACCAGCACTCTTGAGAATGGCCTGTGCATTGAGCAGCGACTGGCGTGTCTGCTCCTTAATGCCACCCTCGGGAAATGCTCCAGTGGCGGGGTTGATGGGAAGCTGTCCCGAGAGGAAAATCATTTTGCCCTGGGCAGCGATGCCCTGACTGTAAGGTCCAATAGCGGCAGGTGCCGCAGCAGTGTTTAAAGCTGTTTTCATTGTAAATTGTGCTGTTTTAAAGATTTATATATAATAATTAAATGATAAACTACACGACTGTAGTAATAGATGCAATGCTATTACATGACAAAATTAATACTTATTTCGATATAAAACAAATATAGTGGAAATGTATCTTTGCAACTTTTTTTACACATTATATATATAACTCAGGCCGCTGAAAAGCCACTTTTTATAGTTTATTCAATCTTTAATTGGACACTTATAAAAAGAAACTGTTGTATAGACTTGTTATCTTGCTGTAGAATGTATCGTAATTAAGTTTCGTGTCAAAATCATGCTTGGCTTGTGCGCCAAGTTTTATGCGCAGCTCCCTGTCGCGGCACAGTAGGTCAATAGCCTCGGCGAGCAGCTCTGGATTATTTGGCCTTACGAGGATGCCGTTCTCCTTATTGACAACATACTCGGGTTGTGCCCCATTGTTGGTGGTGATGATGGGCTTGCCGTGCTTCATGTACTCGAGATTGCTGATGCCTTGCACCTCGGCGATGGTGGAGGGCTGCACGCCAAAGTCGCACTGCTTAAGGTACTCATGCACATTGCGCTGAAATCCTAGCAGCTTCACGTTTGCAACAAGTTTATTTTCAATAATGAAGCTCTTGATGCGCGACACGGCCTTGGGCTGGCCATCGCCTAGCAGCACTAGCCTGTAAGTGTCGCGGTCGATGTGCGTGAGCGCTTGAAGCAGCACATCTACGCCCTTGTCCTTGCACAGCCGGCTGTGGAACATGATTAGAGCTTGGTCGTCGCGCATGGCAAACTCTTGCCTTAGATTAGGCACTTGGGCCTGCGCGCTAGTGTCGGTGTTGAGCACACTCTCGGGAATGACTAAGGTGAGCTGCTTCTTGATGCGTGGAGCATGCGATGCAAAGTAGTCGTAAGCAAACTGCGACACAAAGACAAATTGGTCGATGCTACGGTATATCTTTTTTGACACATAGTTCAGATTAGGCTTTTTGAGTCCATGCGGTGTAAACACCACCTTGGTGTTTGGGTTGTCGCTGATGATGCGCGCCATCACCGCGGTGACCGCATCGCGATAGGAATGGACATGCACAATGTTCTTGCCTTTCTTGAGCATCCTAGCGAGCCTCACAGGGCTGTCTATGTCCCTTATGCCCTTCAGTGGCAAGATGGAGACGGGAATGTCCATTTTTTGGAATTGCTCAATGATGTCGTCGTTTTTGGCACTCACCACCTCGACGTAGAAATTTGGGTCGTGACGCATGTGTGCCACCAGGTCGCTAGCATATCGCTCTGCCCCACCCCATGTCTTGTTTGATACTATGTGGAAAACATTAATCATGATAATGCGTTTTTATGGTCTCAATAAAAATTTCACGAAGATACCAATTTTTTCTTAATTGAGAAAATGTTAACAATTTTTTTTGAAGAAATCACCAAAAATAAGCCTCCGAGAGCCGCATATTTACCCGAGAGACAAAAAAAATGTCCTGAAAATGCAGCTAAAATGCGATAAATGGTGCTTATTTTTAGCTAAAATCGTTGATTGACAATTTATTAACCCGGTTATCGCCTACTCTTTATAAAAAGACAAGAAAAATAAAGAAATGCACCACTCCCCCACTCTCTTTGACTATCGAGGCCGTTGCCGCTAGGATCACCTGCGGTTACCTAATTATTACCTTCTGTGTGCCTCTTTGCTTAAAAATAAGAATTATCAATTCAAGAGAGTGCCTTGACGACGATTCGTGCTTTGGATGCACCCACTACCATCGCAATTTCTTCTTCGCTGGCTTCCTTGATGCGTTTCACGCTCTTGAAATGCTTAAGCAGCAATGTGCGTGTCTTGGGGCCTATGCCCTTGATGTCGTCGAGCGCGCTGCGCACCTGCGACTTGCTGCGCTTGTTGCGGTGGAGAGTGATGCCAAAGCGGTGTGCCTCGTCGCGCAGCTTCTGTATAACCCTTAGTGTCTCGCTGTTCTTGTCGATGTAGAGAGGCACGCTGTCGCCAGGAAAATATATCTCATCGAGGCGTTTTGCGATGCCTATGGTGGCTATCGTGCCTCTAAGTCCCAGCTCGTCTAGGACCTCCACAGCGGCGTTGAGCTGGCCTTTTCCACCATCCACCACCAGCAGTTGTGGTAGTGGGGCTTCCTCGTTGAGAAGTCGCGAATACCGCCGCCCTATCACCTCACGCATCTGTGCATAGTCGTCGTTGCCATCGGCTTCCTTGATGTTGAAATGGCGATAGTCTTTCTTTGAAGGTTTGGCGTTTTTAAACACCACGCACGAAGCCACCGCATTAGTTCCCGAGATGCTGCTGTTGTCGAAGCACTCTATGTGTCGTGGCAGCTCGTTAAGGTGAAGGTCTTTCATCATGGTGGTGAGAGTGCGAGTGGCGCGTTGCTCAGGGTTGAGCTTTTCCATTATTTTGAGTTTCTCGGTGCGGTATTGCTCGGCATTTTTAATTGAAATTGCCACAAGTTTGCGCTTGTCGCCGCGCTGTGGCACCACATAGTCGATGCCTTCAATCTCAAAATCTGGGACAATATTCACTAAAATTTCCTTCACCTTATCGTGCTTGTAGGTGTCGCTGAATCGCTCCCGCATGTCGCGCACGGCAGTAGAGAGAATTTCCTCGGCAGTCTCGTCGCATCCCGCATCCTGAAATTTATACTCCACCGTCACGCTTTGCACTATGGCTCCGTTGCGCACATGCATGAAATTGACGTAGGCGGCAGCATCGTCACGCACTATTGAGTACACATCCACGTTGTGAATTGTGGGGTTAACGATTACCGATTTTGCCCGATAATTCTCGAGCAGCATGTACTTGCGTTTTATGGCTTCGGCTTCCTCAAATTTCAGCTCCTCGGCTTTGGCCATCATCTGCTGCATCAAGAAATCGCTCACTTGCTTGGTGTCGCCATTGAGGATTTTGGTGATGTCGTCGATATATCCTGCGTATGTTTCATGTGAAACAAACCCCTGGCAGCAGCCCTCACAGTTCTTGATGTGGTATTGCAGGCACAGCTTGTGCTTGCGGCTTTCCACATTTTCCTGGGTGAGCGCATGGCGGCAAGTGCGGATAGGGTAGAGTTGTTTTAGTGTATCGACCAGTGCATGGGCAACCTCGGTTTTGGGGTAAGGACCGAAGTATTTTGCGCCCTTGGTGTGCTTCTCGCGTGTCAAGAAAACTCGTGGAAAAAGCTCTTTTGTCACGCAAATCCAGGGGTAAGACTTGTCGTCTTTGAGCAGCACATTGTAGCGCGGTTGATATTCCTTGATGAGACTGTTCTCAAGGTCGAGAGCTTCCTCCTCGCTGTTGACGACAATGTATTTCATGTCCCAGATGTTGCGCACGAGCAGATTGGTGCGCATCACAGGATGCACACGGTTGAAGTAGGAGCTCACTCGCCGTTTCAGGTTCTTAGCTTTCCCCACATATATAACTGTGCCTTCATTGTTCAGGTATTGATACACACCCGGACTTGTAGGCAGCAGCGATATTTTCATCTTTAACTCGTCGCGCATGGGAGGATATGTTTCAGAAGTCTGATTTTAGGTGGTTTCTATAAATAAATTGAGATGAATTTTGGATTTATGTCGAGCAGGTTTTTGTTCAAAGTTGAAGAATAGTAGCGGGCTACATTTCAAGACTTTGAATAAAAAGATGCCGACAGAAAACAAAATACAACCAAAACATTATTTACTTTTATCTTAATTTATAGAATCCACCTTTAGAAAATGACTAGCATTTCAATTACTGATTGCGCATTTAGCTTTGTGTGTTTTATATTGCGCATTACAGTCACTCTCCCTTAAAGGCGAAGAGTGAGGTCACTTCCACATCTTGTGGGAATAGTTTGCGGCCACCCAGGTCTTCTAGTTCGCAGATGAAGTTGACATATATCTTTGCGGGATTCATAGTCTTCACCAGTTCGAGGGCCGCAGCCATGGTGCCGCCAGTGGCTAGAAGGTCGTCGTGCATGAGCACCACATCGTTCTCATTGATTGAGTCCTCGTGAATCTCGATAGTGTCCTCGCCATATTCCTTGGTGTAGGTTTTCTTGATAGTTCTTGCGGGGAGCTTGCCTGGCTTGCGCAGAGGCACAAATCCTGCTCCCAGTCGCTCGGCGAGAATGGCTCCGAAGATAAACCCTCGAGCCTCGATGCCCACCACCTTGGTGATGCCCTTGCCGGTGTAGAGCTCGGTGATTGCGTCGCACATGATGCGAAGCGACTCAGCGTCCTTGAATGCTGTTGTGAGGTCTTTGAACTGTATTCCCTTTACTGGGAAATCAGGGATGTTTCTCACTTTGCTTTTTACAAATTCGATTTTCTCTTTTTCCATTATGGTAAGATGTTTTGTTGTCGATTTTTTTTAATTGAAATGGGGGAGTGGTGTGAATTGTGAGAACTGTTGTTCCACGTGAAACAATCTTTTTTTCTCACCGGCCCATGAGGACCAGGAGGATGTTGATGTCGCTTGGCGAGATGCCTGGGATGCGTGACGCCTGGCCTATGGTCTCGGGGTCGATTCTCTCAAGTTTCTGGCGTGCCTCGATAGAAATCTGCTTGATGGTGGAGTAGTTGAAGCGTCCCTTTATCCTCACTTGCTCTAGGCGTCCTATTTTCTGCGCAATCATCTCCTCGCGCTGGATGTAGCCGTGATACTTGATTTTAATCTCGGCGGCCTCCACTATCTCCTCGCGGCGTGCTTGCTCTAGCGCCTCAATCTTGTCGTGCAAGGCAGGGATGAACTGCGCAAGTTGCTGAATATCAAGCTGTGGGCGCAACAAGAGGTCATAGAGTTTGGCTCCTTGCTTAAGTGGCTGCAAACCAGCTTTTTCGAGCGATGGGTTGATGATTGCGGCCTTTACCGAGAAGTCGCGGGCAAATTGCACCAGTCCTTCTACCTGCTCTCTTTTGCTCTTCATCAGGTCGTAGCGCTCCTGCGTGGCAAGGCCCAGCTCATAGCCCTTGGGCGTGAGGCGCATGTCGGCGTCGTCTTGCCGCAGCAATATGCGGTGCTCGGCACGTGAGGTGAACATGCGGTAGGGCTCGTCAACGCCTTTTGTCACCAGGTCGTCGATGAGCACGCCTATGTAGGCCTCGTCGCGGCTGAGCACAAAGGGCTCCTTGCCGTTGATACTCTGGTGGGCGTTGATGCCTGCCACTAGGCCTTGCCCGGCGGCCTCCTCATAGCCCGTGGTGCCGTTGACCTGACCGGCAAAGAACAGCCCTTTCACTAGCTTTGTCTCAAGAGTGTGGGTGAGCTGTCGCGGGTCGAAGAAGTCATATTCAATGGCATAGCCCGGGCGATAGACCTGCACGTTGCGCAGCGCGGGAATCTTGGTCAGTGCTTCGATTTGCACGTCCCAGGGCATCGACGACGAGAAGCCGTTGAGGTACATCTCCTGGGTGGTCTCGCCTTCGGGCTCGATGAAGAGCTGGTGCGAGTCCTTGTCGGGGAAGGTCACCAGCTTGGTCTCGATGCTGGGGCAGTAGCGCGGACCCACGCTCTGGATCTGGCCGTTGTAGAGAGGGGAGTAGGGGAGCCCTTCGTGGAGCACGCGGTGTACCTCGTCGTTGGTATATACTATCCAGCATGGGCGTTGCTTGAGAGAGCTGTGGATGCCGGGCAGGTAGGAGAAATGGTGGAAGTCGGTCTCGCCGTCCTGGCGCTGTGCCAGGCTGTAGTCGATGGTGCGGGCATCCAGGCGAACTGGTGTGCCAGTCTTCATGCGGCTGGCGATGAAGCCAAGTGCCACCAGCTGCTCGGTGATGCCATGCGACGCGGGTTCCGACACACGGCCGCCTTCTACCTGCACGCTGCCCACGTGCATCAGGCCGTTGAGGAATGTGCCTGCCGTGAGGACGACGGCCTTGGCAGTGAATGTCACACCAAAGGCGGTCTTCACGCCCTTAACGGCACCGTCTTCAATGACGAGGCTCGTGGCGCTGTCCTGCCACATGTATAGGTTGGGCGTGCCGTCAAGGATTTTGCGCCAGTTCTCGATGAAGCGTGTGCGGTCGCTCTGGCTGCGCGGGCTCCACATCGCCGGACCCTTGCTGCGGTTGAGCATGCGAAACTGGATAGACGAGCGGTCGGTGACAATGCCCATCTGGCCACCCAGCGCGTCAATCTCGCGCACTATCTGGCCCTTGGCAATGCCGCCCACGGCAGGGTTGCAGCTCATCTGCGCCACCTTGTTCATGTCGATGGTCAGCAGTAGGGTAGTGGAGCCCAGCCGCGCTGCCGCACAAGCCGCCTCGCAGCCGGCATGGCCGGCACCTATCACTATCACGTCGTAGTCATATCTCATACATGTTCGAATTTGTCGTTTTTTCTTAACAGCAGCAACTCAACTATTAACTATGAACTGTTAACTTTGGAGCATCGCCAGAGCCTCGTTCTCGTGCTGCTCCATTATCTCGCGCTCGCCGGGACCTTTGTCGTTGATGCCGCACAGGTGTAGCACGCCGTGCACTATCACTCGCAGCAGTTCGCTCTGGTAATCCACTCCCAGCATCTGTGCATTGCTGCGCACTGTCTCGAGCGAGATTACCATGTCGCCGGCGATGCGGCGGCTATTGCTGTAGTCGAAGGTGATGATGTCGGTGTAGTAGTCGTGACCAAGGAATTGCTTGTTGGTGGCAAGGATGTACTCATCGTCGCAAAACACATAGGTGAGTGTACCCACTGCCTTGCCATGATTGCGTGCCACAGCCTCTATCCAGAGGCTCACCGCAGCTTGGTCAATGCACGGCATCTCCACCCCTTCAGTCATAAAGTTTATTTCCATGTCTCCACCTGATTTACAAAAAACAAGATGCAAAGATAATAAATAGTTTTCAGTTTTTTATCATTAGTTGGGAGTTTTTTCAATATTGTCCTGGTACTTTGAGCGTGGCTAGTTACATGATGGAAAAAACGATTATGTGCATTTTCTTTGCAATTTAAAATTTAATTGTTATTTTTGCATTTAAAATGCATGATTTTGTAGAATATATTGTGCTTTATTAGTCTCTGGTTAACTAAAAAATTTGTAATTATGGAAATAAAAATCCCAGAATTTCTTGCCACTACGGGTATTACTTCTACGTCGGCCAACCACCTGGCCAACATAGCAAAAGAACGCATTCAGGACTTGGAAGCCGAGTTGGCTAACATCGAGCTCTATTCAACCACTGTAGAGCTCATCAATGGCGAGCGCAAGACATTGCGCATGGGATATGACAAGATTGAACGCTTGAACATGCTCATCGAGGAAATTGCACGCATGTATTCTTTCAATGCTTGGGTGAGAGAAGCCATTAGGGTAAAGGAGCAGCTCATGGATAAGGTGTCACAAATGACTATAAATGACTATTGCGATATCAAGGGTATCACCTATCCTGAATATCCTCAGTCTATTGAGGTGCCCACGCGCGAGACGATACTCAACGGCATGTCGATCAAAGAACGAAACGAGTATTTTACTCTCGAAGCTTATGCGGCTACCTATGGCAAGCACATTCACCGCGACGGCGATGTGTCAAAAGCTCGAGTTAAGCTCATGCACATCACCAAGGAGCCTGCAGTGCTCATGGGGCAGGGGACTGATGCCATGATCTATAATTATGAGCCCACTGTGACCACTGGCGACATGGATCGTGTCTTCTTCGACCTCCAGAGCCGTTATCGCAACTACGAGGCAAGACTCAACTCCATCAAGGCCGAGATTGAAGACACAATCAAGCAACGCACCGTCGAGGCCAGGAATCAAGAAGCTTTGGCACAAAGCCAATATGATGCCCAAGTGAAGCAACTCAACATAGAGTTTTCTAAGTATGTGGTGGAGCAGCGCAACGCCATCGCTAAGCTCAAGATTGTGTTGCCCGATCGCTTGCGCCCCATCTACGATGAGCTCAACAAGCTCGGGAAGATTGAGAATGAATAATCATTAGGCGGGTGTGACACACTTGGGCGAAATTGTGCCCTTTGGGTCACTTTGCGATAGCCGAGGGTAGCATATCATTTTTTAGGTACGCTTAGGGCCGTTTTAAATCTAAGCAGCGAACATTTAATTCGTTTCTTGAATAAATTGTCTGCCGCCCAGCATTATTCTTGTAACGAGAGAGCCCCGGTTGGGGGCTCTACTCATTGCAATTTTGCCTTTGCCTTTGCGGGTAGGCAGGCCTTTGCCTAGGCCTTAGTCCTAGCCTAAGTTGCTATCCCAACGCTGTTGACCGCTACCACACAGAGTCCTCGCCATCACCACCGGCGAGGGCCTTTTTTTTTACATTATTGTCCTAAATATCATCTTGTTTTTACACCTAAATTATTATGGGTGTCTCATTCACGAAAATAGCACAACCAGCACTGAAATGTGCGAGAATGGATTTTTTTTGCTATTTTTGTGTGATTTTTTTGAGAGTTGTGCGTCTAATGGT
Organism: uncultured Prevotellaceae bacterium; assembly: GCA_900318255.1. GTDB lineage: Bacteria > Bacteroidota > Bacteroidia > Bacteroidales > Muribaculaceae > Sodaliphilus. The sequence continues at coordinate 106,704 of ONJX01000001.1, read as the reverse complement.
CAAAATTAAGTTTTAAAACGCACATACAATAACGATGAACGAACTAGAAAGCAAATTTGCTCAAACCATCAAGCAGAACAAAAGCACCATCTACACCGTGTGCTACATGTTCTCAAAAGATGCCGACGAGGTGAGCGACCTCTTCCAGGAGGCGGTCATCAACTTGTGGCGGGGGTTTGAAGGCTTTGAGAACCGCAGCGACATCAAGACGTGGATCTACCGCGTGGCACTCAACACCTGCATCTCGCTCGACCGCAAGAAACGCCGCAGCGCCACCGAGCCGCTGCCCATGAACATCAATCTCTTTGAGGACCGCGACGAGGACACCCGCCAGGTTGATATGCTGCACAAGCGTATCAGCCGCCTGCAGCCCTTCGACCGCGCAATCGTGCTGTTGTGGCTCGAAAACATGCCCTACGAGGAGATAGGGCAGGTGGTGGGCATCTCCACTACGGCAGTTAGCACTCGCCTCTACCGCATCAAAGAACAACTTAAAAAAATGAACGACTAAAAAAAGAAAACTCTCAAATTATGGACTACGAACTTGACGAAATGCGCCAGCAGATGGCGATACTAAAAGATAAACTCGAGAAACAGACGATAGTTGACGACCGCATCATCCGCCGAGCCATCAGCAATGGCGCGAGCACCATCAACAAGCGGTATCTCGTCATCTCTATCATAGCTCTGGCGATGATACCTTACGGGTACTGGGCCTTCGTGATGCTCAATGGGTTGTCGGTAGCACTGTGGATAGCATGTAGCGTGATGATGCTCATGGTGGTGGCATTCTGTTACTTCAACGGGCGAGCGCTGCGCGACCCGCTGCTGGCCGAGGGCAACCTGCACGACACCATGCGGCGCGTGGCAGCCGCCAAGCGGCGCGACGCTGGCTGGCTATGGATAGGTACCCCCATGGCAACGGCATGGGCTGCCTGGGTAGGATGGGAAATGGCGCAGAAGTTAGGCGCCGATGACTTTAAATTCTTCATGCCGTTCTTCATCATCTGCACTGTGACGGGAGTGCTGGTGGGGCTGGCTGTCCACTTCAAGACTCAACGGCACTACCGCAATATCATCGAGCAGATAGAAGATGCCGAAGAAAATCATTAAACATTAAGTGTTAAGTGTGAAATGTTAAGTGTTAAGTAGGGACAAGGCACGCCTTGTCCGCCAAGTGCGACAGCTGCTATTGCCTCGTCAGCTTGTACCTCGTCAGCTTGTAAAAAAATGGGGCTTAGTTTTGATGATGTAGATTTCAGCCAGAGGCTGACTTCTGAGTAACCCTTGTTGAGATGACTCAAGCAATTTATAGAGCATCCTTAAACTAAAAAATCCTCGGTCTGTGCGCACACAGGCCGAGGATTTTCGATTAAATGTGGGTAGAGATGGATTCGAACCACCGAAGCGATGACGCAGCAGATTTACAGTCTGCCCCATTTGGCCACTCTGGAATCTACCCATTTTCCCAAATGCGACTGCAAAGTTAAGCATTTTTTCCCATTCCACAAAATTTTCATCACAATTATTATTAAAGCGAATGAATTTTATATTTTATGTTTCATTTTTTTTGTTTTTTTAGAAAAAAAATTATATCTTTGCATGGTGAAGTAATTGAGTAAGGAAGTGTTGCTTTTAAACTCATTTTTCACTGGTAGCCCACGTCGAAGCACTGTTGCCACATTTTCGGCTTACAGAGGCAGAGGGTGGGAAAAGACATATAAACATAGGCGTTTTCTGAACGCTTTGGTTTTGACTTCTTGAGAATCTCGCAAATTCAAATCTGATTGTCAAAAACAAAGCAACGGGAACGCCCCTTTGGGGGTAGTTGTTATCCTTCGTGTACTTCATAGCTTGTGTAACGGCTATGTTAAGAAGGGTGATAATACATCATCGACGTGGGGCTTTCAGCGTTGCTCATTCCGACAATCAGGGGCAATGCGAGAGCCTTCAAGAAGTGGAACTGAGCAACAGACTTGGCTCCACGTTCTATATTTATATGTTTGTGTTAAAAACATAATATTAAAAATTTGGATGGAGCCTCCGAATGTTATTATGTAAACATGAAGATCATCAAGATTGGCCGTTCGCGAAGCAATGATTGTGTTTTTAGCAATAGCACTGTGTCAGGAACTCATGCTATTTTAGAACTTGAGACTGGTGGAAATCGTGGAAAACTTAGAGATTTGAACTCATTGAATGGTACTTTTGTCAATGACAAAAGGATAAATGGGGAAGTAGTAGTTACAGTAAGTGATCGCATCAGGTTTGGTTCAGAAACCACCTCGCTAGGTGGAATTCTTGCCAGGATGAGTGAGACAAAAGTATCGAAAAAACTGCCTGGTATTGACAGAAGGACTATAGGAAAGAGTTCAACAAGTCAAATCCATTTTTCTCAAGATGATGTGTCGCGTGACCATGCTGTCATTTATAAGACAGCAACAGGAGATGTTGTTATTGAAGACTGTGGTTCAACTAATGGGACCTATGTCAATGGTGTGAAAATCACCAGCAAGGTACTACAGCCAGGCGACAAAGTGACCATCACAAGAAACTATCCACTGGAGTGGGAGAGCATTTTTAAGACCGGCGCTAAACCTGCCAAGACAGTGAATATGAAAAAGATAATCACTTCGGTGGCGGCGGTGCTCCTCGTAGCAGCCATTGGAATAGGAGGTTACTGGTTATGGAACAAAAATCGCACATGGAGTCAGGAAAAGATATATAAAGAATATCACAGTGCCGTGTGTTGGGTTTACGTAGAATATGGCTACAAGGTGATTGTAGATGATAAAGACATTACCGCTGCATTGTGCCATCAGTTTGACTTAGGACAATCAGAATATGTGTGTTTAGAAGACGGAGATTTAAAAAGCGGAACAGATGTGGGACAAGGAACAGCATTTTTCATTAGTGAAGATGGAAAACTTGCCACCAATTTGCATATCACTCGCCCATGGCTCTTCACAGAAGACGCAAAAAATATAGAAATAGGCATGAACAAGATTTTATCTGTGATGGCACTAGTGGCTGACCCTACGTTAAGCCGCAGCAACTTGAAGATACAAGGTGAGGTGGTTAAAATGTGCATTATCCCTGATGGCTTGCCAATTAGTGAAAAAAATGCCATTGAGGTGAGAGAAATAAAAGGTGGCGATGACATTAATAAAGACGTGGCAATTATTCAGACAGAGACACGTTCACTACCATCGCAGGTTAAAAGAGTTATAGATATTAATAATGCTGACCTGTCGGAAGAAAGTATGACCGAAGGTCGCCAAGTATTTACAATAGGTTTTCCCTATGGGGCTGATTTAGCCATGAATAGCAACCTAGAATTAAAGAACCAAGTGCATGGTGGCACGATAACTCAAAACCGTGGAGACTATGAGTTTGGTCACGATGCTGAGACCGCAGGTGGCGCTAGTGGCTCACCTATATTTAATAACAAGGGAGAGCTCATAGGAATTCATCATGCTGGATTGACAGGAGTTACTGGAGTCCAGGGTTTCAACATGGCGGTAAAAGCAAAATATATACAAGAATTACTCAAGTAAAAATATAAACATTAAAACCAATTAACTATGCCAACAAAAAAATGTCCAAATGGTCATCAGTATGATTCAAGTATCTATGGTGACAATTGTCCGTTCTGCCCCGAGAGCAGTCACACCCGAGTAAATAATGATGATAGCACTCAGTCCACTCGAGCCACAGGTTGGGATGGCGGCGGCGAAACCGATGCAACCGCTCCTTATCAAGAGGATATTGGAGGAGGGCACACTGTTATTCGCAATTTGAATGGAACAGGGATGTCAAATCCTGATGGAGGTCGCAAATTGGTGGGAGTATTAATCTCATATAGCGCAAATCCTGCCGGAGAAGTATATAAAATATATGAGGGCAGGAATATTGTTGGAAGGTCAAATACGGCCGATATTAGTTTCAGCAATGATGACAAAATGTCGAAGGAACATCTGCTTATTCTCTATGTTGAAGCCGAAGGCATAGTGTGGGCCGAAGACCAGAAGTCATCTAACGGAACGTATATAAACGGCAAGTTCGCCCGTGGAATGGTAGAACTTCATACCAATGATATTATAGTGCTCGGTGCCACAAAGATGGTGTTCCTGGGTGTGCCTGAATTCTAATCATTCTAGTTGTTATGAGTCAAAACAATAAATATTACTATTGTAATGTTGATGGCAACACCGATGTGGGTTGCCGGCGCAAAGCCAATGAAGACTGGTATGGTCACTTTGAATGCCGTAATGGATTAGTGGCTGTGGTCTGTGATGGAATGGGCGGTCACGTGGGAGGCGCAGTAGCCTCCCATTTGGCCGTAGATACCATAAAGGATTTTTTGGAACAAAAATACTTTGATGATCCAAGAGATGCCATCGTGGAATCGTGCAACGCTGCAAATGCGGCACTGTTGAGACGAACGCAAGAGCAACCCGAACTCAGTGGAATGGGTGCCACGTGTGTTATGCTAATAGTTAGAGACGGCAAGGTTTATATAGGATGTGTGGGTGATAGCCGCATTTATTTGATACGCAGCAAGACTATTACCCAGCTGACGAAGGACCAAAGCTACGTGCAGATGCTGGTGGATGCGCATGAAATCACCAAAGAGCAGGCAGAGCATCATCCCCGCAAGAATGAAATACTAAATGCCATCGGGCTTGACAACATGCAACCGGCAACTGTGTTGAATGACCCCATCAATCCTGAGGCAGGAGATATTTTCATGTTGTGTTCTGATGGTCTTAGCGGCATGGTCAGTGACAAGGAAATCCTAAAGATAGCAAGCAACCAGGTGGGAATGACCCAGCGAGAACGAATAGATACACTCATTGAAAAAGCTCGCAAATATGGTGGTCTAGACAATATTACATGCCTGATGGTAGAGTTTGCTGTGACACCACAAAGTGGTGGTGCAAATGCTATCTCAAACAACGGGAAACTATTGCGTTATGGAATTCCTGCACTGGTGGGCATGCTATTGCTAGGCCTTTGTGGGTATGCTCTGTGGAAACACTTTAAGTCAAAGAATGTGATTAAAGAAAGCTTGTACGTAGCACAGATGAAACAGCAAGAAGGCGTGAGTGTGCTTGAGTTCAACGATACCATACGCTATGCCCGTGGTCACTCATCCATAGAGCTGAAGGACTTTAAGGACCTGGGCGCTCATGTATATGTTACCGACAAGAATGGCAGAATAGACACCATTGTGATCAATAAGCCAATAAAAGTGAGTGAAGTCAAGATTATGCCCGATTCCAATTTTGCTACAAATATTTCTAGCATTAATGGTCTCCGCAGTTTTATTTTTAATGACAAGACCTTTGAGAGTGAGGATATTTCTTTAACATTCAGTTACAAAGACAGTACTTTTGTGTATGTATTTCCTGTTGAGCCTCTCCAAAAAATCAGTGACTTGGCAAATGGAGCCCACACTGATGTGCCGCCCGCAGTAAATGAGTCGCCCAGAAGACACAACCCATTTTCTACTTTTCTTTTTAGACCAATATTGAAGGCAAGAGAAACTCCAAAACCCAAAGCAGGTGCATCAGAAACCCCATCTGGCGCAAAAGAGCCAACGGCAATATCTCCTGAAGAGTCTTTAGAGGCAACCTTCAAAGTGGGCAATGAGGGAGAGACTTTATTAAAACTTATCTCGGATGATAAACGTCCTACAGATACCGAAGCCTACACTTCATTTGCTATAAAAGCAGGAGAAGTGAAAGGTGAGTGGTATGAGTATAGTTGTGATGGTCACACGTGCAAGATAAAAGTAAATAATGCTGCTGTGCCCGAAAAGGGAGCAGTTATACGCATCCCGTTGGCTAATGCCGGAGACAAAGTGTTTATAATTAGGGTTAAAAGAGGGTGATAACCATGCCTTATACTTTAATCGAAGAGCTAGGGCACGGTGGCATGGGGTGTGTCTATAAAGCTAAGGACACAAAAGGTAATATAGTTGCCATCAAAAAGATGAGCAACAGGGTAACTTGTTACCCTGAATACCGCGAGCTATTCAAGGCCGAAGTAGAGACGCTTAAGAAAATGAATTACCCATCTATCGTTCGCATCGTGGGAGATCCTTTTAGTGATGCAGAAGGAAATTTGTATCTTCCCATGGAATATGTTGAAGGAGAGACGTTAGAGCACCATGTTTTTTCAAAAGGGCCATTCAGCTTGGACGAAGCAGTAGAGCTAATGTCCATGATCTTGGATGCTATACAATATGTCCATAACAGGCAACGGATACACAGAGATATAAAGCCCTCTAATATCATGTTGCGCCCCAATGGAGAAATATGTGTAATAGATTTTGGTATAGCTAAAGATGCCTGTGTGGGCAGCTCTGGAAAGACCGTGGGGCGCGTAATAGGTACCGACGGTTACATGAGTCCCGAACAGGCCAACGGTTATAACATTGATCATCGCACTGACATCTATTCGTTGGGGTGTGTCTTTTTCTTTTTGCTGACCGGGAAACATGCTGTTCAAAAAGGTGCGAATGACTATGCTACGGTAGCAAATATCCTGAAAGGGGAGATGCTTCTACCATCACAATTGGTAGCTAGCATACCGCCGGCAATAGATAATGTGTTCTTAAAGTCGGTGGATAAGAACATGATGCGTCGCTACCAGAGTGCCTTGAGTTTTAAGGAAGCTCTCGAAGTGGCATGTGGCAATTCAGTACCAAAGATAAGCGTGGGCAGCTCTAGTGACAATGATATCATAATATCGAGTCAATATGTTAGTCGGCATCATCTTGTTATCAGTGGGCTTGAACGTCCGCTAACAGGCGGCGCTAAGAAATACACGATAGAACTAACTGATGACTCTCTCAATGGCACTGGTGTTGATGGTCGTCCGCTAAAAAAAACATCAATGGAGATTGATTACAATGGCACATCCTTTCTACCAGAGGTGCTCTTGGCGGCCCGAAGCGAGTGCCCCCTCGACTGGGATGATGTGGTGGTGAAGTTAAGGCAAAAAGGCTGGAACCCAGACTTGCCTAAACCTATTCCCACGCCTTTAATGTCCCAGCGCAAAGGGTGCTTGGAAAAAGTATTTTTTGTTTTCAGTATTATCTTGCCTTTAATAGCATTAATAAAATCATTTTTATGAAATCAGTGATAACAATAGGTCGCGGTAGCCACTGCGATATAATAATATCGCATGATAAAGTGAGCAGAGAGCATGCTCGTGTTAGCATTGTCGGGGGGCATTATGTCTATGAGGATGTGGGCAAGAACGGCTCGGTTATAGGTGGCCGCATCTTGAATGGGCAAAAGGTGACGGTTGCACCAGGAACAGAAATCTTGCTTGCAGGAAAAGTTCCTTTGCCATGGCAGCAGATTTATTCATTGTTGCCACTTAAAGGGGTAAGGCCATTAGATAATGATACCGGCTATCAAGTTTATGCTTCACAACAGAGCATAGAAGTGGGCTGGGCAATCTTGGCTTTTATTATTCCGATTACTGGATGGATAATGTATTTTGTGTGGCAAGACGATTATCCTCGCAAAGCCTCACAGGCTAATGTGATAGCATGGGTCTCTTTTGCCATAAACCTAATTTCAATCTTAATGTATATGTATTAACAATAAACTAATGTAATAAACTATGGACAATAAACTAATAGGTAAAGAAGTGCTAAACTACCGCATATTATCCTTAATAGGTCAAGGCGGTATGGGTACTGTATATCTTGCAGAGCACAAGCATATAATGAACCAAAAGGTGGCGATAAAGGTCATCAACGCCAACATGGTGAACAGTTTCACACGAGAGATGTTGAAAAGCGAGGCCGAGCGATTAGCCGAGCTACATCATCAGAATATAGTCTCGTTTAATGACTATCATATAGACTCGCAAGGCAATATTTATCTGATCATGGAGTATGCCGATGGAAAAAGCCTTGACGATTATATCAAAAATGTGAACGGACTAATTGTCGAAGAGAGAATTTGCCCAATGTTTGAGCCCATACTTGACGGTGTGGGATATGCGCATAAGAAGGGGATACTGCATAGAGACTTAAAACCTGCCAATGTCATTGTCACAAGTGACGGCACGCCCAAGATTTTGGACTTTGGTATCGCACAGATAATCAACAGTAACGGTCAAGATACCAACAAAGGATTAGTGATGGGGACACCATCCTATATGAGTCCCGAGCAAGTGAGGGGAGAAGAACTGGATGCCCGTTCTGATATTTATTCTCTTGGAGTCATGCTTCATCAGATGTTGACAGGAAATGCCCCCTATGACACGACAACGATGACCGAGCAAGAGATAAATCAAAAAGTTATTGAGGAACCGTTGCCTAGAATAAAAACATTCTATAAATATATTTCAGAGAATGTTCAAAAGGTGGTTGACAAAGCTACTGCAAAGAGTCCAGAAGACCGCTATCAGAGTTGCGAAGAGTTCAAAAAGGCTCTACACAAAGCTGTGTATCCTTGGAGGCCCAAGCTATGGATGAAAATCGCGGCAGCAGCAGTGATTGCTCTCATCATTGGAGCGGGATTATACATTTGGGATTATAATCGCATCAAGACTTATTATTATAAGGACTATGTAGAACAATGGGGAATCCCTCAGGGTATAGGAAAGCTAAGTTCAAGCGACCATAAGCACGCTCAACGGTCCTATAAGTTTGTGTATCAGAAAAGAAGACTATTGCGAGTCTCCCATGTTAATAGCTTGGATAATTTGATAGATGACGGTGAGAGTGAACGCAATGAACGCCCTATAGATCAGGAATTCCAATACACCGAGAGTGGCAAGGTGAGCAGGGTGATAGTGAAAGACCGCAGTGGAAAGGTCATGTATGTAAAGAGCTACAATGATAAGCTTAACACAATGGCTTTCCAGTATAATGATGAGCATGGAACAGAAAGAGTGATATCTAACCAGACAGTGGGTTATGGACGTCTGTTGGAAAATAATACCGATGATCGTGGACGTATATCTCGATGGTGGCTGGAATATGACGAAAATGGATATGTCACGTCTTTAAAGTATGCGGCTTTGGATAATTCTCCCGTAGGAGATAATAATGGTATCTATGGCAGGAACTATGTGCGTGATGAAAAAGGACGCGTCCTGGAAACGCATTATATTGGTATTGATGGCAAGCCACAGTCAACAAAATGGGGACTTGGAATTAAGAAGTTTTATTATGACGATGACGATAACTGGGTGAAGTCTGAATACCTGACCACCGATGGAAAACCAGCATTTGATGATATTGATGGCGTGGCTGTATATACATTGGACTATGATAAATATGGAAATGTGGTCTATGCTCTTCATCAAGCTTCAAATGGGGCTTTAATGTATCCCAAAAAACATGGTGTTGCGGGTGTTCACAATGTCTATAACGAGCAAGGAATGCTCGTGAAGATGGAGTGCCTTGATGAAGATAAGAAGCCTATGTATGTTAAGGATCGAGGTTTTGCTATTCAAGAGTTTGAGTATGACGAGAATGGCTATGTAAGAAAAGTGTCGTTCTTAGATCCCGATGGAAAACCTACAGAGACTTCAAGCGGTGAGGCATCACAAACTATGAAGAATGATGCACATGGAAATGTTCTGGAAAGTTGGCTTTATTTGAGCAATGGTGAACTTTGTTTAAATAATGATGGTTATGCCGGTATTAAACATGAGTATGATTCAGTGGGCAATGAAACAAAGGTTGTGTATTATGGAAAAGACAGGAAACCTTGCGAAACAAAAGACGGTTATGCAGGTTTAACATATGAATATAATGATTTTCAGTTGGTCACATCTGTAACTTATTTAGGTGTCGACTTAAAGCCTGTTATGAACAATTACAATATCTCAGTTGTGCGCTATGACTATGATAAAAAAGGTAATAATACTCAAATTGGTTTTTATGAGACAGATGGCAAAACATTATGTTTAAATAACATGGGATTTGCAGGCTGGAATGATTATTATGATGAAAATGCAAACCACATAGAGCGTTGCTTCTTTGACACAAAAAAGCTACCTACCATGCCCTCGGCTCTTCATTACGCTAAGGTGAAATATAGCTATGACGAAAATGGAAACCTGCAGTCAGAGAAATATTATAACCTAGAAAATGAGTTGACGTTGGTTGATGGAATAGCTGGAACAGAATACATCTGTGATAAGAGAGGCAACACGCTAGAAGAACGCCCCATTGGCATTGATGGTGGACTTGCAGATAACAAGCTCGTGTCTAAATACAAGTACGACGAGTTTGATAATATGACAGAAATGTCACTTTTTGGAAACAATGGTGCATCGTTGAATAGTGAGAATGTACATCGATATGAGTATGCTTACAATAGTAGAAATCAGCTTATCGAAGAGCGTCACTATGGAACTGACGGTAACCTGACTATGTGTGACCCTGAGAACTGGGCAATACAAAAGAATGTGTATGACGACCGTGGTGATATGGTTAAACGCTTTTATTATGGCACTGATAATAAGCCTTGTAAGATAGATGAGGGTTGGAGCAGTGCCACCTATGAGTATGATAAATTTGGCAACATCGTCAAGCAGTGCTTCTATGGTGTGAATGGAATGCCTACCGATCCAAGTGATATGGTGCCAGTTGGTATAGCCAAGTATGATAAATGGGGAAACATGATTTATCTGGCTGCTCAAGACGGAAATGGCCATTTCATAATACGTCCTGGATATGACTGGGCTATTCAACGCATGACTTATGATAAAAGAGATAATAGGACATCAGAGTCTTTCTATGATGAGGATGATAAGCCTACATTGAGTTCTGATGGTTATCACAAAGGTGTAATGAAATATGATAATTTAGACCGAAAAATAGAAGAGTGCTACTATGGTACCGACAGCAAAGCGATGCTTGTGAATAATTACCATAAAGTTGTGTATAAATATGCCGACGACACCGACAATGTAATAGAACTAGCCCTATTTGGAATTACAGGGGACGCAGTGGATTGCGAGGCAGGATGGCATAAAATGGTAGTGACTTATGATGATGAGGGCGATGTGGCATTGACAAAGAAGTACTATAAGGCTAATGGCACTCTGATGGCTTCACAGCAGTGGAATGGTTCAGACTGGGACTTAGTACAAAGAAATTTTGATTGGCAAGAGAGAGTAAGGGAGATAAGCTCTGAATTGCCATACACCTATGGCTCTGACATGTATAATCTTAAAGCACAGTCATTGAAGGTGACAGGAAGTAATTCATGCGAATTGAAGTTTACTATACCTTATAAGTCAAGTCAGCTGGGTTCTGAAGCATTAAGAGTCTTGAAGGAGGTTGTTTCTCAATTGACGCAAGCTGTGGATGAAGAATTAAAGCATCGTCCAGATGTCAAGGGGAATCTCTACGACAAGAATGGAAGACTCATTTATTCGGTTAAGAAATAGCTTCTAAGCAAGATTCTTATTGTGGTGGGGCGCCACACTATTGAGGCATGGTAGAGAATTATAACGTAACCATCTGAAAAAAGCCGGCACATGCCGGCTCTTTTCGTATGGTTAGCTTTTTTTACTGGAAGGCGTTTTCGCTTAGGCCTTTGCCGCCTATGGCGAGGTCGTTCATGTAGGCTGGTACTGGCTTGCCGAGGTATTTGTCAACATAGAGCTTGGCGAGGTACTGTCCTAGCATGAAGCCGTGTCCTCGCAGGCCGGTGAGCAGTCCCACCTCGGGGTCGATGATGTAGCGTGGCTCGATGTAGTATCCCGCCCACACGGCATGGAAGCCCACCGAGGCGAGGTTGGGAATCCACTGTGCAAACATCTCGCTCACAATCTTGAGGAAGGCCTGGCTGTTGTACTTGAGGTTCTGGCGTGCCTCGTAGGGGTCGCAGTCGGGCGAGGCGCAGCCTATTATCTGGCCTGTGTGCAGGAACTGCTGGCCATAGACGGCGTTGAAGCCCTTGTAGTGCCGGCGGTCGATGATCATGTCGAGCGAGTCGCCGTTCACGCCCATGTTAGGCAGGCGGCGTGTGATGAATGCCTGGTGCTTGACGGGGAATAGCTGGGTGTCGATGCCTAGCATGTCGGTGAATTTCTCTGAACCCCATCCCATGGCGTTGACAAAGTGGTCGCAGGTATATTCCACATAGTGCTTGTCGTGACGGCGCACCAGCACGCGGAATATGTCGCCCGCTTTCTCCACATGAAGCACCTCGCAGTCCTCGAGCACCTCGCCGCCATGCTGCTTGCCCACGGTGCGCACATAGTCGATGGTGCGCCCTGGAGTGGCCTGCCAGCAGTTCTCCGAGATGAGGGCGTGGCTGTAGATGTTGTCGTTAGGGTTCCAGTAGGGCGAGATCTCGCGGGTGAAGTCCTTGCGGTCGATCATGCGAGCCTCGCTCCAGGCGCGTGAGGCGTCGAGAGAGCGATAGGTGGCATCGTCGTGCACGAGGTTGACGTAGCGCGTCATCTTCAGGTCGATGTTGCAGTGCTGCTGGTCGTCGCGGAAGATCTCGAGGTTGTGCATGGCGATGTCGCTGATGTCGGGGTTGGAGAATGCCGGGCGTCCACCACCGATGCAGCGCCAGGTGGAGCCGCGGTCGTAGTTGACGAGCACCACGCGCTTGCCGGCCTCGGCAAAGTAGCGGAATGCCGCGCTACCTGCCATGCCGCCGCCAGCCACGAGAATCTGGGTCTCGGCTTTCTCGATTACTGAGCCGTGTTCAAAGACGAAGGTCTCGCGGCTCTCGCCATTATACACATCGCCCAGAGTCACCTGGTTGGCCAGTGGCGCGCGTGGCGTGCTGTCGCCCGTGACCTCGATGCCGTGGGCCCGCAGAATCTGTTTAGCTCTAGAGACGCAGCGCTTGCCGCGGCAGGGACCCATGCCCATGCGTGTGGTGTGCTTGAGCTCATCTACCGAGATGTACTTGCGGTCGCCAATGACGGCGAGCAGTGTCTTCACATCCACATCCTCGCAGTGGCACACAAATGCCTTGCCTTCCTCGTCGTGGGTGAGAGGCCGCAGGTTCAGCGGCTCGGGATAGCGGTCCTTGAGGATGAAGCCGTTCACTTGGTTCAATTCATCCACTTGAGCCACCTTGACGCGTGCCACATTGGTCTTATTGTCTTTCTTGAGCACTTTCTCGATGGTGCCCTCGCCCACCTTGGCTCCGTTGTCGTCAACGAGGAACACCTCTTTGCCCTCTTCCACGTCATATTCTACTGGCAGGAACACCACATTCTTGCGCTTGTCGTAGCCAAAGATGGCGAGGCCTGGGCAGTGGTTGACGCACTGCATGCAGCCTATGCACTTGTCGTAATCGACCATGGGCACGCTCGATGTGGTGGGCTTGCTGATGGCGCCCTGCGGACACGAGAATGTGCAAGGGTTGCAGGCGAAACCATAGAGGCAGTTGATCTTAACGTAGGGCTTCGAGGCCATGCGTTCCTGGGTGGGCACGCGTGGCTCGTCGAGCAGACGCACGGGACGCTGCTGCGAGTCGATATACTGGCGTGACACCTCAAGGTAGTCTTCGTAGGGGAAACGCATGCCCATCTCCTGAGCCACCTCATAGGCCACCTGCTTGCCGCGGAGCACGGCGCTGGTGCCCTCGCCAATGCGCACGGCGTCGCCCGCGCCATAGACGTTGCGGCCAAACACCGCGCGGCCCTTCACGAGCAGCTGGTTGTCGGGGATGAGGCCAGTGCAGATGTTGATGATGTCGATGTCGTCAATCACCTGCTCGGTGCCTGGTATGGGCTGGAAGTTGCGGCACTCGGCGATGACAGCGCCGGTAACGCCGGTGTAGTCGTCGTTGGGGATGGCGCGCAGCAGCACGTGCGACGTCATGATGGGGATGCCCAAGCGGCGCACGCGGTTGGCCTGCACGGGGAAGCCTCCCTCATGGTCCATGCCCTCGATGATGGCCTTGATGGTGGCACCGGCCTGCATGGCCTGGTAGCTGGTGAGGTAGCCTATGTTGCCAGCTCCCACAGTGAGCACTTTCTTGCCCAGCAGGGTGTGCTCCTGGTTCATCATCTTCTGGAACACGGCAGCGGTATATACTCCTGGCACGTCGTCGTTCTCAAACACTGGCATGAACGGCACGGCTCCGGTGGCCACCACCAGGTGGTCGGCGTCGATGTAGCTCACCTCCTGGGTGACGATATTCTTCAGGGCGATGCGGCGGCCTTCGAGCAGGTCCCACACGGTGTTGTTGAGCAAGATGCCGTCGTGGTTGTCGCCAGCGAGCGTCTTGGCAATGTCGAAGCCACGCATGCCGCCAAACTTCTGCTCCTTCTCAAAGAAGAAGAACTGGTGGGTCTGCATGTTGAACTGTCCACCCTCGGTAGCGTTGTTGTCAACCACTATGTTAGGGATGCCCAGGGCGGTGAGCTGCTCGCGGCACGCCAAGCCGGCAGGACCGCCGCCAATGATGGCCACGGTGGTCTTGTAAATCTTTGTATCACTGGCCTTGCGGGCCTCGCCCTCGGGCATGTAGTCCTTAGCAATCTCGCGCACCTCTTTCACGCCATCAACGCTGGTGATGCAGATGCGGCGCACCTGGCCATCGACGAGCATCTCGCAGGCACCGCACTTGCCGATGCCGCACTCTAGGCTGCGGTTGCGGCCGCTGGTGCTGTGGCTGTGCACTATCAGTCCTGCCTGATGAAGGGCTGCGGCAATGGTTTTGCCTTTTTGACCGCGCACGGTTCTCCCCTCAAACTGGAATTCCACAAATTCTTCTTTTGGAAGGTCAAGAATGGGATGGTTTTCAATCTTATACATATTCAATGGTTTATGGGTTAATGTTTTATGTTCTTATTAGATTTGCTACCGCCACTGTGCAGTAATTTATTAATAATTATGTTAGTTGGCTGGTTTAAAAAGTTAAGTAAACAAAGGTTGCAAGCTGCACAGATTGCTGATTTACAACATTTCAATGGTGCTTAAATCATAAAATACAAATCGCGGTACTCACAACTTGTATGCAAAATTCGTCAAAAATATTGATATATGCAATAGATTATTATAAAATTTCATCATTCTCACACTATAAAGTGACGTTATAATCGGTGTTTTAAGCACCGATATAGAAAAAGGGGGCATGGCTGGGAAAAGAATCGCTGAGGAGCCACATACTTATCGAATAGGGTTAAATGTCATTAATTTTCATTTTTTTTAAATATTATTTCCTACCTTTGTGGGTTGAAAGATAACAAACCATAAGCAGCAAACTTGATTTATTAACTTATTATACAACAATTATCAACCAAAAAAATCACTATTATGAACAAAAAATTACTGATTTGTTTATTGATGTGGGTAATGTGCTTGCCAGCCTTTGCCCAAGAAGAGACTTTGACAGTGTTTGACGGAACCACCGAGGAGACTGGTACGTCATTATCAGTTGTTACCAACGATTATGTGCCGGCATTCATTCGCAAGTGGAATAAGGTGGGCACCAGGAGCCAAATCATCATTCCCGCCCAATATTTGACTCAAATGAAAGGCGGGGAGATTTCTTCAGTGAAGTTCTACACCACCACCTACAACACTCCTCACACTACTGCCTCAAGTGCCGATGTTTATGTGGGTGAGGTTGACTACATCGCTTTTAATGCCGCCGATAATCATTTTGATTTTGAGCCAAAGGATAATTGCACCATCATCTATCAAGGCAAGGTGACTATTGACAAAGTGGGTCCTACCAATGAAGAGTATGGACTAATGACCATCACCTTTAACGCTCCTTACAAGTATCGTGGTGGCAATCTGCTCATAGGCTTTGACAATACCACCGCCGAGGGCTGGAAGCGTTTCCTCTTCCGTGGCCAGAACGTGATGTGGCACGCCGGTCTTGCCGGAGACCAGGAGACTGCCACTTATTACTACAAGCAGCAGTGCGACTTTATTCCAAAGACCACTTTCACCTACACTCCTGGTGCGCCAGTGCCCGATGAGTTCTACCTGGTGGGCTCGTTCAATGGCTGGAACCTTACCGAGGAGGGCGGCCGCCTGGCATTTGCTGCCACCGACACCGAGGACGTCTATCAAACCGAAGGCACCCTCGAGGCAGGCGCAGAGTTCAAGGTTGTCACTCCCAATGGTGATGACTGGACATGGCTTGGTGGTGCTGACGACAACCAAGTGGGTTACTTCCTGATCAACAGCGACCTGCTCAATCAGCCCCTTGCTATGATTGACGGTGCTAACTTCCGCATGGAGCAAGGTGGCAAGTTCACCTTCAGCGTTAACGCCTTCGACATGACTCTCACTGTTACGCCGGTTGCCACTCCTGTCATTGCTGGCGACGTGAATGGCGACGGTGAGGTAAACACAGTAGATATCACTATCCTCTACAACTACCTCCTGAATGCTAGCACCGAGAACATGGTCAATGGCGACCAGGATGGTGATGGCGAGGTCACAACTGTAGATATCACTATGGTTTATAACGTGCTGCTCGGAGTTCAGAATTGATGACATTCATTTTTCGGTAATTCAGGCACGTGAGCAAGAATTACCTATTACATAAAAAGAGCCGTCCCACACTTGGAACGGCTCTTTACTTATTCACTTATCAGGGTTTAAAAACGCGCTATTATTGCGACACGCGCACGGCGCGCACGGAAAAACCGCTGTCGCGGTCGCCGTAATATGCGTCAATGCCTTCTGAGCCGTTCATTGAATAGAAATAGATATAGTTAGCGTAGTAAGAGCGTGAGGAGCCGAGGGTGCGCGACCAATAATAGCCCATCTCACCTGGTCTGTAGTAATTGTTAGTGAAGTGGTAGCCGGCGGCAGGCAAGAATATCGATTTGCCATTTCTGCTCACGCGGTAGCCGTTCACGCCGTTGCTTGTTGTCCATGTCCATGTGCACTGGTTGCGCAACTCATCTTGCTGCTCTTTAGATGGCATGCACCACTGTGAGCCCCAGTTAGCTGTAGCGGCATCGTCCTCAGGTTCAAGTTCGGTCTTGCCATCGGTAAATCCATTGTAGCCATAATTGCTTTGGGTGCAGTATTTGGTAAGCGTTCTCAAGGTGCCGTTGCACCACTGGTAGTTGCTCCAGTCATATAATTCCTTTGGAGTGGTCTCACCCCAGGCGAAGAAGTCGCCAAACTCCTCGGGGGTGTTGGCGCCAATGTTCATTGTTGCCCACAGCGTGCCGCTGGGCAGCCCCAGGTCAACATATTCATGGGTCTCGCCACCGGGGATAATGCCTAGCAGGATGTTATACACCACTGTCACGTCGGCGCTTGTGACACTACCATCACCATCGACGTCGCTGGTAGAGAAAAATGTCATGTCGTCGTTGAGAATGTAATTGTAAAGTGCTGTCACGTCGCTAATTGTGACATCGCCGTCGCCATCTACATCACCATAGACCGCACGGCCTTGAGCCATAGCTGTCATGCTCATGGTGAGCATGGCAATCATTAAGAATACTTTTTTCATGTTGTTTTGTTTATTTGGTTTCTGCTTGCAAAATTAGTGCA
This sequence comes from uncultured Prevotellaceae bacterium, assembly GCA_900318255.1. Classification (GTDB taxonomy): domain Bacteria; phylum Bacteroidota; class Bacteroidia; order Bacteroidales; family Muribaculaceae; genus Sodaliphilus. The sequence goes on along the minus strand of ONJX01000001.1, from coordinate 89,210 downwards.
AGTTGAGGGCAGAACAAAATAATAAACGAAGTTTTTTATTTTTTATGCCGAGACGCCGCCTAATTTATCCACAATTAGTGCAAGTTGAGAGAAATACAAAATGGAAAACACAGTTTTTCATTTTTATTTCACAAAGCGCCCCACACGCAACAAAGCCGCCACTTAAAGTATTAAAACAGAATTTTCTGAAATTTCTGACTTGTTTTTAAAAATCAGATTAATCAGATGAATCAGTTGTTATTATTTCTTAACATGTATATCTGTTTGTCTAAAACAGACTGACACACTGAGCAGACAGACAAAAAAAGCCTTGCAAGGAGGAGATTCCTTTGGAAAAGTGTATAGTTTGAGCAATTATTCCTTCGGAAAAATGTAAGAAAAGCTTGTTTATTCCCTCAAAAAAATGTAATTTTGCGGCGATAATTCCTTCAAAAAAGTGTAAGAAATGAAACGAGTAATTTGGGACGAACTATTAAAATGGAAGTCTAGTATCTATCGCAAACCATTGATTATAAGGGGAGCAAGACAAGTAGGCAAGACATGGTTGATGCAAGAATTTGGTAGATTGCAATATGAAGATACAATTTACTTAAACTGTGATGATGAACCACAGGCAGCTACAATTTTTGCCAATGACTATGATATTGACCGAATCCTTTTGCAACTACAAGCTATTTCTCATATAAAACCTAAACCTGGCAAAACGTTGATAATCCTTGATGAGATACAAAATGTTCCGCGAGGACTTGCGGCATTAAAATACTTTGCTGAGAAAGCTCCAGAATACCATGTGATGGTTGCAGGTTCATTATTAGGGATTGATATGCATGAAGGCACCTCATTCCCTGTTGGGAAAGTAGATATGATAACCCTTTACCCGATGAATTTCAGGGAATTTTTAATGGCTATGGATCATGAAGATTGGGCTGAATTAATAGAGAATCGGAAATGGGATGTGCTTTCGAGTGTTGAACACAAACTTCAAGATTTACTACGTCAGTATTATTATGTGGGTGGTATGCCCGAAGTAGTAGAAAACTTTGTGAAGGATAAGAATTTAGAGCAGGTAAGACACATACAGTTAAATCTTCTTGATGCTTACAGAAACGACTTTTCGAAACATGCACCACGTGAACAAGTACCTCGTATAAACATGGTGATGAAATCAATACCTTCACAACTTGCAAAAGACAACAAGAAATTCATCTATGGAGTTTTAAAACCAGGAGCAAGAGCCAAAGAGTATGAGATTGCTATTCAATGGCTGATTGACTGCGGAATAATATATAAAGTAAATTGTGTCAACGATGTGATTGCCCCGCTTTCGTTTTATGAGAACTTATCGTCTTTCAAAATATATTTTCTTGATTGCGGATTGCTCGCAGCTATGGCTGGTGCAAGTAGTGAACAAATGCTAATTGGTAACAATGCTTTTGTTGGGTTCAAGGGTGCTTTTACTGAGCAATATGTGCTTCAGCAAATATTGAGCCATGGAATATCATCAATATATTTTTGGACAAGTGGCGCCAGTGCCGAAGTTGATTTCATAATCGAGCGAAACGGGAAAGTGGAACCTATCGAAGTGAAAGCTGAGGCAAATGTGAAGGCTAAATCATTAAAACTGCTTGTTGACAAGCACCCAGGCATGAAGGGCGTGAGATATTCAATGTCGTCATATAAAGACCAAGATTGGGTAACGAATTATCCATTATATTCAGTGTGATTCTTTAAATAATATAAATGTTGGTATTTATTTAATTGACAAACTAATTAACAAAAAGAATTATATGACATTTACAATCAATTTATAAAGACTGCGAGTGGAAAAATGAGGTCTGAAACTTCGCTTTTTTAAAAAAATAACAACTGACAACTGCTAACTGAAAACTATTCACTACCTTTGCAGTTTGAATGAAAAAAATCACAAAAAATAATATAATTCAAGATGGAATACAACTTTAACGAGATTGAGAAAAAGTGGCAACAGTATTGGAAGGACAACAACACCTATAAGGTTGACATCGACGAGAGCAAGCCCAAGTTTTATGTTCTCGACATGTTTCCTTATCCTAGTGGTGCGGGTCTGCACGTGGGGCATCCGCTTGGATATATCGCCAGCGACATCTATGCCCGCTACAAGCGTCACAAGGGCTTTAACGTGCTGCATCCCATGGGCTATGACGCCTATGGCCTGCCCGCCGAGCAATATGCCATCCAAACTGGCCAGCATCCCGAGATTACCACAAAGCAGAATATCGCACGTTACCGTGAACAGCTCGACAAGATAGGGTTCTGCTACGACTGGGACCGTGAGGTGCGCACCTGCGAACCAAGCTACTACAAGTGGACTCAATGGGCGTTCTTGCAGATGTTCAAGAGCTACTACAACACCGCTCTCGACAAGGCGCGCCCCATTACCGAGCTGGTGCAGCACTTTGAGAAGCATGGCAGCCAGGGCTGCAATGCCCACACCGGCGCTAAGGACGAGTTCACCGCCGAGCAATGGAATGCCATGACCCCTGCCGAGCGCAGCCAGCGACTCATGGACTACCGCATCGCCTACCTGGGCAACACCATGGTGAACTGGTGCCCGAAGCTCGGCACCGTGCTTGCCAACGATGAGGTGAGCGAGGGTGTGTCGTTGCGTGGCGGCTACCCTGTGGAGCAGAAGGTGATGCGCCAGTGGTGCCTGCGCGTGAGCGCCTATGCCGGCCGCTTGCTGCGCGACCTCGACACCATTGAGTGGAGCGACTCCATCAAGGAGACCCAGAAGAACTGGATAGGCTACAGCGAGGGTGCCGAGATGCTGTTCCCCATAGTGGGCAGCGACGAGCAACTGCTCATCTTCACCACCAGGGCCGACACCATCTTTGGTGTCACCTTCATGGTGCTGGCTCCCGAGAGCGAGTATGTTGACCTAGTGGTCACTGCCGAGCAGCGTGCCGCCGTTGATGCTTATCTCAACGAGGTGAAGCACAAGACCGAGCGCGAGCGTCTCATCGAGAAGAAGGTGAGCGGTGTATTCAGCGGTCGCTATGCCATCAACCCCGTCACTGGCAAGGAGATACCCATCTACATCAGCGACTATGTGCTCGCCGGCTATGGCACTGGAGCCATCATGGCGGTGCCGGCTCATGACAGTCGCGACTATGCCTTTGCTAAGCACTTCGACTTGCCTATTATACCACTCATCGAGGGTGCCGACATCAGCGAGGAGAGCTTCGATGCCAAGGACGGCATCATGATGAACTCCAGCAACGAGCGCCTGCAGCTCAACGGACTGCAAGTGAAGGACGCTATTGCTAAGACTAAAGAATATATTGCTGAGGCAGGCATTGGCAAGGTGAAGGTGAACTACCGCTTGCGCGACGCCATCTTCAGCCGCCAGCGCTACTGGGGCGAGCCGTTCCCCATCTACTACGACGAGGACAACCAGCCACAGCCCCTTGACGAGAGCGAGCTGCCACTGCAGCTGCCCGAGGTTGACAAGTTCCTGCCCACCGAGACCGGCGAGCCACCACTGGGACGCGCCCGCAACTGGGTGGCAAGCAACGGTCGTCCGCTCGAGCTTAACACCATGCCGGGCTTTGCCGGCTCTAGCGCCTACTACCTGCGCTACATGGACCCTCACAACGACAACGCTCTTGTGAGCAAGGAAGCCGACGAGTACTGGCGTCAGGTCGATCTCTATGTGGGAGGCACCGAGCACGCCACCGGCCACCTCATCTACAGCCGTTTCTGGAACAAGTTCCTCTACGACTACGGTTACGTGTGCGAGCCTGAGCCATTCCGCAAACTCGTGAATCAGGGCATGATTCAGGGTCGCAGCAATTTCGTTTATCGCATCAAGGACACCAACAAGTTTGTGTCGTTCAACCTCAAGGAGGACTACGATGTCACTCCCATTCATGTGGATATCAAGCTGGTTTACAACGATGTGCTCAACATAGAGGATTTCAAGGCTTGGAGACCCGAGTTTGCCAACGCCGAGTTCATTCTCGAGGATGGCAAGTACATCTGCGGCTGGGCTGTAGAGAAGATGTCGAAGTCGATGTTTAATGTGGTCAACCCCGACGACATTGTGGAGCGTTATGGTGCCGACACCCTGCGCCTCAACGAGATGTTCCTCGGCCCCATTGAGCAGAGCAAGCCCTGGGACACTCACGGCATTAGCGGTGTGAGCAAGTTCCTCAAGCGCCTGTGGGGACAATTCTTCGACGGCGACACCATGCAGCTCGTTGACGAGAAGCCCAGCGCCGAGGCCCTCAAGTCGATTCACAAGCTCATCAAGAAGGTGTCGCAAGACATTGAGATGTTCTCCTACAACACCAGCGTGGCAGCGTTCATGATTTGTGCCAATGAGCTTAGCACCCTCAAGTGCAAGAGCAAGAGCGTGTATCGCGACTTCGTGGTGCTGCTGGCGCCATTCGCGCCTCACATCGCCGAGGAGCTCTGGCACCAGCTGGGCGAGCAGGGCACCGTGTGCGACGCCCAGTGGCCCACATGGAACGAGGACTACCTCAAGGAGAGCATGGTGAAATATACCGTTCTCTTCAATGGCAAGCCACGCTTCAACATTGAGGTGGCGGCTGGCACGCCCAGCGACGAGGTGCAGCAGCAAGCCCTCACCCACGAGGGCGCGGCACGCTGGCTCGACGGCAAGCAGCCCAAGAAGGTCATTGTGGTGCCCAACAAAATCGTTAATGTGGTAGTATAGCTAACTAATAAACAAACTAACAAGCTAACAAGGCAATAGGTAATGTGTGTTTGTTAGCTTGTTAGCTAAAATGCCATTTCCTCGTTAGCTTGTTTACTTGTCAGCTTGTTAGCTAAAAAATGAAACAAGAGCGCATACCCTGGCTTGACTATGTGCGGTTTTTCAGTATCTTCCTTGTGATACTGTTTCACACGCCACCGCAGACGCCCATCATGGATGGCAAGATTATCATCAACTTGCGCATCCCGCTATTCTTTTGCATCTCGGGGTTCCTCTTCAACATTGGCAAATACAGCACCTTCGGGCAGTTCTTCGCCCACCGCGGCAAGCAGATATTAGTGCCCTACGTCACCTTTTTTGTCGTCTTCTATGCCATGTGGTTGCTATTTGGCATGCGACTGGGCGATGCCGATGTCACGTGGTGGCAGCCCATGCTCGACTTCGTCAAGGGCAAGCCACACACCGTGCTGGGCACCTTCTGGTACTTGTCTTGCCTGATGGTGATGCAGGTGCTCTACTACTTCATGCAGCGATGGCTGCCGGCGCAGTGGCTCTTCCCGGCGAGCATCCTGCTCTCGGTGGCTGCCATCAACTGCCCGCTAGAGAACTACTGGCACGTGTGGAACGCTATGGTATATATGCCGTTCTATGCCTTTGGCAACAGCTTCAAGCAGTATATCTCTAGGGTGGAGTTCTCCACCCCGCGCCGCACCGTCATCTTGCTGGCTCTGGGCATCGCCTCGCTGGTGATAATGGCGCTGAGCATCTACATCGAGGAGAAAAACAGCATGAATGCCATCAAGATAGCCTGTGGAGTGATGGTCATCCCCACCTACATAGCCCTTGCCAAGTGGCTCGCCTCGCGCTATGGCCGCAACCGTGTCATTGAGCTAGTGGTGATGAACGGCACCGTCTATCTCGCGTTCCAGAACCACACCATTGGCTTCATTAAAGTCATGCTCGAGCGCGCCTTCTACACTGGCGTCATGGACGACCACATTTGGATAAAGTTCATCTCCCCATTCATCGTCATGGTCATTATCTTCCCTTTCGCTTGGTTTATCCACAACTACGCCCCCTGGATGCTAGGCAAGAAGAAAATTAAGTGTTAAGTGTAAAATGTTAAGTGTTAAGTAGGGACAAGGCGTGCCTTGTCTTTATAAGTGTTAAGTGTAAAATGTTAAGGGTTAAGTAGGGACAAGGCGTGCCTTGTCCGTTAGAATATCTAGGCAATCTAGAATATCTAGAAAAGCTAGAAAATCTAGAAAATAATGAACTTATGAAAGATATAGTATTTGCTACCAATAATGAGCACAAGCTCAGCGAGTTGCGCCAGCTCATGGCTGGCAAGTATAATGTTTTGAGCCTTGCCGACATAGGTTGCCACGACGACATACCCGAGACGGCAGCCACCATCGAGGGCAACGCCATGATAAAGGCGCAGTGGGTGAAGGAGCACTATGGTTACGACTGCTTCAGCGACGACACGGGTCTTGAGATTGATGCCCTGGGCGGTGAGCCTGGGGTACACTCGGCACGATATGGCGGTGTGGCTCACGACAGCGAGCGCAACATCGACAAGGTGCTGCGGCTGCTTGGTGGGGTACCACTGGAGCAGCGCACCGCGCGCTTTCGCACCGCTATAGTCCTTATTCTCGATGGCGAGACTCATCAGTTTGAAGGCAAGGTAGAAGGGCACATCCTCACCGAGCGCCACGGAGCTGGCGGTTTTGGCTACGACCCCATCTTCAAGCCCGTGGAGGCCGCTTGCGCCTTTGGCGAAATGACCGCCGAGCAGAAGAACCGCATCAGCCATCGCGGCCGCGCCGTCGCCAAGCTCACCGAGTTCTTGTCAACACGCTCATAGCAAGATTTCCCCATGCTCTCGGTGATGAGAATCACCTCATTTTTCTTGCCCGTTTAGTGCTTAAAATGTTTCTTCTCTAATGAAGTTGTTGCCAGTGCCGTTGCACTGCTCGCAGGTAGTGTAGCCTTGTGAGTTGCAGTCGTCGCAGGGGAGGTTGCCCCGCCCCTCACAATACTCACAATTTATGTATTCGCTGTTATATAAATTATAGAGCAAACCAGTGCCATTGCAGTTGCTACAATCGTTATGCCCCTTTCCGTCGCAACGGTAACATGGCTCTTTTCCTGAGCCGTCGCAGCTGGGGCACCTCCCAGCTTGGATGATGGTCACGGTTCTTTCTTGCTTGTCGCTGGTGATGGTGATGCTACATTCTCGTGGCAATGGCGAGGTGTTTTCCTCTATTGTTGCCGTGAAGCCTGTGGCCGACCTGCTAGAGAGGCTACACATGAAGGGGTCGTTGATTTTAAAATCGATGGTAGAGGGGTCGCCATCGGTGTCGAGGTCGATTGTCACCTCCTCACCATTGTGTCCTATTTTCACCAAGTCGCTCGAGAGCCGCAGATAGGTGGCGTTAGCGCTCTGCTTGACGGTGATTTTAGCTTCTTTGTCGCCAGCTTTGAGCTTAATAGTTCCCTCGCGGTCTTCGAAAGACTCTAGAGGTTGGCACATGATGGTAATTTCTTTGTCGCCAGTGGTCACACTCACCCAATCAGGAGATTTTGTCACTTTAAATTCTTTAGCGTCGGTAGTGATGGTCACGGTTTTCTCGCCTCCATTGCGCGAGAAGGTCACCACGTCATCGTCGGGATGGAATCTTTGCACCTTGTTGTAGAAAAAATAGTAATAAGCTCCGCCACCCAGGGCTCCCAGCAGCATGAGTATCGACAGCGTGATTAGCGCCTTTGCCCATCCAGGCATGCCTTTGCCCTTGCTTGGTGGTGGTGCAGGTGCTTCTCGGTGCTTAGGTACTGGAGGAATGGGGATGCGGTAGTCATTATGATATTGCTCATTAGGGGCCACAAATGGGCATCGACAGTGAGGGCAGAACAAGGAGTCGCTAGGTATCATGCTGCCGCAATCGGGGCACTGCATCATGTTGCCCTCGTCACTGCTGTTGCTGGCAGGTGCCTCGGCAGCCGCTGGCGCGGTGGGCGCTGGGTGCTGAGCGGGTGATGATGGTGCATAGCTTGGCGGTTGCGTTGAGGGGGTGTTGTCTTGCTGGTGGCTGGTAATGGGCGTGGCGAGCTCAGGATGCTCTTTTTCATAAGCCTCCCTGTCGCTGGGCTGCATGGTGCCGCAGAAGTTGCAGAACATATTTCCATCGGGAATCTCTTGATTACAGTTGATGCATTTCATGAGGTGTGAGGGGTTTTAATGATGTGAGTGATTTAGTGCGTTGTGTGATTGCTGCTTGAAGCAATTACTGTGATACTGGTCGCTGAATTTGCTTGATGTTCTTTACTTGGTGGTCTTTGATGGTGACGACAGCGATTTCCACAGGGTCGCTTTTCCTGAAGTGTTGCACTTTGTAGAGGAACGATTTGTCGCCCACTTTGAGCTTTGCCACACACACGCCAAACTGCCGGTTATTGTAGTTGTCGATAGCAAACTCATAGTCGCCGTCGGCGAGTTGGTTGGCACTGGGCCACACGATGTTTTCCACGCCTCGGCCACGGGGACTTTGCATGTCAACATCGAGCTGTCCGCCGCAGCGTGTGCGTCGTGGCGCGCGGTAGCTGTCGAAGTAGATGTGGGTCCCGTTGGGTTCTATGGCGTGTGCGTCGAGATCTACAAGGTCACGTCCGTTTTCGTTCCACACGATAGAGAATCTCATGAAGGCGTCGGTGTCGCCGCCTTCATCCTCCACGGCCTCGTCAATGTCGTCGCTAGCCTCACTCGCTTGCTCATCTTCGTTAGTGATTCTGCGCTCGTGTATCGTGGTGTCGGTGACTACGATGGTGTCGTTGCCGCCACGGTCGTAGGTGCCCGTGCAGTTGTAGGGCAGCATTATGAGCAGTGCCAGTGCTATGAGGTTGAGCACCGCAAGGATGCCACACATCCACGCCTGTCGGCGCTTGCGGTTCTGCTCGTTGGTGCTAGGTTTAACTGGTTTAGGTGTATTGTTCTGTGCCATAATGATAAATCATTTATTTTGTGTGAGTTATTATTCTCTCAGACTTGAGGCTGTCGAGTTGCCAGGTGCTGTTCTCGCTCTTGTGGTTGAGGTCGCGGTTTGTGCTGGCGCAGTGTGTGGTGTCGGCCTTTTCTATGGCCTGTGGTTGCTTAGCAGCCTCGTTGCCACCATTGTCTTTCATCAACACCCAGGTTATGCCAGCGGCGATAGCCGCACCCATGACAAAGGATAGCAGTGCCATGAGCCACTTGAAGACTACTGCCTGGTGCTGCGACTTGCCAGTGGGGTCAAGCAGGGGGTCGTCGATATTTACACTCACCTTGATGTTGCCCTCAGTGAGGGCTTGCTTAGTGACAAGGGTGCTATAGGCGCCATGCTGTGACGAGTAGTGCATGGCCTCGCCACCCACGGTGGCCCGCACCGAGTTGTCGCTGTAGCTGTGGCCATTGATTCTCACCCTCATGCTCACGCGCTGCTTGAAGGGTAGGTCGATGGGTGTGAGAATGTTGATGGTTGCCCCCTGGTAGTGTACATATTGGTTGTTGATGCCATTGATGGTGACAGGGATGACCAGTGGCGCATAGCCCGGCTTGTGGTAGGTGATGTTGAGGATGTTGCCAGTTTGTGTAGTGCTCTCGCACGTCACGCCCTCGGGCATGGCCACGCTATAGGTCTTGATGATGGGTGAGGTGAGCAGTGTCACTCCAGGCACCGTGCTGTTGCACCACAGCTTGTTGATAAGGAACACTTCGCCATAGAGGTCATACTCGGCCTGCCCGGGGAACTGGAAGATGTCGCAGAGTTCCTCGTTGGAGCTATACACACGCAGTGCCTGCTGGCTGGAGCTCTGCACTGGTGTGATGCTCGGTGGGGCGACATTCTTAGATGGCATATTACTGGCATCGAGGCATTGCTCCACCGCCACGGCAGTGATGTTGTTAGTGTCGAGGACGTTAGTCTTAAGCAGGTTGAGCAGGTTGAAAATGGCTTTGCCATCGATGAGCGACTCATATTGCGCGGCTATCATCACCGTGATGGCGACATATCCACGACGTGCGTCGCGCTCATAACGTGTGAGCAGCGAGAAGTAGGTACCGTTAATGTCGCGGTGCACCCTGTAGCCATATTTTGCCATGGGCGACAACGTCCTGATGGCTCTTGGGTCGGTGATGGGACTGAGCCACAGCTGCGACGCGGCGTCGATGGGGTTGAACGGCTCGGGGTAGGTGAGCTTGTGTATCGTGTCGTCGTTGAACTGCCCGTAGAAGTCAATTTTAAGATAGTTGTAGGGTGACATCGAATAATAAGTGTTAAGTGTAAAATGTTAAGTGTTAAGTAGGGACAAGGCGTGCCTTGTCCGATGGCTGCGACGGCTACTAATGCCTTGTTATCTTGTTTTCTTGTTATCTTGTTTTCTTGTTATCTTGTATTCTTGTATTCTTGTATTCTTGTTTTCTTGTTTTCTTGTATCTTGTTTCTTGTTATCTTGTTATCTTGTTTTCTTGTTATCTTGTTTTCTTGTTATCTTGTTATCTTGTTATCTTGTTTTCTTGTTTTCTCACCAGCTACTACACTCTAAAGAAATTGTTTTTTTTGAGTGGTGGTGTCTTGGCTAAGAGCACGTCAACCACGTCGTCGATGAAGCTGTCGTCGTAGGAGCAAATCTTGCCGGCAAACACGTCCCCAATGGAGAATGGTATCACCTTTAGGTCGCTGATGTGGGCATCCTTGCACGCCTCATGCAAGTTGTAATAGAACGAGTTGAGGTTCTCTTGCACATATTGCTCGGCTTTGCTGGCAATTATCTCGTCGGGGCACTGCATCTTGTCGCACTTGGTGACGAGGATATACACCCCCGAGGAGTTTTTCAGTATTTTGTTGTCCTTGATGTAGAGTGAGCAAGCGTGCAGGTAGTCGCGCATGTATAGTCCCTCCCACTGTATGCCCTCGGCACCATATTCTACCACAAAGAAGTGAATCTTGGGGTTGCTGTTGTCATGTAAGAACTTCATCACGTGAGCTAGAGTGTCTTTGTGCTCCTGGTCGAGAAACATCTGGTTCATTGAGGAGTAAATAGAACGGAATATTTCGCCGGCAATGTCGATGAAGGTGACACGGTGCAGCTTCTTCTTGGCGTCGGTGATGGTGAACACCATTTCCTGTATCACGTTGACGATGGTGCTTGGTGGCAGGCTGCAATACTTGCTGTGAGAGTTGAAGACGTTGCGCAGCTGGGTCATGTAGTGATAGCCCTGGCACTGTTGCGGCTCAAGGTGGTAGTTGTCCATGGCTCCGCACAATAATGAGCCTAGCGCACAGGTCTTGCCCGACGATGGTGTCCCCCAGAAATACACCTCGGTAGAGTCCTTGGTGAGGGTGGTGGGGATGGTGGGGTTAGGCTGGATGTCGTGTTCAAGGAAGTTTTGGATGGCCTGTGTGCGCTCTGGACCATAGACGCTTGCCACGTCGTCCCAGCTAATGATCTTGCTTGCTATGGCATTTTGTATCTCGTCGGCAGTCTTGAGGTCGTTGTTCATGCTGGCTACAAAGTCGTCGTGGCTAGTAGCGCCCTCGATGCATTCCTGTGCTTGTTTTTTAAATTTGCCTTGAGGATGCGCGTCAAGATAGGCTTTGAAAGCTGGTGTGCTAGCCGTGAGCTGTGCTTTTTGCCAGTCGCTATCGTCGGTGATGGCATCTCGCATGTGGGCAATCTCGGTGCTATGCTTGCCTGGATGGGCTTGCTCATAGGCCTCGATGCTGGCGAGTGTGGGTTGCCTCATCACTTGCAGCCAAGCGGGGTCTTCAATCATCTGCTGGCACTCATAGGTGTGAGCACCACCTAGCGGCTCGTAAAACTCCAGATATTGCTTGAGCAAGTCAAGCGAGCCACTGTCGAGGATATTGGTCCAGAAGTGTTCTTCACCCGATATCAGTGCCTGCCGGCATGGCTCGGCAAAGAGTCCGTCGGGGTAAATCTTCAGATAGCTGAAGAAGTGGGCTGCCTCTCCGCTTTGGCAAGCCTTTTTCCACAGCTGGTCTTCATGGGCCTGGAGTGTGTGCTCAATGACTTCGAGTTTCTCGGGGGCGAGTTGTATTCTCTTCAACTCGTCGAGGGTGATGATGCCTCGTTGTATCGACCTGATGAGACCCTGCACTGGCACGCCGTGAGCTATACTTAATACATGTTCTTTAGTGGGCATTATAGTTTGTTTTTTAATTGGTGGAACGGGGAAGGTGGAACGGGAAACGGTTTTCGCTTATCGTTGTCGTGCTTTGGTTACTGCTTTGTCGGCTTGCACTGCCGGGCCACTCTGATTGCCGTTGCTAATGTTCACGCCAGTAGATGTCAATGCCGTGAGTGCTTGCGCAACGGTGATGTTTTTGTTTACCGATTTCATCAGTGCCACCACTCCAGTGACGATGGGGGCAGCCATGCTGGTGCCGTCTTGTGCCTGATAGCGGTTGCCAGGCATGGAGCTGTAGATGCCCTCGCCAGGAGCCGTGACATAGACGGTGCTGCCAAAGTTGGACCACTCGGTCATGGTGTTGTTCTTGCCTAAGGCACCCACGTTGATGGTGTTCTTTGACCGCAGCTGCGGCTGCATGGCTGCCAGTAGATGACTGTTGCCAGCGGCAAACACCAGGATGGTGTTTTTCTTGCCTGCCTGCTCAAAGACCCATTTCCACACGTCCTCGGCGGGCTTGTAGTAGCTACGTGCCACCTCTTTTTGCTCCTCGATGGGCACTATGTTGCCTAGCTCCACGGGATAGGCAGTGCCAATGGAGATGTTCACCACATCGGCATTGTTGCGAATGGCATACATGATGCCGCGTATCACTCCCGAGATGGTACACTGGCCGTTGTCAAAGACCTGCACAGGCATAATCTGGCAGTTTGGCGCCACCCCGGCGGCTCCCTGACTCACATGAGCGGTGTTGCCGGCAGCCAGACCTGCCACATGTGTGCCATGTCCCATTCCTGCGCTCAGGTGGTCGTCGCACCGAAACACGTTGTAAGGCTTGGTGATGCGTCCGGCAAACATCTCGTGGTTGAGGTCGATGCCGTCGTCAACGACGGCCACCGTCACGCCGGCATTGCCTTTAGAGACTTGCCATGCCTGCTTGATGTGTGCTGCATCGAGGTGCCATCCTTTGGGCAGGGTGGAGCGTGAGCCGCCATGCTGCTGCCCGCCCGCCATTATCACCTCGTCAACGACTTTAAACTTCATTGATGGTATCTTCGACGGCAACTCGTCGCGAATTTTGGGGCGCTCCTGCGGCGGCACCTGCACCAGTAGCCACCGCGTGTTCTTGTCTTTGCCTATTATCTTGTATTGGTCGCCAGGGTAGTTGCGCTTGAACTCGGTGGCAAACTTCTGAAAGTCGGGGTTGTCGTTGTCGAAGAAGATGTTGAGGCGGTCGCTCATCACCTCGGGGCTGTTAGGGTCGTCGGGGTTGAGGCGGCCGCGGTCGGAGATGGGGTCGCCATTGTCATCGACCAGCGGCGGGGCTACGGGGTCGTCGCCGTCAAGGTCGTCGCTGATGTCTATCACGCCACGTTCATTGCCGTTGTCGTCGATGTAGCGGCCGTCGTCGGTGCGTATGCGGTTTATCACGCGCTCGTCGTGGATAATGACGCGCGTGCGACCACTGATGGTGTCGGTGGTGTCGGCACCCATTATCCTGTCGTGGGCGTCGCGCACACAGCCTCCCATGGTGCCAGAGCACGAGGTGCAGCGAGTGAGCACGATGGCAAGCAGCAAGAACAGCAGCAGTGCCAGCAGTGCCATGAGCAACCATCGCAGGCAGCCGTCGGCCATCCATCGTTTCCACCATGGCAGCTTAGAGTACTGTGCCACAAAGGTGGTGTCGCCAGTGATGGGTTTGTCCACTGGCTGGTCCCATCCCAGGAAGGAGTATCCTGCAAGCGGGGTGACCGCAGGTATCATCGCTGGGGTGAGCACCGTGCCAGCAGGCACCGTGAGCGATGGCGACGTGCCACTGAGGGTGCCCAGGGCGCCGTCGTCAAATTTCACTTGGCACATGAGTGGCTCGTGCATGGGTGGTGGCGGCGTTTCGGGGCCTGGCTGGTAGGGTGGTGGAGTTTTTATCTCCTCGCATTGTGCCACAAAGTGCAAGTCCTCGTTGACCTGGGCATTGTTGGGGTCAAAAGGCAACCAGCTCACAAAGGCGAAGCCGTCGTTGGGGAGCACCTTAGGCACATCGATGCCGGGATGCAGCTTGTAGCCATGCCGCCTCATGAATGATGTGGTGCCTTGCAGGGTGGCATTGTGTGTCTCAAACGATACCCTGTGCAAGCGTGTGTCCTCAACATTGGTGACGATAGAGGTGTTCATGTTCTGGCCTGGCATCGCCCTGATGCCCCACACTCCCAGAATCACCTGGTCATTAGCCACAAACACCATCTCGTCGATATCGGTGGAGTCGATATACTTGATGAGGCAGTCAAAGTAAGGCTGTTCCCACTCGTTCACTTGTGTCGCAAGATTGCGGAAGTAGGCGGTGGCATCGGCAATATATTGCTTTGCGGCAAGGTATTGCTGTGTGCCTGCCAGGGAAGAGAGTTTCACGGCATAGGCAAACTCGGGGTCAACATGCCACTCCAGCCCGTGCAGGGCGGGCTCAAAATAGGGCATGGCGAAGAAGTTCTTGTAGCGAGGATTGGTGACATACTTGTCGAGCAATCTCTCAAAGTCGTCTCGCCTGTTGTAGAACGGTGTGCCACCCAGGTTCTCCACAATGAAGATGCTCATGGGTGATGTGGTGCACAAGCGCACTTTATTTTTCACGTTTGGCATAATAGTTAAGTGTTAAGTGTCAAGAGTTAAGTTTTAAGTGTTAATTTTGTGTTTATTGGAGGGTGGCAGGTGTAACCAGTAATGGGATGCACGTTCCGCGTTCCACCAAAAGTCACTTCGCATCGATCTCGTTGATGATTTCGCCCAGGCGTTTGTTAGCGGCTATGTCATAGTCGGGCAGGTCGCACGAGAGGATGTATCCCACCTTGAGCTGCTCAACCCACGTGAGCATGAACCCATAGCGTGGCAGGCGCATGAGTGTGCTGCGGTCGGTGATGTTCTCCTTCTTGGCATGGTCTAGCTCTTCGAGTAGCTTCACTCCGGTGGAGGTGTTGTGAACCGAGAGCATCTCCTCGCTGATGTTGAGCTTGAGGCGTGCGTTCTTCTCGAGGATGTTGTTGAGATGCTTCTTGTCGAGATAGTCAAAGCCAAAGGTGGTGACGAAGTGGTTGAATTCCATTGCTAGGTAGTCGGCAATGATAGCCACGGCACTGTCTTTGTCGAAGGTAGTTATATACTCGTCGATGCGCTCCTTGATGCGGTCGTGCATCCCCAGGAAGCGGTAGAGCCTGATGAGGTTGGTGGTCATGTCGCTCACGGCGGGGATGTTGTCTTTACACTTGGGCACGGCATATTGTGTGAGGAACTCGTCGAGCCAGAAATTCTCGACCATCGTCGCCACTTGGTCGGCTTGAGAGTTGGCCATGAACTGTGCGCTCAGTAGCTTGTTGATGTCGAAGCCCTCGGCCGAGAGCATCTCGATGCACTCTTGCTCGGTATCAACGCCTAGTGCGTCGCACAGCGTGGTGAGGTTCTGGGCTCGCGAGGCCTTGGGGTTGAGTCCAAACCTGATGAAGAGCTCCATCTCCGGGTCGGGTTGCGATGTGGTGGCCACGGTGTTGTTGAGGGCGTTGTGTATTATCTCATAGAGGTGAGGCTCGTCGATCATCATGATGTCGAGCATCTTGCCAAAGGCGGCCTTGTCGGCACCTTCGATTTTTGCCAGTTGCAGGTTGGCCTGTGCCGCTTGGCGTTTAGCTTTCCTGATCTCATCGTCGGCCGAGCCGCTATGGTAATACTTGGTGAGCAAGCTCTTGAGCTGTGCCACCAGGCGAGTGATTTCCTGATCAAACATGTTGTCGCGGGCCTGCTTCACGCGTGGCGCGAGCTGGTTGAGGGCGTCGATGATGGGCTTGGTGCCGTCGTTGTTGAGGGTGGCGGCACTGTCCCATGCTTGGCTGGCATCAACAAAGTGCTGCTGCACAAAGTCGTAGCTCACAAACGAGTCTTTGAGGCACTGCATGAAGTTAGGGAATGCTGCTGGCACTATTTCTTCGGTCTCGGGCGACCTGGTGTTAGGGTTATAACCCGTGAACGACTTGGTGGAGTATTTGAAGTCGCGCAGCATGAAGATGCTGCTGAAGGGGTGTCCTGTGGTCCACTGGTTGAACCAGTGCTTAAGGTCGTCGTCGGTGTTGGCGCGCAGCACTTCTTTCTCGAGCACTATCTTGAAGCGGTTGTCCCAGCGGCGTCGCAGCTCTTCGAGCTTGGTGGGCGAGTCGTTAGTTTGGTACTCGAGGTCGAGATTGAAGAAAGTGCTGATGATAAACAGTGGCGAAATGAGGGTGTCGCGCATGAAAGTGTCGCGCTGTGCTGCTGTCTCGCCCACGTTTTTGTTGACCCAGTTCTCAAGGACGAGGCCCATCTTGCTCTCGGCACTCTGCATGTTGTTGTGGCACAGCATGAGGGAGCTGATGCGCTTGGTGTCGCTGTAGCGGTTGAAGAGATAGGTCACCTTGCCTCGTCGCAGCACTACCGAGAGGTTCTTGCCGTTAGTGAGCTTGTCGCTGGCCATGTTCTCGGGGCGTCGCTCGCCAGGGAAGTCGAGGATGTCGAGGCACGAGAGGAAGTAGCGTGTCTCGCTCTCAAGGGCGGGCAGCGACATGTATAGCTCGGCAACGAGAGCGCTGAGTTCGCCCTTGCGCATCTCTATCGACACGCCTTGCTGGGTGGTGACAATGGTGGTGGGGCGATAGTCGGGAAGCTCTATCTCGCTATCGTCGTAGATCTCGTCGAGGCGCGCCACGTCGAGCAGCGTGCCGTGCTTCTTGAGCACCGCATCGAAGGGCACATACACCGTGGCATCAAAGCGGATGGAGCGGTAAGCGGTGATGAGGGTGTCGAAGAGGCGGTTGATAGATGGGTTGTCAAACCACAGCAGCTTTATTGTCGAGATGAGTTGCTCGTCGGTGAGGCGATTCACATTGAACAGGAGGAAAGAGAACAGCCCCGACTCGGGGTCGGTGAGATTGGCCACGCGCTGCTTCATGGTGGAGCCTCGCAGGTAGTCGTAGATGTCCATCACGTCGTCCTGGGTGAGGATGGGTGATGGGTTGGGGGTGGACGACACTGCCACTGCGTCGCAGTATTGCCTGATGTAGTCGATTTTCTTGATCTCGGCGTTGTCGTAGTCGGTCTGTGTGTGATAGGCTTCGCACAAGACGAGGATAATGTCGGCAACCGACAGTAGGCGCGCCTTGAGGTAGCCCTCGGGCACGGCGGGGTCGGTGCTAGAGGTGAAGCGGGTCACTACGCCGGTGGCCTCTACGCGCGAGTTGGGGTTACTGGGGTTTATATCATCGATGAAGTTGTATTCACGGCGACCGTCGGTGACGGTGAAGGGCTTGCCAGGGTCGCTCATGAGCGCGCTCACGAGATAGGACTTGCCCATCTGGCTCTCGCCAAAGGCGGCGGTTGAGCAGCGCTCGGAGGCGGCAAACTGTATCTTCTTGAACGCTCGCCTGAGGTTTACCAGCTGCTCAAGATAGTTCTGCCTCTCGCTATCGGGCACATTAGATTGCCATGAAATGGCCTTCTCTACGATGTGAAGATATTGATTGATGTTCATAGTTGTCGTTGATCGTTTATCGTTGGTCGTTTATCGTTTATCGGGGCACTCTGAACTTTTAACTCTGAACTGTGAACACGTTTAAGTCGGTGGTTGCAATATTCAGGTTAAACTCTCCGGAGTCGAGCCAGTAGCATTGCGGGTCGTTGATGCTTTGCACTTGCAGCATGAAGTCGTCGGTCTTGAGCTCATCGCCGTCGCTGCCGGTGACCGAAGCGATGGTGATGAGTTCCTTGTCCTCGTCGTAGGCCTCACGTTCTATCTCGAAGGTGAATGGCCCTTTCTTGAACAGCTCGTCGCGGTAGTCGCGCAGCATGCGCTGCAGCTGCTCGGGGGTGAGTGTCTTGCCCTTGGCTATGCGTTCCTTGATGCGACGGTTGTCAATCTCTAGCACATAGAATGGCCTGAGCGGGTAAATGCCTATGTCAAACTGCTTGGCTCCTATGTAGCACGGGAAGGAGTTGATGGTGACGCGACCATTGTTGATGGTGGGGGTGATGATGCACTCCTCTTTAGGGATGCCACCCATCTTATAGAAGCTCTCGGTGGTGGGCGCGAGCTTGTCGCTCAGGTTGCTCAGGTCGAGCGAGAACTCGTTGAGGCCACCGGCCATCGACGCCAGGTAGCCTATCATGGCTCCCACGGGCACGATGCTCTTGGTGTCGTGCATGTAGCCGTTCTCGTCCTTGAAGGGATACCAGCGCCCTATGCGGTACTTGCCCAGCACGATGAGGCGATTGGGACTCACGGGGAAGTACTTGAGGAAGCAGTCCTTGATGGGCTTGAGCATGGTGGGGCGCCCCGAGAGCACCACGATGTCGCAGTCGTGGGCATAGAGCAGTGTGGAGATTGACTCGATGAGCGAGTCGAGCGACTTTTCCACATGCTGTGAGAGCACGGCGTGGTCGTAGGTCCACACCACCTCGCTCAGCTCAAAGCCAAATCGCTCTTTGAAGGCCTGGCACACGATGTCGCTGGGCTTGCTGTCGCCAAACATCTCGTCGTAGCCTATCTCGAGGTATCGCTCGCCCTCGCTGAGCAGGTTGAGGAAGCGGTACATCACTGGCACATTCACTTGCATGTTGAAGTCGCGGCGCATGATGCGGTCTTTGAAGGTCATCATGTTGTTGTCCTGGCCAAAGAAGTGGTAGAGGATCTTATAGGCCTCCTGATGGCTGTTGCCCATCTTCTCGGTGAGGTGGCGGTAGAGGATGCCGCTGTCGCCCTCGATAATGACGTTTTGCACCAGCTGCTGGAGCATGTCGTCGCCAGCTATGTTGAAGCTGTCCCAGTAGATGGGGTTGGGACAGATTTGTGAGGGGTTGCTCTCGTTGTAGCGATACTGGCACACCATCACGTCGGTGGTGCCGGCGCCTATATCTACCGAGCCCACTCTGAGCGTGTCGCACTCTGTGCCGTCAATGTCGCGCCTCTTGCCATAGAGCTTGAAGAAGAGGTCGCTGCGGTTCTTGTAGCGCTCGCAGAACTGGGCATAGAGATACACAAACTGCGAGCAGGTGGCCTCGTCGTAGTACCACTGCTTGTGCTCATCGTCGTCGTAGCGACGTGGCTTCTTGCCTGGAACCACCTGCATCTGCAAGGCTATGCTGCCGGGGTTGGTGGCATGATGATAGGAATTGATGACCTTCACCGCGTCGGCAAAGCTGCTGTAGAGGGCCTCGCGCTCCACGCGCGACATGGCGGTGGGGCACGTGATAATCACCCGCTCGAGGCGGCGAGGGGTGTTGCGCAGGTCGTGGCGCTCACGCGACTGGAAGCTGTTGATTTGCGTTATCGCCTGCTCTATTATCTCGATGAAGGCGAGCGTCATGAGCGAGCGCCGCGAGTAGTGGGCACCAATGCCGTAGCCCTCGGCGTTGACCGAGCCATCGTCGTTGAGGAAGCAGGTGAGGCCCTCAATGACGGGTGGCAGCGAGTAGTTCTCGTCGCCTATGTTGATGAAGCGCCACTCGTTCTCGGTGCGCTTGTTGTCCCACAGGTAGCGCTTGGGGCTGGAGTTGGTAGAGAGGGTCTCCAGGCCCAGGTTCAGCGCTGTGGCCTCGTGGATGAGGTAGTTGGCCTCGCGCCCCAGCCTGATGATGCTTGGCCACACAAACTGGTTGCTGCCGGCGATGTTCTTGCCCAGCGTCACCTTGCGGAAGGCGAGCCGCATGTCGAAGGTCTCCTCCACGCGGTTGAGCTCGCCATTGGGCAACAGCACGTGGGTGAAGTTCTGCAGGCGCAGCGCATCCACCTTGGTGAAGTCTTGCGCAAACTTGTTGTTCTCGAAGAGCAGTGCCGAGGTGCGTGAGTTGCCAATGTCGATAATCATCTCCACGCCAGCCACGTTCACGTCGCGGTCGCGCATGAGCTTGACGGTGGGGAAGAAGTCGTCGAGGCTGCTCAGGTACTTGATGAGCATCAGGTAGGTGGCGAGGAACTCATATTTGTGGCGCCCGTCCTTGAGCTCGAGCACGTCGAAGTTCTTGGCGTCGGGGTAGGCAATTTCCATCAGGTAGTCGCGCACCCAGTTGTTGTTCCAGGTGCAGTAGTCAATGAGCTGGCGCTCGTTGCCACACAGCCCAAAGGTCTTCTCGGTCTCGCCGTCGCTCATGAACACTGGGTATTCCTTGTAGGCGTCGAGGGCATTGTAACGTGCCTGCGTGTCGAAGGCCAGCACCACGTCGGCAGTGAGGATGCCGGCATTGGTCTGGCGCGGCACAATCATGAATTTGCACCAGTTGTAGGGACCCTTCTTGTAGTCGCCAGTCTCATCCTTTTCGATAAACGGCATGGGTAGCCACACGTTGAAGTAATGGCTCAAAAACTTGTTGTTGGCAGCAAGCTTTGAGAAGAAGATGCCCAGGCTATCCTCCTCGTTGTCGGCAACATTAAACTGCTGCACCTCGGGGTTGGCGAGAATCACTGCCTCGCTAGTGGTGAGCTTGTTGTCGTTGTCGAGATAGCCCTTCTCGCGCAGCTGCGAGGTGAGCACCACCGTCTGGTTGCTCAGGGTGTAGGCAAATTCCAGTTTCCACTGAAAGCGCTCGTCGTCAAACGACTCGGCGAAGCGGCATTTAAACCCCGCATTGAGGTTTATCTCAACGCGCTTCGACAGTAGTTGAATGCCAGAATTGGCGATTAATGAATAGTCCATCTTTGTTTTATAGTTGATTATCTGTTTTCACGTTAATAATTCTATTACTCACACTTTTCATCAATATTGCAAAACCAATGCCAAAATTATTATTTTTTTTGCATAGACAATGCAGATTTCTTTTTTTTAACTAATGTGTTATCGCTAACAAGCTAACAAGGAACGAGCAGGCGAGACAAGTGTAAAAACATAGCATTGCCTTGTTTGCTCGTCATCTTTTACAATTATATCCACATAAAATTGTAAATTTTTACAATTATATGCTCATAAAAGTGTAAAAAGCCAAACGACCGAACGGTTTTGCGCCAAATGACCGAAAAAAAACAGCTAAATGGCCGAAGCTATTTGAAAATAGTTTGATTATTAAGACTTTAAACGCAATAAAACAGCAACCGCACTACTTGATTGTGATGCGGTTGCTATGAAAAAGGGGTGACTCCTTTTCTCGTTTTTTCTCCATTCTCTCCATCAATTTCCATCTTTTTTGCATCTTCCTCCCGCCTTCTGAGGTGGTATTTCCTAGAAATAAATCCACATAATCGAGCGATATCGCTCAATAAAAACCTCTTGATGCATCAATTGTAGTTCATTTTTCCCTCCACTCGTGAATAATGTCCTCCAAATCAAAAGAACCGCTATAGGTATAGCTGTCGCTCACGCGGTAGAACATGCGCAAGGAGTATGGAAATATGTCATTCCAGTTTGGAGCTTCGAGACTTAGAATGAAATCATCTAAACTAAACTTCACCGTTTCGCCATCACCTGAGATTATCTTATCTCCACTGATGCGATAGATGCCATCCCGTTCGCTAGCTTCAAAGGTGCCATCGGTACAAGCGAGTTTCTCTTCTATATACATAGTCCCGTCGGAGTAGAAATGGATTAGTATAACACCGCCCTTGTACATGTCGTCGTCACTCAGTTCATCTGAGATGTCACAAACCCAATTGCCCACAATGTCGCCCCCACCACTAACACTGAACTCGTTGTTATTTCCGCCATTAGCTGTGAGTGACACAGTGGCGACGAGAAGAATAAAAATTCGATTAATAGTTTTCATTTTTATCGATAAAAAAAGTAATTAATAGAAGAATAGGGATATATTTTTATTACTCTTAAAATATCTTTTCAAAAGAACCGTCTCCGTCCTTTTGAGGATATTTGCGGCAGATTCCATTTTTGTCGAACTTCAGTTAAGACACCCGCTTATACTTAAGTCTTTCTTTGGGGTTTTTTGCTTCAGCTGCACTCGATGAGGAGTACAAATAACCATCCATAAGTACAAAATTACTCAATTCTCTGTTGTTAATAACATCAAAACGAAGGTGTGGTATTGTAGAATGACTAGTTGCAATATTATCTTCTTCAACAAAATGAAACTTTGCATATTTCATGTGATTATATTTATACCAAGATCCGTAGTGGATAAATTCACTATCCTTGTATTTCATTGTAGCTGTTTCATCATCATTTACTGTTAGAACGATGGTTCTTACATTTCCTTTCCCTTCTTCTGTAATTTCAAAAGTGCCAACGTAACTTTCCTGTTCTGCTTTCTCTTGTTCCAATCTCTGTTGTTTTGCTTTCTCTTGTTCAAGCTGCCTCTGTAGTTCTGCTTTCTCTTGTTCCAATCTTTGCAATTCTTCTTTCTCTTGCTCTAACGAGTCATTATAGGGATCCATACTAACAACACAAGATCCTGATGCGCTTGTTCCTGTTGATCCTGCACCTGCACATGAGGTCAGGTTCCAAATGGCTACTGTGGCCATCAATGTGAATAATAAAGATAAATTTCTCATAATAGTTTAATTATTTAGTTATTAATAATATAGTTGTTTTTGTAAATTTACGACATAGTATTTAGTTGCCACGTGTCCATTTTGTCCATTTGATTCTTGTGTCATTGGTGGTGGGCACAAAAAGCATGGAGTGAGTAGTGTCTTCAAAAGAACACTCCCTTTGAGGACAAGGGGAATTGTAATTTAAAATTCTCGGTATGCAATGCACTCGACAATTCTATCATAGTCTTTTATTTCTACTGCATCCCAGTTGCAATATGTTTTTTGAATGTACCCTTCTTCACTGTTGATAACATCGCCTATTCTCAGAAAATCTTTTCCTATCATCTCGCTGGAGCTCTCATATCCGCTGCCGGCGACATCTTCTTTGGCAAACCCGATACTTCTCAGTTCTTTTATAAACCTTGCTTTGAAGTCGTTAAAAAATGTCGCATCGCTGATTTCTATCTTCACACTATGTATGTCGTCACTTTCATTTTTTCTGTCAGCTCCATAATTTGGAAAATAAGAGTTGAATTTCACTGAGATTATAGGCACTCCAGTTATATTATTGCTGCCGTAATAGGACATGCGCTCTGTACCTTCTTCCACAAAGCCTTTTTGCTTGAGTGTACTCCTGAGGTTTTGGTTCAGATGTCCGATGCCGTCATTTCCCGAGTTGCTGAAGATGCTGCTTGGTGAGATATAGAAATCATCGAGGCTGACATCGGCTAATTCTTCAGGAATATTTTTGTTATTCCTTGCAGCATCGGCGATGCGCTGTTCTTCATTTTTCTTTAGCATTTCTTGCCTGTTCTTTTCATCCTGTTCGCGCCATTTATCTCTTTGGCATTTGTTGTAAATTGCGCCGAGTACTATTAATACCACAAATATTCCGATAGCTATCAGGCACCCTTTTTTAAATTTCTTGTCGGCAATCTTGTTGTTCTCTATCTGTTGAGCTACTATTCTTTGCCGTTGTTGGGCGTCGATCATAGCCCTGGTTTGTGGGTCAACGGGGGTTACTGTACCGCAGTACTGGCAAACGAAGTTGTAGCCTTGTATCTTGCTCATTTCGGCCCCACATCCAGGGCAGGTTTTATTTGCCATGATACTTTATAAATTAATGTTTATTACTGAAAATTGCGATTTATCTCGTTGCCTAGGTCGTTTAAGAATGTTGCAAAACTTTGCCCGAGGTTACTTGGGCGATAATAGGGTTGTGGTGGCTGTGGGGGAGGAACTACAGTGCCGCAGTATTTGCAGGTGAGCGCACCTGCCAGTGGTGCCCCACAGTTAGGGCATTGTGTCTTGGTGGTGTCGCTTAGCGACATGTGGGTTGGGTTTCCACATTCTGGGCAGCTAGTCATAACCTCGTTATAGGAACAGCCACATTCTTTACATATTATCATGCTTGTTGTTGTGTTGAGTGGTTGTTATTGCTGCAAAGACCATAATGACCTGGAATGCTAGGCACAGGATGATACCTATGAAATAAAAATTGTTTTCCCATTGGCTTGGTGCCACAATAGCGAGGATGAACTCAATCAAGCCTAGAACGGGGAAGATGATGTGATAGGATACTTTGAAAGCATCTTTCATGTTGCTTTGTGCTACCCACCACAAGAGCAAGGCGTTTACCATAAGCACGCTGGTTGACATTATAACATTCTCGATGTGATAGTCCTTGAGGATTAGTCCCGCAAGAATGTTGATCACAATCAGGATAATACTTACTATTAAAGTTAATAATTTCATGACCATTGCATTAAAAAGAGATTAAGATAGAGGAGGAACTGGTGGTGGGGTGTTGTTGAAGTAGGAGGCGAGTTCTGGTAACGTGTTAGCTGGGGCCCAGTTTGCCATTCCTGCTTTCCACACCAGTTGGTCTTTGGTGACGTTGCCACTCTGGATTGCTGTTGCAAGGTTATTGATGTCGTAGGGCCCCTGTTGCGCTCCATTCACCACCACGTAGTATTGAACATTAGCACTAGGGACAGGGGGTGGTGCGGTCGGGGCAGGATTTATGTTCATGTGTGAGGCCACGCTTGCCATTTGTCCTCCTGCAGCCATGCCGGCTCCCATGCCCAGTCCGGCTCCCATGAAGCCGCCAGCCACTCCGCCAGGGTTTTTGGCGGCACCTTCGAGCACATCGAAGCTGCGGTCCATCTGATAGACGTCGCGTCCCATGATTTTGAGCTTTGCTGCCAGGTCTTTAGCCTCTTTGAGTCGCACGAAGCTCGGGTCGTTCTCGTTGACGTTTATTGAAATGATGTCAAAGACTTGTAGCGACAGTCCAAAGTTCTCGAAGTAGTCCTTGAGTCTTTCTTGTGCAAAGAGCGAAATGTCGGCCAGATGCGAATTGATGTTCAATATCGATATTCCATCCTGTATCAATTTGTCTGAAATGATATTTGTCAGTTGAGACAAAATCTTACCCCTGAAATAGATGGCAAGGTTACCCGCTGAGAAAGCACTGCGGTTGCCAACGAGAGTTTCGATTATTTTTCTTGGCTCGGCAATTTTAAACCCATATTGCCCGTAGGCTCTCACTGGGACAATGATTTCATATTTAGGGTCTTCTATTTGCAATGGTGTTGCCGTGCCCCAGGTTGAGTCAAGAATCGACAATTTGTTTACGAACCACACTTCTGCCTGAAATGGGGAATCACCTCCAAAGGGGAGGTTGATGAGCCGACATAAGATGGGAATGTTGTTGGTGGAAATCGTGTAGGTTCCACTCTCAAACATATCACAGATAGCTCCTCCTTTCACGAAGATTGCCGTCTGGCCTGGGTGAACAACCAGTTGAGTTCCCAAGCGCAAGTCGCTGCTTGGGAACTTTTGTACCAAAATCCCTGGTTGCATTTCGCATTTTACAACATCTACTATAGCCATAAGATGGAATTTCTAATAATTAGAATAGTGGAAATTGATTAGGGGTGAATACATACTTAGCGTTGAATTGCTCTTCGGTCATTGTGAACATCATAATGGCTTGAACTAAAGCAAGTAGTGCTGGAACCCAAGTCCAGCAAAGCACTAGGAATACTAAACCAGGAATGTGCTTGCCCATATAAAAGTAATGAACGCCTATTCCCCCTAAGAAGAGAGCCAAAAGTGCAGCGGTTGTCTTGCTCTTGGGAGTCACGTTAGCTGCATTGAAATTGTTGGGGGCATTGTATGCATTGAAGTTTTGAGGTGGTTGTCCGTAAGCTCCATTGATAGGATTTCCGCAGTGAGGACAAGCCTGTGCATTCTCTGATACCATGTTTCCACATTGGTTACATCTAATAAGTGCCATAAGTTTGAATTGTTTTTTGGTTAAAAAATTATTTGATTAGCAAAGTTACTTCATAGTATGTAATTGTCAAGCGTCCATTTCGTCCATTTGTTTTTTGTGCGGGGATGGGCACAAAAAAGAAAGGGAGCTGATGGTTCTCACTTATCGCACCACGCGTGGGCTTGGACTCCCAGTGATACACGATAAAGTGGAACATCAACTCCGCTTTGAGGTATATGCTCACCCTCACGCATGGTGAGGGCGATATATATACACGCCAAAGAAAGGAGCGTCTTTCCTATTTATCCTTGTATCACTTAATGTGCTGTAATTGTCCAAGTTACGCGCAGTAAGGATAAAGCGAAATTCGCTGTCTCTAATATGTCGTTGCAGGGGCACAAACCCCATGCGTTGCAAAGATAACAAATTTCGGTGAAAAAACGCTCCTTTTGATTGAAAAATATTATATAAAATTCCTTTTTAGTTAAAATAGTGTGGCAAATTTAGCGAAAAATCACGTTAGTGCCACCATCCATTCTGTCCAAATGTTTTCTGCAACGAGTAGAAATGAAACATCGGGGTCTGACCCCATTGTTTCACTTATATAAAAACAACAATCACAACCTAATGAAAACAAAAACAACAAACGTGTTTTTTCTATGGTGTTGAGAATGATGTTGTTAGTGTGTTGGTCATGTTGTTTAAGTTGTTTGATATAACGTTCGGACATTCGTTGAAATTAGCTTAATTCGCTTAATTCGCATAATTCGCCGTTGTTTGCCTTTTGGTAGTGAGAAATCCGTTAGTATTAGCTTAATTCGCATAATTCGCCGTTGTTTAAAGCGGAGTTAATACTTAACTTTCTTGTTCACTTTTTCGGTGTGGTAGTGAATGACTTTCACGGCGATGGGGTTGTAGTCGCTCTCAAGCACTCCCATTGGCTTGTATTTTGTCTCCCATAGCCTGAAGAGTTTATCGGCTATCTCATTGTCGCAGTTGTGATATGCTTCTTTGAATGCAGTATTGTGGGAGTCAATGTAAGTTTCATTCTCGTATTGCTTGAGGTACTTGTCGTAGATGGGTTGTGTGGCGGCTATGAGCTGGCTGAGCAGTGTCTCTTTGTTGATGGTTACAGGAGTGGGATTGGGCGTGACAGTGGCTGGTGGGCTTGGGGCTGTGCTTGGCTCATAGGTGGTGGGTAGGGGCTGTGCGGCATGATTGCTGTTGTCAACTTGTGGCATTGCCGGCTCAGCCTCTTTGGGTTTTGCCGTGGTGTCGGTGGTGGGTAAAGTAGTGCTGACGGGGTTTGCCGGTTGTGAAGAGAAGAGCCACCATGCGGTGAGGCCTATCAGGCAAGCGCCGGCGGCGATGGCTATAACGAGTGGCCACTTGATGCGTGGGTTGCTTAGCTCTTTCTTTAGCTCGGTCACGCTTTGGTAGCGGTCTTCTTTGCTTGGTTTAGTGCAGCGGTCAATCACTTTGCGGTAGCGCTTGGCGCAGGGCAGGGTGGCGATGATGCGCCCCAGGGCGTAGATGTCGGTGCGGTGGTCCACTTGGCTGCTGCCGTCGAGTTGCTCGGGAGCGGCGAAGCGGTTGGTTTGCCCCATGGTGTCGGCAAAGGTGTCGGTGTAGCAGAATCCCAGGTCGGTGAGTTTCAGCTCGTGGCCCACTCGGGTGATGAGGATGTTCTGGGGCTTGAGGTCGAGGTGCACCACCTGGTGGGAGTGCAGGTATTCCACCACGTCGAGCAGCGAGCCGAGCAGGCGGCTCACATTGGCTTTGCTCTTGAAGAACTCGGGGTTTTGCTTGGCAAACTCTAGGAGAGTGGAGCCGTCAATATACTCGGTGAGCAGGTAGTCGTCGCCGCAGGAGAGATAGCGCACCAGGTGGGGGTGGTCGAGGTTGTAGCCCGTCTCAAACTCCTTGTGCAGGGCTGCCACATGGCGTGGATTGGTGCGCAGCTCGGGCTTGAGGCGCTTGAGGAAGTGCAGCTTGCCGTAGAGCTTCACACGGTAGCACTGGCATGTGGCACCACTCACGTGTAATGGTTCGGCACCGTCGATAATGTCCTGGTTATGTGAGAACTGCGACGAGTCCATGGCTTTTTATAAGAGTTTGAATTGGATGCCTTGAGCTTTGCCGGCGGTGAACGTGCCTAGTGAGGTGCCGCCGCGCACCACCTCGCTCACGAGCAGTGGGTAGCCGCGCACCAGGTGGTCGAGGTGCAGCATGTCGCCCACCCGCAGCTTGCCGTTCTCGCTCTCCACTACAACGAAAGAGTTGTTTCCCTGGCATTTAATTACCAGTCGTCGGTTTGGCAGATAAGTGATTTCAATCATTGCACCAGGCTTGAGTTGTGCTGCGTGCAGCTCGGTGAGCGTGTCGTTGAAGTCGGAGTTTCCCGCATTGTCGTCGAGCAGCTTGAGCGCTTCCCAGTTGTAGTGGTCAAGGTAGCGCGCAATGATGTTGAGCGTGCTCAGGCGTGGCTCGCGCTCGTCGTCGATAAAGCCGAGCAGCCGCTTGAGGGTGTTCACGCCCACATGCTCACCGGTCTTTGACTCGATGTCGAGGGCGAGCAGTGTGCAGTCGGCAGCAGTGGCGATGTCGCGCCCGCATTGCTTGCTAAGCAGCTCTTTAATGTAGGGTGATAGTTTCATTTAAAGTGTATTTAAAAAAACTTGCTCAATCATGTTTTTTACATCAAAAGAACCGCCCCTTTGATGTAAAATCACATTTGGCGGTGTTCGAAGGCTGCGAAGCAGTCGCGCCAGTGCTGCGGCAGTGGCGCGGGTCGTCGCGTGGTGGGGTCGAGATATACCATCACTTGCGAGCACACGCATTTCACCTCACCAGTGGCGGTGTTTTGTAGCACTTGCAGCACTGTGAAGCTCTTGTTGCCCACATGGTCGATTTGTGTCTTCACCACCAGTGGTTCGTGAAAGAGTGTCTCGTGCAGGAAGTTGCAGTTGATGTTGGCGATTACCACGTTCACGTTGTTCCAGTCTTGCCTCTCGCCTGCCGCTTGCTCAAAGTAGATGCTCTTGCCCAGGTCGAAGAGGTTGAGATATACCGAGTTGTTGACGTGTCCCAGTGTGTCGAGGTCGCTGAAGCGCAGCTGCACCGGCAGCTCGCAGTGGAAGGGGTTGGTGATGTTGAAGTCCATATAGTTAAGTGTAAATTATGTGCTTCTTGTTGGCCAGATATAATTTATGTGAAGAGGTCGTCAAGAATTATTTCCTGGTTTACATCTTTGGCATGTTCGTTATGTGTGATGCCGTTGGTTGTCACCATGATTAATTGAATGGAATGAGTGTGTGTGTGCTGCTTGCTGTTGAGGAAAGCCACAATCTTGTTCTCAAGCTCTTTCTCGTATTTTTTGTCGATGGTGAACTCATGTTCGCTGAATTTCATCTCGCAAATGTAGTCGGTACGTTCTCCTTTCCATTCTAGAATGAGGTCGATTTGTGGCGTGGTGCCGTTAGGCGCAGTGCCATGCCAGCAATAGTTGCGGTTGATGGTGGCAATGCGCAGGCGGTCTTTTATTTGAGGCAAGTGTTCTATGCATAGCATCTCAAAAGTGTTTCCAGCCCAGGTGTAGAATGCCGGTGTGCGTTGCAATGCCCGCCAATTACCAGCATTTGTCCCCTTGCCGTAAATAAAGTGCAGATAGAACATAGAGAAAAAGTCTTTCAGTTGATAGATTGTCTCAACACGCTGTTTGCCATATCGTGGATATTGGCGAATAATTCCCGACTCGTGCAGGTTGTCGAGCAGTTTAGAGAATGTGCCTCCACACTCTATGCCAATTGCCTTGGCAAGTTCGCGGCGTGTCATGCCGTAATACTTGCTACCTAAAGCCTCTACAATGTTGATATATCGTTGTGACGAAGAATACAATCCTGCATAAACGTCCTTGAATTCTTGGTTGATTTTCTCGTCTTTGAAAAAGAAGTCGTCCAAATTTTCGGAGAGGTTTTTCTCATTGTCGATTCGGTCAAGATAGTAGGGTACTCCTCCGAGGGCCATGTAGGCAACAGCTATCTCATATCTGGAGAGGTGAAAACCGTGGTGCCTGAAGTAGAGTTCACATTCTTTGAGAGTGAACGGCAATAGTCGCATTGTTGCTGTCAACCGTCCATGCAGTCCCCCATAGTCGCGAATCACATTGTCGAGCATCCAACTGGTAGCAGAGCCACAAACCACCAGCACAATGTTTCGTTGCCGGTCGGCCCAAGAGTTCCAGAAATACCCCAGTTCAGTAATCATTTCGGACGATTGAGTCCCTGCCAGCCACGGCAACTCGTCGAGGAAGATGACTCGTCGCTTGGCATGTATTCTCTCAAGCAGTTTCTTGAGAAGTCTGAAAGCCTCTCGCCAGTTGTTTGGGCGTGGGAAGGAGGGCTCTAGTCCGCTGTCAAGTAGGCTCTCATAGAAATGGTCAAGCTGGAGTTGCTTATAAGATCTTACATCTACATCGTTAATATAAGCCCCAATTGCTCGAAAAACTATTATATCTTTATAGACTTCTTCAACAAGAAAAGATTTCCCTATGCGTCTGCGCCCATATATAGCCACAAACTCAGATTTTGAGGAAAGCAATAGTTTTTCTAGCTTTCTGATTTCTTCTTGGCGACCAATAATATTTTTGTAAGCCATGGCAACGATATTTTGTGATTGCAAAGTTACAAAAAAAATCAAAAATAGTGCAGAAAATCAGCCGTTTTCGAGATTTTTTTTAAAAATGGCTGATTTTCTGCAAAGTCTAAAAGTGCTAATGGGTTATTGGCTAGGTTTTTATCTTGGTTGGGTGGCTACTTCAGGGTCTTTCAGCATTTTCTCGAAGATTTCTCGCGTGACGATGCGGTAGTGAGGGTGATAGGCGGCGTTGTAGGCCTGGCTGTGGTGTACCGCTTGGTTGTTGAGGCTGGCTTGCAGGAGCATGGCTCGCTCGTCGTCGCTGCCCAGCCCGGGGCTCACCTCATCGACCACCTCTACTATAGCTTGCCACTTGGTGGCCCAACTGGTGGTGGGGGACTTGTGGTCGCCAGCGCTCTCAATAAAGGCTTGTAGCAGCTGGCTGCTGGAGAGAATCTTGTGAGAGACAGCGATGAGATAGACGCGCACATAGTCTCCGCTCATGCCTATGGGCTCGACGTAGATGCCGTCGCGCTTGTCTTGCATCGTCGCCAGCTCCTGGTCGAGATAGTTGCGTGCCGCCTCTTTGTCGGTAATCATGTGCTCAGCCCCGAAGTGCTCTTGATAGAACGCCTTGTAGATGTCTTGCAGCTGCGATTTGGGATAAGTGGCCAGCTGCCGCTCAATAGCCTGGCGCAAGGCACTCTTGTCAATGTCTTGTGCGTTAATAACCATTGATGCCATGATAGCGATGATGAGTAGAGAAATTTGTTTCATAGGTTTTTCTTCTTCACACTGTTGCCATGAGTTCAAAGGGCAGGGCACTGGTGATGTTCACGTTATAGAAATTGCCAGGGAGCAGGGGGGTGGTCTTGGTGATGAGCACTTCGGGATCTACCTCGGGGGAGTCGTACTGGGTGCGGCCCACATAGAACTCGTCTTCCTCGCGGTCGATGATCACGCGCTGGGTGGTGCCCACCTTGCTTTGCTGCGTCTCCATCGAGATGTCCTCTTGCAGTGCCATGAGGGCTTCGAGGCGGGCATTTTTCACGTCTTGCGGGATGTCGTCGCTGAGGTGCTGCGCTGCCCAGGTGCCTGCTTCCTCGCTGTAGGCAAAGGCTCCCATGCGCTCGAAGCGTGCCTGGCGAGCGAAGTCCATGAGCTCGTCAAACTCCCTGTCGCCCTCTCCTGGGAAGCCCACCATGAGCGTGGTGCGCAGGTGGATGCCTGGCACCTCGCGGCGCATGCGCTCAATCAGGCGCAGCGTGTCGTCGCGGCCGATGTGCCGCCGCATGGCGGTGAGCACCTTGTCGCTGATGTGCTGCAGGGCTATGTCGAGGTAGTTGCACACGTTGGGGTGCTGCGCCATCACCGTGAGGATGTCCCATGGGAACTGTGTGGGGTAGGCATAGTGCAGCCTTATCCACTCCACGCCGGGAATTGCCGCCATCTTGTCGATTAGCTCGGGGAGCATCATCTTGCCGGTGAGGTCGGTGCCGTAGCTCGACAGGTCTTGCGCGATGACGTTAAACTCCTTCACTCCGCGGTCCACGAGGTTGCGCGTCTCGTCGAGCAGCTGCTGCATGGGCACGCTCTTGTGGTGGCCGGTGATGAGCGGGATGGCGCAGAAGGCGCAATAGCGGTTGCAGCCTTCCGAGATTTTTAGGTAGGCGTAGTGGGGTGGGGTGGTGAGCGTGCGGTCGCTGGCGAGGTCGTGGCGATAGCTCTTGCCTAAATCGTCGAGCATCTGTTTCCAGTTGAACTTGCCGTAGAAGTGGTCCACCTCGGGCAGCTCTTGGGTGAGGTCGGCCATGAATCGCTCGCTCAGGCACCCCATCACCAGGAGTTTCCTGATGCGGCCCTGGCGCTTAGCCTCTCCCAGCGCGAGGATGGTGTTAATCGACTCCTGTTGCGCGTCGGCAATGAAGCCGCAGGTGTTGACCACCACTATCTCGCCATCGATGTGGCTGGAGTTGTGCTCCACGGTGTAGCCGGCGGCTTGCAGCTGCCTGATGAGGTGCTCCGAATCGACCAGATTCTTAGAGCATCCCAGCGAGATGATATCTATTTTATTTCTCTTCATAGTCTTATCTAGAAAGTCTAGATTTTCTAGAATATCTAGAACTAGTAGAAAAAATCTATTTCCCGAAGAGTGATTTCACAAATTCCTCTTTGCGGAAGATTTGCAGGTCTTGCATGCGCTCGCCCAGGCCTATGTACTTGACAG
Organism: uncultured Prevotellaceae bacterium; assembly: GCA_900318255.1. GTDB lineage: Bacteria > Bacteroidota > Bacteroidia > Bacteroidales > Muribaculaceae > Sodaliphilus. The sequence continues at coordinate 56,685 of ONJX01000001.1, read as the reverse complement.
GAATCTGGAACTGGTCGCTGATGCCTATCACCACGCCGCCCTTGGCGGTGCCGTCGAGCTTGGTGACTGCCAGGGCGTTGACCTCGGTGGCAGCGACAAACTGCTTGGCCTGCTCAAAGGCGTTCTGTCCTGTGGAGCCGTCGAGCACGAGTAGCACCTCGTTAGGCGCGTCGGGCAGCACCTTCTTCATGGTGTTCTTGATCTTGGTGAGTTGGTTCATCAGTCCCACGTTGTTGTGCAGTCGTCCAGCGGTGTCGATGATCACGACGTCGGCGTTCTGCGCTTTGGCGCTTGCCACGGTGTCGTAGGCCACCGAAGCCGGGTCGGTACCCATCTTGTGCTTGATGACCGGCACTCCCACTCGCTCGCCCCAAATCTCGAGTTGCTCGTCGGCAGCAGCTCGGTAGGTGTCGGCAGCTCCGAGCACCACTTTGTTGCCCGCTTGAGTGAACTGGTAGGCGAGTTTGCCAATGGTAGTGGTCTTGCCCACGCCGTTGACGCCCACCACCATGATGACGTAAGGTTTCTTGTCGTCGTCAACGGTGAAGTCCTCTCGGTTGGCGTTGTCGTTATCGGCGAGCAGCTGTGTGATTTCCTCGCACAGCATGTCGTTAAGCTCGTTGGTAGTGGCATATTTGTCGCGTGCCACGCGCTCTTGTATGCGGTCGAGGATTTTGAGAGTGGTGTTTACCCCCACATCGCTGGTGATGAACACCTCCTCTAGATTGTCGAGCACGTCGTCGTCAATCTTCGACTTGCCGGCTACCGCTTTCTTGAGTTTAGAGAACAGCCCTTCCTTGGTCTTGTTCAGGCCGCTGTCGAGCGTCTCTTTCTTCTCTTTGCTGAAAATTTTCTTGAAAAAGCCCATATTTTGTTTCGTTCAGAGTTTATAATTCATAGCTGACAAGCTGACAAGGCAATAGTAGCCGTCGCAGCCATCAGGACAAGGCACGCCTTGTCCCTACTTAACATTTAACACTTACTTCTCAAGGATAAACCAGGTTTTGTGGCTGGATGTTGTTAAGGATTTCCACTAGGAACTTGCGTGCTTCCCACTTTGCCATGGGCAGGTTGTTGAGCATGTAGTTGCCGCACTCCTGCGGGCTGGCACCGGGGATGTCGCCGTCGAAATTGGCGATGAACGTGAAGAGTTCCTGCATCAGTGGCACGATATCGCTCGAGTCCAGGTCGCCTTGCATGAGCAGGTAGTTGCCCGTGCAGCATCCCATGGGTCCCCAGTATAGCACTTTGTGGCCCCACACGGGGTGGTTCCTCAGGAATGTGGCTGCGAGGTGCTCGATGGTGTGCAGTGCGCTCTGGCTAACTGCTGGCTCTCGGTTGGGGAGTTTCATGCGTATGTCGAAGGTGGTGATTGTAGCCCCGCCTTCGGTCTTGTCTTTGCGCGAGACATACACCCCCCTCAAGAGCTTGGTGTGGTCGATAGTGAAGCTTGCTATTTTTTCCATGCTGTGTGAATGTAGAGTGTTGTTAATCTAACTTTTGCAGCAGCTCTTTAACCACCTTGAGGGTGTGGGCTGGAGCGTCGGTCCAGAAGTCGCTGTATTGCTGGCTGTTGTCGTGGCTGGCGCCTGGCGAGTCGCTGATGATGCGCATGCTCACAAACGGCGTGTTGCGCACGTGGCATGTGTGTGCGATGGCTCCGCTCTCCATATCTACCGCGAGGGCTTGTGGGAAGTGGCTCCTGATTTTGTTGATGTCGTCGATGTTGTCGATAAACTGGTCTCCGCTCACAATGAGTCCGCAGTGCACATGTGGGTTGTTGTCGATTTTCTCTATCACGCTGGCGGCGCCGTCGAAGTAGAGCGGCAAGCCCTGCATCTGTCCGTAGCTCACGGTGTCGTCAAATCCACCGCACCACACGTCGTGATAGCACACTTGCGAGCCCACCACCAGGTCCATGATGCTCACATTCTTGTTAGCCCCACCAGCCACTCCAGTGTTGATGACCAGCTCGGGGCTATAATTGTCGATCATAGTTATAGCTCCAATGGCAGCGTTGACCTTTCCCACGCCGCATTGCATGGCGGCAATCTTGTGTTTACCTATTGTGCCACAATAGAATGTGATACCTTTTTTGTCGATCACTCTCAGGTTTTCAAGTTGCGGCTTGAGCAGCTCGAGTTCCTTGCTTAATGCTACAATAATTCCAATTCTCATGATGAAGGCATGTTTAAAAACCACAAAGTTAGTGAAAAAAAACCATGCCCACAAATATCACGAGAAAATATTTAGAAAAAACCTTGTGAGTGACTACTTCGTGAGGAACTTGCTGTTGATATAGGCGTTGAACTGGTCGCGGTAGCTGTCGCCAATGGGCACCTCCACCTCTTCGCCAAGGAGGATGCGGTTTTTGCTCACCTCTCTTATCATGCGCAGGTTGATGATGTAGGAGCGGTGCACTCTCATGAAGCTGCGGCTAGGCAGTCGCTCCTCCATCTTCTTCATGCTCAGCAGCACGATGATGGGTCGTGTGGAGCCCACGAGGTAGATGCGCAGGTATTCGCTCATGGCCTCGACATAGCGAATGTCGCTGATGTTGATGCGCACTATCTTGTATTCTGTCTTGAGGAAGATGGCGTCGTCCTCGTCGATTTGGCTCACCTCTTGCAGGGTGCGAATGGCATCGTAGCGTTTCTTGATTTTCTCGGCAGCTCTGAGCATGTCGTCAAAGCCAAAAGGCTTGAGCAGATAGTCGATGGCGTTGAGCTGGAAGCCCTCGACGGCATACTCGCTATAGGCGGTGGTGAAGACCACCATGGGCGGGTTGTCGAGAGATTTCACAAAGTCGAGGCCGTTGAGCTCGGGCAGGTTGATGTCGCAGAACATGGCGTCAACTTTCTGGGATTGCAGCACTTTTTTTGCATCGATGGCGCTCTGGCATGAAGCCACGAGTTCAAGATATGGGATCTTTTTCACATAGGCCTCCATCTGTTGCAAGGCAAGAGGCTCGTCGTCGATAATTATGCAGTAAATCATTGGGTTAAGTGTTAAGTGTAAAATTTTAAGTGTTAAGTAGGGACGAGGCGTGCCTTGTCCGTGAAGTTTTAATTATGCATTGTGAGTTGCATTAGTTGAGGGGTCGCTGTTGAAAACGGGGATGTCCATTTCCACTAGGTAGTCGTCGGTGCCGTCGGTGATGTTGAGTGAGTAGTTGGTGCCAAACATCAGGTCGAGGCGTTGGCGAATGTTGGAGAGCCCTATACCGCTGGCTTCGGCCACCTTTTTCTTGCTGTCGCCGTTGCTCTTGCGCTTGCTGTTGTGGCAAGTCCAGTACATGCGCGGCTTGCCATCTTTGCCGTCATAGATTTTGCCAACGATGTTGATAAACGACTCTTTGTTGTAGCTCACTCCGTGCTTAAAGGCGTTCTCGACAAACGAGACGAAAATCAGTGGCGGTATCCACACTTGCGTGCCGTCGTCGGGAGAATCGACGGTGAAGGTGAGCTTGTCGCTGTAGCGAATGCGCGTGAGGCTCACATAGTTGGCCATGAACTCTATTTCGCGAGAGGCTTGCACAAACTCGTGATTGCTCTCATAGAGCACATATCGCATGAGCTTGGAGAGGTCAATGATGCATTGCTGCGCCTTCTTGGGGTCGATATCGACGAGGGCGTGAATGTTGTTGAGCGTGTTCATGAAGAAGTGCGGGTGTAGCTGATAACGCAGCTGCAGGAGGTTTTGGTTGAGGTTTTCCTTCTCCAGGTCCTCAATCTCCTTGCGTGCAATGATAGAACGGAAGTAGAATTTCACGCCAATGTTGGTGCCAATGCCAAAGAGGAACATAATCATTGCCAAAATGTCGTGGCGGCGGAGTGGCGGTGGTGCCACGGGAGCTGACTTGCCGGGAGCAATCTCGGGAGGTGGTGCCGCAGGTTGCTGCGAGTTCTCAATTTTGGGTGGCAGCGGGTCGTCGGGGCGGCTGTTGCACTGGTAGAGCATGAACACGGCTCCAAGTGCCACCACTCCCAGGAAATACAGCCATGGCTTGTGCTTGTGTACCAGCAGCGGCGCGATGATGATATCGTGAATGGCAAAGACGATGATATAGGCCGCCACCATCTTGATGGTGTGCATCAAGTCGTTGAGCAGAAACTTGGTATCATCAATCTCGTGGCCATGGAAAAGAGTGCTGAGTGTGGGACCAATAATAATTAGCAGCATGAACACTCCATACACCAGGTATTCAATTCTATTAATGCGAGGCCTTGAGGTCATAGTGACAAATAAAGGATTCTTTTCTTAGTTTTTAAAAGACAAAGTTAATAATTAATGGCCGAACTACCAATGAATTTCAGCGGAAAAAGAAAAATAATCAACCAAATCGCAGCATCACATGTATAAACGCACATTTTCGTGAGCTTCATTATTTCGGTGCCGCCAGGTGTCGTTAATAGGTAAAAAACACCTTTTTTATAAGATTTTTGGCAAATTGTTTTTATATTAGGTAAATATCTATTACTTTTGCACCGCAAAATTGAAAACCAAGAATTTTACACACATTTTCACATAATATTATGGCAAAGAAAAAAGAACAACAGACCCGTACCAAGCTAGAAGAAATCAATGATTCGCTGTCGGGTATCGAGCAGAAATTTGAGCAACACAAGAACCTGATTTATACTATTGTTGCTGCTATTTTAATTATTGCTTTTGGCTTTTGGGCATTCTACAACTTCAGCTACAAGAAGGAGAAAGAACGTGCACAAATGGAGATCGCCAAGGCCGATGAGCTGTATAAGAATTCTCAACAGATGCTTCAGGGAATGGCTGCCGATTCGTCGGTAGTGGCTCAGGCTACCGCTCTTCAGGACTCTGCATTAAAAGCCTATGAGGCAGTAGCAAAGGAATATGGCAACAACATTGTTTTCAAGAATGGTGTAGGTAACCTTGCCAAGCTCAATGTTGCCCAGATTTATTATGAAAAAGGAAAATATGCCGATGCACAAAAATATCTAGAGGACTATTCTCCCAAGGGAGAGACCGTGGGTCCACTGTCGCAAGTGCTGCTTGGTGACTGCTATGTGAACCAAGACAAGTTTGACAACGCTGTGAAGGCCTACGATAACGCCGTTGACCTGGCCAAGGAGTCGTTCTGGGATTGCCTCACATGGCGCGAGGTGGTGCTCCTGCTGCTGGCTCTTGCCTCCCTTGCTGGAATTATTTACTTCGCTAAGAAGAATGGCGACCCCAAGGTTCGCCGTTGGGCTCTGATATGCTTTGCTATCATCTTCCTGGGCTCGGCATGCTACTTCATTTATCGCGTTATCAACCAAGATCGCTTTGAGAACCGTGCCATCATCCCCTATGCTTTGCAGAAGAAAGCCACCGTGCTCGACGCTCAGCAGAAGTATGACGAGGAGATTAAGATCTACGAAGAGATTGAGGCTAAGTATTACGGTCCTGGCTCAATGTCAATGCAGATAGAGCGCGCTAAAGCTAAGAGTGGTAAATAAGAGTTCTCATATTGTGACACTTAATTTATAAAAAAAAGTTGGGCATAGCGACACCTCGCTTAGTCCAACTTTTTCCTTTAATAATCTATTATAATAATCAACAATGGAAATAAGATACAAGCGCATATTACTCAAGCTCAGCGGCGAGTCGCTCATGGGCAAGCAGGGCTATGGCATCGACCGCGAGCGCGTTGACGACTATGCCGAGCAAATCAAGGAACTTGTGGATGCCGGCGTTCAAGTGGCAATCGTCATTGGCGGCGGCAACATCTTCCGTGGCCTGTCGGGAGCTACCCAGGGCTTCGACCGCGTGAAGGGCGACCAGATGGGTATGCTCGCCACTGTAATCAACTCGCTGGCACTCTCGTCGGCCCTAGAGGCTAAGGGCCAGCCGGCACAGGTGTTCACTGCCATCGCTATGACGCCCATAGGCGAGCACTACAGCAAGTGGCGCGCCATTGACGCTATGCAGCAAGGCAAGGTGGCCATCATGTCGTGTGGCACTGGTAGCCCCTTCTTCACCACCGACACTGGCAGCACCCTGCGTGGCATCGAGGTAGAGGCCGACGTGATGCTCAAGGGCACCCGCGTTGATGGCATCTACACTGCCGACCCTGAGAAGGACCAAACTGCCACCAAGTTTGACACCATTACCTACGACGAAATCATCGCCCGTGGCCTCAAAGTGATGGACATGACCGCCACCGTGATGGCCAAGGAGAACCACCTGCCCATCCACGTCTTTAACATGGATGTGAAAGGCAACCTCAAGAAAGTAATCACCGGCGAGCCTATAGGAACAGTGGTGACACCATAGCGCACACACGCCGTTCCCCAAAACCTCGATTACTCGACTACTCGAATGTTCGACTACTCGAATGTTCGAATTCTCGAGTATCATAAAAATAAAAATTAATAACAACAAAAAGCAGTGGCTATTGAGATTAAGTCCATAAAGGGCTATTACTACCTCGACGCATGGGTCATGTCGCACATAATCCACCAGGCAACCATTAGTTTTTGCCAGCGTTATCTCAACAAAGACAACGACCCACGAGGACGCCTTTATGACCAAATGGTAATGGCTGCGCGAAGTGCGCCAGCCAATATAGCTGAGGGGAGCTCACGGCGTCAGACTAGTCGAGAAACTGAGATGCGGCTCACCGATGTGGCAAGAGCCACCTTGAGCGAATTGCTGAGTGATTTCATGGCTTTTTCTCTCACCTACAATGTAGAGCCATGGCCAAGAGATAGCGAGAATTATAGAGCTTTTCAGAGTATTCAACTCGATCAACCTCATTACGGCCCCGACATTGAGCACGATGCTTGGCTACATGTGCAATCACAACGCAAGCGCTTTGCACCATGGGTTGAAAGCGACAATATGGTAGTGTGCGTCAATTCTATCAAGCAGCTAATAAACCGCAACATAATCATGCTGCAGAAGATGATGTTGAGGCAGCTTGATGACTTTAAGCACAATGGGGGATTTACTGAGGGACTGAGCAAGGAACGACTGGCGGCGCAAACCTTGCACTCGGTGGAGCAAGGGGCTCCACAGTGTCCACTATGTGGCAAGCCGATGATCAAGCGCACGATAAAACGTGGTTCTAAAGCAGGCAAGCAATTTTGGGGTTGCTCTGACTATCCCAACTGCCAAGGCACTCGCCAAGCCCGATAGTGTAGCAGAACTCTTTATTTTTGCTTGGCATCTATAAGTGAGGATTATGGGCGCAGTTTAGTTGCGTTGTCATTAGCAAGCGGGATTAGTGCTGCAAAACACTAATCCCGCTTAGTTCATGTTTTGTGCAGTTAAAGTACAAGACACACGTTGTACTTACTTAACACATACGACTTAACACTTATAACTTGAATTTACCTGTCTTCCTGGAAGAGAGGGTCCTCGGGCATTACCATGACGGGCTTCTGCTCGCTGGCCTTGAGGATGCGCTCGGGCACATATTTCTTGTCAACGACCAGGCGGAAGGCATACTCGTTGAACCAGTCGTTAGTCATGATGATGTAGCCATGGTGGCCGCTGTCGCCGCCCCAGGAGTTCTCCACTTTCCACTTGATGGGCTTGCCGCTGGCATCGAGATCGACGGCGGTGAGCGTCATGGCGTGAGTGGAGCCGCTGTCGAAGGTGGCGATGCGCTCGGCCTTGTTCATGCCAAATGTGGTGCCAAAGAGGGTGGCGTAGTCAAAGTTGTCGAGTGCCAGGTAGCCGTTAGTGCGGTTGAGCTGCTTGCCCACGTCGTAGCTGGAGTAGAGCTTAGTGGAGTCCTTGAGCGAGGCAATCGCCATTTGTGCGATGTCTTCCATGGGCAGGTTGATGTATCGCCAGTTGTGGCCGTCGTAGGTGTGACGGTCCCATTCCACCTCATAGGTCTTGTAATACTCGCGCCTGGGGTCGTTCATGGCCATGATGAAGGTGCCGTTGATGGGGCCGCCTTGTGTCTCGCGGTAGAACTCTAGAGGAGTGAAAGTGCGTGCCGGCGTCACTGCCTTGCCGTCTTTGTTCTTGAAGGCATAGGTGAACGACTTCACTGGCTCGCCCAGGGTGAGCGCGAGCATGCTATAGATCTCGGCGAGCATCTCGGTCTTGCGTTGCTTAATGGCATTTTTAGACTTGCCGTCGGCCACCATCTTGCGCAGCTCCAGGCCCTGCTCACGCAGCTTCGACGAGATGAGCTGGCTCATGCGCGAGGTGCGCTCGGCGCTGTAGGTCTCGGGTTGTGCCTCCACCGGCACGAGGCCATATTTCTCGGCGAGGTCGGCCGCTCCGCAAAATGTGCCACCATCGTTGATGGGGTGGTGGAAGAAGAACTGCACGCGCTGGTCGTCGAGGGGTTTGTCGGCACAGTCTATCACGCCTTGCAGCATGAGGTTGGCCTTCTCGAGCTGGTCATAGAAGAAGAGGTAGTCGTGGCTGTACTCCACGCGCAGGGTGTCGTTGTGGCGGCGAGCGAAGTTGGCGCGCATCACATTAAAGCTCGAGTACATCCAGCACCTGCCGCTAGAGCGCTGGTTGTGGATGCTCTGCTTGGGAGTCTCGATGCTGAAGTGGGTGTCGGTGATAGTGGCGTTGCGGTAGTTCTTGGCGAGGTCGTCAATAGAATTAGCCGCCATGGCGTTGCTCAGCGCGGCATTGCTCTTGCCGGCTGCCGCTTGGGTGATTTGTCGCATCATCGAGGCATCGATGCCACCCTGGGCGCTATTTTGCGCCATTGCGGGCATGGTGAGTGCCAGTGCTGCGAAAAGTGCTAATGATTTGATGGTTTTCATTGTTGTGATGATATTTTAAAAAATTAATTGTTCGAGTTTCGCAAGTTGCTTTATCGTTTATGGTTTATCGTTTATGGTTTATCGTTTTATCGTTTGTGGTTTATCGTTTATCGTTTATGGAAGACAGTGGTGAGATTATGGGCACTGCAACCTGTTCCCCATTAGTGCGCGGCTTGGCGGTAGAAGTCGTCGAGGTTGTTGAGATATTCGGCCTGGGCGTTGTAGCACATCACTAGAATTGCCACCAGCACAAAGGCGTATATTATCATCCACAGGGTGAACGAGCGGCGGTAGTGGCCGCGTTTCACTTTGAGCAGCACATAGAGGGCTATGACCACAAAGAGCGGCTGCAAGGGCAGGGCATATCGGCTCACCGAGCCTCCCGTGATGAAGGCGATGATCATGAATAGTGCCAGTGGCCACCATGCCCACATGCCCAGGTTGTTGCTCTTGGGGTGCAGGATGGTGATGTAGAGGAAATAGTGCAGGCACGCCCCTCCCACAAAGTACCACATCAGCCTGAAGCGTGGCAGCAGTGTGAAGATGGTGGCACCGCTGTAGTCATAGAGCCAGGGGAACGGTATCACATATTGCACTCCGGCGGTGACGGGTAGCAGCAGCAAGCGTTTCCACTCGGGGTAGTGGTAGTAGTCGCCAATGATGTTGGCGTAGGGCTGCTGCACCACTCCCGTCTTGTAGGCCAGCGCCATGGCGTCGCCGCCGTCGATGGTGCGGTACTGCTGTCCAAAGGAGTAGGAGAACATTATGCTGAAGGCCACCGTTATCACTGCCGCCAGCACGGCGAGCATGGCGCCATATTTCCAGTTGGCACGACGGTTGGAGAATGTCATCATGATGGCTCCTGCCACGGCGAAATAGACGAAGTTGGTGCGCACCATCGCCATGAGCAGGCAGCCAGTGACAAAAATGGCGATGTCGCGGTAGCGGTGGTGGCGGGTCAACGTCTCGCCGCTTGCCATCCCCGCCAGGGTGTACCCCACGAGCAGGAGGCCCAGCGCACATCCCGCTTCCTTTTGTATTCTCAGTCCTTGCGAGATGAGAAAACCCATGAACGAGACCAGGAGCATCGCCATGGTGGCGATTGTGGAGGGCTGCACGTCGGTGAACTTGCGGCATAACATGCGGCACGCCACCTTGCCAGTCATCACTATGGTGAGCATGGTGAACATATAGTTCAGCGCCAGTGGCCATGCAATGCTCACCCCCAGCACACGCCATTGCCACAGCATGAATAGCGGCAACCCCTTGAACGGCAGCTTGGGCTCTGGGCAGCGGCCGTCGTAGTGCGAGAGTGCCCAGGCGTAGTAACTGCCCGAGTCGCTATGCAACAAAGGCTCCTCGAGTGTGTACTCTACATCTACGGTGCACGCCTTGATGCTCAGCACCACATACATTGCCAGCACCGAGCCCACTGCCAGCAGCAGCCAGTGGCCGGCGCGGCACCAGTAGCGGCTGTGGGAGTAGATGAGTCGCGGTATGAGATAGGCCACCGCCATCGAGATGGTGATGCTGATAGCGTCTCGCAGCTCAAAGACCCTCACTACAAATGCCGCCAGCAACGCCAGCGCCAGCATCTCGCCCAGCAGGTGAAGCTTGCTGCCAGCCTTGAAGGGGAGTCTTATCCTCGGTGCCACACTATTGTCTCGATTGGTCATGAGCTATCGATGTGAAATCAACTCGCAAATTTACGCTTTTATTCAGTAGGATGCAATTATTTCTCAATAAAAAACAAGTCATCAAGAGTCACTTGGCTATTTACTATGCTGGAGTGCCGTCCAGGTATGACACCGAAGGTGGTGACAAAAGTAGTCACTAGCGACTTGCGGGTTTTTGTCTCGGCGCGGAACAGGGCCATGCGATTGCGTAGTTTTTGTTCATAGTCGGAAGTTATTGAAATGGGTTCTACCGAGAATTTCAGTTCACATAAGTGAATGATGCGGTCGGCGCGCTCGATGATTAAATCTATTTGCGCTCCAGGCCTACCTTCCTTGCCATTGCTGCGCCAAGTGCTTGAGCTTGTAAATATTGCCGTGAGACCTAAGGCTCGCTTAATTTCCTCCACATGCCTCAGAGCTACAATCTCAAAGCATAATCCTTGCCAGGTTTTGACTTTAGGAGTATTAACCATTCGTTGCCACACATTAGCATCAAGTGTAGAACGGTTCTCCACAAAACTGAAATAAAACAAAGTGAACATATCTGTAAGACAATAGATAGTTCCTTTTTTCTTGTTTCCATATTGATTGTAACCTATGACGAAATCACTGTTTATAAGGTTTGATAATATCTTTGAGAGATTGCCACCTTGACATGACACTCCTTTCATTATTTCTTGACGGGTGCAGCCATAATGGTGTTGTGATAAGAAACGTACAACTTCTCTATATGTCTCATTCCCGCCAAATAATGCTCCATAAAGTTCGGAGAACTCATTGTGTAAGGTTGCACCAGGATTAAGAAATAGGATGTCGATATTCTGTGCTAAGCTGAGGTCTGGTCGGAGCAGGTTCAAATAAAATGGCACTCCGCCCAAGCACATATAACATTGAGTAATTAGGTATCTATCCCAATCGCATCCCTTGCTCACCAAAAACTGCTCGGTCTCACCCAAGCTGAAAGGCTTAAGATATATGCGTGAGGTGATGCGGCCATGCAAGCCACCTTGATTTTCAATTAAATGATCTACCATCCATGATGTTGATGAGCCGCACCCAATTAGACACACGTCATCCCTAAGCATTGCCCAAGCATTCCAGAAGTCTTCGAGAGCAGATACAAACTCGCTATTACTGCGGCCTATCCACGGCATCTCGTCAAGGAAAATCACTTTGCGGCTTGCTGGTTGAAGCTCTATTAGTTGTTGCAAAGCATCAAATGCATCATACCAACTTCCCAACTTTGGCGCATTTGGCAGTCCGTAGTTGTGAAGTGTCTCGCTAAAGCGCTGAAGTTGACGATTTTTTGGGGCACTGTGACTGCCAGTATAGTAAAAAGAGAAATATCTGCCAAGTGTGTTGTTGACCAAGAATGTTTTTCCTACACGGCGTCGCCCGTAAATAACCGCAAATTCCGACTGCTTGCTGTTAAAGATGCGCTGCAACTCGGCAATCTCGCGATTTCTACCTATTATTAGATTATTCATCTGTAGTGTTTTTTTTATTTCTACGGCAAAGATAGGTACATTTGGTTAAATTTCAAAATTATTTTGACCAAATCTTAGTTTTTATGGCAGATTTGGCATGATTTTAATCTGGATTTATCCAAATCTAGATATTTGAGCAGGATTTGGTAAGATTTCTGTGCGATTTTAACCAAATCTCAGTTTTAAGAATGTTGCTGATGGGAGCAGCTATGAATAATTAGAAACTCAAGTTTCGGAAGTGATAAAACTTCAAAACTTGAGGATTTCGGAGTTCGGATTAAGGATTTCGGATGAAAATTTTCTTGAAATCAATGGCAAAACACCTGGTGTTCTCATCCGTCATCCGTTTTCCTCAAGTCTCTAAAGTGGCGAAGCTACTTTAGAGACTTGAGTTAGAAACTTGAGTCAGTTATAAAGGCGGGTTCTATAAATTAACTTAAGTTTCTAAAGTAAAATATATTAATCTCCATTAATCCATAATCGACAGTTGTTCAACCTCTTCGAGGTTGGAGGTTAGGGGTGGCCTACCCCCCATGTAAGCTCCTCGCAGAGGAGCGCAACATGGGGTTACTAATGTTTTACCCCTTCGGGGTAATCGCCTCTTCGAGGCTAACAGCCACATCTACAAGCAAGTAGCACATTAGAAACTTGAGTAAATTAAGAAAAAATCTTGAAATGTAGCCCGCTACTATTCTTCAACTTTGAATAAAAACCTGCTCGACATAAATTCAAAATCCATCTCAATTAATTTATAGAACCCACCTAAAGAGTGGAGGATGAACCCTAAAAATGATGGTTCACCCTCCTTGATTTTTTAAGGCTTAGATTTTAGGTTTTTTGTTATAAAAAAATTGCATATAAAAGTTCTTAGATATTCATGTTTTGGATGTGCCTCAAACAAGAGTTAGAAATTAACGATTCTCTCCACTTTACCATTGTTGAAAATAATGATGAGGGTGCTGCCATACATCCATTTGGTGATGTTGTTGTCGGACTCTGTGATGTTGTCGGGTTTCCCTTCGGTAAGTAGCACCTCGGTGAAGTTCATGCCCTTTGCTGCCTTGCCTTTTTTTACCGACGCCCAGTCACTCACGTTCTCGATGGTGCTATAGGCTGTGGCGTTGGCCATTTGCTGCAGGTAGCGAGAGTTGAGGATAGCGAACTCTTCTACAAACTTGCGGTGCTGCTCTTTCTTGTCGAGATTGAATTTGCTGAACGGCACCTTTTTGTTTATTATCAGCTTGTCCTTGTATCTTACCACAATCTCGGGTATCATGAAAGCCATGACACCATTGTCAATTTCCACAGCCTCGGCAAACTCAAAGAGGTGCCCCTCGTCATTGCTCATGGCCCTGTTTACAACAAATCGGTGCAAGTCATAATCGATGGTTTCTATCGACTCTGTTTCGGGGTCTAATTCATTGATGGTGTAAGCTAGAGCTCTCACAAATGCCACATCATTGCTCTGGTGAGTGTCAAGAACAATGAAATCACCAAATGACATCTTGCCGTTGCTGATGACTGGCCTAAACATGCGCACGCCATCCACATACTCGGGTGTCTGCTGGCTCTTGGTCCACTGCTCAAGGGTGTTGTCGTCCTTGCCGGCCACCAGCAGAGCCGTTAAGAGTAAAAGTGGCAATAAAGCATTTCTCAATTTCATAGTTTTTTTTTCTCCCATTTTTTTAAGAAAGGCCATGTGGTAATGTTCTGTTAGCAGCACTAGCCACATGGCCACAGTGTTTAACTATCTATTGCAGTGCGACGGGTGAAATCAGAACCCGTAGCCTATGCGGAACATGATGTGAGATGAGGTGGCCTTGTTGCCGCCATACTTCACAGTCTCAAAAAAGCCTTTTTGATAGGTGATGTCGAAGAGGAAGTGGTCGTACCACAGGCCAATTCCCACTGCGGCACCCACGTCAAGACCTAGCACGTCTTCTTTAGCCATATCTTTCAGAGTGCTATAGCTGCGGTGAGATTCAAAAATGCCGTCATCGTCTTTGGCGCTCCTGCTGAAGTCATAGCTCACATAGGGTCCCACATGTGCGTCAATCTTCAAGTGCTCGCCAATGGGCTGGCAGTATCCAAAGAAGATGGGAAGCTTCACGTTGATGTTGTTGAGGCTGGCCTTGTAGGTGTCAGTTTTATCAACATCATTACCGTCAACATGTGTAGTGTAAACGTCGTCATATTTGCTGGAGAATCCCCTGGTGCCAATTCCCAGCTCGAGGCCCCAGTAAGCGTTCTTCTTGCCAAAGTAGCGCTGGAAACCTGCCGAGACGTCGAAGCCCACTTTCATGCCAAACGACATCTTGTCATTGCTGGCACTGGCCAAGTCTTTCCAATCTTTGACGAAATCTCCACTGATGCTGTTGAGGCTTACACCGCCGCGCACAAACCATGTCATGCGTGGGCCTTCCTTGTAGAATGAACGGCTAGTAACGATGTCGGCCTTTGCACTTGTCATGGCCATGATGGCCACAACCGATAATAATAAGATTTTTTTCATAGCTTTAAAGTGTTTTTTGTGTGGTGGCATGAGCTTGGAGCGTAGTGCCACCTTATGTTAAACGAAATGTGAATTGTTGAGTTTTTTTGTTGACCTGCAGCATAATTGCGGCTGTTATAAAAAAACGGGGACTATATCACTTGCCGCCCTTGTTGTCTTTATCCTCTTTCTTGCTTTGAGAAGCATCGAAGCTGATGTTCACGCCGTTAGATGGATAGATTTGCTTGATAAGATCAATGTCCTTGCTGTTAGAGTCGAGATTGCGGAAGTTTTTCCATTTGCAGGGATAGGCCGAGAGTTTCACATACAGAGTCTTAGGGTCGTTCTCATTGATGTAGCTGTCGAAGATGGTGCCAATGAGCTCGTCGGCGCCAGCCTCGGTCATGGCCTTGTAAATGGCGCGGTTCTTGCAGTTGTAGAGGTCGCCCTCTTTCAAGTCGCCCTTGATGTCGAAGGCGTAGGGGCCAAATTCTTGACGGCTGCTCACGTCAACGTCGTAGACCACTGGAATTACATAGGCAGCGTGGAACGGCTCGAGAGTTCTGGCTTGAGCTTCTTCAAAGGCCTTTTTCTCGCCCTTGTTGTTTTTTTGGGCATTTACATTCACAGTAAGGCTCAGCATGAGTGCCATTAGCAGTAACACTTTTTTCATAAAACAGTTTCCCTTTGTCCGTGTCGGGCGCAACTTCTTAAGCGGCAGCTTGTGTCTGCCGATATAGCCTCCTGAGTCCCCGAATTTGGCAAAACAATGAGATGGTAAAGAAAAGCGCGGGACTTGTCTGATTTATCATCTTGGAGGCATCGCCAAACGCCCATGTAGAAATAAACAGTCCACCCCACGCGATGCCTATATGTATTACCCCCATGCCTAGGGGTGGAATAGGCACACATGAGCATCTTCACTGCTTATCCATCTACATAAAAAATTGGCGATTTTCCAAGATTGGATAAAGCAAAAAATGCTTTTCTTATGTCAGGACACCGACTTCGCGAGAAGCCAATGCCACAGCAAAAGTAATGCTTTTTTGTCATTTGACAAAATATTAGATGCATTTATGCCATTTTTTGTAGTCTTTTTTTGAAATTTCGTTAGTTGTTATGTTTTTTTTCTTGACTTGGCAGGCATGTTGCGTCTTCTAGAAAAAACTGGTGGCTAAACAGTGAATACTAGCAAAAAAATTTCTACCTTTGCAGTGCTATGATACTGGAGCAGCTTTCTATATTGAACTATAAGAACATAGCTGAGGCGCAGTTGCAGTTCTCGGATAAGGTGAACTGCCTGATAGGCAACAATGGCATGGGCAAGACCAATGTGCTTGACGCCATCTACTACCTGAGCTACTGCCGCAGCTTCACCAGCAGCAACGAGCACAGCGCGGCAATCAACCACGACGCGCAGTTCTTGATGCTGCAGGGGCGCTACAGCCGCAAGGGGTCTCCCGAGGAAATCACGCTCAGCGTGCAGCGCGGCAAGCGCAAGACGGTGAAGCGCAACGGCAAGGACTACAAGCGGCTGAGCGAGCACATGGGACTGCTGCCGCTGGTGATGGTGTCGCCGCTCGACTGGGACCTGATACGTGGTGGTGGCGAGGAGCGTCGCCGGCTCATGGACCAGATTATCTCGCAGGGCAACCGCCAGTATCTCGATGCCCTCATCCGCTACAACAAGGCTCTGGAGCAGCGCAACTCGATGATTAAGAACGACTACCGCGACCCGTTGCTCTATGAAACGGTGGAGCAAGTGATGGCCACCAGCGCCACGCTGCTGCACCAGGCGCGGGCACAGTGGCTAGAGGAGTTTGCCCCAATCTTCATGCGCTACTACCAGGCTATTGCTGGCGATGGTGAGCGCGTGCGCTTGAGCTACAAGAGCCACTTGAGCGAGCTCACGATGCAGCAGCTGCTCAATGCCAACCGCGACCGCGACATGGTAATGGGCTACACCACACGTGGCGTACACCGCGACGACATAGAGCTGTGGCTTGGCGACCATGCCATGCGCAAGACGGGGTCGCAGGGGCAGTGCAAGACCTACACTATTGCCTTGAGAATGGCACAGTTTGAGTTCCTGAAGAAATACACGGGCACCACGCCCATCTTGTTGCTCGACGACATCTTCGACAAGCTCGATGAGCAGCGTGTGGTGAGCATCATCAACGTGGTGAGCAATAGTCACGACTTCGGGCAGATATTCATCACCGACACCAACCGCACTCACCTCGACGAGATAATAGCGATGATGAGTGGCGACTATGCCATGTTTATGGTGGAGAATGGTGTCATCACCCCCGTCGCCAGCCGTCAGGAGGAGGCGCACCAATGAAACGCACCGAGGCCAAGTCGATAGCCGAGATAATAGGCGACTTCATGCAGCAGGAGGACATAGAGGATGCCGTGCTCGAGCAGAAGGCGCTGAGGCTGTGGCAGCAAGTGGTGGGGGCTGGCGTGAACCGCATGACCACCGAGCGCTATGTGGAAAACGGCGTGATAACCATGAAAATCACCTCGGCGGCGCTACGCAACGACCTGATGCTCACCCGCACCGCAATCATCGCCCAGCTCAATGAGCTTGTGGGCAAGCCGGTGATCAAGGAGATAGTGTTTAGGTAATGCTTTTTTTAATGCACAATGCACAATTCATAATGCTTAATGCTTAATGCACAATGCTTAATGCACAGTTCACAGTGCATTATTTTTTTGGATTTTCGTCTTGTTTTTCCTTGTCGTCGTCGCTGTAGGTGCCGTATTGCTGCTCCTCGCGGCGCTGCTGTAGCTGCTCTTTCTTGCGCAGTGAGAGGTACAATAGCAAGATGATGACTAGCCCCACGCCTATGATGCCAAAGTAGTAGAGATACTCTCCTTGATTGAGGCGGTCGCGGCCTATCCATGCCATTGCCGCCAGGTAGGCCAGCATGATGATGGGGAACACTACCGATTTCTTGATTTTACTCTTGCTCATTGTCTTCTAATATTTTATATGGTGAAAGATTAGGGTCGAAAAGTCCGCTTTTCAAGTAATTGTAGATTTTGAGGCACGCCCAGGAGTCAACGGCACCGTAGTTTTGCTGTGCTGGCGTGAGGGTGGGCGCTTCCCAGTTGGTGAGCTGCTGCCCCTTGGCAATCTTCTCGCCGAAGAGGATGGCATAGATTTTCTGGAGGCTGATGTCGGTGATGCAGTAGTCTCCCACGATGTCTTGCAGGTCGAGGAATCCCGACGGCTCGTTGCAGTTGTCAAACTTGCTCATTATCTTGAAGTCGTCGTGCAGCGATAGTCCCACCTTCAGGTAGCTTGCGTTGGCGAGGTACTGCGCCAAGTCTTGCGGCACGCCAATCTTGCAGGTTCTAAAGAGAAAACACTCGTGAGGTGTGGAAAGCTGCATCAATGCGGTCTTGTGTACCACGCCTTTGCGGAACGAGGGTCTTGTTTCGGTGTCGAAGCCCACCATAGGGTAATTCATGAGCACTCTCATCGCTTCTTTCACATGAAAAATTGAGTCGATGACGTATATGTCGCCGGGAAACATCACCTGCGGCATGCTCTGAATAGCGGCTTTGTCGATAGAAATTCTCACTTTTTATTCTGCTGCAACCTTTTTTAGTAGTGCAAAAGTAGTAAAATAAATTCTAACTGCAATAAAAAGAGTCTATTTTAACAAAAATATCTAACTTACAAGCCTATGAGCCTACCAGGCAAGTGACCACACGTGGTCAATCTATTTCTTGTTTTTGGTCATCATCATCGTTGTCGTCGTCTTGTGGTAGGGCACGGGGAGTTTTTATTGACGAGACCTTGGTGATGGTGCCACGTGAGTTGAGGCCTTTGTAGGCACTCGACATTACATTGAGGTTGATGTTGATGTCGCGGTTCACCTGGCGAGGAGTGTCGCTCAAGGAGTGTGAAAACAGCCATTGATAGGTGTGCTCCAGGTAGAAGATGCGTGCTAGAGCGCCGTGGTTGGCACCTGGCAGCCAGTCATGGCGCAGCAGCTTGTCGTTGCCCTGCTCATGCAGTGCGTTTACCACTTTCTTGGACTGTGCTATGGTTACTGCCCTGTCGGCAGTGCCGTGAATTATCCAGAAAGGCAATGTTCCCAAGCCCTGCACGTCGCTTAGCGAGCAACCGCCACACAGCGCCATGGCTGCCGCTATCTTGTGAGGGTAAGTTCCCACGAAGTCCATCGCGCCATATCCTCCCAGGCTCATGCCCACCACATAGATGCGCGTGGTGTCAACATTGTAGTTCTTCACCGCCCATTCCAGGATGTTGTTCAGTCGCTCGGGTTTCCATCCACCACCCGGGTTTTGTGGTGCGATGACCATAGTCTCGATGTCGCGCCCCTTGGCAATGGCGTCGAGGGTGAGGTACTTGTGGAATGAGCGCAGCCCTCGGCCGCAGAGTGCTGCCCCATGCAGGTAAATCACGAGTGGGAATTTCTCGCCTGGTTGGTCAAAATAGGCTTGTGGAGCATAGAGCCAGAAGTCGTAGCCGTTGCTCACCTTGCCGGTGACTGCCGCCATCTTGCCAGGCTGCGACATTGCCACTTGCTGCATGGCGATTGTCAATATTAGAAATAGAAATATTCGTTTCATGTTTTTTTTAGTGTGTCAGTGGTTGTGTGTGTGAGAAGTTTCTTGGTCTTGCCATAGAAGTCGGGTCTTCGACCCGCCCAGCGTCTTCGACGCTAATGCCTAGAATCCAATATGTTTCAAGATAATTCAGTGTCAACTTTATTTCACCAACGGTTAATTATGCATTGTGAATTAGTTTGGCATTGCGTTGCAGGCCAGCGAGCTTGGCTCGCTTTACTGCGCTGTGCGAGAAGATGCTGCTGAACTCGTCTTGCGTCATTGCTAGGATGTTCTCGCGCGAGAGCGTGAGCAGCTCGGGTTTGGGCTGGAACTCGGGAGTGGAGTTGCCAACAGCATTGCGGTTATGCGGGCAGCACTTTTGGCACTCGTCGCAGCCAAAGACGCGGTTGCCTATCACGCCAGCTACCCACTGTGGCAGGTCGCCCTTGTGCTCGATGGTAAGGCACGAGAGACAGCGGCGTGCGTCGATGGTCTCGCCACAACGCAGCGCCCCGCTGGGGCATGCCCGCTCACAGGCTCGGCACTGCTGGCAATGGTCAAGGCAAGGCTCGTCGGGCTGCAGCTCGAGTGTCGTCACCAGCACTCCCAGGAAGAAATAAGAGCCGCGGCCCGGGATGATGAGCTGGTTGTTCCACCCGGTGAAGCCAATGCCGGCACGCTGTGCCCAGTATCGCTCGCGCAGCGGTGCCGAATCGACACACGCCCTCGACTTGCACCCTGTGGCTTGCTCAATGGCTTGGCCCAGTTGCCAGAGCCGCTGCTTGATTACCTCGTGGTAGTCGCGGCCGTAGGCATAGTAGGCGACCTGCGCCGCTTGGGGGTGCTGAAATACCTGCGGGTAGTAGTTCATCGCTACCACTATCACCGAGCGCGCCCCCTCGAGCAGCAGCTCGGGGTTCTCCCTTATGGCCTGGTGGTTGCTTGCCCACTCCATGCACCCGTTCTTGCCGCTTAGCAGCCACTGCTGGTAGCGCTGCAGTGCCTGGTCATCGACCCGCGAGGCGCACGCTATGCCACAGGCGTCGAAGCCTAGCTGCCGAGCAATATGTTTTATATGAGTGCTATCCATTAAGTTGATTTAGGCCCAATGGTGTCAAACTGGTATCCTTTTTCTTGCAGCCACTCGATGGCCCGTGGCAGAGCCCATCGCATGTTGCGCTCGGCTTTTAAGGAGTCGTGGAAGACGATGATGGAGCCGTTGCGCGCGTAGCGTTTCACGTTGGCGAGCACTTGCTCGGGTCGCAGTTTCTTGCTGTAGTCGCGGCTCACGAGGTCATACATGATGATGGTGAACCGCCCTCTTAGCACCTTGCTCTGTGCCCATCGCAGCAGTCCGTGTGGCGGGCGGAAGAGTGGCGACTGGATGAGCTCGTGGGCTCGGAACACGTTGTGCAGATAGGTGCGTGTGGTGGTGTGCGCGCCTTGCAGGTGGCTCATGGTGTGGTTGCCCACGCTGTGGCCGCGGCGTTTCACCTCCTGGAAGAGCTCGGGGTTGCGCTCCACGTTCTCGCCCACCATGAAGAAGGTGGCCTTCACGCCATAGCGGTCGAGGGTGTCGAGCACCCATGGCGTTACCTCGGGAATGGGTCCGTCGTCGAAGGTGAGATATACTGTCTTGTGCTTCTTCGGTATGCGCCAGATGGTCTCTGGAAAGAGCATGCGGTAGAGCAGTGGTGGGCGTTCTATGAGCATAGTTATTGTTTTTTTTCTAGACTTTCTAGATATTCTAGACTTTCTAGATTTTTTAGACCTTTTAGACCTTCTAGATTTTTTAGATTATTTACCTCACAAACTACCACCAAAGGAAGATTCTGCTAGGGTTCTCCCTTTGGTGGTGAGTGTGTGGTGAGTGTAGATTATTTTTAGGTGGGTTCTATAAATTAAGAAAAAAGTAAATAATGTTTTGGTTGTATTTTGTTTTCTGTCGGCATCTTTTTATTTAAAGTCTTGAAAAGTCTTGAAATGTAGCCCGCTACTATTCTTCAACTTTGAATAAAAACCTGCTCGACATAAATTCAAAATCCATCTCAATTAATTTATAGAACCCACCTTTAGAACTCGTTCTCAAAGCCAGGCTCTCTAGGCTCGGTGGCTACTCCAGGGTCGTTGAGTGGCGACATGGCCTGGTCTTGGCCAGGTTCTTGCATCTGTGCCTCAAGCTCGTCTTGTGCTTGCTGTTGAGCTTGCTCGGCAGCCCTTTGCTGCTGGATGAGTGCTTCGCGCTCGCTCCTGGGCATCGACAGTGCTTGTATCATGTTGCTAGACACTTTTCTTCCCGCCTTCTCGACGTGGGCAAATTTATCGATAAACTTGTCTAACCCTTGTGGGTTGACGTCGCGGTAAACGTCAAACATCATGGTTGTTGCCTGCACCATATTTTGGTCTTGCTCGGTGATGTTGCCATTAGCAAAGTTTCTGTCGCTCATGCTTTCATAGAAGATGCAGTATTGCGCCATGCGCTCCACTTCGCGGTCGAGCACTGCAATGGCTTTCTTGCGAGCCGTCTCGCTGTGACCGTAGGTGTAGATGTCGGCATAGTATTGTGCCAGTCGCAGTGCCATCACGTTCTGGTAAGGAGCGGTCTCGGCCGGCATTTTCTCTTCCATGAGGTCGAGGATGTGCTCGGCCTTCTTGAAGCGGTCGGCGGCTTGAGCCGTTAGTGTCTTGCCCTCGGTCGAGGTGCTGTCGGCGATTTGGTCGCTGGCATTAAGCCCCTCGATGGTGAGCGAGCGAGCAAGCGACATCAGCTGCAGTCGCATGGTAGAAACCATGCGCATCACGGTCTCGTCGAGGTATATGCTGCCCTTAGTGGCCTTGTCGAGTCCTCCCCACTTGAACTTGGTGGTGACGATGCTGTACATCTTGTCGGTGTTGCACTCAATCTCGTTCTCCTCGTCGTTGAGCAGTGCCGGGGTCACCTGATAGCACAGACCAGTGCTGAGCATGTAGGGTCTGAGACCCATATACAGGTTCTCGGGCACTGTGCTGGCGAAATAGACGGGTCGTTTCCAGCCTTGAGCTATACTGCTTGCCACCAGGTCGAGCGTCATGGTTTGGCTAGCGCTCAAGCCACCACCCGAAGCCTTGTTGATATCGACCGAAAGATTCTCTACTGCCTTGTCGCGCATCGACTCGGGCAGCACGCCGGCCTTGATGGCCGCGTCAACGTTGGCGGGAATGGTCACATTAGTGCTGCTGAACAAATAGTGATCATTCTCGTCCTTAGGAGCGTTGTCGCTATAGAAATTCTGGAGCAGCTTTTGGACAGGGATAGCAACGTTGCTGGTGATGCCTTCCTTGAATGATCCGCCCAAGCGCTTGTCATAGGCATAGGTGGTGGGGCCAGCTATCATGGGCAGCGGCTTGCTGTCGTAGGAGGCGCGTTGCATCTGTGCTATGTACCAGTCGGTAGAGAGGTAGCTCAGGTTCACGGCACGCACGTCGGTGCGCACTCCTTCCACCTCTTGCAGATACCACAGCGGGAAGGTGTCGTTGTCGCCGTTGCAGAACACTATGGCATCCTTGTCGAGGCTTTGCAGGTAGTTCTCGCCAAAGTCGCGAGCGCAGTAGCGTCCCGAGCGGTCATGGTCGTCCCACGTTTGGCTCACCATCTGCAATGGCACGGCAAGGCCAATGATGGCGGCAATGGCAGCCATCGCCAGAGCTGGCTTTTGGGTGCTTGAGTAGGCTTCGATAGCATCCTCGGTTTTTGTTTTCTTCTTATTTATGAGCGATAGTGCTATTTTCCACAGACCTGCCACACCCATGCCTATCCAGATGGCGTAGGCGTAGAAGGAGCCAGCGTAGGCATAGTCGCGCTCACGTGGCTGGCTAGGAGTCTGGTTGAGGTACATCACGATGGCGATGCCGGTCATGAAGAACAGGAAGAACACTACCCAGAACTGCTCGATGCCCTTCTTTCCTGAGAAGGCTTGCCACAGCAGGCCAATGAGACCCAGCAGCAGTGGCAGCATGTAGAACATGTTGTGGCCCTTGTTGCCGGTGCCAAACTCGTCGGGGACATACTCTAGGTTGTCGAGGCGAGCATTGTCGAGGGCCGGGATGCCGCTGAGCCAGTTGCCGCGTGCCACGTCGCCAGGACCCATGCTGGCAATGTCGTTCTGGCGGCCGGCGAAGTTCCACATGAAGTAGCGCCAGTACATGTGATGAAGCTGGTAGCCGAAGAAGAATTGCAGGTTCTCGCCCATGGTGGGTTTGCGGAAGCCTGGATAGTCCTCGCCTTTATAGTTAATGGTTACATCTTTTCCTATCTCTTCGGGACTATTGTAGCCCAGGATGCTGGCATAGTCTAGGGCGTGCATCTGGCTGTGAATGCGCGGGAAGAGCATCTCGGTCTCGGGGGCATATTTATAGTCTTTCTCGGGGCCGAGGTCGATGTACTCGTCGGGCTGGTTCTTGTCGGTTTTCACCACTCGTGTGTATTTGTTAGGTCCTTCTTTAAAATCTACCACTGGCGACAGGAACGTGTTGCCATAAATCAGTGGCGACTTGCCATACTGGTCGCGGCTGAGGTAGCTGGTGAGGGCGAAGGGGCTGTTGGGCGAGTTCTCGTCAAGAGGCAGGTTGGCGTTGCTGCGAATGAGCACAAGGGCATAGGCCGAGAAGCCAATGAAAATCATCATCATGCTTAGGATGATGTTGCTGAAGATGCGTGGTGAGATGCGCTTGTTGAATTTGAACAGATAAACTATCAAGCCCACAATGAGCAGCACAGCGATGGTGATGCCCGTTCCTCCACTGCCTATCATGAACATGCCCGAGAGCACAACGCTAAGTATCACGCTCGCACGCTTGAGGTTCTCGTTCTTGTCGCGATGTAGCTCAAAGAGTGCCCAGGCAAAGCTGGCCATCAGCAGCAGAGCATAGAACAGCACGCCACTGTTGTAGCCAGTGTGAAGGGTGTTGACAAAGAATCTCTCGAAATAACCGCTCATCTTCACAAAACCTGGTTCCAGACCGTAGAGAATAAGCACAATAATCGCAAACGAGACGAGCAGCGTGAGCAGCGAGCCCTTGACGGTGCTCTTCTTGGTCTTGCGATAGTAGAAAATCAGTGCTATGGCGGGGATTGCCAGCAGGTTGAGCAGGTGAACGCCCAGCGAGATGCCAAAGATGAAGGCAATCAGGATCAGGTAACGGTCGCTGCTGGGATGGTCGGCACGGTTCTCCCACTTGAGGATGAGCCAGAACACCAGTGCTGTGCAGAACGATGAGAAGGCATACACCTCGGCCTCTACTGCCGAGAACCAGAAGGTGTCGCTCCAGGTGTAGGCTAGGGCGCCACACACACCGCTGCCCATAATCACCAGATACTGAGCCAGCGACATGCTTTCTTCCTCACCATTCTTGACCATGAGTTTCTTGACCAGATGAGTGATGGTCCAGAACAGCAGCAGGATGGTTGCCGCGCTGAGCACTGCCGAGAGGGCATTGACGCACTTGGCAACGGCAGCTACATCGCCACCGGCAAAGTTGGCGGCAAAGCGTGCCGCGAGGATAAACATGGGGTTGCCAGGTGGGTGGCCAATTTCGAGTTTGTAACCTTGAGCGATAAACTCTGGGCAGTCCCAGAAGCTCGCTGTGGGCTCAATGGTCAACAGATAGGTGACGGCAGCCACCAGAAATATCAACCAGCCCATTACGTTGTTGATAAGATTATACCTCTTCATCTCTTGTGGATAAAATGTTATTTTCTTGCTATATATTTCTAAAAAACCCACAAAGATAAGGCTTTTTTTTCAAAATATCCCCAATCGTAGCTCAATACCATTGTGGCTTAATTAAAATTAACCAAAATAGAGGAACGATATTAAGTGTTAAGTGTTAAGTGTAAAATGTAAAGTGTAAAATGTTAAGTGTGAAATGTTAAGTGTAAAGTAGGGACAAGGCGCGCCTTGTCCGATGGCTGTGACGGCTACTATTGCCTTGTCCTCTCGTCCTCTTGTCCTCTCGTCCTCTTGTCCTCTTGTCCTCTTGTCCTCTCGTCCTCTTGTCCTCTTGTCCTCTTGTTCTCTCGTCCTCTTGTCCTCTTGTTCTCTTGTCCTCTCGTCCTCTTGTCCTCTTGTTCTCTTGTCCTCTTGTCCTCTTGTTCTCTTGTCCTCTTGTCCTCTTGTTCTCTTGTCCTCTTGTCCTCTTGTCCTCTTGTCCTCTTGTCCTCTTGTTCTCTTGTCCTCTTGTCCTCTTGTCCTCTTGTTCTCTTGTCCTCTTGTCCTCTTGTCCTCTTGTCCTCTCGTCCTCTTGTCCTCTTGTCCTCTTGTCCTCTTGTCCTCTCGTCCTCTTGTTCTCTAAGAAAATAACATTGCTCCCTTTAGTTCTCTCTTGTTTACTTTGCGCCAAATTTTATCATAGAGTCAACTCATAACTATGACCCTTAACCCTTAACCCTTAACCCTTAACCTTTGACTCTTAACCCTTAACTTTTAATTATCATGAAGTATTTCACTATTGCGGAGCTCACACGCTCCACTACAGCCCAGCTGCGGGGCATCGACAACACACCGTCGCAGCAAGTGATTGACAACCTCACCGCACTCGTGGAGAATGTGCTCGACCCGCTGCGCCAGGCATGGGGTGCGCCCATCCATGTGAACAGCGGCTACCGCTGCCCTGCGCTCAACAAGGCGGTGGGCGGTGTGCCGGCCAGCCAGCACATGCTGGGACAAGCTGCCGACATCACCGCTGGCTCGCGAGCTAAAAACCAGAGCCTATACCGGCTGCTGCGTCAGCTCAACTTGCCTGTGGATCAGGCCATCAATGAGCATGACTTCAGCTGGCTTCATGTGAGCTATGGCCCGCGCCATCTCCGCAGCTATTTTGCAATTAGATAATAAGGATTATTCGAGCACTCGATTTCTCGATAACTCGTTTTAAATATTATTTCCCATGAATACCAATCAAGAATTTTTGCACAATGCCTACCGGGCATGGTGCCAGGGTAGTGAGCTGCGCAGCAGGCGGCTGCGCAACAAGCGTTTCGCCTACGGCGACCAGTGGAGCGACACCTTCACCAATATTCATGGTGCCGTGCGCTCAGAATATGAGGTGTTTCTAGAGGGCGGCACTCGCCCCATGACTAACAACCTCATCCGCCAGATGGTGAAGACCATAGTGGGGCGCTACCGCTCGGAGTTTATCAACAACCAGCACGTCGATGACAAGAATGTGGAGGGTGTGCACCAGCTCAACCAGCTCGATGAGCTCGACAGCCGCGCTCTCGAGGAGTTTCTCATCTCGGGCACGGCAGTGCAGCGCATCGACGTCGTTCACGACCTGTGGCAGCAGCGAGTGGCGGTAAGCAATGTGAATATCAACAACTTCTTTGTAAACCAGTATGACGACCCGCTGGCGCGCGATTGCGACATGGTGGGGCAGCTTCACGACATGACCATGGCGCAGCTCTTGAAGCAAGTGGCGGGAGGCTCACGCAGCAAGGCCGCCTGGGTGCGGCGCCTCTATAGCAACGACTGCCGCGGGCGCACCCTCGACTTTGCCCATGCCATTGGCGC
The DNA here is from genome assembly GCA_900318255.1 of uncultured Prevotellaceae bacterium. GTDB lineage: Bacteria > Bacteroidota > Bacteroidia > Bacteroidales > Muribaculaceae > Sodaliphilus. Next base: position 30,135 of record ONJX01000001.1, on the reverse strand, counting down.
CGACGCGCATCAGGGCACTTCGTTCTGGGTTCCTGGCGATGCCAGCAAGTGCCGTGCTATTGAGGTGTGGACGCGCGAGAGCCGCGAGGTGCTGCTGTGCCACGACAAGGCCACGGCGCAGGTGTGGCTCCTGCCACCGGGTGCTAGGGTGAAAAACAGTGAGAGCCTTGTCACGCGCTGGGACATCGCCACCGTGTGGCATTGCCGCTGGTTCTCGCCTATGGGCGACCTGCTTGCCGAGTGCGACTCGCCGTGGGCTCATGGCTCGCACCCCTTTGTGATGAAGTTCTACCCGCTCACCGACGGCGAGGTACACTCCTTTGTCGAGGACATCATCGACCAGCAGAAGTCGGTGAACCAAATCATCACCTTGATTAACAACATCATGATGGCCAGCGCCAAGGGTGTGCTCATCTTTCCTGAGACGGCGCTGCCCGACGGCTTCACCTGGGAAGACGTGCGCAAAGTGTGGCGCAACTGCAACGGCATCTTGCCCTATAACCCCAACTATGGCGACAACAAGCCCGAGCAGATCTCGGTCAACAACACCAACATTGGGGCCTACGAGATGGTGAAGCTGCAGATGCAGCTGCTAGAGGAAATATCGGGCGTGACTGGTGCCCTGCAAGGCAAGGCCACGGTGGCGGGAAACAGTGCCACACTCTACCAGAACGAGACCGCTAATGCCGTGATAGCGCTGAGCGACATCTTTGGCACCTTCACTAACTGGCGCCAGAACCGCGACCGCAAAATCGCCGGGCTGTGATTTCTTGGTGGATCGGGGATCGGGGGTCGTGGATCGTGGATCGGGGATCGGGGGTCGTGGAAGACTACTCCGTTCCCCGTTCCACCTTCCACTTTTTTGAAAAATTATAAAAAAATTTGCTGATTTCAGAAATAAGTGTTACTTTTGTGCATTAGAGTTAGCATTTTTTTTATTTTTCTCAAACGACCTAACGATTATGGCAAAGTATTATTTATCAGTGAATGGTCAGCAAATTGGCCCACTTGATGTTAATCAACTTATTCCTAGCGGAATGACCGAGAAATCTATGGTATGGACCGATGGCATGCCCTCTTGGGCACCGGCTGGCAGTGTGCCCGAACTGGCGCATTTGTTTGCCGCGTCATCAATGCCTCACGCAGGCGGTCCCTCACCAGCTTTTGGTGGTCATCAAGCAGGAGCTTTTGGCCCAGCAGTAAGCAAGCAGAAAGTAGAGCTCTTCTTGATGACTCACAAAGAGTATTTCCCTGCCGATAAGTTGCTGATGATGGAGCAGGCCCTATCTCGTCTTGACGAGAACACCTTCAATGACATAGCCTATATGGGATACAAGAGTCCCATCACGGCACTGCTGCTGTCGGCCTTTGGCGGTATTTTGGGATTTGACCGTTTCTATATTGGCGACACTGGCATGGGAGTAGGTAAGCTGCTCACTGGTGGTGGCTGCGGCATCTGGGCACTAATCGACATCTTTATGATTCAGGATGCCACTCGCGAAAAGAACTTTGAGCTTATAAGCAGGTATCTGTAGAAAAAGGTAAAAATCATCAATGCTAGAGGTGGGTTCTGTGGTCTCTCATGGAACCCACTTATAGTGTTCCCTGCTCTATCCTGACGCAGATGCGCTCGAGCATGGCGTCGTGGCGGTTGCTGCTGGGGGCGTAACCGTCTTTCATGTTCACGCCAAAGAAGCGCCCAAAGGTATGCCAGAATCCTGCCCTGAAGGTGCCCATGAAAGCCTTGATGATGTAGTAGCTCTTTTGGTTGGTCTCGCGGTTGACGAGTTTTATCAGCGTCTTGCCCTGATTCTTGGTGAGCTTTTTCATCTCGGGCTTATATTGGTTAAAGACTTGTTTCTCAAAGCGTTTTAGATAGTCCTCTTTCTCCTTTTGGGTGGGGAACGTTTCAATGTACTCGTAGGTCTCTTGCAGGGTGCGGTTTATGAGCTTGGCATAGGGCAGTGTCTTGCGCACATCGCGCACGTTGCGCCAGTACAGTTCCTCCTCTTCTTTGTTGCGAAACTTCTCCTCGGGATAAACGATGATGTTGTTGAGAATCACCTTGTAGATGGTGTCGCCCTTAGCGTTAAGAACATACCCCCACTTGGCGACAGCGCGCTTGCGCACCGACGGCAGCTCTATGCCCGCAGCAGCGTCTTGCGCCTGTGCCACACTAGCCAGTGGCGACAAGAGCAAGAACAAGAGTGCTATTTTTAAGATGCTTCTCATTACTGTGGGTGGCTCACATTATTTTTGGACTGCAAAAGTAGAACAAAGATTAATAACTGCAAGATAAAGAAGGCTTAAAAAAAGATAAAAAGATAAGAAGATAAGTGTTAAGTGATAAGAGTTAAATGTGAAGTGCTTAGTGAGCGCTGGTCGTGTTGAGTAGTGCAAGCGTCAGCTTGTTCTAAAAAAACACTTAACTCTTAACACTTAACTATCACAGCCTCAGCAGTCGAGCCAAGCCCAGGTAGCTGATGTTGACCCCAATGTGCATGCCGCTCACCGCAGGGTCGCACTTGCTGAACTTGCTGTGAGCAAGCCAGGGGGTGATGCGCAACGACGAGGTCCAGCGCTCGCGGTGAGTGGCGCCAGTGAGCGACGTGTTAGTGACGCCACTGTTTAGGTTGATGTCAAAGTCGATAGATGCTATGAAGCTGAAGTTGTTAAGGTTGCGCTTCTCCACACTGGTGATGCTGCGCACGTCGCGACCCTCATCATCCTTGTCCCAGCTATAGTTGGCGATGTCCCAGCCATAATGGTTGTAGAAGCCACCCACGTTAGGCGTGATGCTCAGGCGGCCCGCATTAAGCACGGTGTAACCCAGCTGCACGCTTGCCATGATGTGAGTGGCATGGCTCGAGTTGTTGCCCTGCAACGGACGGCCCTCGTCGTCGGGGGCGATGTTGAAGATGTTGTCGTTGCGGTAGGAAGGCTGACCAAATGCCACATCGGCCTTGAGTCTGAGGCGTTTATAGCCTCCTGTAAGACCCACATGAAACATGACGCTACCGCCAAAGTTGTTGCGGAGCTTGCCAGTGGGCGAGTCATAGCCCACACCGGCATAGAAGCCGTAGCACCCTTGCATGGCGGTGACCTGTGGCACTCGCGGTGTGCCCACGGCAATGAGCTGGCTCTCGATGTTGTCTTCCCAGCTCGCCACGGCAGCCTCAAGTGTGCCGTTCTTAGTCTCTTGGGCAATTTGTCGCGCGCGCTGGCGGTAAAGGTCCTGGTAGTATTTCAGGCGTTTCTCTGCTGTGGCGCCATCAATGCCACTGTTGATTTCATCCTGCAGATGGCGGCGCATGAGTTCGAGCAGGTCAAACTGCAGCTGGTGGTAGCGCAGGCGCTCAGGGGTGCTCTGAGCGGCACTCGTGGCACTAGCGTTACGGTGCATGATGGCGCGGGTCTCGAGGCGCACCGTGGCATTGGCGCCAGTGCCATTCTCGATGGGAGTGGCGTTGAGCTCCACCTCAAGCTGCGATGCTTGGCTCGAAGTGGGTGGCAGCAGCTGGTGGAAGTCGCTCCAGGTGAGCGGGCCGTCGCTCCACAGCTTGATGTCGCCGTTGTCGCTAGCCATTGCCACAGGCACACACAGCGACATCGCCAGCAGCATTATCAGTTTAAATATCTTAGCCATAGTTTATAGTCTTTATTGTTTATAGTTATTATGATAAACGCAAACACACACAATAATATTATATATTCCCGTGCCCGCATACAAAATTAAGCCGCTCAGCCAAAAGCAAATCTTTTTAATCCCCAAAAGTTAAAAAACATAAAATCATCTACCAAAAATCAGATAAAAAGAACCGACCCCTTTTTCCGATTTTTTTGATGAAAATAGTTAAAAACGGAACAAAATCGCTAAATTGTAGTCAAAATGTCGAAAAGTAAACAAAAATCGGACAAAAAGAACCGACCCCTTTTTCCGAAAATGGAGGAAAATCGGACAAAAAGAACCGACCCTTTTTTCTGAAATTTTGAGATTGTTGGTTTTTATTTTGGTTATTTAATTTTTTTGGAGAGATTGTTTATAATGCTGTCGAGCTGCCATGATGTTTTGGCAGCTCGACGGTTGGTGAGGATGTTGTTTTTGATGAAATGTTATGGAGTGTGGAGTGTTGTGAGGTTGTGTATGTATATGTATATGTGTGTGTTATAGATTTGGTTTTAGAATGGTGGTCGTCCGCCGCCGAAGCCGCCTGGTCGCCCGCCAGGAGGAGGCCCGCTAGGCCTGCCATGGCCACCTGGTCCTCGGAAGTCGTCGTTCTTGCTCTTGGGTTCTTGCCCCTTGGCAAAGGTGGTGAAGCGGTAGGTGAAAGTGAGCATTCCGTATCTGCCTAGCGAGTTGTAGATGGCGTCCTGGATGTAGCTGGCGGTCTGCGTGCGGCTGATGTTCTTCTGCTGTCCCAGGATGTCATACACCGATATTTGGATTGATGCCTCCTTGTTGCGCAGGAACTGGTAGGCGATGGAGCCGTTCCATATCCACTGCTTGGTATCGTAGCCGGTGCTGTAGCCTGATGTGGAGCTGAAGTTGAGGTCGGTGCTGATTACCAGTCCGAAAGGTGCCGAATAGGTGCCGTTGAACATGGCTCCCCAGGTGTGGACGTTGCGGTCGCGGCTGTCTTGCATGGTGTTGTGTGTGAGCTGGTATCCGTAGCGTGGACGCAGCTCTATGTCGAAGAGTGCAGTGCGGTAGGCTATTCCTGGGGCGATGTTGAGGTTGAGGCCTGTGCTGCGGTTGAATTGCCCGTCGTTGTAGCCTTTAGTCTGCGAGATGCGTGCAAAGATGTTGCTGTTGAAGAACCATGCCTTGCTGTCGCTGAAGGGGAAGCTTATCATGTTCATGGCCATGGCGTCCCACACGCCTCCAATGTTAGTGTAGGTGGTGGTCTGTCCACCGGTGGTGGGGTCGTTGGTGATGGTTGAGATGATGCTGTTTTGCTGCACGTTGGCGTTGGCCATTGCCATGATGCTTCGTTGTGCGTCTTGGTTGAAGTCGCTGAAGCGCACGCTCATGCGGTGTGTGAATGTGGGCTTGAGCTCGGGGTTACCGATGACGATGTTCAATGGGTTGCTCACGTCGGCCACTGGCTGCAGCTGTGCTATGGTGGGCTGGCTGCTGCGCATGCGGTAGTCGATGGCGATGTTGCGTGTCTTGGAGAACTTGTAGCGGAACCTGGCGAATGGTGCCACTGCCCAAGCCCATCGCGAGGGAATGTTGCGCTCGCTGTTGATGAGGTCGGTGCTCTTAGACATTGCCGATGTTACCGAGAAGCCCACGTTGAGGTTATATTCCTTGGTGACTTTTTGGTATCCTAGCTGGAAGTCCTGGTTGAAGAACTTGTTGCGGAAGTCGTTGCTCTGGTTCTCGTTGAAGATGCGGTCGAGCTCTGGCCCTAGCTCCACGTCGATGATCTCGTTCAGCAGTGCGGCGTCTTGCAGGGCGTAGTTGCCATAGCTCTGTGCAATCATTGAGCGCATGGTGGGGTTGGTGGCAATGTCGAGCATGATGTCGCTCTTGGTGAGTGGCGGCACTGGCATCATATCGCTGTTGCGAAGGATGTCATAGACGCTCTTGGTGGCTTTGGTCACGTTGTAGCGTGCGCTGTAGGAGAGGGTGAGGAATCGTGCCTTTTTCACGTCGCCCAGCGGCTCGGTCCAGCTCAGGCGTCCGTTCACGCTGTTAGTCTTGCGCAGGTTGTCATACACCTGGTCGATGGTCTCCTCCTCGTCCTTGAGGTAATAGTTGTTGCGTGTGTAGGTGTTGCCGTCCTCGTCGATGTTGCTGTAGTTGTAGTTGAGAAATACGCTATAGCTGCGCCCAGGGTGATAGCGGAACTTGTGGTTGTAGATTAGTCGTCCGCCAAACTCGTAGCTCTTGCCGTGGTTGTCGTAGTAGCTGAGGCTGCGGTTGACGGGAGAGCGCATGGCGTCGCCGGCGCGTGTCATGGAGGTGTCGCTGCTCTCGCTGTGGCTGAAGTTGAACGAGAAGTTGGGCCTGAAGTCGATGGTGTTGCACGAGTCTATTTCCCACTTGAGGCGGAAGTTACCTCTCACGTTGTGTGTGCGGTCGAGTGCCATCGAGAGGGCGTCGCGGTAGCTGGTGGAGTCGGTGAATATGTTCTGGCGGCTGGTGCTGGTGCGTGTGTCGCGTTTGGTGTGTGAGTAGGTGAGGTCGCCGCCAATGCGGAAGTGCTCATCGTCTTTAGAGCCTACGTTGAAGTTGAAGCCTAGCATCTGCGAGGTGGTGATGCCGCGGTCGCCGCCAAAGCGGCGGAAGCGCGATGCGCCGCCGTCGGTGAATCCCACGTTGTTAGTGTTGTTAGCATTGCCGGTGAAGGTGTATTGGTTGCCGTTGTTGAAGTAGTTGGCGATGGCGTTGCCCAGGTATCGCTTGTTAGTGCCATAGCCGGCTGTGACGGTTCCAAACCAGCCGTTGTTCATGCCTTTCTTGACGGTGAGGTTGATGACTGTCTCGTCCTCTCCGTCATCGACGCCGGTGAGCCTTGCCAGGTCGCTCTTGCGGTCCACCACTTGCAGCTTGTCAACCATGTCGGCGGGTATGTTCTTAGACGCCATGGTGGGGTCGTCGCTGAAGAATTCCTTGCCGTCGATGAGTATTTTCTTCACCTCCTTGCCGTTGGCAGTGATCTTGCCGTCGCTGCTCACTTCCACGCCAGGCAGTCGCTTGAGCAGGTCTTCTACCACGGCGTTGGCCTGGGTCTTGTAGGTGTCGGCATTATATTCTATGGTGTCTTCCTTCACGGTGATGGGAGTCTTGACACCCATCACCACTGTTTCCTTGAGCACCACGGTGTTCTGGCTCATGGCAATGATGCCCATGTTCACGTCGCGGCCGTCGTTGCCCACGTTTACTCGCTTTATCACGTCGTCGTAGCCTATGTAGCTGCACTTGAGCAGGTAGTGGCCCGGCTGCACGTTCTCGAGGTTGAACACGCCGCTGAGGTCGGTGACGGTGCCGGTGACGTAGGTGCTGTCTTTGGTGGCCCGCAGCAGCGCCACGTTAGCCTGCATGAGCTCGGTAGTGTCTTTGGAGTCAACCAGGATACCGTTGATGATGGCCGCTCGGGCAATTCCCGAGCCTACAGCCACTAGCAGCATGGCGATAATTAGTATTCTTGAAAATATCTTCATAATGTGAAAGTCTTTTTGGTTTTTATAGTCTAAATCACGCTGCAAAGGTAGCGCAAAAGCTCATATCTCCCAAAATCTAATATACAATCGCTTGTTTTTTATAGATGAAAACTAAGGGCAGGGTGTGCCTTGAGCGGCCTCCTTGTTAGTTGCGATGGGTGCCTCCATAAACAGAAGAAGCGGCTGCATCACCTGATGCAGCCGCTTCGTGGTTATGCTAGATTAAATCTAAACTCGAGGATTACCAACCGGGGTTTTGAGTGGTGCCTTCTTGGCTGGCATTGATCTGTCCGGCTGGGATAGGATAGAAGTAGTACTTCTTGTCGTAGGTGCGGGTGGCAGTGTAAGGAATAGCATATCCACCGTCAAGGTCAACTTCGCAATCAGGAACGTCACTCAAGTTGGCACCGCGACGGATGTCGGGGTTCTTGTTGGTGTCGAGCTTGTCGAGCATGTGCCAGCGCACGAGATCCCAGTAGCGGAAGCCGTCGGTCATGAGCTCGCAGCGACGAGCGCGGCGAATCTCCCAGATGAGGCTGCTAACGCCAACGTTGTTTGCTGGGTCGGCCTCGGGGTTGAGAGTCATGCCAGGAAGACCGGCACGCACCTGAAGCAGGTTAACGCTCTTGTCGAGGTCGGCCTGTGTGGCGTTACCAAGCTCTGCCTTAGCCTCGGCATAGTTCAGGAGAACACGCGAGAGGTAGTAGATAGGAGCATCGGTGTAGCCCTTGCCAATCTCGTTGCAGTAGGTGAGTTGCTCTTGTGGAGAAGCGCCCATAGCAGTAGTGTAGTACTTGCCAATGGTGTAGCCAGTAGAGGATGTCATCTCGGCAAGCCAAGTGCGGGCATGTCCGTAACCCTTGAATGCCAGGAATTTATCAACAATTACCGAGAGCCGCTTATCGCGAACGCTAAATGGCTGTTCCATAGAGTAAACCCAAAGTGGATTTTTCTTAGAATCAACGCGGATAGAGTCGCGGCCATCTTCGGTCTTGACGATCTTGCCGTCGAGGCCAATCATGTAGTAAGGCACTCTCTCGGGCTTGTCGCTCTTGTCCATAGATGTGGTTGCCAGAGGCTTGCCATCGAGGAAGAGGAATGCGTCGATAGCGTCCTTGGTGATGCCGCGCTGAGCAGTAGAACCGCTGGTGTAGTCCACAGTGCTGTGGCCGAGCATATCCTTCTCATAGTTGCGGTAGAAGATAATCTCTTTGTTGTTTTTGAGGTTGGTAGAGTTGTATATCTCACCATAGTTTTTAGTGAGCTCATATCCACCGTTCATGAGTTCTTGCGAAGCGTTGACACACTCGTTGAGATACTTCTGAGCGCGAGCGTTGTCGGGACCCTTGCCGTTGTCGGCCTGGGTGCGATACTTGCAGTAGGTTCCCTCATAGAGGCAGATGTCGCTCTTCATAGCCAGTGCCAGGTCCTTGCTCCAAGAAGCCTTGTCGCCCGAGCCAATGTTTGCGATAGCATAGTCGAGGTCTTCGAGAACCTTGTCCATCACGTAGTCACGGTCGTTGCGTGGGCCCTTAATTATTTCATCGTTCACGTCGGTAATGGTGTGGTCTTGCCACTGCACATCGCCATAGCGTTTAACAAGTAGGAAATAGTTGCGTGCACGCATCAGGCGAGCAATAGCGCAGAACCTGATTTTAGAGGCATCGGCAATAGTGGAAGACTCCATGTTGTCGAGCAAATAGTTGCATCGACGGATCTCGGTGTAAGGGTCAGACCAGTATCCCGAAGAGCCTGGAACACTGGTAAATGTCCAGTTGTTAAAATCGGGGTCGGCCTGGTCATCACTCAAGCTACTGAAATAGGGGTCATCGATGCCCTGTCCGTAGCCCGAGAAATTATTAGAATACATAGTATTGGTATAATTCAATACTCTGTTCTGGTCATTCCAGAACGCAGGGTCGTTAGTGAACTTGTCGCGTGGAGTCACATCGAGCATGTCGTTGCAACTAACGAAAAGCAATGCGAGACCGGCAAGTCCTAATAAATATGTTTTTTTCATAAACTTCAAAATTTATTGAATGTTAATAATCTAATACTTATTCTTACAAGTTAAAAGAGTCTCACATTAGAAAGTCACTTGCAAGCCAACCGACCAGCTGCGGGTAACAGGATAAGTACGTCCCCAAGTACCAAGGCCCAAGCTGCCTTGTCCGGCGTTCATCTCTGGGTCGATGGGGAGGTCTTTGCTGCCCCTATAAAGGAGGCACAGGTTGTTGACGCTTGCATAGAGGCGCAAGTTCTGGATGTAAATCTTCTTGGTAAGATTCTGTGGAATAGTGTAACCCAGAGTGATGTTCTTCAAGCGCAGGTAGCTCATGTCAACCAAGTACTTGGTCTGTGGGTAGTAGTTGTGGCAACCACCCTCGCTGGAGATACCATTGACAGTGCCGCCGAGCTCATTACCTGGCCACAGGCATGGGAAGTCGTTGCTCTCGCTGATGTTCACGATGCCATTGGCAGGGTCATAGACGTTGTACTTAGTTTGGTTAGCAAAGATTGCCAAGTCGGCGTTACGCATCATTGGGAACACGAATGCTGACTGAGTCCACATGTTGCGCTTGCCCACACCCTGGAAGAACAGGTCGAGGTCGAAGCCCTTGTAAGTACCACCAATGTGGAAGCTGTACTCATAGCGTGGCAGGCAGTTACCAATCACCTTGAGGTCGCCGTGGTCCTCGGCAGTGCTTGCGCCACCGTCGATTACACCGTCGCCGTTGAGGTCCTTGAACTTGATGTCGCCAGGGCCATAAACGAAGTTATCGCTCTGTAGGCCGGTTTGGTCGGCTATGCCAGGAGCATAGATCCACGAGCCGTCGGGGTTCTTGCCGGTGAAGTCGGCCTCGGTGAAGTAGCGGTCGGTCTCAAATCCCCAGATGTCGCCCCAAGTCTCGCCTTCATAAGCGTAAGTGGTGCTGAGCGGATGGCCAATCTGCCTGGTGGCGCTGTCCCACTTGGTAACCTTCACCTTGCTGTCGCCAATGCTGAAGTTAGCATAGAGACCCAGGTCGCGGTTGAACTGCTTGCGCCAGTTGATGGTGAGCTCCCATCCGCGAGAGCGCAGCGAGCCGTTGTTACGATAAGGACTGGCGGCACCCACACTAGCTGGCAGAGCCACACCGGGAGCGAGCATGTCGTTAGTGGTGCGCTGGAACCACTCGGCGCTCAAGGTGATCATGTCGTTGAGGAAACCGAGGTCAAGGCCCACGTTGATGGTCTTAATCTTCTCCCAAGTAAGAGTGGGAGATACCCAAGTGGGCAAGCCAAAGTAGTTGTACTTGGCACCGCTGTTGTCGAGGTAGTTGAGCTGACCGGCAGCAATGGTAGAGATGAACATATTGTTACCGATAGCCTCGTTACCGATGGTACCATAAGAGAAGCGCAGCTTACCGTTAGAAACCACGTCGCGTGCTTTCTCGAAGTAAGCCTCCTCGCTGAAGCGATAGCCCAGAGAGAACGAGGGGAAGAATGCCCAGCGGTCATCCTTGGGGAAGCTCGAAGAGCCGTCGTAGCGGCCATTGGCCTCAAAGAGGTAGATGCCCTTGTAGTCGTAGTTGACACGAGCAAAGTAACCTGCTGTAGCATAGTCGCCACGCATCCAGGGCACGAAGCGGCTGATGTAGCCACTGGTGCTGCTGCCAATCGACCATGTGGTGCTTTCACCATAAGTGAGGTTAAGCTCGGGATAAGCAGTGTCATAAAGCAGCTTGCGATAGGCGTCAAACTCGTCGAATTTGCGCTTCTCACCTGTTGCACCAATCATGATCTTGATGTTGTGGGCATCGTTGATGCTCTTCATATACTCGGCATAGATGTTGCCAATCCAGGTCTGAGCCTTGGCATTGCTGCGAGAAGTGCCCACTGAACCGTTGCCCACAACATAGGTGGGGTTCACACCGTTCCAGTTCCAGCTATATACAGGGAAGTCGCTCCAGCTCATGTTAGCGTCGTTAACTTGCCAAGTGAAGTCACCGTTAAGGGTAAGGTCTTTGGTGATGTGGGCCTTGAAGAAAGCAGTGGCCTTCATCTCATCGTGAGTGATGCGACGGCGGTCGGCATCCTTCTGCATAGCGATTACACGGAAGTCAAGACCATCGATAGTGCCGCTTGGGATGAAGAACGAGCCCCAGCGCCAGATGTACTGGTACATGTTGTTCCAAGTCTCGGCGCGTGCGGTGAAACGACGGTTGTAGCTGATGCGTGCGCCCACGGTCAGCCAGTCGGTGAAGTCGGTCTGGATGTTGGCCGAGGCGTTGTAGCGTGTGCGCTTGGTGGTGTTCCAGGGCATCAAGTCTTCCTTGCCGCTGTAGCCAAAGGCCATGCGGAAGGTGGTGCGTCCGCTCGAGCCGTCAACGCTCACGTTGTGGCTCTGTCCAGGAGCAGCCTTGCGATACCAGATGTCGGTCACATCAAAGTCGGCGTAATACATGGGCTGACCGCCAATGAAGCGGTAGTCACCCACGTCGTTCTCGTCAACGTAGGGGCGCATCTCGCCGTAACCCTTGCGGCCACTGTTCTGCTCTTTCCACTTCTCGGCATAGGGGAGCAGCTGGTCGAAGTACATACCGAAGAGCTCTACCGAGCCGCTACCAGCACGTGCCTTAGCCATGATGGCACTCTTAAGCTGAGTGGGCACATCGGGGTAGTCGGGGAGCATGGTTGCTTGGTCCCAAGAGAAGTTGTTGTTGTAACGGATGTTGATGCGGTCGTCCTTCTTACCGGTCTTGGTGGTGATCAGGATCACACCAAAGGCGGCACGAGTACCATAGATGGCACTAGAGGCGGCATCCTTGAGCACGCTGATGCTGGCAATGTCGTTGCCGTTAATCATTGTGAGGTCGTCAACAACCACGCCGTCAACCACGATGAGAGGGTTAGAGGCGGCACCGTTGCTCAATGTTCCCACACCACGGATGGTGAGAGTTGGCGACTCGCCAATGTCACCGTTGTTGCTGATAACGGTGAGGCCAGGAACGGCTCCTTGCAGAGCTTTCGATACATCTTGCTCGGGGCGAGAGGTGAGGGTCTTGTCGATGTCAACTACCGAAACTGCACCGGTGAGGTTCACTTTCTTCTGTTGACCATAGCCCACAACTACCACCTCGTCGAGGAGAGCGTTGTCCTCGGTAAGCTGAATGTTCATGTTGCTGCCTGGTTCAAGAGTCACTGTCTTGTAACCCACGTAAGAGATTTGGATTTTACTCTTACCGCTGGCACGAAGGTTGAAGCGGCCGTTGATGTCGGTGGCCGTAGCGCGAGTAGTACCAATCTCTGATACTGAGGCGCCAATCACGGGGTCACCATTCTCATCGGTCACAGTGCCCGACACGTTGGTTAGCTGTGTCGACATGGCTTGAGGTGCCTGCTCGGCATGAGAGTAGCTGGCGCTACCACATGCTAGTAACAATGCACCTAACAATGCAAAATACTTTTTCATACGCACATGTTTTTTGTTAATAATTTATTAAATATTTAGTTTGTAAAAACTTTATTTTCTTCACAATAGAGAATCAAAATCGCATTTTGGCTGCAATCTTTTTTCACCTTTTCGGGGAAATAAAGTACAAATATCACACATTTATTATAAATATGCAAATTTTTTTTTAAAAAAATGTCAATAAACTATAATTGTGTTGCGGTTTGATAAGTTCATTGTTGCAACATGGTAGTTTGATGGTTGACATCAATATGGCCAGCAAAGCGATTGCCTGGTGGCGTCATGTGCACATTTTCCTAGCAATAAATAGTGATTTCATTTTAATATACGTTTTATGATTCTCTTACTCGTTTTGTCTCATTGCGATTTTATTCAATCAACGAAATAAAGCACAAAAGTGATAAGATTTTTTTGATTGTGCAAATTTTTTCAAGACAAAAATGAGCAAATGTAATAAATAGTTAACAAATATGTTTTGCAACATAATTATTTAGCATGTTTTTGTCGCAAAAACTAAAATTAAGCACTTAATTATGCCTTATAATGTCGTATGTTCATTTGTCTTTAATAAGGAAATTATGGATTGTAAACATAATTTTAATACATTTTGTACGGGTTGATGAAATTGTCACATCAGTACAGGTGCGCTCTGCTCCCAGGCGTGGATGGTGGCGAGCAGCTAGCTGTGGAGTAATGCCCCCCCTTGCCTGTGGCAGCACCACGAGGAGCAACGCATAGCACAGCAAAGCGTGGCACGCCTTCAACGAGCGCCGCCACGCTTTTGCTTTGCTGTTATCAATGTTTCACGCCATTATTAACCCGCCGCAATGAGGTTGATTTGAACGTTAAGTGAGGAAAAATCATAAAATTTTAGATTTTTCCTCACTTAACGTTCATTTTCGCTGGTTAGAGAGGCTAACGCCCAGCGCCCCTAAAAAGGCATGGACAAGGCCGCCTTGTCCCGACATCTTTGTCACGCTTAATCGCATTTTCTTCTCCACCCAATAACCTCTAACCTTCAAGTTTAAAACTTGAGTTAAAAGTCTAAACTGTCCTTGTCAAGCAGGAAATCAATAATATTAATTGTTAAAATGCCATTAGGGTCGCGCTTGGCTTTAATGTCTTGTCCAGTAACTATTATTTTCTTGAAAGAGTCTTTAGTGGCGATGAGTGACCGTTTTTCTTGCGCCTCTTTCTCGGCTGTTGGCATAGCGAATGCCGATTGAATATAATATCTCTTACTTGCTTTATTTGCCACGAAATCTACTTCGAGTTGGCGACGTATAGTTTTGCCATCGGCGCTGGTGGTCTTTTGCTCAACACATCCCACATCAACCAAGAATCCTCTAATCCTCAGTTCGTTATAAATGATGTTCTCCATGATGTGTGTCTCTTCTTGTTGTCTGAAGTTGAGAATGGCATTTCTCAGGCCTAAATCGGTGAAATAGTGTTTCGACAGGGTGTTGATATATTTTTTCCCTTTAATGTTGTAGCGGATGGAGCGTTCGAGAATAAAGGCATTGACCATATAGCCTATGTAGTTTGTTATCGTCTTGGGTGATATGCTCACATGCTTCACGCTCTTGAAGGTGCTTGATAGTTTAGTGGGATTAGTGGCGCCGCCTATTGCTGACGCTAGAATTTGCACAAGCTCTTCCATTTCGTGCTCATTCTTAATGCGGTGCCGTTCAATTATATCTCGCATATATACAGCGCGAAACAAGTCATGCAAGTATTCAGCCTTACTATCCTCATCGCTTAGTGACATTATTTTAGGAAGGCCGCCATAAGTATAATAATCTCTCCATGCATCACGCTTGTCGCCATCGTAGGCCGAAAAAAATTCACTAAACGAGAGTGGGAACACATGAATCTGCATGCCGCGACCTCTAAATTCAGTGGATATGTCCGATGACAAGAATTGTGAATTACTGCCAGTGATATAAATGTCAACATTTCTCAGATGCAGCAAGCTATTTACCACATCCACAAAGCTTTCCATCATCTGCACTTCGTCGAGTACAATATAGTATTGGTGTGAGTCCAGAATCCTGTTGTGAATGTGTTGAAGCATCGCGTGAGGTTCGCGCAAGCTTTCATAGAGCAAATCATCAAGTGCGATTTCTATAATGTGTGAGTCTTCAACTCCAACTTCAATCAAGTGACGATGGAATAATTCAAACAACAAGAACGATTTGCCACAACGGCGCAGACCAGTGACAATTTTAACTAGACCATTATTCTTATTTTGTATGAGTCTATTTAAATAGAATGGACGATTTATAATCATAATTGTAATTTTGCGTCTTAAAAATGCCATAAATGGCACTTTTGCGATGCAAAATTAATAAATAATCCTGAAATATCAAGTTTTTTACGTCGCAAAAATGCCATAAATGGCACTTTTGCGACGTGGGATGCTATATTGGTGTGGGCTTCCATTCTGGGATGGTGGCGAGCAGGTCGCTGTGAAACTGGTAGGTGCCGTCGGCGGGGCGCACCACACAGCGTGCCATCTCCAGGCGGGGCTCATTGCTGTCGCTGGTCATGAGCAGCTGAAAGCCGTAGTCGATGATGGCGGGGTCGCAGTCGCCGCCGCGCGTCCACTCGTTGAGCTGCAGCATAGCCTCGTGTGTGCAGGGGTCAAGAAACTCGGTGACGCTGCGCTGCCACCCAGCCAGGCGCCATTCCACGGGGCGCACGCAGTGGTCGGGGATGGTGGCGGCCACCAGGCCGCCGCTGGCGGTGAGCGTCACCTGCTCCTTCACGTCGTCGATGGGCAGCAGGTGGGCCGGGGCGGTGGCGAGCTGGTGGGCATACCACTGCTTGATGTGTGTGAGCAACAGGGCGTCGAGGTCGATGCCGTCGTCCCACTCCACGGCGCAGTCGCGTCGCGGTGTGTCAAGACGCATCACTTGTTTCCACAAGGCGAGCATCTCGCTCTGGGTGAGGTCGTAGAATTGGTTGCGGTTTTCCATGAATAATGTGGATTTAGTGTTAATAATCACCGCAAAATTATTCTACATCATCTTCCCAAAACAACATTAAAAAAGTAGCACTTCACAAGCGAAGTGCTGCAATTTGTATATTATGCTTTATGATTATGAATTATGCATTGTGCATTAAGCATTGTGCATTGTGCATTGTGCATTATGCATTATGCATTGTGCTATGCATTGCGCTTTAAAGAATTAACTGCGGCTTCGAGCTGGTGCATGGCTTGCTCAAGGCGTTGCCGCGGAGTTCCCACGTTAAGGCGCATGTGGCAGTAGCCTGGCACGCCATATATCTCGCCATCGTTGAGCGCTAGGTGGGCGTCATTGGCAAAGAATTTCACTAATTGTGAGTGGTCAAGGCCCAGCCGGCGGCAGTCGAGCCACATCAGGAACGACGCCTGGGGCTTGATGGCATAGATGCCAGGGATGTGCTCTTTGCAGTACTGTGAAACATATAGCACATTCTGCTCAATATATTTCTTGCAGGCTTCGAGCCAGGGCTCGCCATAGCGGTAGCCCACCTCGGTGGCAAGCAGCGCCGTGATGTTGGCGTTGCACAGCTCGTTGACCTCTACCCAGCGATAGAACTCGCGTCGCAGCTCAGGATTCTTGATTACCAGCCATGTGCTTTTAAGGCCAGGAATGTTGAACGTCTTGCCTGGTGAGCCGCAGGTGATGGTCATGGCTGCCGCATCGTCGCTCACGGTAGCCAGCGGGATGTGCTTGTGGCCAAAGAGGGTGATGTCGCCAAAGACCTCATCGCTGAAGAGGATCACGTTGTAGCGGCGAGCCAGGGCAGCTACTTGCTGTAGCTCTTCTTTGCTCCATACTATGCCAATGGGGTTCTGCGGGTTGCACACCACCATCAGGCGTGGCTTCTGCTCGATGAACACGCGCTCGAGGTCGTCGAGGTCCATGCGGTAGAAGTGGTCGCCGGTGGGCACGAGGTTGTTGCGCACTGCCAGGCGGCGATTGCCCTCTATCACATCCTTGAAGTCATAATATACTGGTTCTTGCAGCACTACGCGGTCGCCAGGTTGGGTGTAGAAGTTGAGAATCATTCCCAGGGCAGGCATGCCGCCAGGCATGAAGGTCATCTCTTCACGCTTAATCTCGAAGCCGTTGCGCCGGCGTTGCCAGTCGATAATCGATTGCCAATACTCGTCGTAGGGGAGTGTGTATCCATAGATGGGATGGTCGCCAAAGCGCGACACCAAAGCCGCGCTGATTTCGGGGCTCACAGCAAAGTCCATGTCGGCAATCCACAGTGGTAGCAAGTCGTCACGGCCAAACAGCGACGTGAGTTGGTCGGTTTTCTTGCAGTGAGTGCCTTGCCTGTCGATGATAGCATCAAAATTGTATGGGTTCATTATAATTTTTGTTTTAGGGTTAGGCTTGCAAAATTAATACTTTTTCTATACACGGGCACAATAAAAACTGTTTTTTCGTCGGGTAAATAGTGGGTGACTCAAACTTAATGCCTATCTTTGTGGACACAACCAATATTTTTATGCGACATGGAGAAGAAAAAGATACACTTTGTGAAAATGCATGGCTTGGGTAACGACTACATATATGTTGATACCGAGCACAATAATATCCCCGACCCCAGCAAGGCATCGATTGCTTGGAGCAAGCCTCACACGGGCATTGGCAGCGACGGACTCATCCTGATAGGCCGCTCGCCCGAGGCCGACTTCACCATGCGCATCATCAATGCCGACGGCCTGGAGGGGCAGATGTGCGGCAATGCAAGCCGGTGCCTGGGAAAATATGTGTATGAGCGCGGGCTCACCCGCAAGAGAACCATCAGCATGCTCACGCGTGCCGGAGTGAAGATGCTCTATCTCGACGTTGACGACGACGACAAGGTGCAGAGCGTGACCGTTGACCTGATGGAGCCGGTGCTCAGCGACTCCACTCAGTTCTTGACCGAGGGCGAGCCGTTGCCCGAGGGGGTGTTTGTGTCGATAGGTAATCCTAATTATGTGATATTTGTTGACGATGTGGAGGCTATCGACCTGGCAAAGGTGGGGCCTGGGCTTGAGTTCCACTCGCGCTTCCCGCAGCGCTGCAACATCGAGTTTGCACAGGTGATTGACGAGAGCCACCTGCGCATGCGCGTGTGGGAACGTGGCAGCGGCATTACCATGGCGTGCGGCACAGGAGCTTGCGCCACGATAGTGGCGGCAGCACTTACCGGGCGCACCAGTCGCAAGGCCACTATCGACATGGATGGTGGCTCTCTCGAGATAGAGTGGCGCGCGAGCGACAACCACATCTACATGCGCGGCCCTGCCACCGAAGTCTTTGAGGGAGACATAGAGTTGCCCGAGTAGTAGAATAGTAGAGCAGTAAAGCAGTTGAGCAATAAAGCAATCGAGCAGTGGATCCACTATTCTACTGCTCTACTATTCTACTGCTCCACTATTCTACTGCTCCACTATTCTACTGCTCCACTATTCCACTGCTCTACTATTCTACTGCTCTACTATTTTACTAAATCTAATTCAGCGTGAGCTTAAAATCATCTACCATCTTGTTGAACTCAGGATTGCGCTGGCGCATGTCGGCAACAATTTCGCGGTCGGTCTTAGCCATTGCCGATACGCCCTTTGGCGACACCTTGATGTCTAGTGCCACCATGTCGTTGCCCACTTGCTGACGCAGGAAACCCAGGAGCTTGGTCATGCTGCTGTTGATGGCCTCGACCTGTGCAGTGTTCTCTACCTCAATCAGATAGGTGGTGTCGTTCACCCTTTGTGGCAAGGAGTTGCGCATCGCGCTAAGCAATATTATCTCGCCTGGATTTTGCTCAATATATTGCTTCCAGGCCTGAACAAACTGCTCGGGGGTGAACTGGGTGGTGTGGCTGGGTGCAGCAGGCTGTGGCGCGCTGTTGCTGTCGATGGCAGTAGTGCCAGTGGGCTGCTTGTTGATGAGGATGCGCGGGGCAGTGGCAATGGGCTTTGCCGCGGCAGGTGGTGGCGTGGAGGGCGCAAACTGCGGCTTGGGCTGCGCGGGTGGGGCTGACACTGCTGGCGTGGGAGCCGCCTGGGGCGCTGGTGCGGGCTGGACGGGCGTAGAGGGCTGCGGGGCAGCAGGCTGGGCAGGCGCAGGAGCCGCTTGCGGCGCTTGGGATGGAGCAGCCGGAGCAGCGGCAGGGGCTGCAATCTTCTGCACTCGAGGTTGTGCCGGTTGCTGCACTGGCGTGCCGCCCATGAGTTGACACAGCTTGATTAGCGTGAGTTCAACGACAAACTGCTTGTTGCTGGTCTCGCGGTATTGCAGGTCGCAGCTGTTACACAGGTCCATAGCCATGTAGTAGAAGCGAGGGGTGAACCGTGCAGCCTCTTTCACATGGCGCTGAGCAATGTCGTTGTTCATCTCGAGCAGACCCACCGTCTGTGGCTTGCTAGCAACCATCAGGTCGCGCAGGTGCTGAGCCAAGCCGTTGACAAAAAACAGCGAGTCGAAGCCTTTGTCCCTGATTTCCTTATAAATGAGCAGCGCCTGGGGCACATCACCAGTGAGAAATGCCTCGTCAAGGCGGAAGTAGTAGTCATAGTCGAGAACATTCAAGTTCTCGATAGCGGCCTGATAGGTGATGTTGCCCTCGCTCGAGGCAAGCACCTGGTCAAAGATCGACAGAGCGTCGCGCATAGCGCCGTCGGCCTTCTGGGCTATCACGTTAAGAGCGGCAGTCTCGGCAGTCACACCCTTGTCCTGGCAGATGCGCTGCAGCTGCTCCACGATGTCGGGCACCGTGATGCGCGCGAAGTCATAGATCTGGCAGCGCGACAGGATGGTGGGGATAATCTTCTGCTTCTCGGTGGTGGCGAGGATGAAGATGGCATAGTGGGGTGGCTCCTCAAGGGTCTTGAGGAAAGCGTTGAACGCCGCCTGAGTGAGCATGTGCACCTCGTCGATGATAAACACGCGGTAGCGCCCTATCTGTGGAGGCACAAGCACCTGGTCGGTGAGGTTGCGGATATCGTCAACCGAGTTGTTGCTGGCGGCGTCGAGCTCCAGGATGTTATAGGAGCGCTGCTCGTTGAAGGCCTGGCACGACTCGCACTCGTTGCATGGCTCGCCGTCGGCACCCAGGTGCTCACAGTTGATAGCCTTGGCAAAGATGCGGGCGCACGTGGTCTTGCCCACACCTCGAGGGCCGCAAAACAGGTAGGCATGCGCCAGCTGCTCGTTCTTGATGGCCGACTTAAGGGTGTGGGTGAGAGCCTTCTGACCCACTACGGTGGCAAAACTCGCTGGGCGGTACTTACGCGCCGATACTATATAATTCTCGCTCATGACATGCAGTTTTTTAAATTGCTCACAAAGATAATACTTTTTTCCCTTTTTTCTGAAAAAAATTGGTTTTTGTTGTAACATTTTCTATTACCTTTACGTCGTGATTATTGAGACGACTTTTATTTACTTAACCAAATAACATTTTTGAATCATGAAGAAATTTTTAGTTCTGGCTCTCGTGGCGATGATTTGTGCCACAGGCTTTGGTAAGACTCTCGACGAGGTGCTTAACGCTTTTCCGCAGGCCGATAATGTGCAGCGCATGACTCTTGACAAGGGCATGCTCGCCATGGCGATGAGCGCGGGGGGCGAGCAGGCTAAGCTGATGAAGGACATCGACGAGATGAATGTGATGGCCATTGAGAAACCGGTGGGCGAGCAACTGGCGGCTCTCAAAGAGATTATGGACGACGGCGTGGAGGGCTTTGACGTGATGGTCGATGCCGACGAGGACGGCGAGCACGCCCTTATCCTCACTCAGGGCGATGGCAAGATTATCAGCACAATGCTCATTTTGGCCGTTGAGAAGGACGAGGCGGCTATCGTCTTGATAAAGGGCAAGATAGACCCAAGTAATGCCGGTAAAATGATAAACTTGGGCAAGTAGTGCCAGCCGAGGGGAGGGGAGTGGATGGACGCCACAGAGTTTAAACAGCGGTTCCTGCCTCTGAGCGCCAAGCTCTATAAGGTGGCATTCCTCATGCTTGGCAACGAGGACGACGCAAAAGATGCGGTGCAGGATGCCTACATGAAGATGTGGAGCCGGCGCGACTCGCTCTCTTCCATCAACAACCCGCAGGCCTATTGCGTCACGCTCGTGCGCAACCTGTGTCTTGACCGGCACCGAGCGGCGGGCATCGACATGGTAGATAAGCCTCCCGAGGAGCTGCCCATCGCTGCCGGCGATGATGCCTCGCAGCACATCGAGCGGCTGCAGACGGCCCAGCTGCTCAACCAGTGCCTGGCACGGCTGCCGGCGCAGCAGCAGCAAGTGGTGAGGATGCGCGACCTGGGTGGGTGCTCAATGCAGGAGATTGAGAAGGCCACAGGTCTCACCGCAGTTAACGCAAGAGTGCTCCTTAGCCGAGCGAGAAAGTCACTTAGGAACCAATTTAAAAACGTGCTATCATCAT
This sequence comes from uncultured Prevotellaceae bacterium, assembly GCA_900318255.1. Taxonomy (GTDB): domain Bacteria; phylum Bacteroidota; class Bacteroidia; order Bacteroidales; family Muribaculaceae; genus Sodaliphilus. Next base: position 9,070 of record ONJX01000001.1, on the reverse strand, counting down.
GAACAACAGCAACCTGGACATATTACTAGAAAAGTTCTACCGCGGCGAGACCTCTCTCGACGAGGAGCAGCAGCTGCGGCAAGCGCTCAGTGGTGATGATGCCGATGCCTTGCTCATGCAGGCACTAGAGCAGATGGATGATGAGGTGGAAGTTCCTGCCGACTTGCAGGCAACGCTCAGCGGCAAGATTGACGAGTGGGATGCACACGACACTCACGAGGCTAAGGAGAGCCACACGGCAAGGGTTGTCCCGCTATTTAAGAAACGTGCCGCCTGGGCCGCTGCCGCAAGCGTGGCAGTGCTGCTGGCAGTGGGGTGGTGGCTCTTGCGTGATAACCCCAGGCAGGTGAGCGAGGGCGACCCACCAACAGTTATAGCTAAAGTTGAGAAAAATGAGCAAGTCTCTCCAGCGCAAGCTGTTGAGCCAGTGGATGATGCCGCTGTCGCCACGGTGCCGTCGCAGCCGCAACTGAAGGCTAAACCGCAGCGGCGCGCACAGGCGGCAAGTGCATTTAAAAATAATGTGGAACATGTGGCGCAGGCTAAAGCCAGCGTTCACAGTGAGGACGTGCTCAGCGCCAGCGACGAGGAGATTGCTCTAGCGGCACTCGAGAAATTCTCTACAGTTCTCAACAAAGGCATGGAGCAACTCGACGATGCCAACGAGAAAATCAACGATATCAACAATACAATTCAGCAACATTTAATTTAGTTATGAAAAAGACAATTTCTTTTATACTCATTCTCATGCTCGCAGTGGGCATCACGGCAAGCGCGCAGGGCTCATTTGCCAAGCAATTCAAGGGCAAGGAGGGTTTTTCGTGCGTCACCATAGGCAAGGCCGCCATGAAGATGATGAGTTCTAAAGGCAAGCTCGGGCGAGAAGGCTTCGGCGGCAAGCTCAATATAGGCAATTTTGCCGACAAGGTAGAACGCCTTGAAATCGTCGCGGCAAGCACACCCGAGGCTGCCAAGAAACTCTCTAAAGAGTGCGAAAAGTGGATTGACAAGGACGGCTTCGAGAGCGTGATCGATGTTGACGAAGAGGGCCAGCAGGCATCAATCTACTTTAAGGCGGGCAGCGACCAAAACATCTTCCTGCTGCTTGCGCACGACAAGGAGACCTCGGTCATCATCATCTACGGCACCATGACCCTCGACGACCTCCAGGGTACCATTGGCAATAACAACTCACCCTTTTAAAACCAATTATTCTTTCAAGGCTACTTTGCTACTTTGCGTGGAGAGTGGGGCGAATAATTGAATGAAATGAAGTGGACTAAGCACTGATAGGAGGCTTGGTCCACTTAAAAAAATAAAAGCACACGAATTAAACGAATTACAACGAATTCTATATTATTGATATTAAGTCAGTTGGATTTGTCCTCTTAGGCTGTTTTGTTTGATGTTTTCAAAAATAGCGACTTTTTAAAGTGGACTCAGTTTTAATAAAAGCCGCAGAAATGCCACTTTTTTAAGCGGACTTAATTACTTATTTATCTCATTCTCCATGACTGAGCACAGGCATCAAAACGCTTTTCAAACAACTTGATTTCCACATTTGGTAATTGTAGCATTATTGCTAATGTGCGCCATTGTCTCATAGCTTCACACACCTCATCAATTATTGTTTTTGCCACATCCTGTTCAAGAAAAAACTTATCACAATTATGATATAACTGTGCTATATCCGATGAGTTTGACCATTCGTTTACCAAGAGGCTATGGTTGAAAGAAAGTGACGGATTCAAGTCATAAGCTGGCGACAGAGTCCAACCTCTATTAGTGAGAAGAAATCCATGATTTCTAAAATGGTCATCGCAATTACCTATGCACATGTTGAAGGCCACTCTTCTATATAGCTGCTCAAGATTCTTTTGTACATCGCAGCCACTTTGAATGATAAAATCTGCTATATCGAGATATCCTTTTCCAGTGCGAGCACCGTCACCATCGCTAAAACCCAGTAAAGCCAATGAGGAAGCAAAATGAATTCTTTGTCCTTTACTATTGCGGTCAAATCGTCTTGAGAGAAAAACATGATACTTCTTTCCGCTATCAATAACTTGAGTATTAGTTACCTCTATTCCTGCTTTATGTGCTAACAAATGGCTGAAATGTTCCCATAACCCCACATCATAAATGTCGTTCCTTGATGGAAACTTTGCTATCATCAAGTTGTTATTATTGTCAACAACACTTGCCTTGGGGCGAGCTCCTCCAAGCGATGTGCCAGGAGCAAGCAACTGTGCAAGCCATTTCTTTTCTGGAAGCATATTCTCATTTTCACACTTTTCTATTTCTTGAGCAGCATGCACCAATTCTCTTACCGTACTAAGTGGAGGGACTTTTAGCACAGGATATGAGTTAATAAACTCTTTTTCGGGAGATTCTTTAAATCTTAAAGCTCCCATGCGAGAGAAATCATCAATGCCAGTTAGGTAGTCAAAAGATGAAAGAATCCTTGCACTGCGTTGTTCTTCTTGGGCGGCAATGAGTTCGCGTCTTTCAACAAGAGTTCTGCCCCATCTGTCGGGCAAAGAATCTGAAAAGCAGCTAAAAATATCCTTGTTGCTATATTGTTTGCCTGGAAAATTGTGCAAATCGGCGCTTAATATCACATCACTATGTTTAATTAGCCACTGTCGGTCAAGTTCAAAAGCATAACTATCGCGACCACGCACGCGTTCATAGGACAAAATGCCCATTAGCTCACATTCTTTAAGCCAATCAAAATTGGCATATACATAAAGAGTCTTCATCACATTCACATTTTTTTAGTGGCACGTTTTCTAGTGATAGAGATGTCTTGAAGATTTCTTCCTAGCTCATCGTTGCCAGCTAACAGCAAAATGTCTTCATCGAGTTGCAGGGCATATAGGACACGCAGATATATTCCCATTGAAACCGTGGGACTACCTTTTTCTACGCCTGTCACCGTAGGTATAGAGCAGCACGCCCTTTCGGCAACTTGTTCAAGCGAAAGATTACGACGCAAGCGAGCAAGCCTTATTTGCTCACCTGTAATTTTAAGGTTTCTCTCAAGTTTGCGGGGCAATTTATTCCCCATTGTGTGTTTTGTCATCGTTTATAACATAAAATATAATTGCAAATATAGGTAATTTTTATAAATTATATTTTATGTTGTTATGAATTTTAGTATTTATTAAGATTATAGTGGGATTATGCAATCTAATCAGCCCTCCACTTAGGTCAAGACATAGGTGGAAGGCTGATTAGATATATTAACTAAGTAATAGAAATATAATTCAATAGCTTTCGTCCTCATTGGGGAAGAGGCCGTTCTTCACGTCTTCCACGTAGTGGTTCACCGAGGTGATGATTTGCTCGCTCAGGTTGTTGTAGTGGCGCAGGAATTTAGGCTTGAACCCCATGTTCATGCCCAGCATATCCTGGATCACCAGCACCTGGCCATCGCAATAGGCACCAGCGCCTATGCCTATGGTGGGGATGCCCACGCTCTCGGTCACCCTCTTGGCGAGGGCTGCCGGTATCTTCTCAAGCACCACGGCATAGCAGCCTATCTCCTCCAGCATCTTGGCGTCGTCGATGAGCTTCTGAGCCTCGGCTTCCTCTTGCGCGCGCAGGGCATAGGTTCCAAATTGGTAGATAGACTGGGGCGTGAGGCCCAAGTGTCCGCACACCGGGATGCCGGTGCGAATGATCAGTTCCAGCGCCTTGCGTATCTCGCTGCCACCCTCGCACTTCACCGAGTCGATGCCAGTGCTCTGGATGAGGCGCACGGCATTCTCTTGAGCCTTGTAAGGGTCGCCCTGATAGGTGCCAAATGGCATGTCGATGCAAGTGATGGCGCGCTTGCAGGCACGGGCCACAGTGCGGCCATACACTATCATGTCGTCGAGGGTGATGGGCACCGTGGTGGCGTTGCCCTGCATCACGTTGCTGGCGCTGTCGCCCACGTGAATCATGTCGATGCCTCCCTGCTCCACCAGCGATGCTATGGTGTAGTCGTAGGAAGTCAATACTGCTATCTTCTCGCCAGTGCGCTTCATCTCACGGATGCGCTTGGTGGTAACCTTCTTGTTGTCGGTGACTAAATATCCCATTTTTTTTATTCTTTAAATAAAAGCGCCGCAAAGGTAACGCTTTATTTTAAGAATGCAAAGACCGTGCCAATAAATTCCCTTCAAGTTATACGCCTCATGGCAGAATTGCAGAGCAGGTTTATATATGTTTTCTTTTTCCAGCAATGAAACATCTGCAAGGATTTCGAGATTAATCAGTGTGTTGCGAAGTGAAACCTCACACAAGTGCGCGGCATGAGCGACCAAGCCTTTATATTATATAATAATGTGTTGCACGCTGCCGTCTTTATGGTGGGGTGTGTGAGTGTCGAGCAGGTGATTGTCGTTGGTGTTAGTGGGTTGCAGGCGTCACTTTCACTAAAATGGTTTAGGAGTGTCCAGTGCTGCATGCGTGAGACAGCGGGGCTCGTCCGCCTCCTTTCTATTAAAATATCTTCAAGGGGGAGGCTAAAGTGTGAAGAGGTGTTAAAAAACGTCTGTTTTTGCGATTTTCTTGTCGAAATATTTTGCCATGTCGTGCGGCGGCAGTAATTTTGCATCGCTTTTCGGCTCACGAGGGCGTCCGCCCGAGTTGAGCGGTTTTTTTGACGGGAGTGCCGGGGAGCCTATGAGAGATCATTGACATGTTTGCGATGAGGAAATCTGACAAGCAGGTGAGAGACAAGGAAGCGAGGATTCCGCGGAGCTCCCCGAAGTCAAGATTCCTAGTGACAGGTGAGATTAACGGCGCAGCCGCAGTCCTCCCCGCCGCCCGCAACGGGCGCGCGCCGGGTGAGGCGTTCGCGGCTGGCCACCAATGAGGCGTTACATTGTGGATGAGCGGGAGACCGTCGGTGTGTTCGTGGCATCTTTTTATACAGAGAAAAAAAGAAAAGACGATAATACACAACGAAGAGTTTGATCCTGGCTCAGGATGAACGCTAGCGACAGGCTTAACACATGCAAGTCGAGGGGCAGCGTGGGAGGTGGCAACACCACCCGACGGCGACCGTGCGGGGAAAGACGAGTCGGTAGGGGATGGGCATGCGGCGCATTAGCTGGTTGGCGGGGCAACGGCCCACCAAGGCTACGATGCGTAGGGGTTCTGAGAGGAAGGTCCCCCACACTGGTACTGAGACACGGACCAGACTCCTACGGGAGGCAGCAGTGAGGAATATTGGTCAATGGGCGGGAGCCTGAACCAGCCAAGTCGCGTGCGGGAAGACGGCCCTACGGGTTGTAAACCGCTTTAGCCGGGGAGTAACGTGCGGCACGTGTGCCGCAGTGAGAGTACCCGGAGAATAAGCATCGGCTAACTCCGTGCCAGCAGCCGCGGTAATACGGAGGATGCGAGCGTTATCCGGATTCATTGGGTTTAAAGGGTGCGCAGGCGGCGCTCCAAGTCAGCGGTCAAATCCATGGGCTCAACCCGTGGCCGCCGTTGATACTGGGGTGCTTGAGTAGGTGCGACGGAGGCGGAATGCGTGGTGTAGCGGTGAAATGCATAGATATCACGCAGAACCCCGATTGCGAAGGCAGCCTCCGAGCCCCCGACTGACGCTGAGGCACGAAAGCGTGGGTATCGAACAGGATTAGATACCCTGGTAGTCCACGCGGTAAACGATGAATACTGGTTATCCGGCCCGACTGGGGGTTGGGTGACTCAACAACGGTGAAACTCAAAGGAATTGACGGGGGCCCGCACAAGCGGAGGAACATGTGGTTTAATTCGATGATACGCGAGGAACCTTACCCGGGCTCAAACGCACAGAGACAGTCCTTGAAAGAGGATCTCCCCTCGGGGCCCTGTGCGAGGTGCTGCATGGTTGTCGTCAGCTCGTGCCGTGAGGTGTCGGCTTAAGTGCCATAACGAGCGCAACCCCCATCTCCAGTTGCCATCGCGTAGTGGCGGGCACTCTGGAGAGACTGCCGGCGCAAGCTGTGAGGAAGGCGGGGATGACGTCAAATCAGCACGGCCCTTACGTCCGGGGCGACACACGTGTTACAATGGCGGGGCACAGCGGGAAGCCAGGCGGCGACGATTCGCTAGTAATCGCGCATCAGCCATGGCGCGGTGAATACGTTCCCGGGCCTTGTACACACCGCCCGTCAAGCCATGGAAGCCTGGAGTGCCTGAAGTGCGTGACCGCGAGGAGCGCCCAAGGGTAAGACAGGTGACTGGGGCTAAGTCGTAACAAGGTAGCCGTACCGGAAGGTGCGGCTGGAACACCTCCTTTCTGGAGAGATGGTCCGTTCGACCGCCGGCCCCGCGTCCGTGACGCCTTCAAGGAGTCCGGTCACGATGGAGTTGACAGAGTATGAGGAGAGACGCCCGCGGCTCGCGCCGTTGGGGCAGCGGAAGCGCCTCCGCGTCTCGCGCCGGCCTGGCAGGTTTCCTGGTCATCGCAATCATCAGATATGCAAATATCACCAGACCTGCGGCCGCCATCGGCGCCGCGGCGACGGGGGTTTAGCTCAGCTGGTAGAGCACCTGCTTTGCAAGCAGGGGGTCAACGGTTCGAGTCCGTTATCCTCCACGATATTGAGGTCATTGACATGTTGGGAACGCGAAGAGTAAAGAGGCCTGCCCTTAGAGGCAGGCGAGTCTTGAGAAATCGAAGCGAAGAAATCGAGTTGAAAGAGCAATCGAGCGACAAGATATCAATAGGTCGATAAGGCACTCACAGGCACCCATGTGCCGCTGCGGCGTCATGCCGTTGTGGGCGGTGTTCTGTGACGAAGGACTAAGGAAAGACAAAAAGGGCGCATGGGGGATGCCTGTGGCTCTCGGAGGCGACGAAGGACGTGACAAGCTGCGAAAAGCCGCGGCGAGGGGCAAATGCCCTGCGACCCGCGGATGTCCGAATGGGGAAACCCGGCGGCAGCGATGCCGCCACACCGCGGGACACTGCGGTGGGCGAACCCGGGGAACTGAAACATCTAAGTACCCGGAGGAAGAGAAAATAACAATGATTGCGCAAGTAGTGGCGAGCGAACGCGCAAGAGCCCAAACCGGGGCGGTCGCTGCGGCCGCGCCCGGGGTTGTAGGACCGGCGGCGCGCCGACGCGTGAGGTGTAGCGGAAGCCTGTGGAAACTGGCTCCGTAGAGGGTGACAGACCCGTACGCGAAACACCGAGCGCGAGGCAAGCCGGCACCTGAGTACCGCGGAGCACGAGGAATTCTGCGGGAACCAGCGGGGCCCATCCCGTAAGGCTAAATACTACCGAGAGACCGATAGTGGACAAGTACCGTGAGGGAAAGGTGAAAAGCACCTCGAGCAGAGGAGTGAAACAGACCCTGAAACCATGCGCCTTCAAGCGGTGGGAGCGCCCATGTGGCGTGACCGCGTGCCTTTTGCATAATGAACCTACGAGTTGCCGTCACTGGCGAGGTTAAGGGGCACGAGTCCCGGAGCAGTCAGTGGAGGCAGACGCGAAACCAAGTGATCTACCCTTGCGCAGGATGAAGGACGGGTGAATCCGTCTGGAGGTCCGAACCGGTAAGCGTTGAAAAGCTTACGGATGACGTGAGGGTAGGAGTGAAAGGCCAATCAAACTTGGAGATAGCTCGTACTCCCCGAAATGTATTTAGGTGCAGCCTCTGCAGTGACAGACGGAGGTAGAGCGACCGATAGGATGCGAGGGCTTCACCGCCTATCAAGTCCTGCCGAACTCCGAATGCCGTCTTGTCTAATGCAGGGAGTAAGGGCGCGGGTGCTAAGGTCCGTGTCCGAGAGAGGAACAACTCAGACCACCGTCTAAGGCCCCGAAATCCGGGCTGAGTTGAAGACAATAACGAGGTGGGTCCGCCCCGACAGCCGGGATGTTGGCTTGGAAGCAGCCATTCATTCAAAGAGTGCGTAACAGCTCACCGGTCGAGCGGTCCCGCGTGGATAATAATCGGGCATAAGTCCGGTGCCGAAGACGTGGAGCCACACGATGTGTGTGGTTGGTAGGGGAGCATTCCGCGCTGCGCGGAAGGTGCGCCATGAGGCGTGCTGGAGCGCGCGGAAAAGCAAATGTAGGTATAAGTAACGACAAGGGAGGCGAGAAACCTCCCCGCCGTAAGACCAAGGTTTCCTGATCAACGCTAATCGGATCAGGGTCAGTCGGGACCTAAGCCAAAGCCGCGCGGCGATGGCGATGGACAAGCGGTGAACATTCCGCTACCCGGCTGGGCTGCGATGTGGAGACGGAGAAGTGACACGCCCGCGCGCTGACGGAATAGCGCGTTGAAGGGAGGTAGGTAAACGGACGGCAGGCAAATCCACCGTCTGTGCCGATCCCCGACAGTACGGCGAGCCCCCGGGCGAGCCGACAGCGGCGGTAAGCATGCTCCCGAGAAAATCCGCTAAGCTCCAGGCCCAGCCGGCCCGTACCGTAAACCGACACAGGTGGTCGGGTAGAATATACCAAGGCGCTCGAGAGACTCATGGTTAAGGAACTAGGCAAACTGACCCCGTAACTTCGGGAGAAGGGGTCCTCGCTGCAAGGCGAGGCGCAGAGAATAGGTCCAGGCAACTGTTTATCAAAAACACAGGGCTGTGCGAAGTTGAGAGATGACGTATACAGTCTGACACCTGCCCGGTGCCGGAAGGTTAAGAGGAGAGGTCAGGGCAACCGAAGCCTTGAATTGAAGCCCCGGTAAACGGCTGTCTCAACCATGAGCTCGGTGAAATTGTAGTATCGGTGAAGATGCCGATTACCCGCAACGGGACGAAAAGACCCCGTGAACCTTTACTACAGCTTAGCATTGCGACCGGGTGTCGGATGTGTAGGATAGCCAGGAGGCTGCGAGACGGGGGCGCCAGTTCCCGTGGAGCCGTTGTTGAAATACTGGCCTTCCGTCATCTGGTTCCTAACGCGCGTTGTTGCGCGGACACTGCTTGGCGGGTAGTTTGACTGGGGTGGTCGCCTCCAAAAGCGTAACGGAGGCTTCTAAAGGTGCGCTCAGGCCGATTGGTAACCGGCCGCAGAGTGTAATGGCACAAGCGCGCTTGACTGGGAGACAGACAGGTCGTCCA